>JAJQDT010000031.1:78857-139933 GCA_021202075.1 Lachnospiraceae bacterium | reverse complement strand
TAACACGAACGGGTGTTCCCTTCACTATTTTCCTACAAAAATTTTACGCTAACTTGAAGAAATAGCGTTATCCCTTTACCGCTCCCAGTGCAACGCCTTTTGTGATATGTTTATTCAGGAATACATATACGATAATCGCGGGCGCCGCTGAGAGCGCCATGACTGCAAACTGCACCGCGTAGTTCGATGAGTATTGCCCAGTAAATTCCAGTATACAGAACGGCAGTGTCTTCCATTTATCACTGCTTAAGTAGGTTGTAGCCATCATAAATTCATTCCAGTTATTTAAGTAGGTCATGATTGCCACCGTGGCAATGGATGATTTCATCAGCGGCAGGATAATTGTGAACACAACGCGGTAGACGCCGCACCCGTCAATCAGCGCCGCTTCCTCCAGCTCCCTCGGTATCGACGACATAAAGCCTGACGTCAGGAAATAACCCTGCGGCAGAGAAAAAGCGACATAGGGAATCAGCAGCGCCCAGATCGTATCGGTGAGCTTCAGCCGGTCATAGATCACATAGTTCGGAAGCAGTGTCGCGTGAATCGGGATCATCATGCCCATCACCATGATTACTGCCGCCACATTTTTCAGCTTCCAGTGCATGCGCGTACACGCAAAAGAAGCCATCACTGAAATCAGAATGACCAGTACCACGGCCAGCGTATTGATCAGCAAACTGTTGCCGAGATAGTGGAGAAAATGCCCGTCCCGAAACGCCAGAAAATAATTTACCCACTGAATTTCCTCCGGCCAGACCAGAATGCCGCTCGTAAAGAGTTCGTTGCTTTTACACAGAGAAAAATCGATCAGCCAGATCAGAGGAAACAGCTGGATGAAAGCGATCACAATAAACACAGCGATCCAGATTCTCCTTTTAATCACAGACTGCTTAGATAAAACACTGTTCATTCTTTTGACACCTCCTATGCTTCTTTTTCCTGAAAGACTTTTTGCAAGAGTACATTTGCCAGCAGACAGATCAGAATAAAAATGACGCTGATCGCATTTCCATAGCCGTATTTGTAGGAACTGAACGCCTGCTTATACAGATAACTCGCCATGAACTGCGTCTCATTCCCCGGACCTCCGTCCGTCAGAAGATATACCGTCTCCATCTGCTTCAGGGCGGAGATAATCGCCATTGTCACATTGATCTGGATGATCGGCTTGAGCATCGGCAGCGTGATCCGGAAAAAAGTCGCCGTCCCGGACGCTCCGTCAATCGCCGCGGCCTCGTACATCACCGGGTCAATATTTTTGACGCCGGTATAATAAATCAGCATGCCCCATCCAAATCCGTGCCAGATCAGAACGACAAGCACGGCCCAGATCGCTGTTCCGGAGCCGAGCGGGTTGATGGTTCCTTTGTAACCGAAAAACTCCAGTATTTTCTGCAGCAGCCCAAAATTCGGGTTGTAAATAAATTTCCACAGATAGGCGATCACCGCTACGGAAATCACATTTGGGATAAAAAAGATACAGCGGAAAACGCCCTCTGCTTTTCCCTGCAGCTTATCCAGCTTTACAGCCACAAATACGGCCAGGGGATGCTGAATGCAGATAAAGCCGATCGCGAGAAACAGCGAGTTTTTCAGAGCTGTCCAGAACACAGAATCCTGAAACAGCGCCGTGTAGTTTTCAACACCGATAAACCAGTAGTCTCCAATACCGGAATAATTCGTAAAGCTGTAATACACGCTCAGGAGAATCGGCGCGAGAATTGCCACAGTAAACAGAAATAATCCCGGAGCGACAAGGCTGAAAATAATGGCCTTGTTGCTGTATAATTTCTTCATAGTCTTCCTCCTTCCATCGCAGAATGTCTTCTGTTTATAGCTTTTCTTTCGCATAAATTTTTCTATAATAGGGAGGTTCGGAGAACTTTCCTAATTTATAGAAAAATCAGGAGGGAGCAATTTCTCCCCCCTGATTTTTGATAATCTTTGTTCATTTCGGGTTCTGATTCGAATCCATATACACTTTTCTCTGGACATAACGGCTGACCGTATCGTCATAAATTCAGCCAGTTCTGATTGACACACCGGCCTTTTACTGTGCCAGTTCCGCAAGCGCGTTGTAGAATTCCTCAACAGAGATGCTTCCGATCGCCAGTTCTACACAGGAATCCTCGCACACGGTTTTAAATTCGCTCGTGCCCAGATCGTTGATCGGGGTTCCGGAAACACTGGTCGAGCTGCTTACGATGTCGATCCACTCAAGCTGCAGGGAGGTCTCTTCCCCGGTCAGATAATCGCTGAAATTCTGGGCAGACATACACACGCCATTCTCCCACGCGAGCTTTGACCAGTGATCCGGCTCGAACATGTAGTTCAGCAGAGCGATTGTCTCCTCTTTTACTTCGGAATTTGCCGTCACCGAATATCCGCCGCCGTTCCATGCGCAGATCTCCGTCGCCGTACCGGTTCCGCCGTCTACTACCGGCATGGTAAATACGCTGATATTGCTTCTTAATTCTTCATCAATGTCCTCATTGGTCGCCATGGACATCTCCCAGCTTCCCATGTAGTACATCGCTGCCTGACCATTTGTGAACAGATTCAGGGCTGTGCCGTAATCCGTCGTCTCAAATCCGGTCTGGAATCCGCCCGCCTCTACAAGGTCAAGAACCATCTGCGCCGCCTGTGTCCAGTTTTCGTCATAACTGCCGGATTCCACCGCTGCTACTGCATTGCTGTAGGTATCGGCACTGCCCGCGACTTTCTGATAAATGTCCTCAATCAGAATCGCGATCGGATATTTATCGGAGCCGTCCATGGAAATCGCGATATAGCCTGCGTCCGTGATTGTCTGCACCGCTGCGATCAGTTCATCCCAGGTCGTCGGCACATCCACGCCGCACTCCTCAAAGATTGCCTTGTTGTAGTAAAAACCCATGACATCTGTATTTCTCGCAAGTCCATACAGCTTTCCATCATCGGAGAAGCCGTTCAGCGAACCATCCAGAAAATTGTAATCCGCGTAATCATCCGCGTTCAGCTCTGCCAGAAGCCCCGCTTCAATCACCTCGCTGATGAATGCCGGCTGGCCCCACACATTGACCAGATCCGGCATGCTGGTTCCCGATGCGTACGCCTTGAACTTGGTCTTATAGCTCTCATCATCCAGCGCCTCGACTTCAATCGTGACATTCGGGTTCTCCTCCATATACATATCGAAGAGCGTCTGCTCAATCAGTCCCTGCCCGCTTGTCCGGTCCGGAAGGTTGGAAAACACTTTGATTGTCACCTGTTCCTCATCCGCCATCACCGGCACCGATGCTGTAAGCCCCAGTGTCATAGCTGCCGCCAACGTTGCTGCTAATACTTTCTTACTCATAATGACCTCCTTCTTTGACCGGGCCTCACCGCCCGTTCAGTTTTTTTATGCATTGATTATAAAAAAATTGAAGGGTGATATGTACAGAGATTCTTAAGAGAAATGTTGAAATTCTTAACATATCGCCTCATATAATGATACAAGGGAGCGATAGCGGAGATGCGTGAGTGCGAAGCACGGAGCAATCCGTAGTATCATGTCCCTTTTGTCGTTCGAATCATATGATGCCGGACTGCGGCCGCTGACGATTATTCATTATAATTCATCCGGATGTCCGGCGCCTGCCGCAAAATTTTCATCCGCAGAGTCACTTTCGTTCCGGCGCCAAGCTGGCTCTGAATCAGTACGCCGCTTGTCGGCCCGAATACTTTCTGGATCCTGCGATTGACATTGTTCACTCCGATGGAAGTATGTGTCCCGGAAGAGTCTTTCGAAGTCCCCAACGAAAGAGAGTTCCGCGCTTCGTTCCCGGCCCGGCAGCCATCCGCCGAATCCACGGCGGTGCGCTGCATGGATTCACGGCCGGATTCCGCCGGATGCAGATCCAGCAGTCTCTCAATCGCCTCCAGAGACATCCCGACGCCGTCGTCTTCAACGATCATATACAGATTTTCTTCCTCATGGTACACGCGGATCTGTATCTGCGCGGGCTCAATCTTATCCTCTACTCCATGAATGATTGCGTTTTCCAGGATCGGCTGCAGCAGGAGCTTTGGTATATACGTGTCCAGAAGCTCCGGATCCACCTCATAAGACACGGTCATGCGGTCTCCATAGCGGACATTCTGAATCTCCACATAGTCTTTCAGATTTTTCAGTTCCTCATCAATCGTCACAAAATCCTTTTTGGAGAGAGAATACCGCATCAGGCTGCCAAGAGAATACGTCAGATCTCCGATCTGGTCCACGCCGTTCATCCGCGCGATCCAGTTGATCGTATCCAGAGTGTTGTAGAGAAAATGGGGATTGATCTGCATCTGGAGTGATTTCATTTCTATCTCCTGCTGCATCCTCTCCTGCTCATACGCCTCATCAATCAGGGTACGTATATCTGCCACCATCTGATTAAAGCTCTTCGTCAGAACGGCAATCTCGTCTTCCCCTTCTGTCTCACAGCTCACATCAAAATCACCCTGACCGAACCTTTTCATGGCTTCACAAAGACTGGTAATCGGGCGGGTAATCCCTTTTCCCACAACCACAACGAGCCCTACAGCCAGCAGACAGGTCACAGTCAATAAAACAGTCATATAGACCTGCAGCCTCTGAATATCCGACATAAAGTAGGTTTCCGGAATTGCAAGCACCAGCTTCCAGCCGTTTTCAATCTCACATCCGGTATAAAGAGCGTACCGGCTCCCGTCCAGCGAAACGCTTTCAAGCTTCTCATTGTTCTCTGCCCCACTGCCATCCTGATTCCCGGCATCATAGTCTCCATCGGAATCAACCGTTTCCAAAAGCACATCTGACAGCCGTTGCCCCGTCATCTCCGTGTTCTGACCGGATACGATGCATCCTTCCTGATCTATAACATACACAATGCTTCCGGCGTCATAAGAAATACCTTTTACAATTTCATAAAAAGTCGACGGCTGTACATCGATGAGCATCATCCCCAGAAGTGACTGATCCTCAAAACGGTACATGGCTCGGCGCAGATAGACATGTCCATCTGTACAGATCCATTCCCGCTCCTCATTCCAGAGCTCTTCATCAGGAGAAACCCGGTTGAATTTGGTATAACTGTAGCTCTGTCCGTCTGTCGCATTAATATAAATGGAAGAGATTTCCTGCGAAAGGAAAACATAATAAGAGAGAAGATTGCAGACCTCGTCATACTGCCTGTACCTTGATATTCGGTCTGTCTCATCATAGCTTTGATAAAGCAGGTTTTGCATATCCTCATTTCCTGAAATGTAAAACGCGGTATTTTCCACATTTTCTACAGAAAGTTCCACCTTGGACATCGTCACGGAAGCAAGATTTTTCAGATAGTCATAGGTCCTCTCCCGCATGGTTCTCGCAGAAAACGCGTAGGAGAGTGCGGAACTGCCCAGGATGGAAACCAGAATTACCACCAGATAAATAAGAATCAGCTTTCTGCTGAAACTAAAGCCCTGCACCTTCTTTCGAAACCAGCCGATCATTTTTATTCTCCTACGCCAATCTTTCGCATATAGCTTTCCAACGTTTCCGTTCCGTCCGCTGTCCCTGACGGATCGGACGCTTTCTTTCGGTATTCATAGGGCGTAATCCCATATGCTTTCTTAAATACCTGTCCCAGATAACGCTCGTCCAGTATGCCGACACGCATCCCGATCTCACGGTTTTTCATCGAAGTCTCCCGCAGCAGCCGGGCCGTATGAAACATCCGCACGGAAGTCAGAATCTCCAGGAAGGTATGCCCGGTATGCCGTTTGATGTAAGAGCTCATATAGACAGGGCTGAAATAAAATTGCTCCGCCAATGCGGAAAGCGTGAGGTTTTCCGCGTAGTTGGCATAAATGTAAGAGAGAATATCATGAATATTGGTCGATTTTTCGGATTGTTCCGCCTTTTCCACTACTTCCCTGACGCCTAATACCTCCTGATAACCGTCTACCTTCTGCTCCAGATTCCAGACATACTTCCTCGCCTGTCTTTCCTTCTCAATCGCTTCACAGGCTCTTCCCACGCTCTCGAGAATCTGTTCCGGCGTGGATGGCTTTAATATATAATCAAACACACCGCATCCGAGCGCCTGCTGCGCAAAAGAAAATTCTCCATAGCCGCTGAGCAGAATCGTCTTTGAGACAGGATTCGCTTTCTGCAGATTCTTTGCCAGTTCCACCCCACCCATTCCGGGCATTTTGATATCCGTCAGTAAAACATCAAACTCCACACTGTCTATGTATTCCTGCGCTTCCAGACCGTTTTTGGCTACGCCGACCACCTCGATCTGCCGTTCCGTCCACCTCATCTGAGCCAATCCGTCCCGGATCATTTTTTCGTCATCCGCGATGACCATCCTGTATCCATTCATTGTCATTCTTCCCTTTTTTAAATTATAAATTGTTGCCTTATTTTTGCCTCCGGTTTCGTTTCTGCTTCGTTTTTTTATGATAAGATTCGAGCGACAAAAGCCTGTTTTCTAAGAATCGGACACAATACATGGTAATATTCATATGCAATCGAATACCATATGTAGTGCCCATCGATTGGAAAATGACCTTTTGTCGGGCAAATCATGATAACAAAATACTGATTTCTAATCGGTGTCATTTTTTCCGGAAAGTATCATTTTTTCTGAAAGTGTTATTTTTTCCGCGTCACTGCTTTCCGTGGCTTCCTCGATTATGAGGCTTTTCTTTCCGATCAGGGTATTCCGGCTCTGCCGTATGTAAGGAATGGGCGCTGCACTCTTATCAAGACTGAAACAGTATGGATTGCAGATTTGCCGGGCGTACTTACTATTCACGGGGTGAGGCAGACTAAGGAACTGTCGCAAAATAACCTGTGGATTTGGGGTAAAAATAATTTTGTCCTCTGGTTGAATTCCCATGGGCCTCGTGGTAATCTTAAGGCACAGGGTCGACAGGCATGAGTTGGATTTGAACGCGAAATTGCCATCAGAAAATCCAATCCGGCTGATGCCATCGGATCAGGAAACGAACGAAGAACGGGGTGTTGTATATGTATCAGTCCAAAAAGATCGGGGTCTTTGTCTCTCACATTTTCGGAGATTATCAGAGGAATCTCTGTCAGGGTATTACGGACCGGGCAAAGGAATACGGATATGCCACTGAGTTTTTCGCGACCGCGGACGGGGAGGATTTCGGCGCATACGCGAACGGAGAAAAAAGCATCCTGCGGATCCCTCGTTTTGAGGACTTTTCCGGAGTCGTCTTCATCTCCGGCACCTACCTGCGGAAGGATCTCCGGGATCTGGTCGCACATACCCTGTCTGAGAAATGCACCTGTCCGATCCTGGAGATCGCACAGTATGACACCGTCTTTCCGCACCTGATACTCGAAAACGGACTCTGTGCCAGAGAGCTTACGATCCATCTGATCCAGGAGCATCACTGCCGCCGCATCTGTTATCTGGGCAGTGCGTCCGAGCGCGATTCTTCTGATCCCCGGCGGGATCTGTGTGCGCAGACGATGCAGAAGTACGGACTGGCCCTTGACGCGCAAGACGCTGCGGACTGCTCCTATACAGGAGAATCGGTTGCTTCCGCGCTTGAAGCATTCTTTGCAGGACAGAAAAAACCGGACGCCATCCTCTGCTATAATGACCGCATGGCCGTGATCGCAATGGAATATCTTTTAAAACAGGGGCTTCGGATCCCGGAAGACATCTGTGTGACCGGGTTCGACGACCTCACCATCAGCCGAAACTGTTCGCCGGATCTAACGACCGTGACCTTCCCTGTCTATGAATTGGGGACAAAAGCCTTTGATCTGCTGCGCGACTGTTTTACCGGAAAAGCTCCGCTCCCGGAGGAGACGGTTATACCGTCCCATCCCATCTACCGCGGCTCCTGCTGCGCACAGAAAAAGCAGACTCTGCCGAATCCTCTTTTCTACGAAAATCATCTGCTGCGCAAGGTGGAGAACCGGGAGACCGCCATGCTGTCAGATATCAAGCTTTCCGCTGCCATTCACTCCGTGACGGATCTGGACGACGGCATGAATCTGTTTGAAGATTTTACTACTTCGATTGAAGGCTGCAGGGAGTTCTACATCTGCCTGTACCCGGACTGGGATCACATCTCGGGGCACATTCGCCGTATCGCTTCCATACCTGACGCCCCGGAAAGTCCGGATCAGATTCAGATGGCGTTTGCGTTCCGCAACGGCGCCCGCCTGGCGGAATGCCGTTTCTCCGGGAAAAACATTCTTCCGGATTATCTGTACGGCGAAGCAAGTCCTTCTTATATCTGTTTCCCGCTCTTTTATGGGGAGCGGGAGTTCGGCTATGCCGTCATGGCATTCATGGACGGAAGAATTTGGGCAGGCTTTTCGCTGCTTCTGTTTCTGCGCAATATCAACTCCATGCTCGCACGCATTTCTGACGTCCGTCAGACCGGCGTACTCGTCCATCGGCTGGAGGATATCAGTGACCGCGACGAACTGACACATCTGCCTGGCCGCGGCGGATTCCGCAGGAGATCCGGTCAGCTTCTCGCCGCCGCTCTCCGTGATGGCAGGGCATTGCTCGCCATGCGTTTCGAAGTGTCCGATCTGCAGCTGATCGCAAAAAAATACGGGCGGGCAGAACGGGACTTTGCCATCTGTGTCGCGGGGCACGCACTGGAGGGCGCGGTATCCCCCGATGAATGCATTGATGTATGTGTCTCTCATCAGGGCGGCGGGGAATTCCTTTTCCTCGCATCGGTCAGTGAAGCCGAAAAACAAAACCGGGCGAATTTCTTCACCCGGAGCATTGAAACCTATCTGGATAATTACAACCGCCTGCACACAAAGCCCTATGAGATCCATGTCTTCTCTGAATGCAGGATCGTGAATGCGGCTGATGTGGAGAGCGTGGAGGAACTGTTTCCGTGAGCAGTCCCGGATTTGCCGTGCGAATCTGTGGCACGGGCAATGCATCAATGTACATTAAGAATCACGCTGAAAATGTAAGGCGGTACCGCCGAATCGCCCGCCGGACGATTTTACATTCTGAAGCTCAGCGCCTTATGAAAGCCTTTTGAAAGCCTCATGAAAGCTCCGAGTACTCCTGATTTTTGCGGAACTCCGAGGGCGATACCCCGTACACGGCCTTAAACGTTTTCATAAAATGCTTCTCATTTTCATAGCCGACCTTCTGGCTGATCTCTACCACGCGCAGCTGTGTCTGCTTCAGCAGCCTTTTCGCCTCTTCCATCCGAAGGCTCCGTAAATAGCTGACAAAGTTTTCTCCGGTGTACTGCTTGAATTCCTGCGAGAACAGGGAATAGTTCATAGAGACATGGTTTGACACCACGGCCATGTTCAGGTCACTGCTGTAATTTTCGTGAATGTAGCGGATGGCTTTTTCAAGCTTCTGCCGATTGCGGAACTCGTCCGAACGGTTATCCGTTTTCTCATGCACCGTGTCCAGCCACTGGCTTAAGGCTTCTGCATATTCGTCCAGGCTCCGCCAGGAATAGATGTCCGTGAGCCGCTTTGGCAAGTCCGGCAGTGTCTTTGTATCCGATGGTTCGACTGTATCCGGCCGTATTTTCAGAACAGCCGCGTAGGCGGTCCGAATCTGGTCAAGCAATCTGCTCAGATAATGCTCCATCTGCAAAGGAGTATACACGCCACGTTTTACCTTCTGTAAAAACTGCACAACCTGATACCGGCATTCTCCGAAGCGGTCTGTGCCAAGCATCTGCACCAGTTTTTTAATTTCTTCCAGAGACGGATCTGCCGCAGGAAGCGGCGTCACATCAGCGGCAGAAAACCAGCAGGTGTGCGCACAGCGACAGAATGCTTCCTTTCTCGCCTGTGCCGCTTCCAGATATGCCTGCCGCAGCCCGCCGGCTCCGCTGTGCACCCGGCTGACTCCGACACATGCGTCGCCGAGCTCATTTTTCAGCAGAAAAGAACTGCTTCCGCTTTCCACAATGCAGATGCTTCCTGCCGAAAGCTCGTCCAGCATCAGAAAAAAACCTTTTTTCTCAGGTACAGGCGCCGAAAGGCCGGCAAAGCAGCACACCTCATAGGAAGAGAAAAGCTGTCCCTCCAGCTGCTCTTGGATGGCAGTTCTCTGGGCATCCGACATATCCTCTGATTCCATAATCAGGCGAAGCCGCCCACGGTCAGATACCATCTTCCGCGTCTCCTCCTCACGCGCAGCTGTTATCTCCTGTTCCAGTTTTTCCAGAATTATCCTGAGGCTATCACGATCCACCGGCTTTAACAGGTATTCGCGGACGCCGCCGCGCATCATCTCCACCGCATAAGAGAAATCGTCGTAACCGCTGACCGCCACGGTGAGCGGCTGATGCGGCAGGCTCTGCATCGCCTTTACCAGCTCGATGCCATCCATTTTGGGCATGCGGATATCGGTGAACATGACGTCCACCTTCTGGCTGTTTAACACCTCCAGCGCCATCTGCCCGTTGCTGCACTCAATGATGTTCTCCACAGGCACACCGCTGCGCTGGATTATTACCCGGATTCCCTGCCGGATCAGTTTTTCATCCTCCACGATCAGGATCGTCTGCATTCGCTGTTTTAACCTCCTGTGATACCCACACTCAGGCCTTTTACCTGTTTTTTACCGGAATCCGAATCCGGACCTTGGTATAGCACCCCTCTCTGGAAGCCACCCAAATCCCATAGGCGGGCCCAAAGGACAGACGGATTCGATCCTGCACGTTTTTCAGTCCAATACCGGACTGTGATGTTTTTGATTCTGGCCGCCCGGAATCGGTTTTTTCGTAATCCGCCTCTTCCGCTCCCGGACTCCCAAAGCCAGGTGTTTTCGCATTGCTTTCGTCCGGCTCGAATCCTCCGGCAAGCTTCTTCTGCAGCCAGGCAAGCCGTTCCTGGCTCATCCCATTTCCCGCGTCCGTCAGATCTATGATACAGTCTCCATCCTGTATAAACCCTTTGACATAGATGTTCGTATCCTCCGCCATCTGCTCGATCCCATGACAGATCGAATTCTCCACAATCGGCTGCAGTGTCATCTTTGGGATTTCCTGTTCCAGCACAGGCTCCGAAAGATTTTCCGACAGATAAATCTCATAGTCAAAGCGCAGGTTCATGAGTGCAATGTAATTCCGGATGTATTCAATCTCCTCCCGCACGGTCACAGTACCGGACTTCCAGTACATATTGTAGCGAAGAAGCTTTCCAAGCCTGGTCACCGCGTCGGAAATCTCATATTTTTCTTCAATCTCCGCCATCATCTTGATGGATTCCAGCACATTATAGATAAAGTGCGCGTTGATCTGGTTCTGCAGGGAGCGGATCTCCGCATTCTTTGCGAGAATCTCCCTGTGGATATTTTCCTCCATCAGCTCATTGATATGATCCAGCATGCGGTTGACCTGGCAGGCCAGCTCACCGGTCTCATCCACATTGGTCATCGGCGCCGCTGCCAGGGTCCCGTCCTGCGCGGAACCAGTCACTGGCGCGGCATAATTCCCCTCTAAGCCCTGTTCATATCCTTCCAGCGGCACGCGCGCGTCCAGGTCGCCCTTCTGCACCTCCCGAACCGTGCCAAGCACATTGTAAAAACCCTTAAGCAGTCCGTTCACAATCCGGTTGATCACCCAGGTAAGCAGAAGAAGGATCGCAGCGATCAGAGCAAAGACGAGATTTCTCGTTACATTCCATTTCTTCATGACCGCGCTCATATCATATACGGAAACCCACGTCCCGGTAAGCCCTTTGATGTAAAAGCTGCCCGCCAGAAACGTATCCCCGCCTGTGCGAATCGTGGTAAGTGAGCTTTCCCCGGTCTCCCCCGGTTCAAGCTCCGAAAGGATGTTCTCCGCCTGCGCTTTGTGCGTATCGCCGGCATCCTCCCCAAAATAAACCGTGCCGTCCCCGTCCACAAAGCAATGCCACAGATCCTCACCCGGTTTATAAAGCTCCGGGAACAGTGTTTCCATATTAATGGCCACCTCCAGCACTCCGATTTCCCCGTAGCCGTAGGATTCTATCTTCGTGACACAGGAAGCAATCCTTTTTCCGCTCTGGGATGTGTCCGCGCCGAACAGGACATCCTCGTAGTCAAAATGCCAGCCCTCCCACGTCGTCTCATCCGCCTTTGCCCAGGCGAGCTTTTCCATCCGGCTCCGCCGGTAAAGCACCGGCATCATTTCCTGCATGGTATCGCTTTCTGCGTAAACGCGGATCTGGTAAAGATAAGGGTTGTTGTAAATCAGGCGCTCCAGAGATGCGACCGTCACATTATAAAATGAGCGGATCTCCTGCGTCGACATCTCCCCGTCGGCGCTGACCTGTTCCAGAAAAGCAGTCAGGGATGTGTCGCTCAAAAACAGCTGTGCTGACATATTTACCGAATCCACACAGGCGATAAGCTGAGTATAGGTATCCTGCAGCTCCAGCTCCATGGCGGAAGAGGCGTCCTTCATCAGGTTCTCCTGCCTGTTATGGAAAAACATCAGAGCAAACGCTATCACCGGCACCCATACCAGCAGAACAATCACAAATGTAAATTTGGCATTCAGGCGCAGACTGCGCCATTTTGCGCGCAGCCTCATGTCATCCCAAGCCTCTCTTTCGCGTCCTGAATCTTTTCCATGCAGGCAATTACCACCTCATTGTAGCCAAGCGCGTCACGCGCAGCCACAAAGGAATCGAGTATTTCGTCAAATTCCTCCTCCGAGGATGCCAGCAACAGCTCCGGCAATGTCTCCCCCCAGAGTATTTCAATGGCGTTCCAGCTATAGCCGACCTCTGTATCCAGAGAAAAGCTGATCTCATACTGGCCAAGATAATGCGTATATGGATACGTCCACTCCTCCATCGCCAGACACGGATCCTCCGATGCGTCGGACGACTGGCTCCACTGAAGCTGCATCACATTATTCTGCAACATCCAGTAGGTATCGTCCGCCCCGTACAGCCGGTTATATTCCAACCGGTCGGAGTTAAGAAGCTCCTGTACCTCATCCTTTACCACATAAGCCCCGTCTACGACGTCATAGGTGACGCCTTCTACGCCGAGATACGTCACGAGCTGCCCTTCTTCGCTCATCAGATACGTGATCAGCTCAATTGCCCGCTCCGGGTCAGAACAGTTTTTCGAGATCAGCGTCACGGTCCAGCCGTTCAGCCCCGCGCCAGGCAGTACCGGATCATCCCCCGCACTGTTCGCCGGGCCATCCACGGCAATGTAAATGCTGTCCGGATCATTCGCGTAAAGGATTTTTTCCTGATCCTCCATATCCGTGCGCTGATAGAGCATGCAGAAATACCGTCCCTGCGCGATCTTTTCCTCCATCTGCGTCCTCTGATCGACAAAAATATCCGTCGCCAGATAGCCCTCTTCATTCAGCTGCCGAAACACCTTCAGCCATGTGATGTATTCCTCATCCGTGTATCGGTCATAATACATACCATTCTCATCCTCATACGGGATCGCGAGGAAATTCTGCAGATACTTGTCAAAGGAATTGTTCCCCTGAGAGGTAAACACGTCCGCGCCGATCGGGATCAAAGGCTCCCCGTCAACCTCCGGGAACATCTCCGCCGCAATCCTGACCGCCTCCATAAAGCCCTCGGGCGTCGACATGTCGGGACTTCCGATCGCCTCATAGATATCCTTGCGAACCAGAAATGTCTGGTTCGAGCCAATCTCGTCATAAGTCTCATAGTCTGACGGCGTATAGAAGGAATTCGGATAGCAGTAGAGATTCCCATCCTCCTTCTCATACCAGGCGATCACCGCGTCGTCCGCCGCCGCGTAAAAGTACGGTTCATATTCATCCGCCAGTTCATTAAGCGCATAGACCATATCCTTGTCGATCATTTCCTCCAGCTGCGTCTCCCACCAGCCGAGCGTGATGATATCCGGCAGCGAATCCGCGGAGATCATCGCGGCCAGCTTCTCCGACTCTGTCCCCGCAGGCGTAACAAAATTCACCGAAACGCCGGTCTCCTCCGTGATCTTCTGCGACACGACATTCCCGCCCCATCCGGTCGAAAACCAGGAATAGTTGATGTACCAGCTGAGTGTGACCGGATCATTGGCATGCTCACTCCATCCCGGAGTGACAGCATCGCTCCCGGCAGCACCAGTTTGAAAAATCGTTGCTGTGCCTTCATCGCCTGCGGAAGCGGATGACATATCCGCAGAAAGCAAACTGACCATCACTGACAGCAGCAAAATGATCGAAAGTAAACTATTTTTATTCATCCTTTTTCCTTTCTCCCGCTTCACAGCAATAGCGACAACTACTCATTATTATTTGTTCCGGTTTTGATCTCAATCAATGCGTATTCACCATTCTCCATTTGATATACCGCATCCGCTTCGAGTCCCGTGTCATCCGCATAATAAAGTATGCGTGCATTATGCGCTTCTGCAAATACAAGCATATCGCGTAAAACAGGATTTTTCAAGGCATTTTTGCGCTTTTGGGCATTTCCATTTTTCTTTTTTCGGCATTTTTGTTTTGTATTTTTCGGCATTTCTATTTTGTGTTTTTCGGATATTTTGCTTTAACTTCTGTGCAAACGGAATATGTAAGCAGAAACGCCGGAGTTTACGCCCCGGCATTTCCAATACAACTCTTATTTCTGTAACCCGCTTCTGCCCGGTGCTTTTACCGTCAGGTGCAGATTAAAATTCAGTTATACATCCGGTTCTTTCCGTCAGCCCTTTACGCTGCCCACGGAAATACTTCCGATGATGTACTTCGAGCAGAAGCAGAATACGATGATGATCGGGATGACCGAGATTGCCACCGCGAGGTAGATTGCACCCTGGTTCGCGTTGATGTCCGTAGAGGCCTTCAGCGTCGCCATCATGACAGGCAGAGTGAACTTCTCATTCTTGTTCAGGATGATCATCGGGAGCAGATAGCTGTTCCAGTTGCCGATGAAGCAGCCGATGGACATGGTCGCAATGCCGGGCGACATGATCGGTATCACGATCCTGTGGAACGAGTATATTTCATTCGCCCCATCAATTCTGGCCGCCTCGATCAGCTCCGGCGGAAGCGTCGAAAGGACATACTGTCTCAGGAAAAAGACCGTCCCGGGCGACGCGATCGCCGGGATGATCAACGGAATATACGAATTCACCAGATGCAGGGATGTACACAGGTTGTAGAAACCGATCAGGCTGAGCTGTCCGGGAATCATCATGAAAATGAGGATCGTATAAAACAGCACCCTGCTTCCTTTGAATTTGTACATGGCCAGCGCGTAGGCTGTCAGAGACGAAAAATACGCGCACAGCAGTGTCGCTGGAACTGCCACAAGGATACTGTTGAACATACCCTTGAACAGGTTAAAATACGAAAATACCTGCCCCCAGTTCTCTTTCAGATGCGTACTCGGAATCAGTGTAAATGAACTCACGATCTCGCTGCCGCTTCTGGTGGCGTTGACCATCATCAGAAGAAACGGGATCAGGCAGGTGACGGCCAGGAGGATCAGAAGCAGGTAGAGGATTCCTTTTTTAATGTTATCCCATGTCGACATAGCTTCAGTCCTCCTTATTTAAGAATTTCAGCTGGATGATCGAGAATACCAGGATGATCAGGAAAAGCATGTACGCAATCGCCGACGCGTAGCCGATCTGGGTCGTCCCGGTCTCGAAGCCGAATTTATAGAGATACATAACTACGGTCTGTACTGACTGGTAAGAAGCGCTGCTCTTCGTGGACATCAGATACGGCAGATCGAACATCTGCAGACCGCCGATCAGGGATGTGATCGTCACATACAGCATGATCGGGCGAAGGAGCGGCAGAGTGATCTTTCCAAAAATCGTCCATCTCCCGGCTCCGTCAATCGCGGCGGACTCAAAATATTCTCTCGAAATACCCTGTACGCCGGCCATCAGCATAATAAAGGAATTGCCAAACCACATCCAGGCGCTGATCACAGCGATCACATAACCGGCCGTCGCGGAAGAGCCGAGCCAGTCAATCGGATTGTAGCTCCTCCCGAAGAACCCGCACACCATATTGATGATCTGGTTAAACGTACCATACCGCCAGTCCAGAAGCGTCTGGAACAGGAACGCGATGGAAGTCGCGGCGATGATGTTCGGCAGGTAATACAGCGCGCGGAAAATTCCAAGTCCGCGCATTTTATATTTTACATCGCTGAACACGATCGTGAGCAGGAACGCCAGCCCCAGCTGCAGAACGATGTTCACGCCCCAGATCCGCACGGTATTTCCGAGCGCTTTCCAGAAAAATTTGTCATTGACGACTCGTATATAATTGGACAGTCCGGTAAAGCTCGAGTTCATCGTCGTCAGTTTGGCGTCCGTAAAACTGATATAAAGTGTCCGGAGCACCGGATAGACGGAAAAAATCAGAAATACGATCACAAACGGAGCGCAGAACAGGTAGCCCATCCGGTTGTACCGGTCCAGAATGTTCCTTCTCTTTATGGGTTTATCTTTCATAGGATTCCCTCTTTTAAAGCTCTGCTTTCCTTCTGTCCTTACTCTCTCGTAACGGTCAGTTCCGGATAGGTGGCTTCAATCGTATCATAGAAATTATTGATGGCGTCCTCTTTTTCCATCTCGCCCGTCTTGATCGAGGAAATCGCGCTGCCCCACGCATCACCGATTGCCGTATCATAAGAGGTAACCAGGGAATAATCGATGCCTTCCGCCAGCTCCAGCCACAGCGCATACAGCTTCTGTCCGCCGTAGACTTCATTCTCATCGTCCGCGTGTGCTTCCAGTACGGAGATCAGAGAAACCGCATCCCCCTCGGAATACTCGATCCACCACTCGGCCGTGTCCTCGGTCAGAGTACAGAACTTCACGAATTCCCATGCAAGCTCCTGCTTTTTGGACTGAGAGGAGATCCCGATGAAGGTACCGCCGCCGAAGCCGTAGCTCGGGCCTGCGCATACACCCCAGAGGCCGGAGGTCTCGCCTACGTTATCTCTCATGGTCAGAACGCCCCAGCTCGGAAGGCCGAACGCGAAGACTTCCGTCGTATCATAATCCGCGGTCGCTTCCGCAAAGGACTCGGAATCCCACACATTTACGGAATCGTCCGAATAGCTCTGGATATCAGCCGTCAGGATCGGAATCGCGCCTGCCATCGCCTGATACCACGGCGTCGACCACTGGTTCGCATATGCGGTCAGGTCATTCTGATAAAGGGCAATACAAAGATCCATGTAATCATATCTGGACTGCGCAACGTTCAGCTCACCATCCACTACCCATGCCTCGTCTCCTGAGAAATAGTTCATCTCAGCATCCGATGCGAAGATGCGGTAGCCCGCGTCCTTCATAGTCTGCGCGGTCTCAAGGATCGTGTCATAATCTGCGAACAGCTTCGCGATCTCATCCGGGTCATCTGTTCCGAATACTTCCAGAGCGATGTCGCGGCGATAATACATGCCTGCCGGTGTGATCTGATAGGAAATCGCTCTCTGCACACCGTCTGAGCTCTGGCCTGCCTGCCATACATAGTCTACGATCTGATCCGCGTAATCCTGTGCGCCAAACTGATCCAGATCCGCGAAGAAGCCCGCCTCATAGAAGCTCTCCAGCATCTGCGGCTCCGCCACGATGATATCCGGCTCGGACTCGCCCGCCAGCAGGGCGGTCTGGATCTTCGTCGGATAGTTCGCCGGCTCGATCACGACTATCTCCACTTCCACGCCATATGCCTCCGCAAATCTGTCGCCGAAATCAATCAGGTCATTTGCCAGCGTCCAGACCACCAGAGACTCACCCTCATATCCTTCCGCGGAAACGGTGATGCCGGCGCCGGACGCCATGGTCAGTGTCATTGCGCCCGCGAGGAGCACTGCTGTTGTTTTCTTAGTTTTCATATTCTTTTCCTCCTTATTTTGTTACTAACTTCCCGGTAACCGTTCAGAACATCATCAGACATATGACACACAAGCGGCATATAACCTTCGAAGAAGGCGGTCTGTGGCCTGCCTGGCCTGCTGTTCTGAACAGTTACAATTCCTGATGCCGCAAGTATAAATGAATTCCTTTGTGAAAAAAGTGGCATATTTTTTATTAAGGTGTTCTTTTTTTACCCGGCCGGAAATTTAATATTTTTTTAAAAGGCACTACATTTTTGGAAAAACCTGTGTTATCTTTTTCTCAGGATTATTGTATCACATGTCCGTACTTGCGCAGCAAGTATGGACGAAGGCCGCGCCTTGCGCGAAGCGCAACTTTAAATGCGCGGCTTTCATTGTATCACATGTCCATACCCGCAAAACGAGTATGGATGAAGGCCGCGCCCCCCTCGCCGGGGTGGCATCCCGCACTTCGTACGGGATATACAATCGCGAAGAATGTCCCGATTTGCGCAGCAAATCGAGAACGGTACCGATTCTTCGTTGCGCGGCTTTCCTTGTATCAACCGTTTTGTTGTTTCAAAAAGGCAAAGGAGAGAGACATGATCTATACGGTTACGTTAAACCCGGCGCTCGATAAAACAGTTGAGATTCCTTCCCTGAGGGTGGATGCCGTGAACCGCATCGCGCGGATGCGGACCGATCCGGGCGGAAAGGGAATCAATGTCTCGAAGGTCATTCAGAAGCTTGGGGGAACGAGCACCGCCCTCGGGGTTCTGGGCGGCCATACCGGACAGTTGATCCAGAGTTCTCTAAAGGAAATGGGGCTTGAGACAGATTTTACCTTCGTGGACGGGGAGACACGCACGAATCTGAAAATCATTGATCCGGTGGAACAGACGAACACAGATATCAATGAGCCTGGCGTTATCGTTTCAGAAGAAATTCTGGATGGAATGCTGCAGCGGCTGCTCACCCGGCTCGGGACGGGCGACATTGTAGTCATCTCCGGCAGTATGCCAACGGGGTCTCCGGTCGACACCTATTACATCTGGACAAAGGCCGCCTCAGAGAAAGGAGCGAAGGTTTTTCTCGACGCAGACGGCGATTTGCTCAAGGCCGGGCTTGCGGCTTCGCCTTATCTGATCAAGCCAAACGATCATGAGCTCTCCGGGCTGGTTGGTGAAACGCTAAGCGAACCGCAGGAGCTCGCGGCGGCTGCGCGCAGTCTGATGGAGCAATATCGAATCCGGAAGGTCGTAGTATCGATGGGCAGTGCCGGGGCGCTTTATGTGACAGAGGAGGAAACCATTTATGCGGAAGGGCTGAAGGTCCCGGTCGGGAGCACCGTGGGCGCCGGGGACAGTGTCGTCGCCGCCCTGGCGGTCGCAGAAGAACGCGGCCTGCCGCTTACTGACGCGGTCCGCCTTTCCACGGCGACCGGCGCAGCAAACGTCATGTGCAGCGGCACACAGCCAGCGAAATATGATGCGGTTGAGGGACTGCTTCAAAAGGTAGTCTGGCACAGGCTATAGCAAAAAAAGGAGCCATCTTCCATGGAACAATATCAGGGAAAAACCATTTATAATAAAATCGCCATCGGAACGGTGTTCCTTTACCGCAAAAAGGAGACGCAGGTAAAGAGGAGACACATCGGGGATACCGGGGCGGAAATCGCCCGCTTCGACGCGGCAAAAGAGATCGCACTCTCCCAGCTGGACGCGATTTATCAGAAAGCATTAAAAGAAGTGGGCGCGGACAATGCTGCCATTTTCAAAGTTCATAAAATGATGATGGAGGACGAGGAGTATCTGGACTCTGTCTATAACATCATCCGTCAGAAAGGGCTGAATGCGGAATACGCGGTCGCAGCGACCGGAGGTCACTTTTCCGAGCTGTTCGCGCAGATGGACGACGCCTATATGCAGGCGCGAGCCGCGGATGTGAAGGATATCTCCGAGCGGCTGGTCGCAGTGCTTGGCGGCGCCGGCGCCGATACGCACAGCCTGGAGTCGCCGGTCATTCTGATGGCCGACGACCTGGCGCCCAGCGAGACCGTCCAGCTGGATAAGTCCAAAATCCTGGCCTTTGTGACCCGCCACGGCTCCTCCAACTCGCACACGGCCATCCTCGCGCGCACGATGACAATTCCGGCCGTCATCGGCATTGATATTCAGGAGGAGTGGGAGGGAAAAACCGCTGTCGTAGACGGATATACCGGCACAGTCATCATCGATCCGGATCCGGCCACTCTGGAGAGGATGACCGCGAAAATGCAGGAGGATGAAAAAATGCTTCAGCTCCTGCGCGAGCTCCGCGGAAAGGAGACCGTCACAAAAAGCGGACGGAAAATCCATCTGTACGCAAACATCAGCGGCGTCTCCGACCTCGCCCAGGTGCAAAAAAACGACGGCGAGGGCATCGGCCTGTTCCGGAGTGAATTTCTCTATCTGGATTCTGACGACTATCCGACCGAGGAGGAACAGTTCAAGGCATACAAGATGGCCGCCCAGAACATGGCCGGCAAAAAAGTCATTGTCCGCACCCTGGATATCGGCGCGGACAAGCAGGCAGACTATTTCCATCTGGAAAAAGAGGACAACCCGGCCATGGGCTACCGCGCCATCCGCATCTGCCTGGACCGGCAGGAAATCTTCCGCACCCAGCTGCGCGCTCTGCTGCGCGCAAGCGCGTTTGGCAACATTTCCATCATGTTCCCCATGATCATCTCCGTGCAGGAGGTCCGGGAGAGCAAACGCATCCTCGAAGAGGAAAAGACCCGGCTGCGGGAGCATGCCATCCTTTATAAAGATGTGGAGGTCGGCATCATGATCGAGACGCCGGCCGCCGTCTGGATCAGCGAAGAGCTCGCAAAGGAGGTCGATTTCTTCAGCATCGGCACAAACGATCTGACGCAGTATACGCTTGCCATTGACCGACAGAATCCAAAGCTGGACAATATCTACGACTCCCACCACCCGGCCGTGCTTCGCTCCATTCAGACCGTCATCGAGAACGGGCACAGGGGCGGCGCCTGGGTCGGCATCTGCGGCGAGCTCGGCGCAGATACCACGCTGACAAAGACCTTCCTGGATATGGGAATCGACGAGCTGTCCGTATCGCCCTCGTTTATCCTGCCAGTAAGAGAAGCCGTGCGGAATCTGGACTGAACGCGCACACAAAGCAGCCAAACGAAATGCAATAATTTGCTATTGGATTTTTTTGTCAGACACGATAATTTCTCCAACGCATATCATAAAACATGCATAAAATTGCATACAGGAGGTATCGTTGTGAACCCGTTACTGGAATTGAATCACGTCAGTTATACGTATCACAGTAAAAGCGGTGAGACGTGTGCTTTATCCGATATCTCATTTCAGGTATACCCATCTGAGTTTATTGCCATCGTAGGACCCAGCGGATGCGGAAAATCCACGATGCTGTCATTGATAAGCGGGCTGCTTCCTGTCGAAAGCGGCTCGATTTTATTTCATGGCAAAACCGATAAAAGCAGAATCGGATATATGCTGCAAAGAGACCACCTTTTTGAATGGCGCACCATCTACCGGAACATCACACTCGGGCTGGAAATCCAGCACCGGCTGAATGAGGAATCACGTGCGCGCGTGGAAAAAATGCTGATAGAGTACGGCCTGGAGCGTTTCCGCAATGCCCGCCCAGGCGAGCTCTCCGGTGGCATGCGGCAGCGCGCCGCCCTGATCCGCACCCTCGCTCCGGATCCGGAGCTGCTCCTTCTTGACGAGCCCTTTTCGGCTCTCGACTACCAGACCCGGCTCTCGGTCTGCGACGACGTCTCGGCAATTTTGCGAAAAGAAAAAAAGACCGCGCTTCTCGTGACACACGATCTCTCCGAGGCCATCAGCATGGCAGACCGGATCCTCGTGCTGACGAAGCGGCCTGCCCGGCTGCGCGCGATCCTGGATGTGAAATTTGCCGCAGAGGAGGAGCAAATAACAGCACAGCCCGCCCCAAAATCAGACAAACCGAACCTCTCACATAAATCGGCGCCTGCAGATGCGCACGATAAAACAGAGTCAGCCCCAGAAACAAACGAATCGAACTTCTCATGTGAATCGAAGCCTGTGGACGCGCACGATAAAGCTGCTCCCGCCGAAACTCTGTTGCATGAAACAAACGCAGACAACGCTTCTGCGCCGGAAATAAAAAGGCGCCTGGCGCCCAGACGCCTGACACCCCTCGAGCGGCGGAATACACCGGAGTTTCAGGGCTATTTTAATCTACTGTGGAAGGAGCTGAACAAGTGACAATGACGGCCTCGCAAAAACAGTATTTACGCAAATTAAAAAATCGCCAGCGCCGGATCCTGGCAATCCGGGTTCTGATTCTCGTCCTGTTTCTGCTTCTCTGGGAAACGGCTGTGCGTCAGAGCTGGATTGACGGCTTCATTTTCAGCAGCCCATCGCGGGCGGCAAAGACCTTCCTGCAAATGTGGAGCGACGGAAGTCTTCTTCTGCACACCTGCACAACACTTGCGGAAACCCTCGCAAGCTTCGCGCTGGTGGTTCTGCTCGGGATCGGGTGCGCCGTTCTGCTCTGGTACAATACGACACTATCCGAAGTCCTCGAGCCGTACCTCGTCGTTCTGAACAGCCTGCCGAAATCCGCGCTTGCGCCGCTGCTCATCGTCTGGCTCGGCGCAAACCTGAAATCCATCATCGTCTCCGGCATCTCCGTCGCGATCTTTGGCACCATCCTGAACCTGTATACAGGCTTTCGCGAAATGGATCCGGATAAAATCAGGCTGATTTACACCCTCCAGGGAACCAGGAAGGACGTCCTTTCAAAGGTTATCCTCCCAGGCACTTTGCCGCTTGTCATCAGCAATATGAAGGTCAACATCGGCCTCTGCCTCGTCGGCGTCGTCATCGGTGAATTCATCGGCGCAAGGCAGGGCCTCGGCTACCTGATCATCTACTCCAGCCAGGTGTTCAAGCTCGACATCCTGATCCTCTCGATTCTCATTCTGTGCGGAATCGCCATGATGCTGTACGGCGTCCTGGGGCTTTTAGAAAAACGAGTCACGCGTGGGAGCTGACGCTTCGTCTTAGTGCCACACCGAAGCGAAGTGTAAATCCGTATAATAAGAAAAAAATCAGGCCGGCTGCCATACAGTATAAACCTGTGGCAGCCAGCCTGAATCATTATTTACCAAATAAATTTTTATATTACCTCGTCCTAATGGTTGCAGCTCACTTCACGCCCCGCAGCATAAACATCGGCCGGGAAGCAAAGTTCACCTTCTCCGTCTCGCTCCAGACCTTACCCCCGATCTGTTCATCCGTATAGATCAGCTTAAAACCAGCGCGCCGCAGCATCTCGATATCCGTCTGCGGCCGTTTGCAGCGGCTTAAGATCAGCTTTCGGGAGATCTCTTCCATTTTGCTGCTCTCTGAATATGCTTCAAAATCCTTAATCTTCGCATTCCTGACCCGCTTCCGGTCCTCTTCAAAGGAAAGCGCTTTTTCGTCATCAAACAGGTAATTGTACCAGCCCGCGTCGAAGTTCAGCAGGACGCCGCCCTTTTTCAGTACCCTGTGCCACTCCCGGTAGGCGTCGCCCGGGGATTCCAGGTTCCAGGTCAGATTTCTGGTGACAATCGCGTCAAAGCTCGCATCGGGGAATTCCAGATTCTGCGCGTCCATCTGCAAAAAGATAATCTGATCTGCCAGATTTTGCGCATTCTTTTTCGCCTCTTCCAGCATATTCCGGGTATAGTCCACCGCAGTCACCTGGTAGCCTCTTTTCGCCAGGCCGATTGCAAAAAAGCCTGGGCCGGTTCCGATATCCAGCACCTTTTTCCCCGGTATTCCTTTTAAATATGTTTGCAGCACCTCCATCCATCGGCGCTCGTTTTCATGCTCGATCTGATAGAGCACTTCCTCCGAATAGCTTTTCGCGCGCTTCGACCAGTAGTCCTGTATGTCCTGAAGCATGCTCTGATCTTCGTTACGCAGTGTAGCTCCCATTGCATCTCTCTCCAATTCGATTCGTAATAGTAAACAACGTAAATCGTTTTACTTTTCGCCTGACGCTCCTTTGCACAAGCATCTCCATACAAACTGCCACCTGCTGGCAGACTGTACCCGCTTTCTACCGAAACCGCATCAGGCGAAATGAGTATAAATCGAATTGAAAAGGTGCACAAGCCCCGTGGGGGGATAAAAATTTAACAATCCTGTCAGAACCTGTCAGATAAATTCCCTGTCATCCAACGCAAATAGAGTTCCGATGACCTATTTCAGTTCCTGATACGCTTCGACCTGAATCTGGTCGAACGTGCTCATCCGGTAGTAAATCTCCGCGCCCATGTCAATCAATGGAAATGCCGCTACCGCGCCGCTCCCTTCCCCGAGGCACATCCCGGCGTCCAGCGCCGGCTCCAGATCAAGCGTCTTCAGAATCCTGCGCGCCGCCGGTTCCTTCGAGACATGGGTCGCGAGCATGTAGTCCTTTGCCGCAGGGCACAGACGCGCTGCCAGAAGCGCCCCGACGGAGGAAATGAACCCGTCGATCAGCACCGGGATATGGTACGCCGCGCCGCCCAGAAAGAGCCCCGCGATCCCGGCGATATCAAACCCGCCCACACAGGAGAGCACGGCAAGCGGCTCCGCCTCATAAAGACTCCAGCGGTCAATCGCTTCCTGGATCACGCGGATTTTCGTGTTCAGTCCCTCACTCGAAAGTCCCGCGCCGCGGCCGGTCATTTCCACAGCCGGTACGCCCAGCAGCGCACTCGCTACGGCGCTTGACGTCGTGGTATTGCCGATCCCCATCTCTCCAGTCGCGATCAGGTCGCAGCCCTGCTCCTTCAGCTCTTTCGCAAGGGTGATTCCGACCATGAGCGCACGGACGGCCTCTTCCCGCGTCATCGCCGGTTCCTTCGCAAAATTTCTGGTCCCGTATGCGACCTTGCGCTTCTCCACCCGCGGCGTATCGACCACCATTCCGATGTCAATCGGGCGAATGTCCGCACCCGCCAGGCGGCACATGATCGCCGCGCAGGATTTTTCATCCAGAAAATTCTCCGCGACAATCGAGGTCACCACCTGCCCGGTCTGCGTCACGCCCTCCGCCACAATGCCATTGTCCGCGCACATCGGAACCAGAATCTTTTTTGCTGTCCGCACATCGGCACTGTGCTGCGCCGCCGCGATCCGCGCGATGGCGTCCTCCATCCAGCCAAGGCTGTGGAGCGGCTTCGCGATGCTGTTCCATCGCGCGCGGCACAGCTCCGACGCTTTTTCATCACCCGGAACGATGGTCTCCAGAATCTGTTTGAATTGTAATTCCTCCATGGGATCCTTTCCTCCTTATAATCTTGTCTATTCACTTTTGCGAGGTTCGCTTATTCACTTCTGCGAATCTCGTTTATTCACTCCTGCCAGGTTCGTTTATTCGCTTCTGCGAGGTTCGTTTATTCACTTCTGCGAATCTCGTTTATTACTTCTGCGTTTTCCCGTTACATAATATTCAGCTTCCCTTGTATCATTCTCATTCCTCGAAGTGAGAAAGCAATTCTTCCTGTCCCGCAGCCTTCTCAATCAGAAGCTTCATACGATCAATCGCATCCAGCTCTCCCTTGCAAAGAATATGAACCATTTGAGAAGAATCGCCATTTTTTTCATAGCGGCGAAACGCACGGCGATACTCCCCTGTCGGCTCGATCGCAACCGGCAAGAGAAGCAGATTCATCATACGCTGGTTCAGAACCATCCTCCCGGTTCTCCCGTTTCCATCCAAAAACGGATGAATTGCTTCAAATTCCATATGTTCTTCCGCCAGCATCTGAAAAGCCTCTTTCAGCAGATCCGACCCGTTTCCCGAACCATAAAGTTCTTCCGTGAGTGAAATTTTATCATATTTCCGGTTCCATTTTTCCAAATGCCGTTTCATTAATTCCGGCACTCGTTCCGGTTCCGGCGGGTAATGAACCGCCTCTGCCAAAGTTCCAATGTATACTTTTCTGCTGCGATAGCGGCCTTCCTCCCCCATAATAATTCCATTTGCCTGTCTGATCCATTCTTCCGACACTGTGCGGGGCTTCAGCGGAAGCAGCAGCGTCTGAACACTTGCGTACAGATTTTTCGCTTCCCGGTATTCGCTGTAGGTATGACCACTCCGGACTTCGTCATATTCGATAACGGAAACCGTTTCCTCCAACGTCAGCGTATTTCCCTCCAGGGCATTGCTGCTCCAGCAAAATCGAAGAGAAAAATCTTTCGTGAACGGCAGTTCAATCTGTTCGTCTTTCCGATAGGGTTCTATTTCCGGCAGCTGTTTTTTTATTTGCATGATTGCTGTCGTATTATCAATCAACTCCATCCTCTGTCGTTCACTCCTTTCTGATCATCACCTCTTCCAATTCCCATCCTGTCCCAGACTACGGCTAACCTATAGCATTGCTCACTTTCTGATACTTATTTCTTTTCATTCTCATTCTGTCCCGGACTGCGATGGAGCAATTCTGCACACATTTTGCACATCAGACCGTGTGCCATTTCTCAATCAATCACATGAATGCGCACCCTGTACCTGGCTGCGCTCTCAAGAAACCGCCTGGCGAATTTCGGATTGGACCAATAATACAGATGCGGATACCCCGCTGCGCTATGGTCTGTGGCATGTACACAATTCCAGCTGCGGCTCCCCGTCGGCTTTCTGGCTGTGCAGGAATCTCCCGGATCTGTGCTGTCAAAATAATGAAATTCATGCGCACGAATCGTTTCGCCGGGCAGGAGAAAACCGGAAGCCTGCCGCTGTTCGCCGCCATTGTCATCCGAATGATCCCCATTCACGCAAAGCTCAATATATCCGAACCGCCCCAGCTTCTGTGTCCGGTACGATCTGCCGCGGATGCAGCCGCACATCGGCCATGCCCTGCCATCCATATCCTCCATCGTCTCGTACAGGTACATGAATCCGCCGCACTCAGCCAGGTAAGGCAAACCTCTCTCAATGCTCCCCCGGATAGATGTCCGCATAGATTCATTTCCGGAAAGCTGCGCCGCGTAGAGCTCCGGATAGCCGCCGCCCAGGATCAGGCCGCTGACCTGCTCCGGGATTTGCGCATCATACAGCGGGGAAAACGGCACAAGCTCCGCGCCCAGCATCCCCAGTAAATCCAGATTGTCCTGATAATAAAAGCAAAAGGCCTCATCCTGCGCGACAGCGATGCGCGGGGCATGTCCCGCCGCTTCCGGCATCCATTTTTTCTCACCTGCCAGTATCCTCACACTCTGCGGCAATTCAAGGGCATCGTCCTCATAGTCCTCCGCCTCCTGCGCCAGCGCCAGGATCCCGTCCATATCGAGGCAGTTCTCCAGCTCCGACGCCAGGTGTGTCAGCCGTTCCTTCAGGCCGGCAATCTCTCCCGGCGTCACCAGACCGAGATGACGGCTCTCCACCGCCGCGTCATCCAGTCTCGGGACGTAGCCATACAGGCGCACTCCGGTCTGTTTTTCAATCTCTTCTTTTAATAAGAGATATGTCATTTTCGTCGTCTGATTCAGAATGACGCCGCGGATCTGTCCAGTCTTTCTCCGGCCATGCAGAGTTTCCCGCTCAGATGAAGGCTCCGGATAGTTCAGATATCCCTGTATCAGCGGGATCACCGACAGGCTCATGCCGCGCGCATTCACAATTAAAATGACCGGCGTATCCGTGGCCTGCGCCAAATCATAGGAGGAAGCTTTTACGGAAATCCCGCCAAGGCCATCATAAATGCCCATGACCCCTTCCAGCACGGAGATCCCGGCGTTTTTCGCGGTCTTTGCAAACAGGTAACGGGTCGTCGGTTCATCCGTGAAAAAGGTATCCAGATTCCGCGAAGGCGTGCCGATCACCTTCGAATGAAACATCGGATCAATGTAGTCCGGACCACATTTAAAGGAGGCCGGATGCAGGCCGCGCTCACAGAACGCCTGCAGAATCCCGCAGGTGATCATCGTTTTCCCGCTGCCGCTTGCAGGCGCGGCAAACATGACTCTCGGCAAATGCAGCATCTTTGTAATCTCCTTTTTCATATTTGTTATATCTGAATGCGAATTTCTACGTGTCAAAGCCATTGGTGTTGCGATCTGCTTTAACTCTTTTATAGCAGCACCCTGGAGCAGGATCCATTATAAACGCGAACAGCCCCTCTATAAGATTTACCAGAAATACGAAGACGCTACTCTCCTATATACGTATAATACAGGTCGTCGTCGGCCACGACCATACGAATCTCCTCGTACAGATCAGCGGCGGCCTCACGCATCTGGGCGCGAAGCTCATCCGAAATCTCAATAATCTCAGCTCCGCCCGCCTCGCAGATCGCAATACGGTCCGCGACACGTTCCTGCGCCTGCTCTCTCGCGTAAGCGCAGGCTATGGCCGCAGCCTCACGGATGATCGCCTGTTCTTCCTCCTCCAGAGATTCCATGAAGCTTTCGCTCACGATCAGGCTCAGCAGGTGAGGCAGATGGTTCGTCTGAATAATATAATCCTGCTGCTCATAGAAATTGTTGGAAACGATGACCTCATACGGGTTTTCCTGCGCGTCAATCGTATTCTGCTGCAGTCCGATATAGACCTCAGAGAAGGACATCGGAGTCGGATTCGCGCCGATTGCCTTCCAGAAGGCCATATGGTATGAATTCTCCATCGTACGAATCTTAATCCCCGAAAAGTCCTCCAGAGACTCTACCATTACATTGGAAGTCATGACGCGGAAATCCTGATCGCTCATGCCAAGCAGCTCCAGCCCCTTCTCTGCATATATTTCATTGATTTTTTCCATAAATTCTTCGTTATCCAACACCTCGTGTAGCTCGTTGATCGAATTGAACACGCAGGGCAGGTCAAACAGGCAGAGTCTGGGGAGATAGCTCACCTGAGGCGCCGTATTCTGCACCACAAACGGGATATCTCCGGTCATGCAGCACTCAATCAGCTCGGTATCGCCGCCAAGGGAGCTGTTTGCATAGACTTCAATCCGCATTTCCCCATTCGAGAGGCTTTCCACCTCCTCGGCAAATTTCTCCGCGTAAATCTGTGTAACCGTGTCCTCCGGACTCGCCGTGGCCAGTACCCAGGCGTACTCCTGTGTTTTCGCCTGTGCACAGCAGCCGCAGGAAAGTACAAGTGCCGCGCCCAGCATCGCCTTCGCTAAATAGCTTTTCAAATTCCGTTTCATTTCGTATCCTCTTTCTTAAACGATATTTACACCAGCAGCAGACTGATCTGCGGAATATATGTAATCAGCAGCAGCGCGACGAAAAACAGAATAATCATCGGCATCGCTTTTTTCGCAATATCCATCACCGGCACATCGGAGAGCGAGCTGGCCACAAACAGGTTCACGCCAATCGGCGGCGTCACAAAGCCGATGGCCAGGTTCACGACCATAATGATACCAAAGTGTACCGCGTCGACTCCAAATGACTCCACAATAGGAAGCAGGATCGGCGCAAGAATCAGGATCGCGGGACTGGTATCCATCACCATGCCGACCACAAGCAGCACCAGATTGATCACGAGCAGCAGGGCAATTTTATTGGTAAAGGAGCCGGTCATCCATGCCGAGACCGTCTGCGGCACGTGCATCAGCGTCAGGATGCGTGAAAAGGCCACCGAAGCTGCCAGGATAAACAGAATCGGGCAGAAGGTCCGCACCGCCTCGCGGAAGATGCCCCAGAGATCCCGGATCTTCAGCGTCCGGTACACGAACAGGCTGATGATGAGGGAATAAAAGACGGAGATCACGGCCGCCTCGGTCGGCGAGGTCACGCCCGTGTAAATGCATCCAAGGATAATCACCGGAGTCAGCAGCGCAAAGAGGCTGGAGAAAAAGACCTTCCGGAAGCCGCGCGCATGCAGATCATCCACCATCACATTGATTTTTGCTTTATCCTCGCCATGCTTTTTGCAGTAAAAGACTGCATAGCACATCAAAATCAGACCGATCAGAATCCCCGGGATAATGCCCGCGAGGAACATATCGCTGACCGAGGTACCGGTCGCCTGCGCATAGAGGATGAAAGGAATGCTCGGCGGGATGATCACGCCCAGCCCTCCTGCGGTCGCGACCAGCGCCACACAGAACTTTTTGTCGTAGCCCATCTCCAGCATCAGGGGAATCGTCATGCTGCCGACCGCAGCCACGGTCGCCGGAGCAGAACCGGAAATCGCGCCAAAGAAAAGGCAGGTGATCACAACCGCGCAGGGAACGCCCGCCGTCATTTTCCCGACAAAATAGGTAAACACCTCGAACAGCTTTTTGGAAACGCCGCCTCTGGACATAATAATTCCGGAAAGGACAAACATCGGGATTGCCAGAAGCGGGTAGGAATTGACGCCGCCCAGCATCGACCGCAGTACATAGACGCCGCTCACGGTAAATGATTCCGAGAACAGGCTCGGCAGCATACTCGTGATCGCCACCGTCAGCCCGACCGGAACAGCCAGAATCAGAAGGAGCACAAAAATAATCATAATAATCGCAGTCATGATTTTGTAAACACTCCTTTCATCTTTTTCGCCTCACGCCACCAGGCCTGTGCCACACGAACGGTCAGCAGCAGGAACCCGACAAGCGGAGCCGACTGAATATAGTACATCGGTATTCCCAGCGCCGCGCTGGTCGCCTCCAGCTCGATCGACTGCTGCAGGTAGCGCAGGCAGTATGGCAGCATGATGATGCAGAAAATAAACACAACCGTGTGGCGAAACAGCCGCAGCGCCGTCTGCCCCGGCTCGGGCAGTATATTCAGCAGCTGTTCAATTTTGATGGAGATCCGTTTCTTCACGCAATAACTTACACTGATAAAGGTCGCCCACACGAACAGATACTGTGTCAGCTCCTCCGACCAGCTCAAAGACTGGTTAAAACAATACCTTGCCACCACCTGGATCCCCATGATACACACCATGGCGATCAGCAGCAGAATGAGAATGACCTCCTCAAGGTTCTCATCCAGCCATTTTAATACCTTCATTTGTCCCTTTCCCCCTGTAACATAAATTTTTTAATTCCCCGCAAAGCAACGAACCAGGCAGCCGGAGTCATAAGGGCACTGAGTGCCAGTGGCACTCGTTAAGCCCTCGCCGGGTGGCATCCCACATTTCATGCGGGATATTCGCCGACCGAAGCGAAGCGTAGATCCGTCGGCACAGCCGACACCTTATGACATAGCAGACAGCTATTCTTAAGCTCCTGAGAATCATGAAAAACGCAGCGATTTCAAATATGCAGGAACTCCTTCATATGGGCGATCGGCATGTCCCGCCCGGTCCACAGCCGGAAAGCCTCCGCGCCCTGAAACAGCATCATCGGAAACCCGTTCATCGTGTCGCACCCGGCTTCCTCCGCCATTTTCAGGAACTTCGTTTTGGACGGTGCGTAAATCACATCCGTCACGAGCATGCCCGGTTTGAAAAAGCTGATATCCGGAATGTAGGTCCATTCTTTCTGAGGCGTCATGCCAACCTCCGTCGCATTGGCGAGCAGGTCACTGTCGTGGATCTGTTCCTTCAGCGCATCCAGATCTTCGAGCCCATAGAGAGTTGTCCGGCAGCCGAGCTCCTCATTCAGAAGACGCGTCGTTTCCTTTACCCGATCCCAGTATTTATCATGAATATTGAAAATGGACATCTCCCGGACGCCGCAAAGCGCCGCCTGCACCTGGATCGCTTTCGCCGCTCCCCCGGCTCCGACAATGGTCATTTTCTTTTCTTTGATATCAAACCCGTGATCCCAAAGCCCGCGTATGTATCCAATCCCGTCGGTGATATGCCCGGTCAGCACCCCGTCGTCATTCACAATCGTATTCACTGCTCCGCAGAGCCTTGCCTCCGGCGTCAGCTGATCCAGATACTGCATCACGGCGATTTTATTCGGCATGGAAATATTTCCGCCCCGGATCTTCAGCGCCCGCATCGACATGATCGCCTCGCGCAGATTGCTCTGGTCAACCTCAAAGCAAAGATAGGCATAATCCAGTCCCAGATAAGACAGCGCCTCATTGTGCATGGCCGGCGAGCTCGAATGCCGGATCGGGTACGCCATTAAAGTCAAAAGCTCTGTATGCCCCGTAATCCTCTCTCCCATATTTCAGATAAATCCTTTCTCAAGTTTTCCTGTTGCAGACACCGGACAGACAGATCCGCGCCGGTTCTCCCTTACCTTCAGCCAGAAGGGTCAGCATACCTGTTAAATATATCATTTGTAACGTGCGTTTTCAAGGATTATCCTTTTTCCGGTATCCATTTTCATAATACTTTTTCCGTTCTTTTCGATTTTTGCTTCCATTATCATAAAACCTGTTCTCCTCATATTTTCACGAACATTTTCTTCCGCTTTGGGAATACTTGCAGATACCGTTTTTCAGTTTTTTCCGCAGGGGAATCTTAAAGGTAATGTGATTTACAGGTTTAACATTCGAGCTTCCAGTCCTCTGACGGATGTTTTTGTACAAACCTCTGTACCGCATCTGCGAACATGGCAATCTCCGGCGCCGGATTACTTGCCGCAGCGCAGAGCGAAATCTGGATATTTACACCCAGACTGACAGGACGAAAGCATACAGATTCCGGAACGGGAAACCGACTCACAGTAAAACTGATTCCCTGATTCATCTCGACAAATGGGAGCAGAATCTGATAAGACTGCAAAGTTCGATAAGAGACAGAGATGCCTCTGCAAAGCAAAGTATTTTTTATCACGGGGAAAAAACAGGGATCTTCATCGCTCAGAAACACCGTCTCTCCTTCCAGATCCTTCGAGCCAATTTCCTCTAAAACAGCCAGCGGATGAGATGAGGAAAGCATGACAAACAATCTGCTATTATACAGCGGAACAATCTTCAGCTGTCTGGCCCATGGTTCACAGAATTCTCTGCCAATAAACAGAAAATCGATCCGTCCCTCGAGGATCTCCATCATGCTCTTCTGCGTATCCTGAACTACTATCGTTTCTACCGGATGTTCAGAAAGCTGTTCCAGTTCCCGAATCAGAGAACGAAGGCGGTCGCCTTCAAACAGAATCATCGATGGCATAACAGCAAATGTGAACGGCCGTCTGTCCCGGATCTGCTTCATGTTCTGCTCAATCCGCAGATACATCTCATTCAGCTTTTTCGCGTCTTTCAAAAAAATCTGTCCGGCTCCGGTAAGACTGACAGACGTGGTATTTCTGCAAAACAGATCAATCTGCAGTTCATGCTCCAGCGACTGAATCTGATAGGTAACCGTAGACTGCGACATATAGAGTTTCCTGGCTGCTTTGGAAAAACTCAGGGTTTCCGCTACCGCAAGAAAACAGGATATCTTCTGCTGATTCATAAATTAGTCCCCCATCCCCGGCCTGACCGGTTCATAAGAAAAAAAGCGTCCAAGTGAAATACACTTCCATTGGATTTCACTGCAAAATAAGTTCATTATTTAAAAGGACAACGGTTTTGCCGGATTTCACAGCAAAGCGCTTTCATGTGGAACGATTTATGTCGTTCATTGTATTATAAAATGGATGCGTCAATTACGCAAGCCTGCTTATCGAAAAATCTGATAAGTCGATTGATTTATTGAAATTCCGCAGTATTCGAAAAGGGCGTATACTTTAAAACAGAGTTAAAAATATAAAAATAAGGAGGATTTTTTTAATGAAACAATCAGGTAAAAGTATTTCCCGCCGCGATTTTCTCAAGGGCAGTGCGGCAGGAGCTCTTGGCGTAGCGGCAGCGGGAATTCTGGGCAGCCCGCTTGCCATGGCAGAAGAGGCTGAAACAGAGGCTCTCACAGAAACGGCAGCCGCCGAAGAAACCGCTTCTTCAGCCGGCAGCACCATCACCTGGGATGATATTTTTGCGACCAGCTATTCTCAGGCAAACCGCGGCTCTGACCCGGACGCAAAAGCTCCGGAATCACCGGAAGAGTACATTGAGCAGAAGGGCAATGGTGATATCAGTGGTTCCATGATGGTCGGCATGGTCGATCCGCTGGGAATCCCGGAGAGCCAGTTTATGAACAACAAGCCCGCGTGGCTGGGCGATGAGCCGGATCTGTCCGGCAAGGTAACATCCGTGATGCAGTGCGACGTACTGGTCATCGGATCCGGTCAGGCCGGGACATCCGCAACGCTTCACTGCGCAGATCAGGGACTCAATGTCATCTGCTGCGAGGTTCAGACCTGGGACGAGTATGACAACTACGCATGCGACCTCGCGATGTACAATTCCAACTTCTTCCTGGATAAGGGTGCGGAGGAATATGATCCCATGGAGATCTTCAATGAATACATGCTGAAGGCTCTCGGACACGCAAACCAGCAGATCGTGAAGGATTACGCACAGCATTCCGGAGAAGTTCTCGACTGGGCGCTCTCCTATCTGGATTCCGATTATGTGGAAAAGTACGCGCATGCGGTAAACTACAAGGGCAATGCGAACTATCAGAATCCCTGCAACGGCAGCAACTATTATACGGCTATGTGCCAGTGGCGTGATACAGGGACGGATACGAACTCAAACAATAATATGTGGCCCTATACCGTCCGCCTGCTGCAGCAGAAGGCGGTCGAACTCGGCGCACAATACATCTACGGCGCTCAGGGACTGACTCTGGTACATAGTGACGGACAAGTGACCGGCGCAATTTTCACTGATGTAGAAGGTAATTATTTCCAGGTAAACGCACAGGCAGTGATTGTGGCGGCCGGAGACTTCGGCGGCAATCCGGATATGCGTCTGGATCTCTGTGACACGCTCCGCAACCTGGCATGGTCCTACGGTCTGGACCGGACTGATCCGAACAATATTTCTTCCATGGGCCGCGATGGTTCCGGTATCCGCATGATGCTGTGGGCGGGCGCTACGATGGAAGCAGGCCCGAGAGCCGGACAGGCAGCGGGAATCAACAGCAAACCAAGCTTCCCATTTGGCGGCTGCTGGCCGGTATTCGGCGACGACGGCAAGCGTTTCTTCAACGAGACACTGACAAAGCACGGCTCCATCGGCTATCTGGATATGATGCCCGCCGGTCTGAAAATGTCGATTGTCACAGACGCTAACTGGGACGATTATTGCGAATATCAGAGCTATGGCCACGAGGTCATGGATCGAAGCAATGAATATATGATTGAGAAGGTGCGCGAGGATATGGCTAACTATGTGACCGGCCCGGACGGGTTCTCGGTGCAGGCATTCGCGCGCTACGGCAACGATCCCTCCACGGTGTACGCGGCGGATACGCTGGATGAGCTGGCTGACATTCTCGGCTATGAAGGCGACGCAAAGCAGGGCTTTCTCGATGAGATTGAGCACTGGAATGAATTGTGCGATGCAGGCTATGATTCTGACTGGGGCGCAGACAGCTCTATGATGCATTTTAAAATCGAAAAAGCTCCGTTCTTCGGCGCGACGGCTGTGACCGGAGGCAATCCGTCCGGTGGCCTCTGCCAGCACGCAGCCGTGTGTACGGACGGCGAATACCGGGTACTGGACGCATCCAAGTCCCCGATTCCGGGCCTGTACGCAGTCGGCAACTGCTGCGGACAGCGCTATGGTATCCAGTATCATACACCGACCGCCGGCAACAGCTGCGGCAGCGCGTTTACGACCGGATACATGGCAGCTGAATACCTGAAAGGCCACCTGGAAGCAGGCATCGGCACCACCGAAGAGGAAACGGAAGAGCGCACAACGAACGGCATCTACTACGCAGGCACCTACTCCTCCTCACAGAATACCGGCTATAGCACTGTAACTGTGACGATGGAATTCTCCGAGGACGCAATCATCGGCTGCACGATCGCTTCCTCCGGCGATCAGGATCTCCTCACCAGCGATACTAAGGAAGCAATGGCAGCGGCGATTCTGGAAGCACAGTCCGCAGATGTGGACGCGGTTTCCTCCAGCACGCTCTCCTTCTCCGTACAGGCGATCCAGGACGCGGTGGCAGACTGCCTTGCACAGGCGACCGCATGATCGCTCCTGACCAGCTATAAAACTGTTGTCTCGAATTTTATAGCAGCCTGATTATTTGACACAGAGGTGGTTCGGAAGCTTTAACAAAGCTGCCGATCCGCCTCTGTGAACTGCTTAGTAAGCTCTCATTTCCGCTTCGCGGGCGCTTCTAAAGAGGATGATAACAAACTGAAAAGGGTTGAAATCGATATGGAACATACAGAAAAACACGCCATTGTAATGAAACTGAATATACCATTTTGCTCACGTCACTGCTCCTTTTGCAGCCGTTCTGTAACGGAGGGCCGCGATACCGGCCTGATTCACAGGTATATTATGGCGCTGGCGCTGGAATTAAAAGCCAATACAGAGGAGTTTACCGACTGTCAGGTAAAAGCAATCCGTCTCGGCGGAGGGTGTGCCTCCATCATGTCCGGAACGGATTTCGACCAGCTAATCCGCATGATCCGCACCTTTTATGACGTCCCGGAGGGTACGCCGATCACAATGCGGGTATCACCGGCCGACATCAACGGCGCAAATATGCCGTTTTATAATCGCTGCCATGTATCAAGATATGATCTAGAAATGATTTCCCTGGAGCCGGAAGACTTCATTCATCTGGACTACCTGAACTACAGAGAACAACTGCCCTATATCTCCTCCGGCTTTCTGCGGGCTGACCAGAGAGCCGTGATGGGGTTTGTCCTCTTATATGGGAAAAAGACAATTTCAAAATGGGGATTCCGCCGCTCTGTTCTGGAAACCGTTCGGCGCGATGTCTGTCACGTACTCCTGCAGCGCTGCGCCGGAAACGACCGGATGGATGATTCGGCCGCGCAGGCCCAGTTAAAGGAAGCTTCGGAGCTTCTCACCGAACACGGATTTCATGAATATCTGCCCAATCGCTGGGCAAAGGAAGGCTGCGAAGACCGATTCTGGACAGAAAGCAGCGCCGGTATGGACATCCTTGCCTTTGGTCTTGACGCGCAGACCCGGTTCGACGGCGTAATCAGCCGGAACACCTCCGATCTGCAGCGCTATCTGGCCCACAGCGGAGACTATGAAAAAATTACAGTTTCCGTCACCCCGGCCGCTGCTCTGTAGCAGCGGCTGTCATAAAACCTGTCCCCTTTCATAATCATAAAGGAACAATCATTCCGCCCGGCACGCAATTCCCGTCTCTTCTTCCAGTATCCGGCATATCTCATCCATCTTTTCCGATGCCGCCGCAGGCTTTAACACCAGCGTCTTCGTGCCCGGCAGGTAGGATGGCAGCTTTCGCAGATCCACGCCATTTTCCCGGCAGATTCGCTGTGCCAGAGACTGGATCGCATTCTGGTTCACACCGGGAGCGATGCGCACGCGCCAGCCGGTCTGATCCGCGATGCGCTGCAGGATTTCTTTCTGGCGCAGTCCCAGCCCGGGGGAGAGAAACGATAGCTGAATGAATTTTCCGTACTGGTCATTCATAATACTTTTTTTATATGGGGCATAGTTCTCCCCGGCAAATTCCAGATCAATGCAGGACATCGCGAGATTCTGCTCCACAGGTTTGACCGGATTTCCCTGTGCACCCGGTTTTCCTGTTTTTCCATCCCCAGGGACAGATGGCAGGAAGAAATCTTTTTCGGTACGCCCATCCGCATCAGCGCCCCGGCAGGCTGCGGCTTTTCGCGCAGCCCGGCTGCTATCCCCGGATAACTCTTCCTCGCCCGCGGCGGCCATCTTGACCGCCTCCCCTTCATAAATCAGGCGGTATCCGGTCTTCCGCTCAAATTCTCTGGCTGTCTCCTCCAGAATCTGTTCCGGTTCCGCTGCTTCCGAACTCCTCTGAACATCCGAACCCGAATCGTCCGGTTTGCCGGATGTATATGCCGGGATTCCTGATGACCGGTTCTCTGTCGGCTGATTCTCTGTCGTCCGTTCCCCGGGCATTCGCAGCAGCCGCACGACTACGGCAGAATCCATTTTCCGGATGGAGATTTTCTGCACGGCGTTTCCCAGCTTCGTATGCAGATATGTCTGCATGGCGTGTTCGTTTGGCTCCTCACTTTTCCGCGCAGTCCAGCCGGTTCTCTCCCAAAACAGCTCTGCGGCCCTGTCAAACCGCTCCTCAACTTCCCTGGGAAAATCAAAGAGAAGCAGCACTTCCTCTTTTTCCATAAAGTAGCTGATTTTCCGGTATGGGAATCCGTCAAAACACTCCTCTATCTCCTGCTGCAGCCGCTGCGGCGTCATCGTATTGGCCTTCTTTTCGTCTTCCCGGATATCTTCCTCGCTTCTGCAGACAAAAAGGAACAGCCGTTTCCCGTCTCTCTCAAAATAAGGGCTTGCGGAAAGTGTTTCCTGAAATGCCTCCAATTCCTCCTCCGAAAGGTTATGCCTGCCGCTCCAGATATAGTCAAGCTCGGCGATCGTAAATTTACCGTTCGGATAATGCTCCTGCAGATAATGATAGAGCTCGCATTCTTTTCCATCTGGGCTTCCCACCCGCTGCATCGACCAGGGGAAGCTTTTTTTCAGCTGCTGTCTGGGGCTTTTTAAGAAAATTTCCTCCGAATCTCCATCCTTCGGAACAAAAACTCTGGTACGGTAATCCAGCTGCAGACTCTTTGCCAGAGCTGGAATCACATCCTTATCTCCATGTACAAGAAATACGTTCCTTGCGGACAGCCGTTCCAGAAGGCTCTCGATTTCGGCCTTGTCCGCATGCGCGGAAAGCCCGGCCCGGCGCAGGGTACAGCGAACCGGCACTCTCGTTCCGCCCAAAGTGAGGACACGGTCTTCCGCCTCCGAGTCCAGAAGCTCCACAATCTGCCGGCCCGGCGCTTCCTCGTCCTGGTAGCCGGTGATTACGATATAGCCATTTTCCATCGGCGCAATCTTCCTGGCGTACTCTACGCTCGGTCCTCCTGTCAGCATACCAGAGCTTGCGACAAAAATCGCCGGGCCGGCCGTTTTGAGCAGATCGTCCCGATTGTCCTTTGGCTCCACCGCAACGATTTCGTCAGAGTAAAAAAGATCGCCGCCCCGCTCCGCTTTCTTCGCGAGCGCATTCTTCAAGAACCACGGATTGCGGCTGTACGCGATATTCATATCCCGCACCATGCCATCCACATAAACCTTCGTTTTCGGAAGCTCGCCCCTGTTCATTGCCCGTTTCAAAATCAGCAGTACCTCCTGCGCGCGTCCCAGCGCAAAGGTCGGAATCAGCATTTTTCCGCCTTTTTCAATGCACTCCGCAGCGGTATCCACCAGCGTCTGTTCCTCCACCTGCCGGTTCGAGTGCAGACGGTCGCCGTATGTGGACTCAACAATCGCCACATCCGGACGAAGCTTCGGGATTCGGATTCCCTCAATTGTATTCTGCGCGAACGCGGAGAAATCACCCGAATAAAACAGGGAGCCCTCCCTGCTCGTAAGATATACGCACGCCGCCCCCGCGATATGTCCCGCCTGATACATCGTCAGCGTAATGCCCGGCAAAATCTCCATCGGCTGTTCATAGTGAACCGCCAGCATCCTGCCAAAGAGCTGTTCCACATCTTTTTCGGCGTAAGCGGGGATTCCTTCCTCCTGCCGGTTCATCAGCTTAATGCTGTCGTAAAGCAGCACCCTTGTCAGGTCGATGGTCATTGAGGTCATATAAATCCGGGCGTTCGGATAGGCCTTGCTGATAACCGGAAGGCTTCCGGTATGATCCATGTGGGCATGGCTGACCACGATGGCGTCCAGGCCGCCCTTTTCCTGTATCCTTCGAAAATCCGGAAGCGGATCTGCTCCCGCCTTCTGGCGGATCCCCGCGTCAAGCAGAATTCTCTGCCCGCACATTTCAACCAGAACCGAGCTTGCCCCAACCTCCATCGCACCGCCCAGAAAGTCCAGACCGATTTTGCATGTATCCATAATTTCCCCCTTAATACCCGCATCTTTTCCTGACCGTTCCATCTAAGGAGCTGTTACGAAATAACTTACGCATCCCTGCACCGCCTGGAGCGCGAATCGCGAGCCATAAAAGTCTCGACGCAGCCCACCATACAGACAGACGATTTTTCCGGCCTTCTCTCGTGCACGGAAACAGATTCACGCAACAGTCTCCCGCCTTCGTTTTCAGAAGCTCAGGCAGGTTCTTGCTGCGCGGTTATATTCGCCTCTGTCTATTATATATAAATTCGCAGATAAATCAACGCCTCAGGTGGCAAGAAAAATTTTTTAGCATTATTTTAGCAAAATCCTGCCTTCTGGTTTCCTGTTGTTCATGAATAAGAACCTGTCGGTTCTTTTTCGATTCTTTTTCGGTTCCTTTGTGCCAGGTTTACCAGGCGTGCGCTTCTTTTTCTGACATAAACGGGATTGCGGCAGGTCAGAAAAAAAGTTATACTTAAACACACCCGAGCTTCCATCTTTAGAAATTCTTTCGGATTTCTTTGGATAACATTTTGAGAACTGCCTGCCTTGTTTTTATTTTTTCCTGTTACTCTCACAAAAGATAAAAGCAGTTTGCATCGGGATTTCAGTACTGTGGCATCTGCAAAACAGGCGGGCAGAATGCATATGGAATGATGATGCAGACTGCCGGAACATCTGTTCAAAGCCCGCCTTCGCGGGAATAAAATTGTGCAGTCCGTCGGAGATCCATCACATGTTTTAGAAAGGAATTTTATTCATGGACACATACCATATTCTTGTCGTCGAGGATGACCGGGAAATTCTCGATGGCATCGGTATCTATCTGAAAAATCAGGGCTATGAAGTATTTAAGGCGCAAAACGGCCGTGAAGGGTTAGAGATACTGGAAACGGAAGAGATTCATCTGGCTATTGTTGACATCATGATGCCGGTAATGGATGGAATCACGATGACGATGCGGCTCCGGGAAAAATATGATTTTCCGGTCATCATGCTCTCGGCGAAATCCGAAGAAATCGACAAGGTGACCGGGCTCAATATCGGCGCGGACGACTATGTCACGAAACCGTTTGCGCCAATGGAGCTTCTGGCCCGCGTGCATTCGCAGCTTCGCCGCTATTCCCGCTATCTGAAGCTTGCGCAGAACCGACAGCCGCAGGAGCACGTGTATATCGTCGGCGGGCTGGAGCTGAACACAGACACGGTGGAACTGATGGCAGACGGGGAGCCGGTCACGCTGACACCGATCGAGTTTAAAATACTCTCGCTTCTGATGCGCCATCCCGGACGCGTCTTCCCGGCGGATGAGATTTACGAGAGGGTCTGGAATGAAAAAGCCATTTCGACAGAGACCATTATGGTACATGTTCGAAACATTCGATCCAAGATTGAGACCGATCCGAAAAATCCAAAATATTTAAAGGTGGTGTGGGGTGTTGGATACAAAATTGAAAAACAATAAAATCGTTCGCTCTGTTACAAATTGCAAATCGTCTACCTGGATAGCTCTCCTGCTGACCGTATGCAGCCTGCTCACGGTCGGCGTTTTCCCCCGTCTCAGAGAAGATTGGAATTATGACACATATGACATGAATATCAGCTTCTGGGATCATCTCCAGAATACCCTTGGAATGTATTATCTGGCTGCTCTGGCAATTTTAGCGCTTCTGGCGGTTTTTCTGCCGTTTTTTAAAAAAATAAGACTTGACAGCCGCCTGGTAAAACGCTTTCCGGCAGAGCTTTCCATTCTCGGAATCCCGTCCTGTCTGTTTGCGGAACTGTACCTGATCTCATTCTGTCATTTATACGCGCAGCAGGATCCCATCGGCACAGACGCCATTCATCTTACGCTGACGTTTTTCGTCTGCATGCTTCTCTACGGAGTCTGGCTGCTGACCGTGCTGTCTCTGCTGGAGCTGTTTGACATGGGCGCGGCAGGCTGGTTCCGGGAGAAATCTTTTTTCTATCAGAACGGGAAACGCATTGGTCTGGCACTTTCGCAGGCATTCCGGCAGTTTATCCGAAGCCTGACTTCGATCGATCTTGGGGAAGGTTCCGACCGATGGCTCATCCGGGCAGTCCTTGTCAATTTCCTGTTTTTGCTGATGTGCTGCCTGTTTTTCGGCTCCATCTTTTTCAAAGGAACCATTTATTTCTTTGGCATAGCCTGGTGCGTTTCCTGGGTCGCGGCCGGATTGCTCGTCTATTCTGTTCTTCTCTTTTTTATCCTGAGAAGATATCTGAATCGGGTAAAAAAAGAATATCAGTTGCTGCTTTTTACGGCGGAACAGATGGCGCAGGGGAACCTGCAGATGAACGAGGAACCGATGTCACAGGAAAATCCGCTGATGAGCGAGGAACAGGTGTCACAGGAAAATCCGCTGATGCACGATGAGCAGGTGTCACAGGAAAATCCGCTGATGCACGATAAACAGGGCGTGCAGGGTAACCCGCAGAAATCTCCGGGAAAAACGATGCGGGAGGGTTCTAAAACAGATGCTGAATCGGTGACCGAAAAAATCGCGCAAACGGTTGCCAGAGCAGTAAATTACGTTGCAGATAAATCAAAAGCCGGTTCCGCAAAGGAGTTGGGAATCTTCGAACCCCTGAGGAAGGCGCTTGCAGACATCAATGTCGGCTTTCGCAGGGCTGTCGAGGAAGAGACCCGCAGCCAGGCCATGAAGACCGAATTGATCACGAACGTATCGCACGACCTGAAAACGCCGCTGACCGCGATTATTACCTACGTCAATCTGCTGAAGGACGAGTCCATCTCCGGCGAGGAGCGCCGCAGCTACGTAGACATCCTTGACCGAAAATCCCTGCGGCTCAAAAAGCTGATTGAGGATCTGTTTGAGGTAAGTAAGGCGGCAAGCGGCAACATTGAAGTCAAAAAAAGCCCTGTGGACATGGGAGAACTGATTCGGCAGGCCGTCGCAGAGCAGCAAGACCGGCTGCAGGCGGCCGGCATCGAGTGCCGGGTGATCACGCCGGATACCAGCCGACTGCATGTCCCCGGTGACACGTCCCGCTCTCAATTTTCCGGATCTCATGATACGATTCCTGATGCTGATGCAGGAAGATCCGGTAATACCGGAGCGCAGGATGACACCACACGGCAAACCACGGATTCCAGGATTCTTCTGGAACTGGATTCAGAAAAAACCTATCGAATTCTGGAAAACCTGCTCGTGAATGTGGCTAAATACGCTCTCCCCGGCACACGCGCATGGGTACAGCTGGAGCTTGTTGCAAACGAGGCTGTCATTACGGTGAAAAACACCTCCGCCGCGGAGCTGAATTTTGATACATCCTCCCTCACCGATCGTTTTGTGCGCGGAGACAAGTCCAGGACTACCGAGGGCAGCGGGCTGGGGCTTGCCATCGTACAAAGCTTCACAGAGCTGCAGGGCGGGCGGTTTGAGATTGCGACAGACGGGGATCTCTTTAAGGCGATCGTGCGGTTTCCTGTATAAACCTGGTTTTATACAGATTCAGATACTCCCCTTTTCTCTCCGCCGAACGACACAATGTACACGGGATTGTGCGCGGTCATCAGATGGTAGCTGCCCAGAGCGCGGGATCTGGCCGCGGATATCTGTACGATGTCGGCATCTGCAAGGTGCAGCTTGCGAATCAGATTCATGACTTCCGCAATGCTTTCCAGTGTGACGGTGTTAATGACGATGCGCACGGAAGGATTCTTTTCTAACAGGGTCTCTATGATTTTGCGCATATTCCCGGAGCTGCCGCCGATAAATGCATGGGTCGGTGCAGGCAGCTCCTGCAGCGCTTCCGGCGCGGTTCCTTTTATAATGGAAATATTAGCCGCTCCAAACTGACGGCTATTTTGCCGGATCAGCTCTGTTCCGCCCGGATTGCGCTCTATCGCGTAAACCCATCCGGCCGTGCAAAGCAGAGCGCATTCAATGGATACCGAACCGGTGCCGGCGCCGATATCATATACAACCGAGTCTTCTTTCAGGCGCAGCTTCGCAACAGAGAGCGCCCGGATTTCTTCTTTCGTCATCGGCACATCGCCGCGCACAAATTCCTGATCCGGGATGCCCGGCGTGATGATCTGACCGCCATTTGCATTTTCAACCATCATGATATACAGACCCGCTACGGAACATTTTGATTCCAAATCCGGCAAAGCGGTCCTGACGCCATCTGTTATTCCTTCCTGCTTAAACGAAGCGGCTCCGGAGGCCTCCTCCGGCGCCGGGCAGCTGCCCGTATATTCGAAACATTCCTCTGGCTGTAAAAGTTTCTCCCGATGCTGCTCTACATCCGCAGCATAGTCCAGGAAATCCCCGGGAGTCCCTATATCAATCCACTCATCCGGGTAAGAAAGATTGGCTCCGATGGTAACCTTTACGTACCCCATCCCTCCAAGCACCAGTTGAAGACAAAGGCGCGAGATATCTTTTTCTCCGCTGACCAGAAGAATGATTTTGGGGTATTTTTTTACATAATTCGTAAGCGCAAGATCCTTCCCATGTGCGCTCAGAAGCTTTGCGTCCTGCCAGGAGGTCGGAATCCGCGAAGCAAAATAAACGACCGATGATATCCCGCAGTAATAGTGAACTTCCCCTGCAGGGAAGACTTCCGCAATCTGACGCGCCCCGCTGTAAAAGCCGACGTCGCCGGACATCAGAATCGCGGCGCGCCGTACCTGCGGATGCGCCTCCAACCAGGCATAGATTTTCGATGCGCTGTATTCGGCTACCATCTGCGGAACAGCGGCTGTTTGAAACAGCGTCTGTGCACACTCCAGCATCCGTTTCGCCCCAAAGATTATCTGCGCGTCCCGGATTTCGCGGGCAGCCTCGTGCGTCATCGTGTCCGGCGTTCCCATACCGATTCCAATGCAGCTGATGTGGCGTGGGGAAGCGCAGCCGCTGTTTTCCTGCTCTCCGAATGCCTCCGCATCCTGATTCATTACGGGCTGTTGAAGTTCCTCATCCATTTTCACAGCTGACCGTTCCTGCGCAGTGCATCCCAGCGCCTCATCAATCCTTGCCCGCACTTCGTCCCAGCCTGCTCCGCTCTCCTTCGGCCTGCGAATGACGACTGCTGTGATGCCGCACTCCCGCGCCGCCTCCAGCTTTTCCGGAAAGCCGCCGGAGACGCCGGTATCCTTTGTGACCAGAAAAGAAGCATGTGTCTGGCGCAGCATTGCCATGTTGATATCCGTAGAAAACGGCCCTTGCATAGCACAGATCTGTTTTCCTTCCAATCCGAGCGAACGGCAGGACGTAAGCACCTCCGCTGCTGGAAGGACACGCACGAACAGGCGGGTTTTGTCGGAGATATGTTCCGTAAATACGTGCAGCTCCTTGCTGCCGGTGGTCAGGAAGATACTGCCTCTCTGTGTTTCCAGATACTCTGCGGCTTCCAGGGTTGAGTCTACATAAACAGCCCAGGGAGTCCTCTCATTTCCGTCAGGCGGCCTGTCATTGTTTGCATTTTCTCTTTCTGACCTGCTATAAGCCATAATGTCGCTGTCTGATTTCTTGTCTCTGTCTGAATTTCTGCTGCAATCCGATTCTCTATCATGACCGATCATGCTGCCATCTTCCGATTCCGCATTATTTCCATCCGCATTATTTCCACTTTCTGCTGCGCGATTGGTTTCAACCATGTCAGCAGTCTCAGAAGTACAATGATCCGCAGTCGCACCGCCGCTCTCCGGCCTGAGATAGCGCACATACGGCACCTGCTCCTTCTCACACGCTTCCCGGATATTTTTTGACACCTCTACGGCATAAGGATGCGTCGCGTCCACCACCAGCATAAACAAATTGTTCTGCAGAAATTCCCGCATCTGCTCCACATCCATTCGCCCCTGATGAACCGTGCGCCATTCGGTGTCGGAAGCAGATACCGATACCCCGTGTTTCGTTCCTTTGATCCCGATGTTTTTTTCTGCCAGAACCTGGCAAGAAGACCCCACTCTCCCATAAACATTCAGGTCATTTGTCCGCAGTACTTCCTCCCCGTATTCAGTCGCCACGCAGACGGTATGACGAATATGGCGCTCTGCGAGATATTCGGATACCTGGCGTCCTTCCATCGTACCGCCAAAAATCAGAATGCTCATGCCACCGCCCCCCAGACTGCCGCGATCACAATCGCGGGCAGCATATTTGCTACTTTTAATTTATGCTCCCAGATCAGGTTGACGCCAACACAGAAAATCAGCATGGAGCCCACCAGCGAGATGCCATTTAAAGCGCCCTCCGTCATCAGCGGCGCCAAAACGCTTGCCAGGATCGTAATAGAGCCCTGGAAGATGCCGACCGGGATTGCGGAAAAGATGCACCCTTTCCCCATCGAGGCGGACATCACCATAATAATCAGAAAGTCCAGAATGGCTTTCATCATCAGCGTGGACGGATCGCCAGACATACCGTCCTGAATCGAGCCGACAATCGCCATCGCGCCGATGCAGACCGTGAAGGACGCGGTCACGAACGCATTGACAAAGGAAGTGTCGCCGGCATTGCCGCTCTTACGTTTCAGCCATTCTCCAAATGTTTCGATGCGCTGCTCGATATTCAGTCCCTCTCCGATCAGCGCTCCGAGCGCGAAGCTCACAATCACCATCAGCGAACCTTGCGAGCTCAGCGCCCCGTCGCTGATGGTCATCATTTTTTCCAGTGCCCCGGATATGCCGATGAACATTGTGCATACGCCGGTTGCTTTCATCAATGTTTCCTGCAGCCGGTCGTTCATCAGACGTTTTCCGGCTAAACCGATCAGGCCGCCCGCCACAATGGCCGCGACGTTAATCAATGTGCCTGTTCCAACCATAGTTTCGAATTCTCTTTCTCCAGGTATCTTTTGTTCTTTTCAAACGATTACATAATAGCTGCGTCCTCAACCGAGACGCCGGTCAGGATCGTGCTGCCGTCTTCCTCATCCTCCACATAATACGTGATCGTGACTTCATCCCCCACGTCGTAAATCACCGCGTCCGGGTCGTCCGCCGCGGATACCACATAGTAAACCTCCGTTCCCAGCGAGAAGTAGAACATCGTATTCCCGTCCACGACGACGGAACGGATATCGGTGATTGTCCCGGTGACGGTATCGGTCTCGGCCTCCACCGGGTCTGTGACTTTGACGCCATTTTCGATCAGAAGCTCCTCATAGTTCGCCTGGCACTCGGCCACGGAGCTGCCGGTCGCCGTGATCTGGTAATCCTTCACATTCACCATCGCGTACATTTTTACCAGCTCCGCGGAATCCTTCAGCGACATAAAGTAGGTCGGCTCATCCGAAATATTCAGTAAAAGCGGGAACGTCGCCGTGTAGGAAAGGTGCTGCACCGCGCCCTCCGCGGAGGACATCGCGGAATACTCCGTCGCACCGGAGATGCTGTAATAGCGCGCCTCCTTCGTGCGCTGATTCACCAGAATAAATCCGACGTTGGACTCGTCGTTCCCTGCCGAGGTCACGCCCGTGTAAAGATACACATCGTCATTCATGGCAATGTAATTGTAGCCGTCCGACGTCGTCGTGACGCCCTTCTGGCCCAGCCAGGAATTGATCCAGCCGTTGACCAGCGTGCCGTGATAATTATACTGCATCACCAGCTGATCCGCAGAGTACACGCGGTCGACCCAGGTCGGAACCTCGGTATAATAAGTGCTCTCGCCGGTAATCGCGTTCACGAGAACCGCGCCTTCCGTATCCTCGCCGCCGAACAGCCCAATCCGGTGCACGGTGCGCGAGCAGACCCACCAGGGCGTCCCGTCCTCGTCAATCTCAAAGTTCACATCCCCGAACATCATGGTCGGATAGCGGAACCGCAGCAGGCGGTAGAGATTTCGCCCAAAATGCTCGCCGGTCGAGTATTTCATCCCGTCGTCCAGCTTGACCAGATCCGCCTCCTGCGTCACCATGTTGACGATGATATAACCCGGCAGACCCTCCGAACGATTGTTGAACCACTTGATGATATTTCCATAGAGCAGCGGCGCGACGCGCACCGGCTCGTTCTGATAATTGATCTGCGAATACTCCTCGTCCGAAACCTCAAACTGCGATACCAGGCTGCTGTCACTGGCGCTAAGGCTTCCGAGCGTCCGGTTCCCGAGCTGCACGCTGGAATCCTTATCCAACATCGGAATCTTGTCATACGAAATCTCCGCAACCTCCTCCGTAAAATCCCCCGTCTGTACGTCCAGCAGATTGTAGTAGGACTTTGCATGGAAAATCTCAGACGAGACAATCCCGCCCACTACCGAGCCCAAAAACACAACCGCAGCCAGAAGCAACGGGATTTTACAGCGTGCCCACAGCACGCCCTGCTCCAGCGTCACCCCATAGCGATTGATGCGGAGCCCCGAAGTTGCCAGCGTGATCACAATATAAATCACCAGCAAAACAAATAAAAACAGCCAGAATTCCATCGATTTCACATTGATCGGCGGCAGCATTACGTAAAAATAAATGCCCCCGAGCACCGCGGTCGCCACGAGCCGCAATATCAGATTCAAAATACCATTTGATGCGCTTCCTCTACTCATACTCTTAATTCTCCCTTCTGCTTTTATTCCCACTCATCTGCAATATTTTTCTTAAATAAAATCACCGCCAGCACAGCCGTCAGCAGATCCGACATTGCCTGCGCCGAGAGAATTCCCTGATATCCCAAAGCCGAAGAGGCAATTCCCAGCACCACCGCAAAAATCAGCCCCTGCCGGCTGATGGACAGCCAGAACGCGCCCCAGGCCTTGCCCGCCGACTGGAACGTACTGGTCGAGACCAGAACCACCGCCACAAACAGCATTCCGGCCTGCTGCCACCGAAGCATCGGCACGCCCAGATGGATCAGCTCCTGATTTTCCGTAAACAGCCCAAACAGCGGGCGGGCTGCGGCCGCAAGCACTGCCGCAATCGCAACCGCCAGCAGACACTCGAACCGGTAGCAGAACGCCAGGATTTCCTTCAGGCGGCGGTGATTCTTCGCCCCGTAATTATACCCAATCAGCGGCTGCGCGCCAAATGCAAAGCCTACCAGCACCAGAATCACAATCATGTTGGCCTTCATCGCGATGCCCATCGCGGCCACCTGTTCATTCCCATAGGGAAGCAGGCTGCGGTTCGTCAGCGCCATGCCCAGGCTTGACATAAAGTTCGTCACCGAGGCCGGAATTCCAATCGCCAGAATCTGTTTCAGCTCCGCTCCGGTGATAAAAAAGCCCTTCGGATTGATCGACAGCTTTTTGCTTTTATGCGTCAGCACCCAGACATAATAGATATCCGTACAGATATTGCCAATGACTGTCGCGATCGCCGCGCCGGCCGCCCCGAGTCCCAGTCCGAAGATGCAGATCGGGTCAAGCACAATGTTGACCACGGTGCCAAAGATGCTGCCGATCATGGAGCATTTCGCCAGACCCTCCGTCCGCAGCTGGTTGTTCGGCGTAAACGTCAGAATGATAAACGGCGCACCGAGCGCGATGTATGTATAATACTGCGACGCGTAAAGCCGCGTGTCCGAGTCCGCCCCCAGCACGCCAAGAAGAGGAGTCCTAAATACAAGCAGCAGCACTGCCACCAGAATGCCCCCGAGCAGAGCCCCGTAAAAGCAGAATACACTGATCCGTCTCCCGTCCTCGTCCTTTTTCTGCCCGAACAGCCGTGAGATCACAGAGCTGCCGCCCAGACCCAGAATATCGCCCAGCGCGATCAGGCAGGTAAACACTGGCGCACTCAGGGAAACCCCCGCCACCAGATTTGTATTCCCGGTCCGGGCGATAAAGTAGGTGTCTACCATATTGTAAAGCAATGAGACCACCATGCCCATCACAACCGGCAGCGCCAGACTGAAGAATGCTTTATGCACAGGGGCCTTCTCAAAAAGTTCGTCTTCCATCTCAACTCTCCCGTTTCATTTCGTCCCAAAATCGTATTTCGTGATTTCTTCCTGCAGATTCTCTATTTTCCGGATCCATCATTTCTTCAAAATCCATAATTCTCCGATCACCATTACTCACTACTTCCAGTCAGGTAACACACCTGAACCTGGATTTCAGATATCTACACCTGATTCCACAGCAATTTGCTCCAAAACAGGCATATCCATTTTTCACACAATCTTAAACCGGTTTCCGGAAAAAAGAAACGGAGCAATTTAATTATCCAATTTGGTACCCGCGCGGCGTTACCATCCGCCCGTTGATCTCCTTCGTCTGCGAATTTCCGATGAATACAGTCGTAAACATATTGACCTGCGCCCCGCACAGCTCTCCGAGCGTATACAGCTTCGCCGATTCACCCTCACGGCCGATATTTTCCACTGTCCCGCAGACGCGATCTGGCGGCAGCACCCGCAGCAGGATGTCACAGGCCCGCTTCAGATAGTCCGGCCGTCCCTTGCTGGCCGGGTTATAGATACAAATACAAAAATCCGCCTCCGCGGCCAGCTCCAGACGCTTCTCGATCTTCTCCCACGGCGTCAGCCGGTCGCTCAAACTGACAACCGCAAAATCATGCGTCAGCGGGGCTCCGAGCACCGCGCCGCCGCTTAACGCGGCCGTAATCCCCGGAATCACTTCCACCTCAATCTCCGGGTACGCCTCTCCAATCTCCAGCATCAGGCCGCTCATGCCATAGACGCCCGCATCGCCGCTGCAGACCATGGCCACCTGTTTTCCCTTTTTGGCCTCCTCAAACGCCATCTCGCAGCGCTTCGCCTCCTGCGTCATCGGCGTCGTCAGGAATTCCTTCCCCGGATAAGACTCCTTAAGCAGATTCACATAGACCGTATAACCGATAATCGTGTCGCACGCGGCGAGCACCTCCGCCGCCCTACGGCACATCAGGCCGGCATCGCCCGGTCCCATGCCCACAACATATATTTTCCTTTTCACGCCAAAACCTCTCTTTCTTCCAGGCGAAATCCTTTTTTTGCACAAAATGTACCCGCCAATGTGAATGATCCATTGTCTAAAGCCAAAATATTTCCCCTAAATCTCCCGTATATCCTAACACATTTCAAAACCTCACGCCCCACGTCCGTTCCGCTATGGCGACCGTCACGCCGTCTGCCGCCTGCTTTTTTAAAACGAGCCGTACGCCTTTTCCTGCCGCATCCGCAGACATCGAATCCGTACACGCGGATGCTTTTCTATCCATAAATACTTCTCCATTCATATGTACTTCTCCATCCACACGTACTTCTCCATCCACACGTACTTCTCTATCCACACATATCGTACACTCAGGCAAATCTTCCCTCGTAAGGCCTGAATCCGGCTTCATGGACATCTCCCTCGCCATGCAAAGTGCCGCCCGTTCACAGACATTATCCACGCCGGTCACAGTTTTCACAAAAGAAGACGTTGAGAAATCACCTTCCACTGCGGCAAGCGCATCCGCCGAATACGTTTCAAATCGCAGCTCATTTTTCCTGCAAAATTCCAGCAGCCCCGGTTCTTCCTTTTTCAGATCAATCGATGCCACACCAGCAATATCTTCCATGGTAACACCCAACATGGCAACTGCCCGCTGCACCGCTTTTGTGATCTCCTGCTCCGTTTTTCCCTTTCGACAGCCAATCCCGAGAACATAAGCGTTCGGGTAAAGCTGCAAAATAACCGGCGGCAATGGAGACTCCTTTCTGCCTGCCTTTGCCTCCGTCTCCATGGCCTTCATTGTATTTGAGTGTACCCATTCCGTCCAAACGGAGTCCTCCCAGCTGCCGGATCCAATCATTATCACAACGCCAAACCGGGCTGGCATTTTTTCTTCGACATTATTTTGCGGCAGCCTCGAATTACTCATCCCTTCCCAATTTTCATCCTCCAACAGCACCAGCTCCGGCGGCAGCTCTCCTTCGATCCTTCCCTCGCAGAGCACGCCGGCCTTCTCGCCGCGCAGAATTGCCGCGGAAATCTCTTTCGCCGCCTTCATGCTTCCAATCCGCAGACCATTTTCTTTCGCAAAGACATCAACCGAAAATTTTCCGTTCACATCCGTCGCGGTCGTGATCACCGGCGTCGCGCCAAGAATCCCGGCCGTCTGCTCCGCCAGGCGGTTTGCCCCGCCAATATGCCCGGACAGCAAGGATATCACAAACTGCTCCGCCTCGTCAATCACCAGCACCGCCGGATCGGTGGTCTTGCTTTTTATAAAAGGCGCAATCGTGCGCACCGCGATGCCACACGCGCCCACAAAGATAATCCCGGCCGCACCGGTCTCAAACAGGCCGCCGCACCAGGCTTTCAGGCTGCCCCTGCCGCTCTCATAGCGCACGATCTCATATTCTTTTTCGAACGCTGCGGCAACCGTATCTGCGGCCCGTCCTCCGCGCGCGGTAAAGCTTGCAATCCCCAGTCGTTTCATGCAAAAACCATTCGCCTTTATTGGAAATCCTCCGGCAAATTGGTGTCATCTCATCCAATTTGACCATTATTAACAACATAGCCATTATACGACACCGTAACAATTTTCTCAACTTGATTTTCTTGTATCCCGAAGTTGTTTCATAATCTTATCAAAAAACAAAAAAGATAGTTAAGAGGGAACACCTCAGCTCCTTCTTCCCTGCAGCACATCTCTTTTGCAGCGGTACACTTTATTGTAGTCATATTATATCACATGTCCATATTCGCGCAGCGAACATGGACGAAGGCCGCACTCCTCGCCGCGTGGCATCCCACGCTTCGCATGGGATATGCAATCGCGAAGCGATTCTCTATTGCGCGGCTTTCATTGTACCATACAAAATCCGGATTCCCTCATAAATCTGCGCAAAATCCACGACGCAGTCTCCATCGTAAATCCCGACCGGCACAGTGTCCTCAAAACTGTAGATTCTGCAGCTATCCCCTTTTTCAAACTCATAGACGAATACTCGCTTTCGATCCGGGTCGATGATCCAGTATTCCCGGACGCCTGCCTTTTTGTATTTTGTCAATTTCAGTGTGCGGTCCTTCCTGGAAGTACCCGGAGACAATACTTCAACAACGAGATCCGGCGCACCATAGACCCGTTCCCGGCGCAGCTTTGACGGATCACAGATGATTAGTACGTCCGGCTGCACAATCGTCTTATCGTCACAGTCCAGCTGCACATCCACAGGCGAAGTAAAGGCCCGGCATTGGCCATGTCTTTTTCGAATATAAGCGTTAAACAATGTCTGCAGGTCGTCCCCAATCGCCTGGTGAATCAATGTCGGAGCTGCCATATCGTAAATCACACCGTCGATCAGCTCCACTCTCTGATCATCCGGCAGTGTAAAATAGTCTTCCAATGTATACTCGCCCTGACGTTTTGAGACCGCGTATTCCGCCAGTGCCTCCGACACTCGCATGGGAGCGGTTTCCTCAAACATATACCTGGTGGATCCCCCGTCTGCCATATCCCCTTTATTCTCCTTCGCGTGCTTTTCCATAATGCCTTTCCCATTCTTTCCAAATACTGTTTCCATTGTCATATAACCTGTTCTCCTCTCTGAATTCTCACGGACATTTTCTTCCGCTTCTTTGTTGCTGTTTTTCAGTTTCTCTTTTCCGCCGGGGAATCTAAAAGGTATTTTTCCGACTTACCGTCGTTGTATCTTTCGCAGAAGTGATGCCTGGCATTTGCAAATCAGCACATTAGCTGCATTCTATCACAGTTCTCTCATAAACGCAAGTTTTTCTCTTATTATTTAAATTACTCTTATCGTTCCATTTGCTTTTTTGATTCCCCTAACCCGGATAAACCAGAACCAAAATTTTGCCATTTTACGTAAGAAATCGTTCTTAAGCGCCTAAAGTGAAAATGCATCACTATTTTCGGTTCTTCGAAATATAATAAAAATCACTTACATCTTTCGTCTCATCTGGGGTATTTCCGAATCATCATTCGAAAAAAGGCAGGGTGGTTCTCACCCTGCCCGGCCATGCGCAGCCCTTTGCTCAGTTTTCCAGCGACCGGAAGTCGACATAGCCCGTCGCCAGATCCTCCGCATAAATCGGCCAGGTTCCGCCCTCCATGTTCAGATACAGGTACGGCATCTCATCCGCACGAACCAACCACGCGACGGTGGCAACAGCAGTCTCGCCCGCCTTAAGATCGGTAATATAATTGCTTCCGTTTTGCCCTTCTCCTCCGGCGGTAAAATAATCCATCCAGTAGCCGCAGGATGCCGTCATATAGTCCCAGTCTCCTTCCTCGAGTGAGCTTCGGTCATAAATAGTCACCATGCCGTCGTCATCCTCTGTCAGGGTCATCAGATCCGCGTTATACAGGATATTGTGCAGGTCGGCATCTCCGGTATTGGTGAACTCGATCGTCGCGCAGATCAGCTTCTGTTCTGCTTCCTCGGTCTTTACCACAGTGTTCAGAGAATCAATACCATCTCCGGTCTTCACGTATTCGATCAGCTCCGGCAGCAAGCTGCCGTCTTCGTCAGAGTACTTCTTCAGATCATCCGCATAATTCACGGAATCCAGTATGCTCTGCCAGTCGTCGCCCAGAGTGCTCATGTTATCTGATACCTGAACATCGCTGACCCGGACACTGACCGTATGGAGAAATTCCTCATCCGCTTCACTGTCCGAACATGCAGAAATTTCAAAAGAATCCCCAATCTGGTGCAGATTTCCCTCCACAGCCGACGCCTCCACTGTCATAGAACCGCCGTCTTCCGCATCATAATCCTCCAGCTCAGTCTCCTCTTCATAATCACTGATCGTATAGGCTTCCTCCAATGACATCATCTCTTCACTTCCGACCAGGCTTATGCCTTCCGCGACCCTGAGCAGCTCCTCCTTTGTCACTTCCTCGTTCAGGGAATAGATGGTAAGCATACGCCATACCTCCGGATACAGGACATACATTTTCTGCACCGTGCTTCCGCTTCCGTCATCCTTATAATTCAGGCTCAGCCAGACGGCATAATGGCCGTTGATCTCCAGCACCTCGCTGTCCACCACACTCGTCTCCGTAATGAGGGTTTCCGTGGGATCCTCATCCATGATCTGTACTCCCATACTGTAGCTTCCGCCATAGAGATCATCCTCGTAATCAATCTTCCATCCGTCGTCGTACTGCACCATCCCCTCCGGAATATAGGATGCTTCTACGGTCACTTCCGCCGGGATTTCCTCCGGCGCCTCCATCTCAGAAAGCAGCGTAGCCGCAGAGCTCTCAGCATCACCGGATTCCGCCTCCGTCTCTGCCGGACCGATCGTAATGTTTACCCCATAATTTCCTTCCGTTTCTGTAAAAAATCGTTCCCGGATCGTGACCCCCGCAAAGACAGTCGTGCACATCAGCGCAGCCACGGCCGCGACGAGCAGAAAAGTCCTGCCGGCCTTCTTTCGCGCCGGTTTTCTCTGTGTAAGGCTTCGCTGTTCCGATCCTCCCTGTTCAAAACCTCCCGCATCGTCTTCGCCATGCTCCGATTCTCTTTGGGCGGTAAAGTCCTGAATCTTTCTGTCGTTTAATATGTGATCCTGCTGACGCTCTTCCTTCCTTACCTGCGAGGCCACCTCGCGCTCGATCATTGCCCTCATGCTTTCCGGCATTTCCGGAAATTCCTCTCTCATATTCTCTAATTTCATATAGACACCTCTCAGTCTGCTTATCGTTTTATTAATCCTGGTCTGGCCTTCATCCATTCTGCAGAGAATCCCTGTCAGGGCAATTCTCCGGCTCCAGTTCCCTGCGCAGTTTTGCCTTTGCCCTTGATAAACGGCTCTTTACCGTATTCTCATTCACTTCCAGAATCGACGCAATCTCCCGGATGCTGCAGCCTTCCATATAGAAAAGCGTGACGCAGATCCGCATTTCATCCGGCAGCGTCTCCAGCGCCTCATACAGCTCCGAGTAATCCTGCCCCGCGGTTTCCTGCTCCGGCAGATCTTCCTCCTCAATGAAAACCTCTCGCTTCTGCTTCCGCAGGATGTCATAGCATTCGTTGATCAGAATTCTGGTAAGCCACGTTTTGGCATATTCGTCGCTGCGGAGCGTATGCAGCTTCGTAAAGGCGCTGACAATCGCCTCCTGGATTGCGTCCGCGCAGTCCGCATCCTCCCGCAGCAAAGTCTTTGCCACATGATACAGGGAATCTTCAGAAGCAATGATCAGACTCCCCAACTGATCTTTCGTCATAAGTTTCGATCCTTTCTGTCAATCTGTCCAAAACGGTATGCTTCCCACCGTCCGTACAAATCGTCACTGTTTGTATTATACTTCATATCTTTATTCTGTCCCGGTCATTCATGAATACCTGCTGTAACAGCCTACATTCTTTAGACGCACAAGGAAGCCTAAAAGTTCCCTGTCCGATAATTTTTTTGCGGCAGGCAGCAACTTTTATACATAAAAACAGGACCGACGATTTTCGATCCTGTTATCTTTTTCATTTTTTTAATGACGTTTCAGCGATTCAAAAAAAATTATTTTTCTCATTCTTCCTCTATAAGTTCATGCTCTATCCCCTCACCTGCGTTTAATGCAGCAACGCCTCTGCGTAAATGTGACATATTGCTGTCAGAATAAAACGGAGCTGCAGAAATCTCAAATGGAATCTCCAGCTCCAGCACCAAATTCACTGCCGATCTTAAAGCCACTGTCACTTTATGATCTGTAACAGCAAGCTCCCGGCCGTTTCCGGACTCCCGTACGGCCCGGATTTCATCTGACAGCCGAAGCGTCACTTCACAGGTGTAGTCCAGATCGGAGCGGAGAATGATCCGGTTGTTGTCGTATACAAACATCTGAATCCCTGCAGGACCCTCAAGCACGGCGGGCATACCGTGGCATACCGTCCGCCGGATCACATTCAGCACCTCCGCCGGGTAATGATACAGATCTCCCATGTCATCCGGAATGGTCAAGATGCTGATCTTTCCCTGTGCGTAGCTGCACTGAAGTACGATTGGGTAGGCGCTTTCTGTGCCATATCCGGCTGCCAGCTCCCAGACGTCGTTCGTGCAGTATTCCATCTGCGGGATCAGTACCTGCGCGTCTCCGCTGTAGCAGCCGCAGACGTTCAGTCCGTTATCCTTGCTGTCCGAGTACCTGCTCACAATCGCTTTTCTCGCGCTATAGGTCACGTTTGCGAACTCCCCGAATGCGGAACCAAGTTTGCGGACAAAGCCGCTGGTCACGATCACCTGTGCGCCATTCAAAAGGCTCTTTTGCATCTTTTTTACAACATTTTTATCATCCGCAGCGCCCTCACTTAAGAAAATGGTCTCTGCCTGTTCCGGGTATCGGAGGCAAGGCTCAAACGGAATGCCGCACATGCCAAGGTAGTTATGGATATTGTTCTCTCCGCGCGCGTTTGACGGACGATAGGCAGCTATTCCAATCGGATTTCCAAGCCTGTCCAGAAGCTCGTCCGCGTCCGCAAACATCTGCTCCATAGCTGCGCAGAAGGTCCGGTAAGCCGGGTCATTCAGCAGGGATCCCAGGCAGTACAGGGTAACCTCTTTCGCTTTCCCAAACAGCGTCAGGTAGCCCTGCTCCAGGTAGGAAGTCAGGTTATACGTGCACTCATACGGATCAAACCATCCGCCGAGGTTCCGCCCCGGCGCGGCGCTTTCATAATAGCGCATGGTAAAATAGCTCAGGTACTTCGGTAAATGCTGCTGCGTAAACTTCGGATTGCGCGTCTCCGTCCCGGTGTAGATCGAGTCGACCATCGCCGGCTCCATTTCCAGGTCGTACCCCTCCTCATTAAAGCTGTCATACCACTGCGGATATTTTACAATGACATTGACTGCCGGATTGACCGCTTTCGCGGTCGCCATCACGATTTCTTCCGTAATCCTCTTTTTCTCTGCCAGGCGGAACTCGGACCAGGTGCGGTTTCCCTTCTTTTCAATACAAGCCGGGCAGCGGCAGTTCAGGAAATAAAAATCATCAAAAATAAATTCATCAAAAACCTCCGCATTGAGGGTGACCGCTTTCCGCAGCGTTTCTTCATCCTTCGGTGTGGAGTAACAAAGGGAGGCAAATCCCTCCTTGCTGTCATCAGCACAGGTCGCAATCCCGCCGGATGCGGCGATTCCTCTGCTTTCAAAATACTCTTTTACTTCCAGCAGATGCTCCTTTGTACACCATTCTTCGCCCCGGTAGCATTCCAGATACACCTTTCCGATTTTCACATGATCGGTCAGCAGGCGGAATTTCTCTTCAAATTTCTGAAAATCCGTGATCTGGTTGACATCCCCCGCCGGGCAGTAAACGGCGACATTAAAATTCTGATAGCTCGTTCCTTTTCTCATGGCTTCCCTCCTCCATTTTTCAGAACTGTTACAATTTGCCCGCATCCTTTAGCTTTTTATATGACAAAACCTCATTTTCAACTTCCGTAATATCTAAATCAAACATCACAGTTTCTCTTGTCGCCGTCGCCTTCCGAAACTCGGTCGTGAATGCCGGGTGATACAGCTCCGAGCGGTTGTACCCCGCCTGCGCGACGGTGTCTCCGACAATGATCAGCGCCGTCTTCGTGACATTGTTTTCCTTCGCGCACTGCGCCAGCGTCGATACCGTACAAATATAGCTGCGCTCGTCCGGCCAGGTTGCTTTGTACACAATGGCCGCCGGTGTGTCGGCCTGATAGCCACCTGCCATCAGCCGTTCGCTTAAGCCCTCCAGCATCCCGGTACTCAGGAAAATAACCATCGTCGCGCCGTGAGAGGCCAGCTTCGCAATCTCCTCCTTCTCCGGCACCGGCGTCCTGCCCGCCATCCGCGTGATGATCACGGTCTGCGAAATCCCCGGCAGCGTATATTCCATATTCAGAGCCGACGCCGCGCCGCAGAACGCACTCACACCCGGGCAGTAATCATAGGCAATCCCGGCCTCCTCGAGTAAATCCATCTGCTCCCGGATTGCGCCATATACACAGGGATCGCCGGTGTGCAGGCGCACCGTAGTCAGCCCTTTCTCCTCCGCGTCGCGCATGACGACGAACACTTCCTCCAGCGTCATTCTTGCGCTGTCGTAAACTACACAGTCTTCTTTTTTATAATCCAGAAGCTCCGGGTTCACAAGGGAACCGGCATAGATAATCACATCCGCCTCACCAAGAAGCCTGCTCCCCCGCACCGTAATCAGATCCGCCGCGCCGCTCCCGGCGCCTACAAAATGTACCATTATCCATCCTCCTTATGCCACTTTACCTTATTTTCACGTGAAAAAACTCAATTGTTGCCCAATGCCTGCCGATCATTATTCCTCATATAAAAGAATTCCTTCCTTTTCAATCGATGTTATAAATTCCTGATCAGAAATATTTTTTGAAATCAAATCAACATGACAGTCAAATGTCTTTTCAAGATCATTCACCAGAGAAAAATATTGTATCAATGACCTTAACCTGCCCTTTTCCATATAGAAATCAATATCACTTTCATCATGAGCCTCACCGCGTGCATAAGAGCCAAAAAGGTAAATTCTTTTTACCCCATATTTTTTCACAATCGGTATCGTTTTTTCACGAATAGTTGCTATTGATTGCACCATATCATCACCCATGCTTTTCATGCATAAACTCAATTGAATTCTTACAAATTTCTATTAGCATACCACAAAAGCCCTTCTCAATCAACAAAGTAACGATGTCCTGCGGAAAAGATTTTATCCTGTTTCGAGACATTTATATCTGAGGCCGAAAACTCTGCAGCTAATGTGCAATCGGATAGGGGAGGCCTCTCCCCTATCCGCCCGCGCGGGCCGGGGCGGCTTTAGCCGCAATACATCCTGCCCGGCCCTGCGCATAAAAAAGGGGAAGGACCGCGGTTAAACAGCCTTCCCCTGTAAAGATGCTTTTGATTAACTGTGAAAATACGGAACCGTTTCCTTTTACGATGCCGTATACTCATATATAATTTCGGCCGCCGTCAGGCTCTCGTTCCCCGACGCAACCGCAATGTCGTCCCAGTCGTCTTCCGTGCCGGTGTAGTTGATTTGTGTCAGCGCATCGCAATTCTTGAATGCGTACATGGCCACCTCTGTCACGCTGGATGGAAGTGTAATGCTCTCAAGTGCCGTACAATTGGAGAACAGATAACTGCTCAGGCTGCTCACACTCGACGGTATTTCTATGGATGTCAGGCCCGTGCAATTCGCGAACGCTTCTCTCCCAATGGATGTCACGCTGGTCGGAATGGTCACCTCCGTCAGAGCGGTGCAGCCCTCGAATGCCTTATCGCCGATGCTCGTCACGCTCGACGGAATCGTCACTTCTGTCAGACCCGTGCAGCCTTCAAACGCATATTTTCCGATGCTTGTCACACTGGATGGAATTTCAACTGCGGTCAGCGACGTGCAGCCGGAAAAAACGGAGTCGCTGATGCTTGTCACACTGTCCGGAATTTCGATGTTTTTCAAAGAGGTACAGCCGGAAAACGCGTTGCCGCTGATGCTGGTCACGCTGTCCGGAATCGTCACTTTTTTGAGGCTCGTGCAGCTGCCGAACGCGTAGCTGCCGATGCTCGTCACACTGTCCGGAATCGTCACTTTCTTCAGGCCCGTACAGCCATAAAACGCATACTTCCCGATGCTGGTCACGCTGTCCGATATCGTCAATTTGGTCAGACCCGTACACTTTTCAAACGCATACTCCCCGATGTCCGTCAGGCCATCGGATATCGTCAGGCTGGTCAGCGCTGAACAGGAATCAAACGCATTTTTCCCAAGACTGGTCAGTGTGCTCGGGAAGGACACACTGGTCAGGCCGGTGCAGTTTTCAAACGCGTTATTGCTGATGCTGAGCACGCCCTCCGGAATCGTCACACTTTCCAGACTCGTGCAGCCGGAAAATGCGTAGATGCCAATGCTGTTGATGCTCTCCGGAATCGTCACGCTGACCAGACCCGTGCAGTCTTTGAAGGTGCTGCTGCTGATCGTCGTCACGCCGGACGGAATCGTAATTTCCGCCAGACTCGTGCAGCCGGAAAATGCAAACATCCCAATGTCCGTCACGCTGTCCGCAAGACTGACAGAAACCAGATTTGCGCAATTCGAAAACGCGTAGGTCCCGATGTCGGTCACGCCGGACGGCACCGTAACGCTCTCCAGACCATCGCAGGAGGCAAACGCGTAATCGCCGATGTCCGTCACACTCTCCGCGATGGTCACGTCACTCAACGCATCGCAGTCATAAAACGCGTGATCGCCGATCTCCGTCACCGTTTCCGGAATGCTGATGGCAGAAAGGCTGTCGCAGTCCGAAAATACATAGCTCCCGATTTCGGTCACGCCGCTCCCAAGCTTCACCTGGTTCAGCGCCGCGCAGGCGGAAAACGCGTAGTCGCCAATCTCTGTCACCGTATCCGGAACCTCGATTTCCGTCAGGGACGCGCACCCGGAAAATGTATACTCGCCAATCTCCGTCACCG
>JAJQDT010000031.1:0-78757 GCA_021202075.1 Lachnospiraceae bacterium | reverse complement strand
TCGCCAATCTCCGTCACCGTATCCGGAAGGGAAATCTCCATCATGTTCGTACATTTGTAAAAGGCATAATCCGCGATATCCGTCACGCCGCCCTCCACGGTGACCGTGACAACGATATCCCGATTGCTGTACCACGGCACATCGTCTTCATCAGAATATGCGTCCATCGCGCCCGTGCCGCTGATAGTCAGGCTGCCGTCATTGTACAGCTCCCAGGTCAGTTCATCCCCGCAGACGCCGTCATCCACAAGCGCCAGAACAAATTCCGTTTCGGTCTCCGTTTCCGTCTCCGTCTCGTAAATCAGTTCCTCCTCATCCGATGAGGAGTCGCCCCAGTCTCCAAAGCTTCCGAAATCCATTCCACCGCCGGACCAGTCACTGCCGCCAGACCAGTCGCTGTCGCCCGACCAGTCGCCTCCGCCGCCAAAGTTTCCGAAGTCCATCCCGCCGCCCATATCACTGGCATGAGCCGACAGCGGCGCCGCGGCCAGTGCCAGCGCTGCCGTCAGGGTCAGCATACATATCGCATGCATTGACCTGGCATCCGACGTCTTCTGCCGCACACGAGAGACCGATTCCGGCATTTCCTGCATGGCAAAATCCGACTCAACGCATGTATCTATTTCTTCTGTCACAAAGCATTTCCTGTAATGGCTCATGATCATCCTCCGCCTTCATAATCTTGATTTATCGATTTTATCCACCATACACCAAAATTATGGAAAAACTATGTTCGCCCGAAAAATTCATCGCAGAGAAAATAAGCCCCCGTTTACCTTCCCGCATGACGGGAAGCAAACGGAGGCTAAAATGCAGACATCTCTTTTCCACGAGAGCATGGCACTGTCAAAGCAAAAGCCTTGCCATTGAACACTGTCAAAAGCGCTCTCCGTTACGGATAAATTCCATCAGGTTCCTGTGCTTTATCCCATTGCGCTGCTGTAAAAGATAGTCCGTCGTAATCACATACTTCGGATAATTGTCTCTGATTTTCTCCAATGCCGCGTATTCTCCGTCTTCTGTGGTACGACTTTCCAGAATCGTATATGCCACCTGAACATACGCATAATTCATATTCGCATCCCGCATGATAAAATCACACTCAAGCTTCCCGATTTTTCCGACGCTTACGCTGTAGTCTCTGCTCCTTGCATAGATATAAACCATATTCTCCAATGTCGGCCCATAATTAATTCGATTATCCGTATTAACCGCAAAATAAAAGGATGTATCTGCCAGATAATATTTCTTTTCTCCTCGAAGAGACTTCTTTGATTTCAAATCAAAACGGGAGCATTCATATAATATCTTCGCGTCACACAAAACATCTATATAACGATTCAGCGTCTCCCTCTTTACGATAATCCCCTCTTTTCTCAGAGTTTCCAGCATACTCGTTACACTTGTCGTTGCACCAAAATTATTGATTACAAAGGTGCGAATTTTTTCAAACGCCTCTTTATTTCGTATTTTTATCCGCCGCCGAATATCTTTTTCAAAGATTTCATCTATTACAGCCTTTACATAGGTTCGCTTATCAGCAAGAGTTTCATATTGTATGGCTTTGGGGAAGCCGCCTTCCAGAAGATACCGGTTCAGTTCTATATTCAGATTTGTCTCCACTGGCCTCCCATAAAAGGTCTTCATCTCAATATATTCTTCAAAGCTAAGCGGAAACAATTCGAATTCGATATAGCGCCCTGTCAGTTTTGTAGCCAGCTCACCACTGAGCAGATAAGAATTCGATCCTGTCATAAAAACGGAATACTCCCCATCGTCCCGAAATGCATTCACGACCTCCTCAAAATCATATACATTCTGTATTTCATCAATAAAAAGATATTTCAGGCCATTGGCAGATGATAAGGATTCTATCAGTTCTTCCAACTGATCATCTGTTTTTATTTTTCTGTATTTACGACTGTCCAGATCAAGGAAAATAATATTCTCTTCCGAAATACCATCTTCCAGAAGCTCCTCCCTAACGGTTTCCATCAGGCAGGACTTCCCACATCTTCGAACACCGGTAATCACCTTGATCATTTCCGAATCAGAATAAAAGCTTCTCATCTTTCGCAGATAGTTTTCACGTTTAAAAAGCTTCATTTTATACCTGCCTTCTGTTGTCCATTTTCTGTATTGTTTTGATCATTCGGGCGCACTAACTGTTCAGTACCTTCACAGTTACGATCATTCTATATTCTTTCCGTGCAGAAGTCAAGTTAAGGGGGCATTTTTAACATATTTTTCAAAAAATACCCCCTTAACTTGACAACGAAGCCACAGTCCCATCTTGACAAAAATTCCAAAAACAAGTATGCTGATTCCACTTGAAGAGATGCAAAAATCGACAATTATGGAGGAATGCATCAGAAAGGAACTCTCATGGCTCAGGACGAAAAATCTTTTGGCATATCGGGCAGCACGCTGAAGCTGATTGCCATTATCACAATGCTTATTGACCATACAGGTGCAACGGTCATCCGGTCGATTGCGCGGCTGCCGGCGGTGACTGGAGATACCGAATTACGCGCACTCTGGCAAAATATTTACAATATCTCCCGCGACATTGGCCGGCTGGCGTTTCCGATTTTCTGCTTTCTGCTGGTTGAGGGCTTTCTGCACACCCGCAGCCCGCGCAAATACGCAGGGCGCCTGTTCGTGTTTGCGCTGATCTCTGAGATCCCGTTTGACATCGCGCTCAAAGGCAGCTGGTTCTATCCGGACAAGCAGAATGTCTATTTCACATTGCTGATCGGACTTCTGGTGCTGATGGGCATCCAGTACCTCACCGACAACGGCACGCGCCGCGTCCTCCTTTCGGTGATTCCGATCGCGGCGGGCATGCTGCTGGCGTGGTGGATCGATACAGATTACAATTATAAGGGCGTGTTCCTGATCGCGGTGCTCTATTTGATGCGGTATACGCGGCTGTATCAGTGCATCGGCGGTGCCGCCGCCATTTCGTGGGAGCTGCCCGCCCCACTCGCGTTTATTCCGGTTTATTTCTACAACGGCAAACGCGGGATTTCGCTCAAATACTTTTTCTATTGGTTCTACCCGGTGCATCTGATGCTGCTGTATGCCCTCAACACCTGGGGCGTGCCGTGGCTCAGCAAGATCGTATTTTCATAGTCAGAAACTCAGGAGGAATTCAACGGATGAATAAGAAAGAAGTCGCCGAGCTGAAACGCCTGTTTCACCCGGACCGCACCCCGATCACCCGCATCTGCGGCTGCTACGTGGATGCAGAGAAAAATAAAAAAGCGAAGCTGAAGGAAGCGTTCCTGTCGCTGCCGGAGGAGGAGATGTTCAAATATTTTGACATTTTCAAAAAAACGCTCTCCGGAACCATCGGAAGAAATCTGCTGAATATGGAATTTCCGCTGCAGGTTACGGCGCCGGAGGGCTCCTCCCTGCAGGATTCTGCGCCCGGATTACACGCCGCTGATGCTAAATCTGCTTTGCCCGGCGATGTGTCTGGATTACCTGCCGCTGATTCCGAAACTGCTCTGTCAGATGCGGTGTCCAGATTACCTGCTTCTGATTCTGAGTCAGCTTCTTCCGGTACATCAGCCGAAAACTCGTTCCCATTTACACAGGCGACGGACGGTGGCCTGCAAGGCTTCCTGATGCAGCTGAAAGGAAGCGGGCTCAAGGACGACGCGCTGCTGGACGCGTTTTATGACAAAGTCATTGAGACCTTTTTGTATCCGGAAAACTACTATATTATCCTGATTCACGGCGCGTATGATATTCCGCGGAAGGCTTCGGACGGGATGGAAATGTTCGACGCATCGGACGATGTGTATGAGTTTCTGCTCTGCTCCATCTGCCCGGTCCAGCTCTCGAAGCCGGGGCTTTGCTATCACGAGGAGACCAATACCATCAGCGAGCGCATCCGCGACTGGTTTGTCGAGCCGCCCATGACCGGATTTCTGTTCCCGGCCTTTACCGACCGCAACGCGGATATCCACGGGCTGCTCTATTATTCGAAAAATCCGGATGAGCTGAATGCGGATTTTGCCCGGCTTTTGCTCGGATGCGAGCTTCCCCTGACCGCAGGCTCGCAAAAGGATACCTTCAACACACTGATCACAGAGACGCTGAGTGATTCCTGCACCTATGAGACCGTGAAGAACATTCATGCTTCCCTTAACGAGCTGCTGGAGGAGCACAAGGACGACCCGGACCCGGTGCTTCTCGACAAGGGAGATGTGAAGCGCCTGCTCTCGACGAGCGGCGCAGATGAAGAGACGCTGACTCATTTCGACGAGGAGTTCGAGCAGACTGCGGGCAGCAACCAGACGGAGCTCTACGTGACAAACGTCACGAACACCCGGAAATTCGAAATCAAGACGCCGGATATCGTGATTACGGTAAAGCCGGAGCGTGCGGACCTGATCGAGACCCGGGTCATCGGCGGACGACTGTGCTTCGTCATCCCGGCGGAGGATTCCGTGGAGGTGAACGGGATTCCGGTCAAGACCGGGATTGCACGGGAGGCCTCTGATGATGATGCGGATTTTTGATGATAGTCCTGTTTTTCTCCGGATCCGCATAAATGATTCACTTTGAATCTTTTTTTAAATTGTTTCTAACATGTCCGAATGCTTCGAAAAATAACATGCTAATTAAGAGGAGAAATTCATCATGGATTCCTACATACTTGACTGGAAGGAATATGCCGCGCTGGCGCGGCAGACGGTTGCGGAAGGCTGTGTCCTTCTCCGCAATGAAAATGCCGCGCTCCCGCTCATGCCGGGAGATACTGTGGCCGTCTTTGGGCGGATTCAGCTGGATTACTACAGAAGCGGAACTGGGTCGGGCGGCATGGTAAACGTGCCATATGTACACTCAATTCTGGACGGGCTTCGCGAATATGAAACTCAGGATATCAAGATTTATGAGCCGCTGCTTGCGGCCTATCAGGCATGGACAAAGGAGCATCCCTTTGACCACGGCAACGGCTGGGGGCAGGAGCCCTGGTGCCAGGCGGAAATGCCGCTTTCCGAGGCACTTGTAGAGGATGTCGCGGCGCACGCGAACGCAGCGCTGGTTATTTTGGGGCGCACGGCCGGAGAGGACCGCGACAATTCGGGGCAGCCCGGCAGTTATTATCTGACGGATACTGAGCTGGATATGTTGAGAAAGGTCTGCGCGGCGTTTTCCCGCACGACCGTTGTATTAAATACCGGCAATATCATCTCCATGAACTGGGTGGACGAAGTGAGACCCGGCGCGGTGCTTTATGCCTGGCAGGGCGGCATGGAGGGCGGCATGGGCGTCGCGGACGTCCTCTGCGGAGCCGTCTCCCCGAGCGGCAGACTCTCCGACACGATTGCCAGAGAGCTGGACGACTATCCTTCCACGAAGAATTTTGGCTCGGATACTGCCAATTTTTACCAGGAGGACATCTACGTCGGATACCGGTATTTTGAGACCTTCGCACCGGAAAAGGTCGCGTACCCGTTTGGATTCGGTCTGTCCTATACGACCTTTGCGACCGAGTATTCCGTATCTGTCAATCTCGAAGCCATTTTGGCTTCTTCAGGCAGCGAGCTTAGCGTCAACGCCCGGCCGCCGGAATGTCGCCCGCAGAAATGTGGGGTAAACGCTCCTTCAGACCCGGATTTCCGCGAGTATTCTGTCGGAAATTCCGGTGTGAATCTCTGCATGAGCTCTGACGAAAATTCCGGTGTGAATCTCTGCATGAATTTCGCTGAAATTTCCGACGCGCATTTCACACTCTCAGCCACCGTCACGAACACCGGCGGCCGCCCCGGAAAAGAAGTTGTCCAGGTATATGTCTGCCCGCCGCAGGGTACGCTTGGCAAGCCGCTGCGCAATCTCTGCGCATTCGAGAAGACGAATGAACTGTGTCCCGGTGAGGCACAGACGCTCTCCATGACGGTCGCTCTCTCCGACCTCGCCTCCTATGATGACAGCGGCGCGAGCGGCCACCGGAGCTGTTACGTGCTGGAGGCAGGCAGCTATTTTATCTATGCCGGGGCAAATGTGCGAGACGCAAAGCTGGCCGGAAGCTTTTTCCTGCCCGAAACCATCGTTACTTCCCGGTGCAGCGAGGCGATGGCGCCGGTCGTTCCTTTTGAGCGGTTCCGACCGACACAGACCCCCGTCCAGGCGGCACATTCAAGTCAGCTGCTCCCGCAGTGCTCACCCCTTGCTCTCGCATATGAGCCGGTGCCGCTTCGCACGGCCGCTCCGGCAGAGCGAAGGCTGGCGCAGCTACCGGAATGCCGACCCTGCACCGGAGACAAAGGTTATCTCCTCTCCGATGTAATGGATGGCAGCGTTTCCATGGACGACTTTCTGGCGCAGCTTTCCGATGATGACCTGATGGCAATGTCCCGCGGCGAGGGAATGTGCAGCCCGAAGGTAACGCCCGGTACCGCGGCCGCGTTCGGCGGTGTGACCGATTCTCTGCTGAAATTCGGCATTCCGACCGCATGCTGCTCGGACGGCCCATCCGGCATTCGCATGGACTGCGGTACCAGCGCATTCAGCCTGCCAAACGGCACTCTCCTGGCGTGCACTTTTAATACCGCTCTTGTCACAGAGCTTTTCGCCATGGAAGGGCTGGAGCTCTACGCAAACAAAATTGATTCTCTCTTAGGTCCCGGCATCAACATTCACCGCAGTCCGCTGAACGGGCGGAATTTTGAATACCACTCCGAGGATCCGTACCTGACCGGCCGCATGGCCGCAGCTCAGGTGACCGGCATGGATCGCTATGGAGTCAGCGGCACGATGAAACACTTCTGCGCAAACAATCAGGAATTCCGCCGCCATTCGGCCATCAGCGTGGTCTCAGAGCGCGCGCTGCGCGAAATCTATCTGAAGCCATTCGAGATGGGCGTGCGCTGCGGACATACCCGCTCGATCATGACGACCTACGGACCGGTCAATGGCATCTGGACTGCCGGAAACTATGACCTGAACACCACAATCCTGCGCGGCGAATGGCACTACCAGGGACTGGTCATGACCGACTGGTGGGCAAAAATCAACGACGAAGGGCAGGATGCCTCCCTCACCAACCTGGCCGCGATGGTACGGGCGCAGAACGATGTCTACATGGTCACGCAGAATGCAGAAAGCTACAAAGACAACCAGGCGCAGGCTCTTTCGGATGGAGCCCTGACCCGCGCCGAGCTCGTCCGGAACGCGGCAAACATCTGCCGTTTCCTGATCAACTCACCGGCCATGCAGCGCCGATCCAACGCGAAGCGTTCTCCAATTGACCGGCGCGACCTGCCCTCGCCGGGTAGCATCCCCGCCCTTCGGGCGGGATATTCGCCGAGCCAGATTTCTGGCGATGGGGCGTTTCGACAGCGTTCATTGGATCCCTGGCGTGAAGTAATACATTGAAATGCGCCGGATACCCTCCAGCTAATGAACAGTGAAGACATGGAGTATTATACCGTCGACCGGGAGGCTGAGATTCCACTGGAAAACCGACGCGCCGAGGTCGGCAGCTCCTTCACCATTGCCGCAACGTTTGAGCAGGAAGGCCTGTTTCTCTTCTCCCTGTCCGCCGCCTCCCACGGCAGCGAGCTCTCGCAGATGTCCGCAACCTTAAGTCTTGACAACACAGTACTGAACATATACACCTGGCATGGAGAAGCACCGGTTACCGAACAGTCAAAGGAAAAAATGGTTCGCGGCAAGATGCATTATCTGAAATTTTATTTTGCCCAGAGCGGCCTGGAGCTGAAATCATTGAAAATCAGGCTCCTGCAAAGCATCCATATCGACTGAATTTATATCTGGCAAAGACCGAAAAATGTTTTCATTCTCCACGTTATAGCGCTTAATTGAGCTGGAAACATACACATACTCTTTAACCTTGCTCCATTGTGGCTGTGGAATCAGTCAGGCCGGTCGTTGCGATCTTTGTCCTTGTGATCGGCTCAATATAATTAGTCTATGCGTTCACGATGATAAACTCAGCACCAGACAGATTGGCGTTGCCATGATCTTCAGCATTATCGAGCATATAAGTGAGAACCGGAAAATGTGGGGCGAAAAATCGTCCCCATTTCCATACATAGGAGAGGCTTGAAGATGCGTGAAGCATTTTGTTATAAAAACTTAAGAATGTTGTGCTGTTCAAAGAATCGCATTCGTGCTATATTGATAAATGAGGAGAGGAGGAGGACGAAAATGGCAAATGTTTTTGATACTGCGAAGTATATCCTTGAGCAATCTGGTTCTATGTCGACAATGAAACTCCAGAAACTGTGCTATTATTCTCAGGCATGGGCGTTGGTTTGGGATGATTCTCCTTTATTTGATGAGGATTTTCAGGCATGGGCAAATGGCCCTGTGTGCCCGGAGCTTTTTCAAAAAACCAGGGGAAAATATTCTGTAAGTGCGGCAGATGAAACAGGTGGTGATGATGATCTGACAAACGATCAGAAGGATACCATCCATCAGGTTCTATCTTATTACGGCCCCCACGATGCACAATGGTTGAGCAGACTCTCTCACATGGAAGATCCCTGGATTCTTGCGAGAGAAGGCGTCCCGTTGGGTGCAGGGTGCAGTAACATTATTACCAAAGAAAGTATGGCACTGTATTATGGCGGGCTCTAAGAAAAATAAGCAAATAAGGCAAAAACAGATTCCTATAGAAAAAAGTATTGCTCAGAGTAGAAACCCGGAACAATACTATACGGAAAATCCTGCGTGGAGTTTTTCTAATTCAGACTCACAGATGTGGGCGTTTAGCCGAGAGCAAATTGGTGATTTGATTTGGGAAGAAATACTTCCCCGGATGAAAGCTCTTGAAACGCAGACATGGTCAGAAATTCTGGTAAGAGACCGCAAACAAAATCATTCAATAGATGTTAATGATTTAAATAAAGCGGCTCAAGACAGATTGGCAGAAAGATATATTGAGGCAGAGTCTCTAATCTCTTTACGAGTGACTGGTAATCACAGATTGTATGGATATATGAGCGGACGTGTGTTTAATATCATATGGTATGACAATGATCACGGTGATAACGATACCTGCGTTTGTCGTTCGTACAAGAAACATACATAATCAACAATTAACCACCGTCATTGACCACCTTAGGTTCAGCCTCAATGTGATCAATTTAGTATCAACTTTAGAACTTGAGCAAAATGAAATATAGCATGGCGTCTATGGAGGGGGTAACCTCAGTAAAACTTGTTGAAAAAAGAAGCCGGGGATTTCACTCCCCGGCTTCTTTCAGCTTTCGAATCATTTCCATATCCTCCGCGTTCACACGCAGATTGGTCCGGATCGTATCTCCGGCGGAGGTCGTCATCGTGACGTCAATCACCGTTCCCTCATCAACCGAGGCGGCTGCCGCCGCAAAAAACGGCTCCACCCGGGGATGGTTCTTTTTAAACTGATCCTCCAGCCCTCTTAGCTGCATCAGCTTCATCGGATTCACTTTCATCTGCAGATTCCTCCGTGTATCTCTTCCTTTTTAAAAAATGCTGCCGCAATCCCATTCGTTTTAAACGACAGGCTCTAACTCCTTCAGCGGCTCATTCAGTTCCTCGGTACCTGGCAGGACAAATCGCCCGTTTTCCAGCAGCGAAATGCGGCTGCCGTCCGCACGGACCACCTGAATGTGTCCAATCTCCTCATAAGGAATCGTAATATCCGTGTGACAGCCAAAGTAGGCCTTCGAGGCATCTTCTTTTCGCAGTAGCGACACCTCGTTGTCGCGCGCGATGGCCTCCTTCCCGTCCGGATTGTAAACCGGCGTATCCTCCTGCCAGCTGTAGCAGGTGTCGCCGAGCGCAAAATGCGGTCCGGTTTTTTCCGCGATCAGGATCGGCAGCAGTCCGGCAATGTCATACTTTCGCGCCATCGCGTAGGCGGTTGTGTTCGTTCCAATCGCGAACTCGCCGACCGGAAGGGTCTCATGGCTGTACAGCACATTTTCAAAAATATATTTGCGGTTCGCATCCATGCCAGTCTGACCTGCGCACTCCTCCTGCATCGGATTATGCTTTGCGTCCACAGCCACTGTGCGCTTACACTTGCCGGCTGATGTTTCGCCGGAGGAATCAAAGTTCGCGCAGTTGTAATCCACTACCATGCCGTTTTCCAGACGCACCTCCAGATCGATGTAATTCAGAGAGTTCAGGTAGACCTGCTTCACATGCAGCAGTCCATTTGTCCCGGTAAGGCGCGGCGACGTGAAGACCTCACCGACCGGAATGTTGACATCCGCGACACAATTTTCAAAGATCGTCTGCTTCGCGGGATCCGATAGCGGCATCAGCGCCACGGTCAGATCCGTCCGGTTGCCGTTCTGTCCCTGCACATGAACCGCCACGCCCTGATCCAGCGCGTCAATCAGCACCTGCTGAATGCACTGGTAGAGCTGATAATCAAGCGTGTTGACCTTCATCGTCTCGCGGAAAATCGCTTCAAAATTCTCCCCAATCGCAGGCACCGGGAACGCGATAATCGTAAAGCTGCGCTCCTTCCCCGGTATATACTGATTCGTCATCTGCGCCGTCTCATTATCTGCCTGATTGGAAAGCTTCTGCTGTTTCTCAGACAGATGATAGGCCGAGGACTTCGCGGCCGGTACAAACGGCGTCTCTCCAAACACCTCGACCACGGCCGGGCCGCCATGTTCCTTCGCAAGTGGGCGAACCTCCTCGTACGCAGTCCGCATCACGCCAAGCTTTCGCTCCACAAACCGTCTGTCCAGATAAATCGCATTGTCCGCGCGGTGATCATAGTCAAACTGCGGATTCGGCACCGCACCCGTGTAGCCGATGCGTAAATGCTGTTTTTTATTGACCGTGCTCACTGCAGCGCGGTAAATTATCGGCCGCAAGCCCATTTTTTCAAAATTTACAATCGCCTGCCGGATCATGCGCTCAAAGCCAAGCTGATATCGGATATTGACGGTCTTTTTAATGGAAAGATCCTTTCCCCCTGTCAGAAACCCAATGCGGTAGCCTTCCGTGTAGACAGACGCCATCGCCTGAATCTCTGCCTCAGAGAGGGAATTCATAAAAGCCGCCATTTTCAGCTCGTTCTCAGAGACATACTCCCCGTACTGATAAAGGTAGCGCAGATCATTCAGATCCGAATCCATAACAATACGCACCGCAAAGTCCAGCCCGGGATCCACACTCTCCCGCACGCGCCGGGCCGCAAACAGCTCGCTGTAGTCACTTTCAAACCAGTACACGATCTGCTGCAGCTCCCGGTAGGTCGGAAGCTCTTCCCCCTCGAACCGATTGTAAATCTCAATAAACAGCTCCAGAAGAACCACCTGCTCCTCCAGACGCTGCTCGTACACATACACAATCATGCCGCGGAGCTCCGCATACAGGAAACTCAAAATCCTGCCATGCTCCTCTCCAAGCATCTCCACCGCATAATCCGGATTCCCATAGCTCTTCTCATAATTCTCCGGCAAAATATCCTGATAAAGCCGGTCGTTCCACGCCTGACATTCCTCGAGTGAATCCATATCGACATGGGCTGCCTCAGAAATTGTATCAGGGTCTGCACCAGAAAACGCATTCTTTTCCGCATCAGAAACCACACTGGAAATTGCCTCTGAAGCAACATTCAAGATTGCATCGGAGGTTTCATTCGATACCATTACAGTCTCTTTCTTTTCTGAAATGATTTCATCCTTCCGGCTACAGGCATCCGAAACACATTCCGAATCCGTAATCGCACATTTTGGCATCCTCGTGCGCCCCGCATCGACTCTCCCTCTCAGCTCCTCCATCATAAGAAGAAACCTGGCCGTCCGCTTAAAATAGTCAGAAAAAGGAGCCGGCACCGTCCCTTCAGCGCCGATTTCATGAATCCTCGCCATAGAGAGCCCGTACCGCTCCTCCAAAAAATCCTTAAATTCATCTTCCTGCATACACTGAACCTTCTTTCCGTCTACTTTCTTTCTGTCTACTTTCTTTCCATCTGCTTTCTTTCTGTCTTTTTGCCTGTCTTTCCGTCCTTCTGTCCGATTTTGGATTATCTGCTGACTACGATACCAGAGCAACGCAATCCTGACACCCTGCACTCGCATCGCAGTCCATACGCCCCATTTATTCCAATCAACGCAGCTAACCTGTCAGCCGGAATAAAATCAAATCATCGAATCAATAGCTATCCGGTGTCAAGGCCTTACAGCATCGTAACGACTCCCACACAGACCACAAAGAACCATCCCACAAACGCGACCGTACTCACGATCGTACCGCATTTACAGCAAAAATACGACTTGCAGTCATCCTGAAACCCCAGGAATCCATACCGCAGCCCCATAATCGCCATCACAATCCCGGTCACACCGCACGCGCCGATCCACGCCCCCGCGCTCCCCTTCAGCCAGTACGAAACCAGCAGCAAAAGCGGAAGCATCGCCAGCCCGATCAGCCCCAGCACCAGCGACGCGATACTGTTTGCCGAATATTTTCTGTCAACAAATGAATATACCTTTCTCTTCGCCATCTAAATTTCCAGCTTTCTGTCTATTATGCCTGCATTTACATACAACATCCCGATATCTGAGCTCGACACAGGCAGCAGACTCTATCTCAATTGTCCAGGATTACACTTCCATGCCTCGTGCATGCAATGTTCCGATTCGTAAGGTAAATTGAGAACCGTACCATGCCCATTGTGTTTTTGCATATTTTCAGTTTGCGCGGCTTTCCACTCTCAGGTACCACCGGCTCAGCACGGCAAACATCAGATATCCGAGCACCCCGCCGAGCGTATTCAAAATCATATCATCCACATCAAAGCATCCGACATGAAAAATCAGCTGCGTCACTTCCACAAGCGCACTGATTTCGAAGCTCAGCAGCGCGGTCCGCCAGAGCTTCCTCGCACCCCGGAACATCAGCGGCACCAGCGCCCCGAACGGCAGGAAACCAATCACATTTCCGGCCAGGTTAATCAGCACCGCACGCGTGCCAAGAACATCCCTGTATCGAATATAGCGCCAGATTTCGCGGAATGGATAAATATTAATGTCATATTCCCCCACTCCGCCATGTCCGAAACCCTCCGAAAGAAACAGGAAGTAGACCAGCCCGGCCATATACAGCAAAAACAGACAGGAGCCCAAAATATGGATCCATTTTCTCAACCATTGATTCCCGCCGATTTTTTCATTCATCAAAATCTCATCACGGTTTCCGCCGCTTTTATCGTCCATCAAAATCCCAGCCCGGCTCCGACCATTTTTATCGTCCATCAAAATCCCAGCCCGGCTCCGACCATTTTTATCGTCCATCAAAGTCCCAGTCCGATTCCCATCGCTTTTATCATCCATCAAGTCCCAGTCCGGTCCCCGCCTTCCACAGTCTCACCGCGTTCAATATCATCAGAACGCCAGTCGCCACACCTGACACAAGCACGAGAATGCCCAATACCAGATTCCATACTCCTGCCTTCTCCGTTGCCTTCACAAGTCGCTCATTCATATCAAAAACTCCTTTCTATTATTTCACACCATACTTCTCATAATATGCGTCAATCGCCATTTTCATCGCATCGTCAATCACGATCCGGCCTTTGTACTCTTTACCGTACAGATGCTCCACAACCTCCGCCATCGTGACAATTGCAGTCGTCTTCAGGCCATACTTCTCCTCAATCTCCTGCAGCGCACTCTTCTCTCCGGAACCGCGCTCCATACGATCCACAGAAACCACCAGTTCGCGCACATCCACGTCGCCCTGCGCCCGGATAATCGGCAGCGTCTCCTGAATCGAAGTGCCTGCCGTCGTCACATCCTCGATAATCACTACACGGTCACCATCCTGAATCGGGCTGCCGAGCAAAATGCCCTTATCCCCGTGATCCTTGATCTCCTTGCGGTTCGAGCAATAGCGGATATCCCTGTTATACTTCTCACTGATCGCCATCGTCGCCGCCACCGTCAGCGGAATTCCCTTATACGCCGGTCCGAACAGCACGTCAAAATCCAGTCCAAACTTCTCTGCAATCGCCTGCGCATAATAACCGCCCAGCCTGCGAAGCTGCGTCCCGGTCCGGTAAAATCCCGTGTTTACAAAAAACGGCGTCCTGCGCCCGCTCTTCGTCACAAAATCTCCGAAGCGAAGCACTTCACAGTCGACCATAAACTCGATAAATTCCTGTTTGTAAGCTTCCATATCTTCAAAATCTCCTTTATTTACTGGGTTTTTCGCGTCTTAAGGATTCCGATTTTTGCTCTGGTATACCATTTTTACACCATTTTACAAAACAGGCATGAAATCATTACACCACAGCCTCAACCAGCAGTTTATCGCCAAAAGAAATCTCCCTGATACCACGCTCTTTTTTCTTGTTAAAATTGAAGCTCAGCATATACCCCTTTCTCATATGAAAATAATCCAGGTATTCGGAAAGCTGCTGCTCGCTTCGTTCATTGTAGGCGTTGCCCCGCCATATTTTGAGTTCCAGAATATTCTGTTCACCACGGTAATAAATTACCACATCCATTCGCTCACTGTTTCGTGTCTGCGGTTCAATACTATAATTTCCTGCACCGTTAATAATAGGCTTTAAAAACAAAAGGAAGTATTTTCTTCCTTCATTTTCAAGAAAAGCTTCATCCTCATCTCCATACAGTTCACCAAACGTTTCGATGAATTTTTCCAATATTCTTCGAACATCAAGGCGGCCGCCTACAACAAACTGGTTCTTTTCCTGAACAGCAATGTTGAACATTTTACTGTTTACAACCTCTTCGGAAATGAAAAAATTATAAAGCACGTTTTCAAAAATCCGATTCGAGATGATTACATTCTCCTTTTCATTTCGGACAAAACCAAACATGGCGGCATCCTTCATATACCCACTTTTCGCATTATAAGGAAATATTCGGCCGGTAAAAAGCAAATCGTACAAGACGGAGCGAATTTCCGGAAATGCAGTCAGTTTCCCAAGCAAAGATTCGTAAAGAGTATTATCCTCTTTTTCAATCAGCTTCACTGCTTCCTGAAAGCCCTGCCCGGTCCAGGCATCCGCTCTTTCCGGAAACTCACGGCTCCCTGTCACGTCTTCATCGATGATCTTACACAAATCCGATACCAGATATGGGTATCCGGAAGTAACTTCGAAAATCTGCCTGGACATATACTGCACGTCCATTCCTGTGTGGTAATCCGCCTCATAGTCATTCAGCATCCCTGCAATGTCTTCCGCAGAAAAATCCATATTCACACGGAATTTCGCTGCAATATTCCAGGGACTGTTTACCTTATGCGATTCATCGGGGCGTATTTTCCTTTTCAGGCTGCGGATATCATAAACACCGGCAAGAATAACCGACTGAAAAGTGAAAGCATTCGGTCTTTTTAAATAGTAGTAACGCAGCTGCGCCAGAAAGTCCAAAAACACCTGATTGTTTGAAGCAGAATCAACCTCGTCAATCAATAAGACAATCTTTTTCTTATTCATTTCACAGGCTTTGAGCAGTGTCATAAACAAAACAGAAAGCGTTGCCTCCCGTTCCTTTCCGGTTGCGTAAACAGAAAGCTCCTCCCTTACTGCAGCAGAAAGAAATTTTGCCTCCAGAAGTATCTGTCTTGAAAATGCAGCCACAAATAGCTGCTCCGACTCGTAATCAGCACTGCTGATCCCCTGAAAATCCAGACTGATCACGTCATATTCAGGCTTCAGATAAGCGACGAGAGCATTCAGTGTCGTCGTCTTGCCATACTGTCTGGCCCGATTAATCGTGAAATAATCTCCGGCATCCACCATCTCTTTAATCGCGGCAAGTCTTGAACTCAGATCTACCATATAATGCCTGTCCGGCAGGCAGGTACCACTTATATTAAACTTTCGTGCCATATGTGTACGCTCCACCTTTCCCGGAATAAAATCACTCTTTCCTGACAAATAGTTTGCAGCAATTAACTAATGTACCGTGTCTATTTCTTAGTAGCGCAGGTATATTGTAAACTACCGCCAGTTTTAATAAATATAGCATTTTTATGTGCCAATGGCAATATTTATTTGAAATCTGCTTTTTATGCTTGAACTAATAGTCATATCATGATACAATTTGCCCATAAATGTCAGGAGGGATAAACCATGGAAGCAGTTATCAGACCATCTTCCGATTTACGTAATCATTACAATGAAATTTCAAGACAATGCCATGAAGAAAGAACGCCGGTCATCATCACCGTAAACGGACGTGGCGACACCGCTGTTCTTGGACTGCAGGATTATTACCAGATGAAAGCTGAATTAGAGTTATTGCGTACATTATCCGAAGCTGAGGAGGATGTCGCAGCAGGCCGTGTTGCGCCTGTATCAGATACCTTTTCCAGTCTGCGAAATGAACTGCTGGAGAGGAAAAACGAATGAATTATCAGATTATAAGGACGGATAAGTTTGAAGAGCAATTGCGGGAAATCATCTTCTATATCGCAGAAGATTCTGGAGATGCAGATATAGCACTCCGCTATCTGGATAAAATAGAGACCGCTGTCATGCGGTTGGAAGATTTTCCATACTCCGGAAGTATTCCGCGATATACTATATTAAAAAAGCAAAACTATCGGGTATTAATTGTGGAACGTCACCTGATTTTTTATAAGGTAGAAGAACGAACTCACAGAGTTGTGATATACGCTATCGTAGATGGACGCAGAGAGTATAAAAATTTAATTTAAGACCGATGAATGGAGCCAAACAACTACCTGTTGTCTCCAAAATACAACACAAACCAACTCGCAGCATCAGACAATCTTTTGCGGAAACATCCGTATTCTATGTAATCCGTATTAGCATACCACACACTATCCTCGCAATACTGACGCTTAAGAGGCTCTTTTTATGCCCTTACTGCATTTACACATAAATGAAATCACAGCCGAACAGCAGGCCGCGATTTCATTTTCAAAATATAATAGAGTGTAAAGGGTGTCATTTAAGCCATAATTTTCATACAGCAAAATGGTTTGCTTTGACTTTCGCCATAGCCCACACCGCTGTATACAACAATCAACCATTATATCGTGTGTATTTTTTAGTAGCGTACGTATATTTATATGAATACCCGCTCCCCGCTTTATTAAATATAATGTATTTATTTGTAATCTCACTGCAATAATAGCCTTTAAGTCCGGCGGCAAATGTTTTTGTTTTTCCGGTTTTAAGATTATACCCCTGAACCTTGAATGTATAAATGCCAGTTGATAAATCAGACTTTGTTACCTTTGCATAATAAATCCAGTTGCCCGAAACAGTAGTTCCACCCAATTGTTTTGAGACAAGTTTTTTGTTTTTTTTGGTACTTGTATTGTAAACATACATAGGTGTCGGGGACGGATCTCCGTGGCTGCCTTCCAAAATCACATATTTCCCTGAAACGCCAACATAAAATGCCCATTTACGGATTCGTGTCGATTTCTTTGTTTTAAGCGAATATACGTACAAATCCTGCGCTGCTTCGTAATCTTCTGTCATACAGCTATAATATAGATTATTTCCATAACCGCCGACCAGGAAGGAGCCTTCGTTGCCGACCTTGACCGTTCCAATTTTTTCTGTTTTATCGGAAGCCGGAGACCATTTATAAAGTGCACCGGAAAAGCCCGCCTTGTAATAGACAGTCGTTCCATTGGTTACAGCAGAAGGAACGGTCGAAGAACTGGTAACACTTTTCGTATAAGTCTTTCCATTTTTAATAAAGTAAATCGTATAATTACTGGACGAGCCAGACTGAATTTTAATTTTTGCGCTGTTTACAGTTGTATACTCATATGTTTTAGCCTCTACATACTCTGTCTTTGCCGCATAAGCAGTCCCAGGTTTCAGCATAAAACTCAAAAACAGCGCAAAGAACAGCATGAAAATTTTAAAAACGCCTTTTGTAAAGGTTTTAATTCTCTCTTCTCTCATAATCGTTTCCCTCCTTCATAATCGTTTTCCCCTTGTTTTCTGCGGTAGCCTTTATCACAATAAACGCTATGATGTTATGCATGATATGAATCAGATTAACACGTTATTTTTTTACCTTCACCGATTTTTTTGCGCTCCACGCGCTGTAATAGGTCACGCCATTTACTTTTTTATAAGTCCTCACCCTGAAGTAATATTTCTTTCCGCCCTTCAGTTTAGAAATCACCTTGCTTGTTTTCTTTGCACCGGAAACCTTGACGGTCTTTGTCGTGTTCCCGCTCTTGAACTTCTTGCTCGTGGAATACTGAATCTGATATCCAGTCACCTTCGTTGTCTTCTTCCACTTGACAGATGCCTTCTTCGATGAAGAACTTTTTACACTGGAAAGTGAAACAGAAACAAGCCTGGCTGTTGTCACAGATTCGCTCTCTGTTCCTTCTATACCATTCAAGCAAGGAACTACCTTATAAGTATAAATGGTGCCATTTTTAACATTCGCATCTATATAATTCACTGTGGACGCATTGTCTATAGCCGCAATCTTTTTGAAATTGTTCGCAGCACTGGTCTTTCGGTAAATATTATATCCATCCGCTCCGCTGATCTTGTTCCAAATAATTGCTATGCCGGAGGAAGTGTTGTACAAGCTATTGATTGCAACAGCATCAGGATCGGAAGACGACTCACCAACATCAGTAGCTGCTCCGCTTTCACTGCCTGAGCCAGTATCCGAATCGGAATCAGTGCCTGCCACAGTTATTATCACTTGTGCCTTACCCGAATTATGATTAGCATCTCCATCCGCAGACACGTAAATCGCAGCAGTGCCATTACTTATACCAGTGACGAGACCATTCCCATCTACCGTAGCGACGGATGTATTGCTGGACTCATATGATGTAATTGTGCCGCCCGTACAGGTCGCCGTAATCTGTGTGGTACTTCCCAACTTAATGGTAGAATCAGTTACTGTAGCATTTAATGACAGTTCAGCTTTGTCAATGGTAAAATCCAAAGCTGCCGTACCTGTGTAGTTTCCAATCCCTGTAGCAGTTGCAGTTGCTGTACCAGCATTAACATTGTTACTATACGCAACGGTATAATCTGTACCATTCACAAGTGTTGTAGTACCATATTCCGCTGTTATATCCGGTGTTTTGGCTGTCCCGTCATACGTAAAACTCTCCGAGGAAAGTAATAAATTACAGGATGAGATATCTACCGTGTTGCTGATGATATTAAATGTTTTTGTTATTGTGCCTGTATAATAATTATTCCCAGTGATTGTAATCGAGCCAGTCCCAATATTAACATTATCGCTGTAAGAAACGGTATAATCATGACCTTCATTTAATGTCAGATTTCCTACCGTGACTGTCACCGACGGTGTCAGTTCTTCACCCGTATAGGTTAAGTCCGTCTCTGACAATTCAACGTTTGCGTCAGATATGCTTTGCTGTTCGCATTCATAGAAGTCAGTAAAAGCTCCTGTATATCCATTACATCCTTCTACCTCAATAAATACGCAATCCTCGCTGTAATATTCGTCTGCATTATACCATCCGGATGAGTAGGTATAATAATCCGGCGATAAAACATTCCCATAATAGTCCTTTACTATAATACTTAATGAGGTATCACTTTCGAACTCGGTTACTTCAACGCTATAATTTTTGAGGGTAATGTCTATGTCTTCCGTGCTTTTATGAATATAAATAAAATACGTCAAATCCGCACCATATATTGAATATAGTTCTGCGTAGTCTTCCTCCGTAAATGTAATCGTATACGGTCCATCTTCCGAGTCCTCTACATAACCATCCGGAAGACTAACATCACTTATTGTAATCACTGTGCCCGGAACCCATGCAACTTCTCCAGGCTCCCAGTATTTACTGAGGTTGACAGAATCAGGTGACAGAACCTCCTTTTCACCACCGTCAACCTGAATATATGCGGATGCTTCAGTTGCATATACCTGTCCCGGATTACCGTTTTCAATTAAAAACACAGTTAAAAGAACACCCCCTGGGTCGGTGGATGCTTCCGTGTGCAAAGGCAGAAGCATAACCGTCAATAGTATCGAAAATACAAGACATGAAAAGATTGATTTACTATTTTTCATCATTAATCCCCCTCATAGAATACACCTGGCATCATCATTATTCGCAATCCATTTTTAATAAATATAACATTTTTATGTGCCAATGGCAATATTTATTTGAAACTGTGTTGCCAATCACTTTCTTCCCTGCGGCCATATAGAAAAAACCGCGGAATTTCCTGATTGAATGGAAAATCCGCAGTCTCCGCAGTTTTTATCATATGCTGTTCTGTTCCTATATTATTCGTTCGTTCCATGCTTCCTGACCGTCTCCAGAAAGTCTCTTGCACGCTGTGTCTTTGGACTCGCAAAGAATTCCTCGGGAGTGTTTTCTTCCACGATGCTGCCATTGTCCATAAAGAGAACCCGATCCGCCACCCGCCGGGCAAAGTTCATCTCGTGGGTGACGATTACCATCGTCATTCCTTCGGCGGCCAGCTCGGTCATGACGGAAAGCACCTCGCCGATCATTTCCGGATCCAGGGCGCTTGTCGGCTCGTCGAACAGGATTGCCTTCGGGTGCATGGCAAGGGCACGCGCGATGGCGACCCGCTGCTGCTGTCCTCCGGAGAGCTGTGCCGGTACCTTGGCGGCCTGGTTATCCACGCCGACCCGTTTTAAAAGCTCCATCGCTTCTTTCTGCGCTTCTTTTTTTGGCTTATGAAGCACGTCGACCGGTCCGATGGTGACATTATCCAGAATATTTTTGTGCGCAAAGAGGTTGAAGGATTGAAATACCATCCCCACCTGTGAGCGCAGCTTTGCCAGCTCTTTTCCTTCCTGCGGCATGGCAACCCCGTCAATAAAGATTTCTCCGGAATCGATCGTCTCCAGCCGGTTGATCGTGCGACAAAACGTCGATTTCCCGGAACCGGACGGCCCAATGATTACCACGACCTCGCCTTTTTTGACGGAAAGGCTGATGTCCTTTAAAACATGAAGCTCCCCAAAATGCTTTTCGATATGTTTTAGTTCAATGACCGGAACCGCTCCGGGCTGTGGGGTTTCCTTCTGATTCTTTTCGCTCATTCTCTGTCACCTGTCTATAAATTTTAAATTCAATCCGGACTCTGTTCATTTTGATCTGAAACCACTATGCTCCGATCTTCGCCGGAGTTTTCGTCCGCCTTGCAACTGCCACGGATATCTGATTCAGTACGTAATTGATCAGAATATAAATGATTGCTGTCACCAGATACACAGAGAGCAGGGCGTCATAGTTGCTGATCAGTACCTTCGCGTTCTGCATCAGATCGGAGTAATTGACTACATAGGCAAATGTCGTATCCTTCAAAACAATGACCAGCTCGGAAATCAGTGCGGGAATCACATAACGAATCGCCTGCGGAAATACAATCTTAAAAAACACGCTGCCATCCCGCATTCCCAGGGAGAGAGCTGCCTCCCTCTGTCCCTTCGGCACTGCGTTTACGCCGGAACGAAGTACTTCCGCGACGACGCCCGCCGCTGAGATTGCCACCGGCGCGGTGATTTTCCAGAATGCCGGAAGCTTCAGCCCAAACTGCGGAGCGATCAGGAAAAAGAAATAAATGAAAAGCAGTGTCGGCACACCCCGGGTAAATTCGATCAGCGCCATGCTGATCCCGCGTGCAGCTCTATATTTGCTGATTCGTCCAAGCATCAGTGCCATGCCCAGCACAAATGCAAGCGCCCCGGATGCCAGTGCGACCTCAATTGTCCCGGCAAGTCCGCGCCCCAGAAAACGCCACGTCGTGTATCGGGTAAAAAGCTTCCAGTATTTTGCGTCCAGCTGCCCACTCACATAAAACTGTCGGATCACCATGGCCATCACTGCCGCAACCGCCGCCAGGGATATGGCCGTAGCAATCGCAATCCGCCTGCGCGCCCTCGGCCCCGGCGGTTCGTATAACACATCTCTTATTGAAACAGCCGCAGTTTTCATCGCGTCCCCTCTCCCTGCCAGAGCCATCCCGGCTTTCATCCTCTCTTAGGAACTGTTACGAAATAATTTCTATTTTCCGACATTTTAGTGCAGAGTTCTTACCTTCACCTGGCGCAGAATAATTAGCGCAGAATCCTCACCTTCCGGTCGATTCTGTTTCCTACACAGCCGATGACGACTGCCGTCGCGCAGTACAGTACCGCGGAAATGGCAAATGCGGTGATACCGCCCACGCTCCGGGTATTTATATAGGAAACAATACCGGTCAGATCGGTGGGATTCATCGGCACCTGCGAGGCCAGGGCGGTCGTCAGCATGGTTGCCACCAGCAGATTCGTCATGGGCAGCACGGAGGAGCGCAGCGCCTGCGGCAGAACAACGATCCGGATCATTTTGAAAAAAGTCATTCCAAGCGAGCGCGCCGCCTCAATCTGCCCAACGTCAATCGTATTCATGCCGGACATCAGATATTCGGAGCAGAAAGCAGCCGGGATCAGCGTCGTCGCTATCAGTACGCATGTGAAATACGACCAGATTACCCCCAGGTACGGCAGCGCGTACACGAGAAGAATCAAAAGAGCCGCGCCTGGAATGTTCCGGAAAATCTGCACGTAGAGATCCCCTGCGAAACGAAGCGGGCGAACCGGACAGACCCGCATGACCGTGATGATAACCCCCAGGGCAAACGCCAGCACGAACGAAAAGAACGTAAGCCTCCATGTCACCAGCAGTGCGGACAGATACTTTTCTCCATATTGTGAAAGAAGCTCGGCGACAGACATCATGCCCTCCTTATCTCAAATCATCACAGTAAGGAACTGTTACGAAATAACATGCACATCCATCTTCCACTGCCTGACGCACGAATCGCAGGCCATAAATGTCTCGACGCAGCTCGCGGAGTATGCAGTGAAATAGTACTCGGCAAAACAGTTTCTCTATAAAGGGAAAGGCTCTCAAGCCTTCCGTCCAGAGAGCCTTCCTCAGATCCTGTCATGAAATCCGATTATCCAATTACCGGAGCTTCCGGCGCAGTCTCGATACCGGTACGGTCGCCAAGGCTGATCTGCCACAGGCTCTCCCAGGTGCCATCGTCTACAATCTGCTGCAGGAATTCATTTACAAACTCCACTCCGTCGGAATCCAGTGGAAGCCCGATGCCATAATTGTCCTCAGGGCCAAACACATCGCCGGCGATCTCATAGGCGTCCGGATTTTTTACAATGGCATTCAACAGCAGCGTGTAATCTGTGACGTATGCGTCCACGCGTCCCTGCTCCAGTGCGGTGCGCGCTTCTGTGTCGGTCTCAAATTCCTGTACCGTAGCCTCGGGCGCATATTCTGCCAGAATCTCCGGACCTGTAGAACCCGCCTGTGTCGCAACGGTCTTGCCCGCAAGATCATCCACACCGGTAATTTCGGTATTTCCAGCCGCTACAAGTACGGCCTGCTGCGACGTGTAATAGGGACCGGCAAAGGAGATCACCTCCTGGCGCGCCTCCGTGATCGAATAGGTCGCCACTACTACATCCACCTGGTCGCTCTGCAGGACAGCTTCACGGGTACTGGAATCCACCTGCGTCAGCTCATATGCGGTCTCATCTCCCAGAATGTACCGCGCCAGCAGCTGATAAAGTCCGGCGTCAAATCCCCGGAGGCTGTCATCCGTCTCGTCCAGCTGGCTGAACAGGAAGGAGGTTCTGGTTCCGCCAACCCTCAGCACCCCTGCTTCCTTCACAGCGGTCGCCCATTCGCTTGAGGCGATCGTTTCATCATCCGCGATACTGCCGGAAGCAATCAGTTCGTCAAACGCGTCAGCATCAATTGCCACGGAAAGATCTTCCGTCTCCGCTTCGGTCGATTCCTCCGCGAATGCGGATACGCCGAAGCTGGCTGTCAGAGCGGTTGCAAGAATGAGTGCAATTATTTTCTTATTTCTCATCATTGTTTCCTCCTTATTTCCCACTTATTCAGTATGGTTACTATGTTTCCTGATGCCAGCCATTATATCCCAGTTTCCCCACTTTGTCAATAGGTTTATCGGATTTTTCTTTTGTACTTTTTTGTATCTTTTGTGGCTTTTTCTTTTGTAGTCTTTTGAAGATTTTTTTGAATATTCTTTTGAAGTCCTTTCTTTTGAAGCTTTCTTTTCCTGTTTTCATTTACAACCTTTTACAGCTCCGAATAAATCTGGTAAAGGTACTTTGTATCCTCGTTATTGTCGATGTACTCCGCCCCGTGATCCGTTCCGCGAAACAGAAGTTCCCCATCCTTATAGGCCAGCAACGTTGTCATTGCCACCGGCTCCCAGTTTTCCCGACTCAGCGGCTGCGTTGAAAAAATCGCCTGCCCTTTCTTCTGCAGATGGTACAGAGAATTTGCGTAATTGGTATGCACATAAAGGCACTCCCCGTCATAAATCAGCAGGTTCAGCCGATTTCCGGGCGCCATCTCACATACGGTCTCATTCAGAATCCGAAACCGCTCCGGCGCATCCGGCGGGCCTGCCGCCTGGATTGCCTGATTGACGCGCTCCAGCAGAAACAGAAAGATGCGCTCGCTGTCAGTGCCGCCCTCCTGACAGTAAAATAAACGATTCAGTGGCGGATAATCAAAAATCGTGCCATTGTGGATCAGAGTCCAGCGCCTGCCCGAGCAGTCCTTTCCGCTGAAAGGATGACAGTTCCTGTACGAGATCGAGCCAATCGACGCGCGGCGGATATGCGCCAGCACAATGCGCTCCCTCACAGGTACAGAGATCCGTTCGCGCAGATAGACGCTCCTGTCTGCCCGAAGCGGTTCCTTCTCGGTCGAAGCCTCCGTCCCATCGAGTACAGCCATTCCCCATCCGTCCGGATTGCGATCACTGTGGCTGTAGAACTCTTTCAAATATTCGTTTATCTCCAGCGGACGCACAGAGCACACTCCAAATAATTCACACATGTCCTTTCCTCCTGATCCGAACAAGCAGGAACCAAAATTTTGCCAATGTATGTCCATACTCGTTCCACGAGTACGGACATATATTGGAAGTCTCTTTTCCCTGTAATCCTACTTATAAAGTATGGTTTTTATGGAGATATCATATACCCATGTTCTCAATTTGTCAATCCATTTTTCCGCGGCTTTTCGCAAAATCCTTTTTCTGCGGCTTTTCGCAGAATTTCAGCCAGAATTTCCACCGAAGTATCTGTTTTTCGATAGCTTTTCGCAGAACATCAGCCAGATCATCGGTTTTCTCAAGGTTTTCTCAAGTTTTTCTCCGGCTTTTCGCAGAACCATGTATACCCCGTGTAATCTTCGCGAAAAAATTTCGAAAATTTTGCACAAATAAATTCCCTTTTTCCATTTTCTATGATACAATTCTGACATAGGCCAATCGGACGCAGGAGAGTCCCTTCTCCCCTTGTCCGTCACGCCGGGTGAGTCTGTGAGTTCTGGTGAAGGGCGGATTTTCGTCTCGCGCTGATTAGACTGCGCTATAGGCTCCTGCCGGATTATTCACGTCCGCCCGACGCAAAGTAAGACGACTTATGTCGTTTACTATAAAATACAGGAGGAAATCTACTTATGGCTAAGGAAATGATTGCAATGCTTCTTGCCGGCGGCCAGGGTTCCAGGCTGTATGCTCTGACCCAGAAGCTTGCAAAACCGGCAGTTCCTTTTGGCGGAAAATATCGTATTATCGATTTTCCGCTTTCGAACTGTGTAAACTCCGGCATCGATACCGTCGGTATTCTGACGCAGTATCAGCCGCTTGTGCTCAACGAGTACATCGGCAATGGACAGCCCTGGGATCTGGACCGTCTGCACGGAGGCGTTCATGTGCTTCCGCCTTATCAGCAGGCTTCCGGCTCTGACTGGTACAAGGGAACCGCGAATGCGATTTACCAGAATCTTTCTTTCATCGAGCGCTATGATCCGAAGTATGTGATCATCCTCTCCGGCGACCAGATCTGCAAGCAGGACTACAGCGACTTCCTTCGTTTCCACAAGGAGAAGGACGCAGAGTTCAGCGTCGCAGTCATGGAGGTGCCGTGGGAAGAGGCGCCGCGCTTCGGTCTGATGGTCGCGGACGAGAATGACAAGATCACCGAATTCCAGGAAAAGCCAAAGAACCCGAAGTCCAACCTCGCATCCATGGGCATTTATATTTTCAACTGGGATGTCCTGAAGAAATATCTGACCGAGGATGAGGCAGACCCGAACTCGGAGAATGACTTTGGAAACAATATCATCCCGAACCTGCTCCGCGACAACCGCAGGATGTACGCGTATCACTTCAGCGGCTACTGGAAGGATGTCGGGACGATCTCCTCTCTGTGGGAGGCGAATATGGAGGTCCTGGATCCGGAGCACAGCGGAATCGACCTCTTTGAGGAAGGCTGGAAGATTTTCAGCCGGAACAGCGGCATGACCGGCCACAAGATCAGTTCGGGAGCGACCGTGGAGAATTCCATGATCACCGACGGCTGCCGGATTGGCGGCACAGTGAAGCATTCTGTTCTGTTCGCGGGCGTTAAAGTTGAGGCTGGCGCGATCGTGGAAGACGCGGTTATTATGGGCGGTACGGTCGTGAAGTCCGGCGCGGTCGTGAAGCACTGCATCCTCGCGGAGAATGTGACGATCGGCGAGAACGCGGTCGTAGGCGCGATGCCGACCGAGGAGGAAAATGCGGTGGCTACGGTAGGCTCAGGGGTTTCTGTCGGCGCGGGCGCGGTCATCGGCCCGAAGGCAATGGTTTATAAAAATGTAGAAGGTGGTGAAGAACAATGGTAGTTTCAAACAAAAGCGCACTCGGGATTATTTTCCCAAACAATTACGACGCGCTTGTTCCGGAGCTGGTCAGCATCCGAAGCATGGCCTCCATCCCTTTTGCAAGCCGTTACCGCATGATCGACTTTATTCTTTCGAGCATGGTGAACTGTGACATCGACAACATCGTCATCCCGGTAAACAGCAATTACCATTCGCTGATGGACCACCTCGGCACCGGCCGTGAGTGGGATCTGACCCGCAAAAACGGCGGTCTCCACATTTTCCCGCCGTATGCGGAGAAGTCCAACAAGGTCTACAATGGCCGCATCGGCACCCTGGCGAACCTGCTCCCGTTCCTTCGCGAGCAGAAGGAGCACTATGTCATCATGGCGGACTCCAGCATCGCGGTGAATTTTGATTTTAATAAGATGATCGATGAGCACATTGAGAGCGGTGCGGACGTATCCATCGCCTACTGCGAGAAGGAGCTTCCGGAGTATCTGATGCGCACACAGGATAACAGCAGAGGTTTCCATTATACCTTTACGCTTGACAAGGGCCGGATTAATCATATTTATGTAAATCCGCGTGTCACCGGCGTACAGAATTACTCGATGAACATCTACGTGCTGGAGCGCGAGCTGCTGATCAACATGATCAACACCGCATTCGTGCGCGGGATGGAGCATTTCAACCGCGACGTCCTGCTGAACCAGCTCTCCTGGAGAAACGTCCACGGATACAAGTATGATGGCTACACCGCACGCATCACGGGCATGAAGAGCTACTTCGACGAGAACCTCAAGCTTCTTGATGATTACAATCTGAACGCGCTGTTCGAGGGGATGCCGATTTACACAAAGATTCGTGACGACAACCCGACCCGCTACATCAACGGCGCAAAGGTATCGAACGTGATGTGCGCCGACGGCTGCGTCATCGAGGGCGAAGTCGAGAACAGTGTTCTCTTCCGCGGCGTAAAAGTTGAGAAGGGTGCAGTAGTGAAGAACTGCGTCCTGATGCAGGATACCGTTGTCGAAGCCGGCGCAAACATCGATTACCTGATCACGGATAAGAATGTGCGCGTCAGCGCAGGCAAGGAAATGAAAGGCACCGACAGCTTCCCGGTATATGTCGCAAAGGGGCATACGGTATAAGAAAATGAAAGACACGCATGATCAATGACTGACTTCTTGTAATTAAAATGATGAAACCGCATTTAAGCGGAGTATCCGCAGTCATTGGCAGTTCAAGATGGTTAAATTATTTTTCCTGGCTAATCGAGCAGGAGACGGTTTGTCGGCTCCTGCTCACTTGCGCGGCTCTGGATGACTCTACGCACAAAAAAGCACCGGATGGATTTTATTCCCCGATGCTTTTTCTTTTATCTTATTTCTCATAGGCCTGAACAGGATAAACCGGAGTCAAATTATGCCATTTTACGCATTTTCCGCTCACCTTTCGTTCTCCTGCTTTACCAGATCCACAAACCCGTCGTCGATCATGTCCACCATGTACCCTACGATATTCGGGTCAAACTGTTCGCCGCTGCAGCGAAGCAGCTCCTCGCGGGCATATTCCAGTGTATTTCCCACCTGATAGCGGCGGGTGCTGCACATCGCGTCAAAGGAATCTGCAATCGCGATAATACGGGCCTTCAGCGGAATCTCCTCCCCCTTCAGGCCTTCGCAATATCCCTTGCCGTCATAGCGTTCATGATGGTATTTCGCCCCGTCTGCGATATCCGGAATTACCGTAAATTCACTCAAAATCTCTCCGCCGATGCGCGGATGCGTCTTCACGGTCTCCCACTCTTCGGGCGTCAGCTTTCCGGATTTTTTCAGAATGCTGTCCGGAATACCGATTTTTCCGATGTCATGCAGCAGAGCCATATAGGAGATTTCCTCCTGATCTTCCTCGGAAAAGTCCATGCGCCGGGCAATTTCCCGGGAATATTTCGATACACGCACCGAATGGCCATTGGTGTCCTTATCCTTTGCGTCGATCGCGTTCGCAAAGGTGTGCAGAGACTGCTCAATAATCAGCCGGTACTCCGCCTGCCGTTTTTTCAGGCTGTTCACCCGGTAACGGTATGCCGCCGCAAAAATCAGAATCAACGCCAGCAGAATCGCCAGAGCGATCAGCATCCGGAAGCGGTTCGTCTGCCAGAAACAGATTTCCGTTTTGATCCATTGATCCGCGTCAGATGTCTCCGCCTGCCCGGCTGTGCAAACTGTCACCCACGCCAGCAGGCAGAGAAAACACAACCGCAACGCGCGTGTGCATATCCTCAAAATCCCGGTATTCTCCCATTTTCCCGACAAAATAATCCCGCCTCATCTATAAACCGCCTGTTAATAAAATCAATACGGTTCCCATTTCACCCGGCCGCTTACTCAATGATGCAGCCGATGTAAATATACAAATCAGAGAAAGAAGCCAACGAAAAATCGAATGGTTGGCATCACAGTTTTATTTTACACAGGAATTGGAAAACGTGCAATGATTTTTAGCGAAAACAAGCCCGAAATTTACGAAAAATCACGAAACAGGGACGGAGCACGGGGACGTCATCACCGTCACCTCATCCGCGGCCGGCCAGAGCTCCTCGCATCTGCTCATACCTGTCAGGTAGAGCTCCATGCTCTCCGGAACCGCATCCATCAATCCGCGCAGCTCCTCCAGAGTGACAATACCCCGGTCTGTCAGCCCCAGAATCTCGTCCAGAATCAGGATGTCGCACTCCTCTGTCACCAGCACCTTCCTCGCGAAGTTCAATCCGTTTTTGATGTTCCGGCACTCGTCCTCCCGCTCGCGTTCCGTCAGGCTCTCGTAATTCTCCGGCGACTTCTCAAACCGGAACAGCCGAAGCTCCGGCTCGAGCCGCCGGAAATACTCTGCCGCTCTCTCATTATTCTTTCCTTTTAGAAACTGAATCACAATCACGCTTCTTCCGGCGCCCGCTTCGCGGATTCCCTTGCCAAGCGCTGCCGAAGTCTTTCCCGTACCTTTTCCACAAAATATATGGATTTTTCCTTTGTTCATATGATCCCTCCGGATTCCTTCCGGCAACCTTTCTTTACCATTCTGTCCTGAAAAAAGATGTCCTGTATATTTTACACCATTTCATTACAAAATGCAAATTATAAGTTGCTGCAATGTTTTTCATTACGTTAGTTATTTAATTTATTACAAAATTCAAGCTGTATATTTCTGCCTTCCTATATACGCCTGTCTGCGAATAGCAGTATCTTCCTGCGTATGGTACCGATGCAGATGAAGCGCCGCGGCTGTTCAGTCCAGGTACTCCAGCTTGCTGATGGACACCTCATATGCAATACGTCTCTGGGCGGTTTCCTCGTCCAGCTTTTTCACATACTCCCTGCTTTGTATACGGCCCCAGATCTGCACATGGCCACCTATCTCGAATCCCGAGGCAAAGCGGGCATTTCTCCCCCAGCAGATGCAGGGAATATAATCGGACTTTCCATATGGACGGTTGACCGCCAGCAGCATATCCGCGATTTCCCGCCCAAGCGGGGTGCGCCGATACACCGGCGTTTTGCAGATATAGCCGTCCAGGTAAATCTGATTGCTTTTTACCTTATCACTGACATCCTCCACAAAGGCGGCCTCTCTGGCAAACACCGAGAGCACCAGACGGTTTCTCTTTTCCTCGTGCCGGTTATAAGAACGAAACTGGCCGAACACCTGTATGTAAGACCCCTGATAATCTTTCGTAATGTCAATCAGCCGCTCCGAGATCATCACAGGAATAATATCAGTTGAGTCGCTCAGTCTCTGCACGGAAATATCCACCATGTAAAATCCTTCTCCGAACACCTCGTGACTAAATGAAAAGCCGGATATGATTTTGCCCATGATGGATACCTGATTGTTTTCAATGATTTTATCTGTCATAGTTAAAAACTCTCCCTTCCTTCGTATCAAGGAAACTATCTTCCTGTATATAAACTATGTTTATTCAGGGAAATTCGGTTTTAGAACTGTTTTCCTGTTTTTTGGGGAAAATTTTTTCTTTCACACTTGTATTCTGAGGAATTTGTGCTAAACTTGCTACGGTGTGCCCAAAGCCGGATAAACTGAAACCGGAATTTCCCCGGAATGGGAGCCGTACAATGGAAAATCGGCGCCTATGGGTATATGAAATCTTTTTATAGCGAGCGGCGAATGCCGTTTCCTAAAGATGATGCCTGTTTTTCACAGTCTGATGAAAACCAGGCAGTCAGAAATGAAGAATTGTCAGGAGAGAGAATTTAATGGTAAGAGAAAATGTAAGAAATATCGCAATCATTGCACATGTTGACCACGGCAAGACGACTCTGGTGGACGAGCTCCTGAAGCAGAGCGGCGTGTTCCGGCAGAATCAGGAGGTGGCGGAGCGCATCATGGACTCCAACGACCTGGAGCGCGAGCGCGGCATCACCATCCTTTCAAAGAATACTGCGGTCACTTATAAAAACACAAAAATCAACATTATCGACACCCCCGGCCACGCGGATTTCGGCGGCGAGGTGGAGCGCGTCCTGAAAATGGTGAACGGCGTGATCCTGGTCGTGGATGCGTTCGAAGGCGCGATGCCGCAGACGAAATTTGTTCTGCGCAAGGCACTGGAAATGAGCTTGCCGGTCATTGTCTGTATCAATAAAATTGACCGGCCGGAAGCCCGGCCGGCTGAGGTGGTTGACGAGGTCCTGGAGCTGTTTATCGAGCTGGATGCCTCCGACGAGCAGCTCGACTGCCCGTTTGTCTATGCATCCGCAAAGGGCGGCTATGCCAGTATGGATCCGGATGTGCCGGGAACCAGCATGGAACCGCTGTTTGAGACGATTGTGAACTATATTCCGGCTCCCGAAGGGGATGAAAACGGCCCGACCCAGGTGCTCATCAGCACGATCGATTACAACGAATACGTCGGCCGCATCGGCGTCGGCAAGGTCGACCGGGGTACGATCTCCGTCAATCAGGAGGCTGTGATTGTCAACCATCATGATCCGGATAAAAAACACAAGGTAAAAATCAGCAAGCTTTACGAATTTGATGCACTAAATAAGGTAGATGTGCCGTACGCCACAATCGGATCGATCGTCGCGATCTCCGGCATCGCGGATCTGCACATCGGCGATACCATCTGTGCGCCGGAGGCGCCGGAGGCCATCCCGTTCCAGAAGATTTCCGAGCCGACAATCTCGATGAACTTTATCGTCAACGACAGCCCGCTGGCCGGCCAGGAAGGCAAATACGTCACCTCACGCCACATCCGCGACCGCCTGTACCGCGAGCTGAATACCGACGTCAGCCTGCGGGTCGAAGACACGCAGGACACCGATACCTTCAAGGTTTCCGGGCGCGGAGAGCTACATCTGTCCATCCTGATTGAGACCATGCGCCGTGAGGGCTTTGAGTTCGCGGTCAGCAAGGCGGAGGTCATCTATAAAACCGATGAGCGCGGCAAAAAGCTGGAGCCGATGGAGCTCTGCTATATCGATGTGCCCGAAGAATTTTCCGGCACTGTTATCCAGAAGCTCAGTCTCCGAAAGGGCGAGCTGCAGGGCATGAGTCTCGGACAGGGCGGCTATTCCCGCCTGGAGTTTTCCATCCCGTCGCGCGGCCTGATCGGATACCGGGGCGAGTTCCTGACGGATACGAAGGGCAATGGCATCATGAACACCATCTTTGATGGCTACGGCCCTTACAAGGGCGACCTCACCTACCGGAATCTCGGCTCACTGATCGCTTTTGAATCCGGGGAATCCGTCGCGTACGGACTGTTTAACGCACAGGACCGCGGTACTCTTTTCATCGGTCCGGGCGAAAAGGTTTACTCCGGCATGGTCATCGGGCAGAGCGCAAAGCCCGAAGACATTGAGCTGAATGTCTGCAAAACCAAGCACCTGACCAATACGCGTGCGTCCGGCTCGGACGAGGCGCTGAAGCTGACGCCGCCGAAAATTCTGAGCCTGGAGCAGGCGCTGGAATTCATTGACACCGATGAGCTGCTCGAGGTCACCCCGAAGAGCCTGCGGATCCGGAAAAAAATACTCGACCCGACCCTGCGGAAACGGGCCGGGTTTAAGAGGGGGTAGCGCTGTTACTTAAAACCATCGAAATGCAATCTTCCACTTTCCCGGGCTCGCCAGAAGGCTCTGGTATTCTTCGACGGTCAGGACTTCTTCGAGTTTTTCCCGGGATGTTTCGTCCACTACTGCGTGCAGTGCGTCGGTGAAACACAGGCTAGGGTAAAGCAGGCACCACCAGTTGCGGCCTTTGGCGGCGCCGAGGCAGATGCGAAGGGCCTGGTACCAGCCTGCTGGGAAGGTGCAGTCTCCGTAGGTCCGGTCGGGGAAGTAACTCCAAGTGATCTCAGCGATTGCGCGGTAGGACACATCCTGTTTTTCAAGGACGGAGTTAGCGGTTCCTTCTATTTCTGAGAGATTGTCCGTCAGGAATTGCAGCATATCCCCGCGCGAATCCATGGCAATGGACATTCCGTTTTGGGACTCGTTTTGGGTTTCGTTTTCCTCTCTAGCCATCTCGTTTTCGCCGGTTTCTGTCAGAATACTGATCTCATGTACCGGCGAATATCTTTCTGATGAATTCTCGTCCATCGCTTCGGAAATCCAGCTTAACACCGCGTCGCGGACAAGATATTTCACAGCCTGGTCTTCTTCGCTGTCGCTGTTGGCGAGGACATGAAAGCGCAAAACCTCCTCCGCAATGCCCTGCTGGAGCATACCAAAATGTGCCGCTGTAGCGGCGGCATTGAGAAATACAACTAACAAAACGGTTACAAGACCTCTGCCGATCCATGCAGCCCACGCCATCCGTGCTGCTGCGGGATTGACTTTTTTCTTACCATCCATTTTTCTAACATCTGTTTTACAAATTTGATATCTATGCATAACAGGCAACCTCCTGAACTCTATTCGGAGTGTTGCCTGTTTTATTTCTGTTATTCCAATTATAAAGTATTTTATTTTTCGTTTCATCCAGCATGTTATTAATTTTATTATTTTATTGATTTTATATATTTTTAGTGCTATTATATGCTTGTTACCGACCCTACATATGGTACAGAAGGGAGGTGAACACATATGAAAACCATTCTTACCGTTCTGGTTGCTGTCACGGGTGATATCGTCGGATACTATATCATATGTCCGTACTCGCTTGCGAGTATGGACGAAGGCCGCGCCAATCGCGAAGCGATTCTCAGTTGCGCGGCTTTCATTGTATCATCAAATGGCTGGACAGTGATAAACGGTAATCGGTAGTCAGCCTGTGGTATAGGCCTCCACATTAAAAAGGCATAGAAAACCCCGGATGTAGGCAGCATCCGGGGTTTTCGTTATGGTACTTGAAAACCATTCTTACAATACGATAGTTACTATAACATACACTGACCATATTTTCAATATATTTTTTCAAAAATCAAAACGCAGTTTCATTTTCAGATCTTTTTCGTTTCCGTATTCTTGTTCCACGTCTTTTAGTTCACTGCCCCGATCAGGCTGCGTATGTCTTCGACGTTCTGGCGGCGCATGTAGTCCTCGATGCCGTCGATGACGTCGACGGTCGCCTGGGGGTTGCGGAAGTTCGCGGTGCCGACCGCGACGGCCGTGGCTCCGGCGAGGAGGAATTCGAGCGCGTCCTCCGCACAGGTGATGCCGCCCATGCCGATGATGGGAATTTTTACGGCCTGCGCGCTCTGGTAGACCATGCGCACGGCGATCGGGTGGATCGCCGGGCCGGAGACGCCGCCGGTGTGATTGGCCAGTGCAAATGTGCGGCGGTTCACATCAATTTTCATGCCGGTCAGCGTGTTGATCATGGAAATGGCGTCGGCCCCTCCCGCCTCGGCTGCGCGGGCGAGCTCAGTGATATCGGTTACGTTCGGGCTGAGCTTCATGATGACCGACTGTTTCGCGTGCTTCTTTATCTCGCGGGTGATGGCTTCCACGGAGTCCGGATTCTGGCCGAATGCGATGCCGCCGCATTTGACATTCGGGCAGGAAATGTTGATCTCCAGCATGCGAACCGTCTCTTCTTCGGAGAGGCGCTCCGCCACTTCGATATAGTCCTCGGTCGTTCTTCCGCAGACGTTCACAATCACCGCTGTATCGAATTGCCTGAGAAATGGCAGGTCGCGCTGACAGAATGTCCCGACGCCCGGGTTCTGCAGGCCGATGGCGTTCATCATGCCGCCGCGAATTTCCGCCACACGCGGAGTCGGATTGCCGGGCCATGGCACATTCGCAACTCCCTTTGTCACAACCGCGCCCAGTCTGGACAAATCGACAAATTCGCTGTATTCCATGCCGGATCCGAAGGTACCGGAAGCGGTCATGACCGGATTCTTTAATTCCACACCCGCAATGGTTACTTTTGTATTTAACATGGTCTGATTTCCTCAATTGTCTAAAACAATCAAACATCGTTCGCTCTGACGCAGGCACAGCATATTCTATAAAACGATCTCCTCCGCCGCAAATACCGGGCCTTCTTTGCAGATGCGCTTATTTTTCACCTGTGAATGCGTGTCGATTTCTGTTGATTCGCAGACACAGGCCAGACAGGCTCCGATTCCGCACGCCATCCGCTCTTCGAGCGACAGCCAGCACTCGATGTTATGCTCCAATGCGAAAGCTTTGACCGCCCGCAGCATCGGGGTCGGACCGCAGGCATAAATGACGTCTGCCTGCAGCTGATTTTCGCGGATGCAGTCCAATACATTGCCATGTGTGATGGAGCCCTGCCCGTGATCGCGCGTATACGAGGCTACAAGTGCCTCGCTCTCGGCGGAAAGAAACAGCTTCCCGTTTGCCGCCAGCTCTTCTGTCAGAAACAGCTCATCCCGATACCCGGCGATGACCTGTACTTTCCCTCGAATCTGTTTCGACAGCTCTGCCATCGGCGGAAGGCCGATTCCACCGCCAATCAGGAATGCAGTTTTTCCCTCCGGACAACGCTCCGGAGGAAATCCGTTGCCGAGCGGTCCGAGAAGCTCCAGCGTTTCTCCGGCCCGGCGGCCGGCAAATTCCGCGGTCCCTCTTCCGGCAATGCGATAAACCAGACGCAGCGCGCCCCGTCCTTTATCCGTCTCACAAATGCTGATGGGGCGCGGCAGCAGCCGCCCGGTGTCGTTGCTGTATACGGATACAAACTGCCCCGGCCGGGCCACGCGCGCGATTGGCTCTGCCGAAAGCCACATACTGTAGATTTGGTCTGCGATCCTCTCCTGTGAGAGGACGGCTGCCCGCAGCATTGTTTTTTCTCCCATAGTTTCTCTCATCTTTCCTCTGATCATTCTGTACAGATCAAACTCTTGTCACGTACTTTGCCTCAGACATATAGCAATCATTCAAAAACAGCTTTTCAACCGGGCGGATAATCATATCGTCACCTGCCCGCGAGCGCCCGGTCTATATCCTCAATCATATCCACGACCGCAGCCCGGCTCGCCTCCGCGAAATGCTCCGGACCGAAGGAAGCGTATTTTTCCTGCTTATAGGCGGCGATGATTCCGCGTGAGGAATTGACGATAGCGCCAAGTCCGTCTTCATTAAAATAAGGCGCCAGATCCGCAGCGGTTCCGCCCTGCGCGCCATAGCCGGGCACCAGGATATAGGATTTCGGCATCACGCGCCGCAGCACCTTCCCCACCTCAGGATACGTCGCGCCAACGACCGCACCGACATAGCTGTAGGTCTCTCCCATGCAGGAATCAGCCCACTCGGCTACCTTTTCGCCCACCATCTCATAAAGGGTGCGGGAATCACTTCCATTCGCCCCCTCTTCTCCGTGAACCAGAGCATCGGAACCGGCAGATCCCATAAACCGGCGATCCTGAAATTCCCCGCTCGACGGATTGGATGTCTTGACCAGAATAAAAATGCCTTTTTTCTCTTCCCTGCAGACGTCCAGAAACGGCTGAATGCCGTCCGTACCCAGATACGGATTCACGGTCGCAAAGTCCTCGCCGAACGGTGTCAGCTGCTGTGTGCCGACGGTTACCCTTCCCAGATGAGCTGCCGCATATGCAGCGGAGGTGGAACCAATGTCGCCGCGCTTGACGTCGCCGATCACAACCAGATTCTTCTCTTTGCAATAATCAATGGTCTTTTTGAACACGGTAAGCCCAGGAAGACCAAACTGCTCATACATGGCGATCTGCGGCTTCACTGCCGGAATCAGGTCATAAACCGCGTCGATAATTTTCCTGTTAAACTGCCAGACGGCCTCGGCCGCCCCTTCGAGTGTCTCGCCGCACTCCGCAAAAGCAGCTTTTTTAATATGCTCCGGAATGTAACCCAGCATCGGGTCCAGCCCTACCACGATCGGCGCGTTCGTCTTTTTGATATTCTCAATCAGCTTCTGTATCATATCTGTTGTCCTCCCTTTCTCAGTTTTCCCACCGGCTCAGAAAGGCCGCGGAATATTTCAGCACTCCATTCACTGCGTATGCGCAGAACAGGCACGCGGATGGGATAACTCCAAATCCCGCATAGCGGTAGGCCCGGTACGTCATCCGCGCCGAGCGCAGCTTGCTGCCGGATTTCCCGGAAGCGGTCAGACGATATTTCAAAAGCGGCTCATTCACCGCAACGGCATATCCATATTTTTTCAAAATGCCCAGCCACGCAATATAGTCCTCATGGCTGTCCTCATGCTCCATCGGAAACTCCCGCGCGACGTCCGATCGCAACACGACCGAAGAGCAATTGATGCAATTGTGCAGCAAAAGCCGCCGATATGTGATTTTATCATGCACCGGGATCACATGTCCGGTCAGCTCACCATCCGGCGTAATCAGCTCCCGCGCGGTCGCGCACAATACCGGAACATTTGCCTGTTTCAAATCCTCCGACTGGAACGAAGTGTCCTGAAGCGGCTGCTGCGAAAATTCTGTTTCCGGTTCCGCTTCACTCACCTGCTTCGGAGACTTTGCTCCGGCATCATTTGATTGCCGCGATGAAACGATATCAGATTCCTTCTCCCCCAGCAGCGCAAGCTGTTTTTTTAATTTATCCTGCTCCCACCAGTCGTCCGCGTCCAGGAACGCAACGTATTTGCCCTTCGCCAGCTGCACGCCGCGGTTGCGGGAGCCGGCTGCTCCGAGGCTTTGTTCATTTTTATAGTAATGAACCCGCCGGGCTGACCGATATTGTTCCATTACAGAATCCAGCTGATCCGGGGAACGGTCATTAAAAACCAGAATCTCCAGCGGAACCTCCTGGAGCAATGCGGAATCGATTGCCTTCTGAATCGTGCCCGCGCAGCCGCAGGCCGGTATGATCACGGAGACGAGGGGAACTGCAGACTCTGTAGTTTCCATGCCTGCTGCTTCCGAATCTGACGATCGGATTCCTGCCGCCGTATCCGCCACACCCGAATCCGGCGATCTGGCATCGTCCGTGCCTGCTGCACCCGTCTTTCTCGCGTCTCCGGTGGAGGCGGTCTTCTGCCACTGCTCCACTCCCTCGGTATTTTCTTTCTGGAACAGGATTTTTACGGTCGTTGCGATCAGCTGCAGATCGAGCAAAAAGGAAAAGTTCTCGATGTAGGTCAGGTCAAGCTTCAGCTTGTCATAAGGCTTTGTGTTGTATTTCCCATAGACCTGTGCATAGCCGGTCAGACCTGCTTTTACCTTCAGGCGATAGGAAAACTCAGGAATCTCTTTCTCATATTCCGCGGCAATCTCCGGGCGTTCCGGGCGCGGTCCCACCAGAGACATATCTCCGGCGAGGATATTTAGAAGCTGCGGAAGCTCGTCAAAATGAATGTTGCGCAGCACATTTCCGACCGGCGTGATGCGGCTGTCGCCCTTCGCGGCCAGGCGCGCACCCTGCTTTTCCGAATCGACGCGCATACTGCGGAATTTAAAGACCATGAAAAGCCTGCCATCCTTTGTCAGACGCTTCTGACGGTAAAAAACCGGGCCGCCGTCGTAGCCCTTAATCAGAATCGCAATCACCAAAAACAGCGGCAGCAGAATCACCAGCGCCGCCGCCGACACGATCACGTCAAATATCCGCTTGATTGCCTGCTGCTCCACCGTCAGACCGCGATTTCGAAACAGCAACAACGGCGTATCAAACATATTGATTTCCTCGGAGCTCATAATCATGATATCCGAAATCTTCGGCTGGCAATAGCAGCGAATATCGTGTTCAAAACAAAACTTGAGAAACAGGTTGCGCTCATGCGACGGAATATCGCAGATCATCACCGCCTGATGCTTCAGAATTTCCTTTTCAATGGCATCAATCCCCCGGTTCAGAGAAATCGTACCCTGAATGACGTACTTATCCTTGCGCTTTTTCATCTTTTCAATCAGGGATTTCGGATTGGCCTTTCCGTATATCAGCAGAATCGCATGCGGGGGATAAATCCGCACATAAATCCAGCGCATGAAAAGCACCCACAAAATCACCGCGACCAGATTCACCGCGCCTGTACGAAGCATCGGCCGGATGTGTTCCAGGAACTTCCACCGACCGATCAGCGCCAGCTGGACATATACAATGGCGTTGACAATCAATACGGAAAAAATCTGTGAGAGCAGGACATCCAGCACTCTCTGGTATCCCACCTTAAAAGCAGAAAAGAGCTGTGAAATTGCAACCACCAGAAATGCATACAGCGAAATAAGGGCCAGATGGCCCCAGAAGCTGTATCTTCTCCCGATGACGGCTTTGAAATGATAATCATGAAACCAGGCATACGCAAATACCGCTGTCTGGATTGCCACAATCAGTACGGAAGCCAGAAACATAATCAGTCTCTTGTACTGTTCCCTCTTCTTCATGAAGTACGAAATTCCCCTTTCCGGCAAACCGGCGCCGGTTCGCCGCCAGTCATAAGAAATAAAACAATATAGTCATCGTCGACTTAAAATGCAAACTGACAACACATAGTATAATACTACAATACCAGAGCCAAAAGGCCTCTTGTGTGAACCACCTCTGGCTCTGGTAATCAGTTATCCATGTATCAGATCAGAACGATCATCCATGCAGACCATTAATATACGCAGAAATCCGCTCCGCCGCTTCTTCCTCGTCCGGTCCCTCAAACTCCATGACAATCTCATCGCCGCACTGCACACAGGCGCTCAACACGCTCAGCAGGCTTTTCGCGTTAAATTCCCGGTCTCTGAAATGAATCATGATCTTTGACTCATACTCCATCGCCATTGTACACAGCTCTCCGGCCGGACGTAAATGGAGACCCAGCTCATTTTTTACCGTCATTCTTTTCTCCATCTGAATTATTCCTCCGTTGATGCTTCTATTTGCTCGGACTCCGCCGCGTTTACCATCAGTGTTACCTCGGATACCAGCGTGTATCCGTCCGGCAGCTCGATTTCCACCGGAATCTCGTAATCGCCCGGCTCGGTGCATACAGACAGGTCTATGGTCGCCGTAATCTCGCCGGATGTAATCGTGCTCTCTTCATCATCCGCGCGAACCGTCACCGAAATCACATCCGCCGGTGAAAAGGTCAGGATCATATCGTCCGGCCGGTTCAGGACAACCAGCTCCGAAAGGGCAAGCTGCACCGTCTGATCCTCCCGCCGCTCCACCTGCACCGTAACCGAAATCACGGAATCCACGCCTGAGGCGAGGCGAACATTTTCGAACGCCCCGATGGTCTCCGTCAGATCCACCTCCTCGGTCCAGGTCTCCGTAGCCCCGGCGACAGAAACGGGGGTACTCACCACAATTTCCGAAATATTGGCAAGCGCCTCTGTTGTGCCGACCAGATTCACCGTCGTCGGCACGGTAGTCACAGAAGTCACCTCATAGCCGCTCGTCGGCGTTCCGCTCGTCTCAATCACGATCGGGACCTCATATTTTACCTCCCAGAGCACTACATTGACCGATACCTCGTTGTCAGAAAGCAGCACTCCGGAGGAATCCTTGATCTGCAGACGGCTCATCTGCGTCTCGCTTAAAGCATCTCCATTTTTATCCGAAATAGACAATGTCGAAGTGATTCGCTGATCCGTCGAAATGCCGTCCACCGACACGGATGCCGTCACCTGCCCGATGCGCTCCAGAAGGCTCTCAGGACCCGCGATCTGCACGGTTTTGCCCTCGACAACCTCCGTCGTACCGACCTCATACCCGGTCTCGGTCGTCCCTGTCGTCTCTACCGTTACCACGAATTCGCTTTCAACAATCTGCTCCAGCTCGACCTTCATAGAAGCCGGCACCACCGTCATCTCATCCAGAGTGACCGCAGAATTGCTGCAGGTGACCGTCAAAGGCACCGTGTTCATCTCCGTCAGATTCTCCATGTCCGCGACGACCGTAAAATCCGATGAGGACAGACTTTCCAGCACTCTCCTGCGCTCCGTCACCTTGATCGTAACCGAGTCCTCTGAAACAATATCAAACGCCTTGTCAATCTCCGTCACACTGTCCTCATTGACAATCTCTATTTTAATATCCCGAAACAACTTGGATTTGGTGGGGTTGTCAACATTCGCCACCACCAGCCAGATCAGGAACGCCACGCCCACCGACAACAGCTTCAGCCCCAGGTTCCTGGTCAGGCGTTTCGGAATCTTTAAGGGTATCTTATGCTTCATTCTTCGTCCACCCTTTCCAGAATCTGAATTTTCTGGGAGCAACCGGTTTTTTGTTCTGTAAAATCTCCAGCTGCCGCTTCAGCTCTTCCGATGAAATTCCATGCATCAGCTCGCCCTTATAGGCGACGGAAACCGCCCCCGTCTCCTCCGATACGATGACAGTCATCGAATCCGTCTCCTCGCTGATGCCGACGCCCGCGCGGTGCCGGGTGCCCAACGCTTTATTAAGCATCATATTGTCCGACAGCGGGAGGTAACAGGTCGCCGCAGTGATACGGTTCCCCTTGATGATCACAGCGCCGTCGTGAAGCGGCGTATTGTGTTCAAAAATATTGATCAGCAGCTGGCTCGTCACAATCGAATCCAGCATAATCCCGGTCCGCTCATATTCTTCCAGCCGGATGTTCTGTTCGATAACCATCAATGCGCCCGTCTTCACTTTACTCATCTCGACCGACGCCTTGACAATCTCATTAATCGTCTTATCACTGAACCGCTCCGACACATTCTTATCACTGTCGCCAAACAGAATCAGGCCGGAAAAAATCGGCCTCTCCCCAAGCCGCTCCAGCGCCTTGCGGATTTCCGGGTGAAAGACAACGACCGCGGCCGTAATCGCGATATCGACAATCCGGTTCACCAGATACATCAGCGTGGTCATCTGCAGCAGATAGACCAGTGCGATGCATCCCGCCAGAACCGCCATGCCCTTCATCAGGCTCCAGGCCCGCGTATTTTTAATCCAGAGCAGGAGATTATATACGAGAAACGCCAGAATCAGAATCTCAAGAAGATCCGTGACCGTAATCGACACGGTCGGTATTGTCAGCCATGACAGGTTGTCACTCAGCCAGAAAAGAATACTGCTCATTTTACGCTCCCCTCTTGCGCTCCTCCTCGTGATGCCATCTCAGTATAGCACAGATTTCGTGTCATGCAAACTTTTTCCCAAACTTTTTTTCCCTTTTCCAATGCAGATGGTCAGAAAATAAATCTGCTGGGCTCCCGCCTCCCGCAGCGCCCGCGCCGCCTCATCCATCGTGCTGCCGGTCGTATAGACGTCATCCACCAGAAGGACGCGCGAAGGCATAAAATCATATGTCCCTCTTCTTTCAGGCATTCCCCCCGCGCCTTCCCGCGCTCCCACAGATCTTCGGGATGCAGCGCTTCCCGGCGAAGATTCCGGCGTCCGCAAATTAGATCTGCGAAATGCAGCGTCTTTCGGCGCGGATTCCGGCAGCCGGACCTCAAAGCTCCCGCGCAGATTCTCAAGCCGCTCCCTGCGGTTCAGTTCCTTCTGATTTCCTGTATAGCGGACGCAGCGAAGCAGCTTCCGGTCACAGGGAATCCCGGTCAGGCGGCTGATCCGGACTGCCAGAAGCTCCGACTGATTGTATCCGCGCGCGGCCCGTTTTTTCCAGTGCATCGGAACCGGCACGATCACCTGCGGCTGCCAGAGACACAGGCAGCGCTGCCCCGCCTGCACCATCGCCTCCGCATAAAAGTCCAGATAATCACGGCGGTTCTGGAATTTCATCCGGTAAACACTGTGCCGCATCGCGCCCGAATAGGCAAACGCCGCGCGTCCCTGGTCAAACAGATGCGGCGTCCGGGTGCAGTCCTCGCAATACTCCGATTCTGCACGGTCAAGCGGCTTGCCGCATTTCATGCACGCGGGCTCCGACACCCAGGGCAGAGTGGGACGGCAAGAGTCACATACCAGATTAATCTTTGCGCTTCGCGCGGGGCGGATCTGGTCACAAGGTAACGCCCCCTCCCTTCGGTCGGCGGCAGATTGATCCGCCCATTTTTTGTCCTGCATCGGTTTTTGATGCAGGACGCAGGCCGCGCCCCTGCGCATCTGCGCAGCTTCAAATGGCGCGGCTTCCCAGTCAAAGGCGCTTCGCGCGGGGCGGATCTGGTCACAAAGGGGACACCGCGGTGGGTAGAGAAGCCGCACCGCCGTGCCGCCGATCCTTCGAGCAGCCCTATTTACTTTTTCTTTTTTTATCATCATGTCCATATCGAACGTTTCCCCGGGTTCGACTGACATATTCTGTTCTATCTTCCGAATTGCACCTGACAATCTTTATCGCACATTCCGGTACATCTGTCAATTTCCGGCTCTGTATATAGTAAACAACGTAAGTCGTTTTACTTTGCGCCTGACGCGCGAATCACATCAATCACATCATACATCAATGGTAAACGCCAGCTGCCCTGCTGCATGCAAAGCACTCAGGGCAATCTCCTGGCATCCTCCTCCGCGATCTCACGGATCCGCTCGTCCAGCGCCGTATAGCGCCTCTGCTCTACGATGTTATCGATCATCTGGTCAAATGTATTCGCGTCCCCGACCAGCGTAACACATTTGCGGGCGCGGGTGACGGCCGTATAGAGCAGGTTCCGGTTCATCAGCATCCGCGGTCCGGTCAGGAGCGGAATCACCACGGCCGGATACTCGCTGCCCTGTGACTTGTGAATCGTCACCGCGTAGGACAGCTCCAGCTCCTCTAACGTATTATATGTATATTCTACCATGCGGTGTTCGTCAAATTCAACCGTAATCCGCTCTGACTGCAAATCAATTTCGCGGATAATCCCCATATCGCCATTGAAGATGCCGACGCCTTTTTCCACCGGGATCCCATAGCGGCCGCGGATCTCCCACTCCAGCTGGTAGTTGTTCTTCACCTGCATGACCTTATCTCCCTCGCGGAAGATTACGCCATTGTGTTCATGCTCCCGCCTGTTTCGGTCCGGCGGGTTCAAATATTCCTGCAAAATCCGGTTCAGCCGCTCCATGCCGAGCAGACCCTTGCGCATCGGCGTCAGCACCTGAATGTCAAACGGCTCCGCATCCACATAGCGGGGCAGCTTTTCCCGGATCAGCTGGATCACGACGCTGATGATGACATTCGCGTCCTGCCGTTTCAGGAAGAAAAAATCCTTACTTTTATTATCAAGCAAAATATGCTCGCCCCGGTTGATTTTGTGCGCATTCACCACAATGTCGCTCTCCGACGCCTGCCGAAAAATCCGTGTCAGGCGCACGACAGGCACCTGCTCCGACGCAATGATATCCTTCAGAACACTGCCCGGCCCGACGGACGGAAGCTGGTTCACATCCCCCACCATGATCAGGCGGGTACCGATGGTCACCGCCTTTAGCAGTGAATGCATCAGATATATGTCCACCATCGACATCTCATCGACGATGATCACATCCGCATCCAGTGGATTCTCCTCATTCCGTCCAAAACTTTCCGCGCTATTTTCCTCCGTCGGCCCGCTGATTTCCAGAAGCCGGTGGATGGTCTTTGCCTCCCACCCGGTCGCCTCCGTCATGCGCTTCGCCGCACGCCCGGTCGGCGCCGCCAGCAAAATGCGCAGCCCCTCCGACTCAAAATAAGAAATCAGAGTATTGATCGTTGTGGTCTTTCCGGTGCCGGGTCCGCCCGTAATCACCAGAAGGCCGCACCGCGCCGCTTCCAGAACCGCCAGCTTCTGTTTCTCATCCAGCGTCGTGTTTGTCTTTTTTTCAATCTCCGCAATCTTGCGGGAAATCACATTCCGGTCAATTTCACATGTAATATTTAAGTCGCACAGCATCCGCGCCGTACCCATCTCTATATAATAAGAAGAGGCCGTGTAGATGCGTGTCTGCGCCTGCTCCTGCTTCACCACAATTTTCTTATCGATTGCCAGATCCTTAAGGAACTGATCAATGTCCTCCAGCTCCACGCCGAGCAGCTCACCGGAGCGCGCCAGCAGCCGCTCCTTTGGCAGAAACACATGCCCCTCGCCGCCCGCCTGCTGCAGCACATAAAAAACACCGCTCTTCAGGCGATACTCGGAATCAATGCGGACTCCCGCCCGCTTCGCGATCTCATCCGCAATCCGAAAACCCACACCGACGATATCATCCGCCAGCCGATACGGATTCTCCGCGAGTACCTGATACATCTCCATGCCGTATTTCTGATAAATCTTCACGGCCAGTGCCGTTGAGACGCCGAACTGCTGCAGGTAAATCATCGCCTTGCGCATATCGCGCTTCTCATAGACCTGATCCGCGATCTCCCGCGCCATCCTGCCGCTGATGCCCTTAATCTCAGCCAGCCGCTCCGGCTCTTCCTCAATAATCCGAAACGTGTCCTCCCCGAAATGGCGGACAATCCGCGCGGCCAGCGCCGCACCGACGCCTTTGATCGCTCCGCTGCCCAGATAGCGCTCCACCGACTCCGCGTCATCCGGGGTCTTTACCATACAGTTTGCCACCTTGAACTGATCCCCATACGACGGGTGGGAAATGAACTCCCCCTCCAGCTCGACCTTTTCTCCCTCACCTATGTATGAAAGCGAGCCCACGCAGGTAATCGTGTTCTCTTCCTGCCCGGATTTCCCTGCACCCGCAGACTTTTTCCTGCTCCGCGCATAAGCAGGAGGCGTCTCCACCTCCTGCGCCGTAAGCACAAATACGGTATACCCGTTCTCACTGTTTCTGAATATAATATGGTCAATATACCCTTCCAGCTTTTCCATAAAACTCCGTCACGATCTCTTACTTAGTCTATTACTTACTCTCCATCGGCTTCGTATTGTTCGCCGCTGTCAGCTCCACAAACCGCCCCGTGCCGACCGCGACCGCCGTCATCGGATCCTCAGCGACCATCGTATTAATGCCGGTTCGCGCCTCAATCAGCTCCTCCAGGCCGGAAAGCAGGGAACCTCCGCCGGTCATCACAATGCCTCGGTCCACAACATCCGCCGCCAGCTCCGGCGGCGTGCGCTCCAGCACACTGTGCACCGCGTCGACAATCTGCCCGGTCACCTCTTTGAGCGCGTCGCGCGTATCCTCCGAGGTCACTCGGATGGTCTTCGGCAGGCCGGTCACCAGATCGCGCCCCTTGACCTCCATCACCTTCGGCTCCGGCTTCTCGAACGCCGTTCCAATCGTAATCTTGATCTCCTCCGCCGTCTGTTCCCCGATCATCAGGCTGTACTTTTTCCGGACATATTTGACAATCGCCTCGTCAAAATCATCCCCCGCCACTTTGATCGAGGTGCTGACGACAATCCCGTCCAGCGAAATCACCGCCACATCGCAGGTGCCGCCCCCGATGTCCACAATCATATTCCCACACGGGCGCGAGATGTCAATCCCCGCCCCGATGGCCGCCGCGACCGGCTCCTCAATAATATGCACCTCGCGCGCACCCGCCTGGTAGGTCGCGTCCTCCACGGCCTTTTTCTCCACCTCTGTCACGCTGCTCGGCACACAGATGCTCACCCGCGGCTTCCGAAACGACATCTTTCCGATCGCCTTCTGGATAAAATATTTGAGCATCTGCTCCGTCACAGTGTAATCCGAAATCACACCCTTGCGCATCGGGCGGACCGCAATAATATTTCCGGGCGTCCGGCCAAGCATCAGCCGCGCTTCCTCACCGATCGCCTTGATTTTATTCGTATCGCGGTCATACGCCACGACCGATGGTTCCTTTAAAACAACACCTTTTCCCCTGACATAGACCAGAATACTGGCTGTGCCCAGATCAATCCCAACATCCGAAGCCGGCATACCAAAACCCCTTTCATATCCGGAAGCACTCCCCCCCCCGCGCCCCCGCATGTATCTTCCGCTAATCTAAGGAGCTGTTAAGAATTAATCTTTACATCTGACTTGTCTAAATCTTTCTATGCTGCGTTGTCTGCAAAGTCAATTCTTAACAGTTCCTAATGAATTCCAACCCGAAACAGCCATCCCGGAGCCACGCACAGTCCGTTTCCGCGCAACCATCCGTTTTCCGGTATCCATGCGCAGTCCATTCCCACGCAGCCGTCCGCCTCACGGTATCCATGTGCAGTCCATTCCCGCGCAGCTGTTCCCCCTGTATAGTCTTCCACCATATTAACACAGTATACATTTGATTTGCAACCGGTTTTGGATGAAAATGCAATGCAGACTGCATATATATTTTCCCGTGTGCAAAAAAAGATGGCCAGTCTATGACCATCTTTTCGGGAATTATACAGCTGCAAAATCGTGTGATACGAAACCAGTGTACCCGTATCGTAATTCCATGTGCATTCTGCATATTATGCACAAGCTATTCCAATACGATCTGCCAGAACCAGGCATCTTACTCCGTTTTTTCCAGCATTTTCTTAATATCGTCTGCCGTAATGCCTTTCTCACGAATCAGCTTCAGAACGGCTTCCTCTTCTTCTTTCTTTTTGGCTTCATTGGCAGCAGCCTCCAGTGCTTCCAGTTCGCCCTGCAGCTCCTGCTTGTCCGCCTCCAGATCCTGAATCTTCTGCTCATAAGTGCCGATCTTTTCATCCAGCTTCGCGATATTATCCAGAATAATATCCTTCTTACTGCGTCTGATTCTCTTTTCTGCCATAGTGTAATTCCTCCTTGTGGATATTTATTTTCCCCATTGTAAAACATTCACCGGGGAGTTGTAAAGAGGAAATTCTGAATTTTTATTACCCCAGCAGTTCCAGCAGTTCTTCCTGGGACATGGAAGTAAGGCTGCCGCCCTCTCCCTGGCCAATGATCTGATCGGCCAGATTCTGTTTGCTCTCCTGAAGCTTTTGAATCTTCTCTTCGATGGTGCCCTTCACAATCAGCTTGAAGACGGTCACGACTTTTTCCTGCCCGATGCGGTGCGCGCGGTCCGTTGCCTGATTCTGCACGGCTACATTCCACCATGGATCATAATGGATGACGATATCCGCTCCGGTCAGGTTTAATCCGGTGCCTCCGGCTTTGAGCGAAATCAGGAATACCGGGGTCTCATCATGATTAAACTGCCGCACGAGCGCGAGGCGCTTTTCCTTCGGTGTGCTGCCTGTGATCTCATAGTAGGCGACGCCGCGCTCATCCAGCTTCGTTCGGATCCGCTCCAGCATGGACGTAAACTGGGAAAACAGCAGCATTCTATGCCCGCCTTCTATCGCGCTTTCTATCAGGTCAAGGCAGGCTTCCAGCTTCGCCGACCCACCGCTGTACTGGTCAAAAATCAGCGCCGGATCGCAGCAAATCTGGCGGAGCCGAGTAAGCTCCTTTAATATCTCCAGCTTATTTTTCTGGAATTCGGAGGGATTCTGCTGCGCAATGGTCTGCCTCATATGTACGACCTGTGCGTCGTAAAGCGTTTGCTGTTCTTCCTCAAACCGGGCATATCTTGTCTCCTCCATCTTATCCGGCAGGTCCTTCAGTACATCCTTCTTCAGACGCCGCAGAATAAACGGCGAAACGAGGCGCCCAAGCCGCTTCGCTGCTTCCTCATCCTGTTCCTTCATGATACTGGTTTCGTAGTTTGTCCGGAATTCTTTGTATGAGAAAAGAAATCCGGGCATCAGAAAATCAAAGATGCTCCAGAGCTCGGACAGCCGGTTCTCAATCGGCGTTCCGGTCAGCGCATACCGTGTCCCGGCACAGATCAGCTTCACGGCTTTCGCCGCCGCTGTCTCATGGTTCTTGATGTACTGCGCTTCATCGATCACTTCAAAGGCAAATTCAATGTCTTCATACACGTCAATATCCCGCTTCAGCAAATCATACGAGGTAATCAGCACATCCCACATGGACGCGGTATGAATTTTTTTGTGCCGCTCCGCCTGCGTGCCTGTCACATAGCAGACGGAAAGGGATGGCGCATAGTGTGAAAATTCCTCTCCCCAGTTATATACCAGAGACGCCGGGCAGACGATGAGGGATGGGCGGACCGGATTTCCCGCGCACAATAAATTTTGTTCCGGCGAAGGATGATTCTCTGCCGCGGCTTTGTTCTCAGCTGTGCCCTTACCTGTGTCCTTAGTTGTGTTTTTGTCCCGCTCATTTTTATTTGCCAGCAGCACCGCAATCACCTGCAGGGTCTTGCCAAGGCCCATTTCGTCAGCGAGAATACCGCCGAAATGCCCGGCCTGCAGCGTCCGAAGCCAGCGGTAGCCCGTTTTCTGATACCCGCGCAGAATCGGCTGCAGTGCCGCCGGGACCTCATAATCCGCGTCCTGCACCGTGCCAAAATCACGGATCAGCTGCTTGAAGCGCGTATCCCGTTCCATATAAACATTTTCCTGCCCTTCGAGCATCCGGTCCAGATACAGCGCACGGTACGCAGGGATATGCATATTCCCACTCACGAACTCTTTGGGGCTGATGTGCAGCGTCTCAAACAGATCGTCCAACATGGCATAGACATCCGATTCGAGAGACAGGAAATCCCCGTTTTTCAGGCGATGGAACCTCTTTTTCCTCCGATAGCTGGCCAGTACGTCCAGAAGCTCTTCCGGAGAAAGCGTGTCTGAGGCAATATCCAGATCCAGAAGCCCGCTGCGCAGCGAAACAGCGACGTTGAGTTTGGAATGGCGGATCAGGCGCAGCTTGCGGAACTCTTCCGAGCACTGCACCTCACCGTACTTCATCAGCTCCGTGACCCCATCCAGGAGAAGCCGGTACAGCGCTCCCTCCTCTTCCCCGCACAGAAATTCATCCGCCGAGCGGTCCGCAATTGAGAAATAATCGCGCACAACTTCAAGCACTTCTCTCTCAGAAAACGTATCGCGGAACGATTCCCTGCTTTCCTCTGACAGAGCATCCATCAGGGTAAATTCATTTTCTCCATAGACAGCTCTCGCCCGACAGGAGGTTTTGCCTTTTTCCGTGTCCAGGAAAAAAACAAAGCGCGCCTCCGGCAGAAGATGCCGGCTGATCACCTCTTCATCTGTCTGTTCTATGTTCAGATACTCTGCAAGCATGGGAAGCACCGTATAATAAAATGTCTGCAGCTGATGGCGGCCTACGCGGAAGCTGGCCGTTCCATCCCTGCCGGAAAGAGCGAGCAGAGGATCAATTGCTTTTATATACTCCGAACCCATCCGGTTCAGATGCGTCCCTTCAATATAATAATATCCGCTCTTTCCATGAATCATGCAGGGCAGATCAGCCGACGCCTCAATCCCCATAAAGATCCCCGGTCTGTCCCCGATGCTGTCAATTCGCATGGTAACCTGAGGGTTATGTTCCCTGCAGGTCAGAATTTTTTTCTTTTTAAACCCATTTTCCCGGTACTCATACGGCAGCGGAGAGGCTCCGGCCAGCTCATAAAAATCATCCATCCGTTTGCCGTCGAGGCGAATCTGTTGTCCGATCTCATTCGTCTGCTGCTGCGCCTCGTATTGCAGATAGTGCCAGGAGGAATAAGGCAGCTCCCCGGCTCTCCACAGTTCTTTCAGCCTTTCATCATCGGTTCCTGCATCGGCGCGCCTGTCAGGATCGCCTGTATATCCGGTTTCTTCCTCGGCGATATCCCTGATAAAAGCAATATACTCCCGAGCCTTCGGTGTGAAATTCCGGATATTGTGATTGATACAGGTAGAAGCTCCATAACGCGCTTCCTGGCTCCCATCCACAAGAGAAAGAAACCTTGACAACGCCTTGATGGAAAAGCCCTTCCCGCCCTGCACCAGGATGCGGAAATCCGCATAAAGCTCCCCTTCCTTTTGCAGCAATCGAGGTTCCAGCTCCAGATAACTCACCTGCATATTATTCTCATTCCGGCGGTGAGACGCCTTCCGCTCCCGAAAAGAAGCAATCAGTTTATCCCCGGACCGGTCCGTCGCATCTCCGATCTCTTTTCCTTCCAGGTACTTCTCGAGGAGCTGAAAAAGAGCCGCCAGATGCTCACAGCTTCTTTCCGAGCTCCGATTCGCATAAAAATAATGGCGTGAACATTCCGGGCAGTCGCATTTCCTCTGCAGCACCCTGTCAGGTCCGAACACAAGCTGCACCTGATGGGTATCCCCTCCCTCTTTCACAGACCCGGTCGCGATGCCAATCATCTCCTGACCCAGACAGGTATACTCCGTGCGGACCGACTGAAGCATAATCTTTCCATCCTCAATCAGAAATTCTCCGCGATCCATCAGAAAATCCGACATATCCAGAGACTCCCGCAGCCGGTCAGTCTGAAAATACGGGCTTTCGCCTTCCGCAGAGGCTCCCCCATCTTCCTCTAACGACCACCCCTCCCTCGAATGCTCCACAGCATAAAGAACCGCCGCCACATGTTTACACCACACCTGCGATTTCGCAGCGCTGCAGTCGCAAGACAGCGATGTGATGCGGTCTCTGTTCAAACCGATCTTTACATGACAGAAATGGCCGTCGTCAACACGCGCTTCAATTCTTTTCTCTGTGCGTGTCAGGCAACTAACCTTACCATTCTCATAAAGTTCAAGTCCCGCCCGAAGCGTGAGACTCGAAAATTTATCCTTCCACTCCATGGTTCCTCTTCCTCAGGCAAAAAATCTTGCTAAATATGCATTTCATACGGGCTTCGCAGCAAGTGCAAAGTCCTGTCCGGAATAATTACAAATTACAAAATCTTACTATGTTTATGGTAAGTTTACTATAAAAAGCCTGGCTGCGCAAGCAAATCAGGCTTTTTAAAATGGAAAATGTCAGCTGTCTTCTCTATGTGACTCATACAGGCGTTCCTGCGCCTGTACTGCCTCTTTGTATCCCTTCAACGCGTCAAAAGTAGCAAACTGTTTTGCGCGATGCGATCTTTGCATCGGATTTCTTTTATACGAAACCGGTCTGTCGCAATGCAAAATATCTTCATAGTCGCTCTTACGATCTTTCCCGTTATTATTTCTTTCCGCTTCCATAACCATGCTCCCATCATGCACGATGGCCGCCTATCTGCATGTTTCGCTCTCTGTAATTGGAACACTTCAGCAGATTGCATCCCCGCATAATTGCATTGGCTCCATACCGGCGCCGGATTTCCAGAATCGCGTTCTGTATATTTTTTTCACGGATTCTCGCTTCCCGGCGGGAAACCCACGCCATTCCGGACGGTGCTTCGCACAATGGCGCGTCCAACAGCATGGATTCGCAATGCGGATTCACAGCATCGTCTGTAAACAGATCAAGCTGTTCAAATTCTTCCGGCCGCAGCCTGCCGAAGCAGACATTGATTCTACGGATACCGGTATACCGGTCAGTGATTTCCTTATACAGAGCTTCTACTGTCGCGAGGAGCAGTGAGGTACTGTTCGTGAAGGAATTCAGCCCTGTTCCTTTCCCGCCGGAAGGGACTCCGGACCGATGGTCATAACTGATATAAAGCGAGACGGAATTTGTCACCAGGCCCTTATCCACCAGATCAAGAATCAGCTGATCCGTCATTTCCCGGACAATCACCCATGCTTCTTCAAAAGAATAATTCCGCATAAGTACCTGGCCGGAAGACAGACTGTTCGTCTCAGGCACGTATGTTTTGATATCTTTCATCGTGCATGGTTCATAGCCCCATGCATGGTCAATCAGCAGCTCCGCATCTATCCCGAACAATTTCTGCAGCCATTCCGGCTGTTTTAAACTGGTGCGGGCGATATCGCCCATTGTAAAAATTCCATAACGCCCTAATGTCCTCGCAGTCCCGGGGCCGATTCTCCAAAAGTCTGTCAGCGGCCGATGCCCCCACATCTTTTCCCGGTACTCCATTTCATCCAGAAAACCGATATGGTCATCCACATGCTTTGCCACAATATCCATAGCGATCTTGCACAGATAAAGATTCGTGCCAATCCCTGCCGTGGCGCATATCCCGGTCTCCCGCATCACTTCCTTCATCAGCAGAACCGCAAGCTCTCTTGCTGTTTTGCCATACAGGTCCATATAGTCGGAAACGTCAATGAAGCATTCGTCTATCGAATACACATGGATGTCATCCGGGCTGAAATATCTGAGGTAGATCCCGTATATCCGGACAGAATAGTCAATATACAGCTGCATCCTGGGCATTGCCGTAATATACTTCACATCCGGCGGAATCTCATGGATCCTGCAGCGGTTCTTAACACCCAGCTTTTTCATTGCGGGCGTAATAGCCAGACAGATCGTAGAAACCGACCTGGTCGGATCTGCAACTACCAGGTTCACCTGAAAAGGGTCAAGTCCCCGTTCCACACATTCAACAGAAGCGTAAAACGACTTCAGGTCAATTGCTATATAGTTTCTATCTTTCACAGAAGCCATCTGTTCATCCTCCCATCATGGCACTTTTTCAATCGGACAGGGGGACGCTCTTCTCCCCTGCCCGGCTCTGTGCATAAAAAGCTTGACATAATGCGAAATTCCTTTTATACTTCATTGTGAAATTAGCTTTCGTATTTGCCTGGTATTATACGAATTTAAATTTCCGGTGTCAAGCATTTTTTGTTTATTTGCGAATTTTATTTTCGCATTTTGGTGTCTTTACATATGAAGAGGTACGAGGATGAATTTTGCAGAAAAGATAAGGCAGCTGAGGAAAGAAAAAAGGATGTCGCAGATTGAGCTGGCTCAAGCAATCGGCGTTACTTCCCGGACGATACAATTCTATGAATCCGGAAAAAGTTTCCCCAGATATCGTGAGACTTACCGGAAGCTGGCAGAGATTCTGTCCTGTGATGTGAATGATCTGCTCATCGCCGGTTCTGAGGCCGCAGACAATCAGGAATACAGTCAGGAAGAAGCTGTTTTCATTTCCGAGGCCGCGGCGCAATACGGCAGCCGCGGAAAACGGCAGGCAGAAAAGTTAATTGAAGAAGTTTCCGGCTGCTTTGCCGGAGGAGAATTATCAGAAGAAGATAAAGATGAAATGATGAAGGCCATCCAGGACGCCTACTGGATGGCCAAAAAGAACAATCAAAAATATGCACCCAAAAAGCAGTAACCGGGGAGTTGTATACGGATGGGAATACCAACCACAAAAATTGTTGATCTTGCCAATCAATTATATGCAAAGTACCAGACACGGAATCCCAGAGAGCTTGCCGACGCGCTGGGTGTTATTATTATGCCTCCCCGGGCTTTCAAATCCCAAAAAGGTGCGTACAAGGTAATTCTGAATAACCGTTTTATTTTCGTCAAAGAAAACATGGATCCGGTTCTTGAAACTATCGTGCTGCTCCATGAACTCGGTCATGATCAGCTTCACAGGGATTCCGCCATAGCCACAGGCGGCTTTCAGGAGTTTAACATCTTTGATATGAGTGTCAGCCGCATGGAATATGAAGCCAATATCTTCGCATCGCAGATCTCCCTGCCGGATGAAGAGATCCTTGATTACATTGAAAGCGGATATGACATCCAGCAGATTGCCAGCATTATGAATTCCGATATCAATCTGGTCGCCCTGAAAAACGATACACTGATCTCCCAGGGATACCGGTTCCGGCATCTCGAACATGAAAATACGTTTCTGCGATATGACAAATAAGAATATTTATGCTATTTCAGGAGATTCCCCTACTTCGCCTTTCACAATGGAACCGCAATTTATTAACTGTTTTCCCACAATTCAGCCATTTTTTCTTCACAGAGGAATAGTATCTTATATCTCAGAAGCAGACAGCAAGTGCTTTTTAATCTTTCTTTTTCATACTCGCCGGGGTCAGGAATGATCCCGGCCCTCCCTTTTTCGGCACGTAATCTGTGTGTGAGAAGATTTCATTTTTTTTGCTGCACTCTTACAGATAAGTGAGATAGAAAACCGGCACGGCTCGGATTCGCTCTTTCTTTTGTATTTCTTTCTCTTTACTTTTCTTTACTTTGCGGTTTTCCGTGTCCTTTTCTCCCTGGAAACGGTACGGAAAACCTTCATATATATAAAATATCAGGTTTCCGCATTCCGTTTCAAGCCCCTTTTTCGTTTTATCAGGATTCAGAATCCTTTTTTATCGCAATGTAGAAAACTTCCTCTACGGAGTAATCACCCTCTTTCCCCCGCTTCATGTCCTTCTTTGCCGTGAGCGCGATCTGGTAAATATCGAATCCCGGCTCCGCTTCTGGTGAGCATCTCTCACACATCGTAACTTCCTTGCCCTCGAATGTCTCCCCGACCAGTGGGATCTTCTCGACTTCCGGCGCGTAGAACCGCTCTCTGTAGCTCGGAAAGTACGCGCCAAGGCTTTTCTTCCTTCATACCTTAATCATTGCTGCCCTCCATCTTCACAACACAGTCGCACAGCTCCACATCCGGAATCTTTTCTCCCCTCATCTTGTTCTCTCCGAGAAAACAGTCTCCGCAATACTGCCAGATCGCTTCCACTGTCCAAGCGTTGTTTCTGCGCCCTGTCGTAACCAGTGAGAACGTGTGGTAAGTGCTGCACGGATTGCCTGTTCTTTCGTCAAACAATGTTGAAATACTGATCAAAATCATCAGCAATATGATTGCAGCCCTACGCCCTTTGTGTCCCTGAAACAGCTTTGGTTTTACCGTCACCAGCGTAATAGAGACGGATGAAGACACATGAATTGACGGACACACATTGACCGGTGCATCCACGCCACGCACCAAATTCACCAGCACACTTCCCTGTAAACACTTTTTTTCTCCGTTCCGCTCCCAGCCGCTTTCCGCCTCTCCATAAACACTGCGGTAAGAAGCCCTGGCAAAAGAAAGGCTGCCGCCATATCCGTCCATCCAGAGGTCTCCGCCCGCGTGGATAGCCTGATCTCCGTTCATGTAGGTGTGATGGTCGCTGTAGTCGGTGATGACTGCTCCCTGGAAGTTCCACTCTTCACGCAGAATCCCGGTCAGCAGTGCTCCATTGCCGCCGCTCCAGACGGTACCCAGCCGATTATAAGACGTCATGATTCCGGTCGCGCCATACTCTTCGACGGCAATGCGAAACGCTTCCCGATAGAGTTCCCGCAGGGTCTGTTCCGTCATCCAGGTATAAACGCCGTCCCGGTAAACGCCGGACTCCTGTTCGTTGCAAACAAAGTGTTTAGTGTAGCAGTAGCCCCCCCCACCTCCAGCGAACCGGCAATGACGTTGCCGCAGAATTCGCCGGTGAGCAGACTGTCTTCGGAAAATATTCATAATTCCGCCCGCCAAGCGGGCTGCGGTGCAGGTTTGCCGTGGGCACATACCAGCCGCTGATACCGTTTTGCAAAGCTTCTGTAGCAATAGCTCGTCCCATCTGCCGGGCCAGTGGTGATTGGATCATCATCCGGGTCAATCCAGCTTTCTGCCATTCCTTCTGTATAGATATTCAGTTCAGCTATGTTTTCCGGCATGGCGCGGCTGTCAATATTCTCCGCCGGAAAGGTGCCTTCAAAATCCGCCCTCGTCAGCCAGACAATCTCCTGTCCGGAATCACTGCCATTCAGGCTTACCCCATCGACAGCATCCTCTCCGGTAAATTTGTTGTTGACTGTGTTTCCTGTTGCCGGGTCAGTCTCATAACGGATATCCTCAGACAGGACACAACGGATGACTGCCTGTGCACAGCCGTCAATCATGTATTAAACAGGAGACATACAATTGTTTCAAAGGACAATCTCCGCTTTTGCAAAATTAATCAGCTTCTTTGAAAATCTCATTGAGAAAGCGAATTCTTTTATCCACCTGTTTCTGCACATATGATGATTTCTCTGCAATGTCATATCCATGCATGGTTCGTTTTGTATCGTTCCGGATAACCGGTATCCCATCCTTACTGTAACGTTCAGCAATCTGAGCTCCCGCATCATGAAGACAGTCAAATTCTGCAGTTTCTATATACGCTTTTGGAAATCCAGAAAAGCAGTCAGTCAAAATCGGCCTGAACAGAGGATTCTGATAATCCTTTTCGGCTCCATAAAGTGCCAGAGCCTTTCGATTCAATATTGAATTCCATAAAGGCGTGTCCGTATACCTGCGCATAGACTCTGTTGCCGGATCACCAGCACACCCCGGATAAATCAGCATCTGACCGTCCGGCATCCGCATCTGGTTTTTCTTTGCCAGAAGCATGACCGACATCGCCAGGTCGGCCCCCGCACTGTCGCCGCCGATTGCCAGTCTGTCAAATGATAAATTTTTCAGTGCCCATGAATAAGCCCGAAAGCAGTCTTTTACCGGAACAGGAAATTTATAATCCGGAGCCAGGCGGTAATCAACGAACAGCACCGTACAATTTGTCCTCAGGGCATACGTCTGTGCCAGATTCTTATGATAAGCAGCTGCTTTCATCAGAAATGCTCCGCCGTGATAATAAATCAGCAGCGCATCTTTTCTGCCGGATTTTGGCCAAATCAGGTCTGCGCTGCATTCTCCGATTTTAATTTTTCTGGATTGCAGACAGGCATCCAGTCTTCTTCCATGCTGTATTACAGGCATCAGTGCATTGGCTGCCTTTAGCATCCAGGACTGTGTCGGCAAATAAATCCAACTGTATTTTTGAAATTCCGGGCGCAGGTCATACTTCATTGTCATTTCACTTGCTCTTTTTCCTTTCCTTCATTCCCTGACTGATGGATTTTGCCGCTCCAGGATAACAATTGTCTTCGGGTCTTTCTCTCCGTCAAAATACTTATCCAGCACCTTTTGGGAAACATCACACCCAGGGTCTGCTATAGGATTCCAGCATACACGGCTCCACGAAGCTGATTCCGATAATCAGATAAGATTCTCTCTATTCGTTCGTTCATGTCCGGATTCCGATAGTTGTCCGCTTCCTGATTCAAGCGTATCAAAAACTCTATCTCTGCTTTTGCATGGCGCAGATAATTCCCCTTATTCCTCTGAACCTTCTTTACGGTCAGCTGGACTTGAGCCATATGCGCACTCATAAATGGAAACAGACAATAATACAGTTCATCCTCAGCGAAGGAAAGATGTCCGAGGCTGCCCCCGTTTTTATCAGCAATCATCAATCTTCCATTTCGGAGTGCCGCCGGGTAGACACTTTCAGCGGCACGCAGAGAAGCAATTCTTCTCATGATATCCAGATTTTGCTTTTCTCCGACATAGGCACGAAAACGATAAATTTTGCGGTTCTCTTTATCAACCATATCCGGTTCGGCTATTTTGGGCAGGCAATCTGCCGGTTCCACAAACTGCATTGCCAGGCAGTGAAACAGGCGTTCCTGGCTGGAGATGCGAAGTGCATCTGTATTTCCGGTAACATTACATTCCGCTTCGGCTGCATCCAGTAAATCACGTGCAGCATGATAAATACTCCGCAGAAACAATGGAAATTCTTCCTCGTCTGGATCCCACATATACTTCCCATGAGTCACCTTCTGATACAGACCTCCTGATTCGATATCCCACGAGTGAGCCACGCCATCACGCGCAAGCGCGATTCGGAATGCGTGGCTCTCCCGTGTGCTGCGCTTCATTGCCGCATAGGATTCTTCTCCCGCTGCAATTACGTCCATTTCATATATTGAATAACCCAATTCCCGGCACTTCGAACAAAAAGCGGAAAGAGGGTTTTTCTGCTCTCTTGTGCGAAGCAGTTCTTCCTTCAGATCGGCATCTTCCTGCGCTTTTTTCTTGATTTCATCCAGCATCTCCGCAATTTCCATTCCATACCTCCGGCTTAGGTTCTGCTTTATATTGCTATATTTCTGGGCTGTAGTACGGTTACCTGTGGTCCTGAAGCATTCGTAGATCCGATTTCGAGCTCACTTCCGGATAATGTCTTAACGTTATCCATAATATGTCCGTGATTCGCAGAGCGAATCATGGACGCAGGCCGCGCCATCGCCGTCAGGCGATTCTGCATGGAATATCCCGTACGAAGTGCGGGATGCCTCCCGGCGAGGGCGCGGCTCTCCATAGCTTCCGTAAACTCGTCAACTGTTCCTATCACATCATATCCAAAACTGTACTTCACACTCCTGTAATGCATCGGTATCACAATTCCAGGCTTTAATGAAAGGACAATGTCTGCCGCCTGTCTCGCATCTATCGTAAAATAACCTCCGACAGGAAGCATAGCCACATCCAGATTCTGCAGTTTTTCCATCTGCTCTGGCGTAAGCTCACACCCTAAATCTCCAAAATGAGCAACACGGTTTTCTCCATCATCAATAATGAATATCTTATTCGGGCCGCGCTTTTTCCCACACACCTCATCATGATAAGTTTCAATTACTTCCACATGAAACGGAAGCCCCTGCCTTTCGATCAACTCTACCCCATCACGAAAATTGTGGTCTGCATGTTCATGACTGCAGAGAACCATGTCTGCTTTCTCGCATATCGGAGCGTATCCAGGAACACTTCCATCTGCATAAGGGTCAGTTATGATCGTGTAACCATCCTTCTCCAATTTGAAGCACGAATGCCCTTCCATGTAATTTTCAAAATCATCCCTCCTGTATCATATCTGATTCTGACTCCCTTCGTTCGCTTTCATCTGTCTCTCAATCCACGCCATAAAAATCGAAACCATCTTATCATAAAAAACAGGCAGCTTCAATAAAGAAGCCACCTTTTTGAAATTTTATAATTCTGACATACTTTCGTCAAAAATCGGTGTTAAACATTATGTAGATGTTAGATTTATTCCAACGTCATTTCATAACTCACATATGGAAATGCCACTTCCTTTCGATCAGCGGCAAATCGCGTCTGCGATGCAAAAAACGCTTCGCGTTTCGCAGACGCTCTGGCAGCACCCACACGCTGCCAGGCACTCCCTCAAATCATAATACTCGTTCAATATTGGTTCTTTAATCAAATTCTATAATTTCTGCCGCAACGGGCAAGCCGAATGAGTCACTTTTTCAGCCAGTTTTTCATAACCCATATCTCTCAGATAATCCTGCAGAATGGGTACTGACTGCGTGGACTCCGGCCCGACAATCAGCTCTGTAATGACACTCTCCATCTGTGTATCTGCTATCTGGCACAGTTTCTGCAGATCCACCGGATAATACTTCTTAATACGTTCGTTTGAAATGTGATACCTGGGCTGTACGTTGAAAAAGCCCTGCTCAAATGGAGAAACAGAGGAAATGCCACCCCTCATTTCATTCGGCGGATATCCCGCCCGAAGGGCGAGGATGCCACCCGGCGAGGGCAGCTTGCTGCGGCCATTTTGAAAACGCTTTGCGTTGGCCGCAGCTTTCTTTGGATGGTGGCAGCCGTCTTGATAATAAAAAAAGACTTCTGCCACAATATACGTTGTCGCAAAAGTCTTGTTTTTAATTCATCCCATGCAGAAGGTTCTGCATGATAGTCGGTGCGAAAGCCTGTCGGCCAACTACTCCCTTTTGATGATTCAAATTATAATCTTTTGTTATTTTTTTGTCAATATGTTTTGTCAAAATTTTTTTGCCTTAACGCCAGTCCCGCATAATCGCGAGTATCTCAGCCTCGTAATCTCCGAATAGATCCTCGTTCCGTCCTCCATGCCGCAGGTTGGTCTCCACTCCGCGTTCTCCATCATCAAATTCCCAGATACAAGGAGAGCCTCGCCATTCCAAATTGCGCTTACGCGCAATGGCTCGGCCTACGTCCATGATTTGCTTCGCAAATCATGGACAATATATATGATAAGCAAGCCCGCGATATTCAAAATCAATACTTCCGCATCCATCCTCTTCGGAATAATTATAATTCCAGCCCCGCTCCTCTATAAAGGAACGAACCCGTCCCAAGCGCTTTTCATCCATACTGTCTATCCTCCATCAAAAAATCATGCTATACTCATCCAACCACTTCCAACACCGCATCCACGGTCTGCTGCCACTGATCCTCTCTGGAAATTGAAGCGGTTCCATCCCCATTCTGTTCTCCATAATAGCCGAACCATGCATGACAACCGCCTTCTATGCATACTTCCGCGTAATTTGTTGAATACGCTCTGCCTGTCTCAACTTTTTCCATGCTCAGAACACCATCGTTGCTGCCATAGATGGAAAGCACTGCAATATCCCCCAGGTCTTTTGTTGCGTAAGCAGCCAGCAGGATTACACCATCCAGTTCTTCTGTATTTCCTGCCGCATAGGACGCAGCCATTGCGCCTCCCAGAGAATGACCAGAAATATACCAATGCTCATAATCATACTCTTCCATCACAACATCGGCTCTGTTGATTCCGAAAATAGCCATGTTGTAAGGCATTTCAAGTAAAAAGCAGTCCACACCATTCTCTGCCAGTTCCATCATCAGTGGGGCGTAAGCTGTATACTCGACCTTTGCTCCCGGATAAAATATAATCGCGCTGTCCTCTCCGCTGCCATCAAAATAGAGTCCGCCATCAGTCTCAATAATCTCTACACTGCCGTTACTTTTCAGATAGTCTGCAACTTCCGCATCAGCCCTGTAGTAATCGCTCGCATACCAGATCATCAGCACACCTAGCAAAATACAAAGCTGCGCCGCCAGATTTACCAACTGCTCAATCCAGTTTGCACGTTTACTGGCGGAATCCATCTCCTGTCCCGATTCGCTGTGCGAATCGAGGACGTAGGCCATGCCATTGTGCGAAGCACAATTTTTCATGGCATGGCTCTCCGCTGTTGCACCAAGAATTCCCATCGCAGCAAATCCGACAATAGCTAACAGAAACAGGATATTGCACGGAAATGAGGATATGTTTTTACACAGCACAGATAAAGGCGGGCGGCTGATAATCAGGGAAAGAAGAATCAATACAAAACTGCCCGGCATCAGATAATGAAATTGCTTGTATAACAATTGTATATCCTTATGGGCTGCAGCCAGAATTAATTTCCACAATACTTTTCCAAGACCGGCTATGATACACAGCAACGCACCAATCAAAAATACCGTTGAATGGTACATAGACGCAATCAGAGCTATCGAGATGCTGAAACATATGACCGGTAACGCATCTACAAGAGCCATTCCGAAAGATGCTTCAAGCTGTGTCTGATTATTTTCTGTCTTATTCCTCTTATCCATTGCCATAAAAAACATCCTCTTTTATACGCAAAAATACTCTCTTTTATTTCAAAAGCCTCTTCATCTGCGCTTCCGATGCAAATGGATAGCTGTGGCTTAAATGCTCAAATATCTTTTCCCGGCTCTCTGCCGGTTCTTCCTTATAATTCGAGCTCACCATGTCATAGCCCCACAAATCTTCCGGCTTTGAATAGACACATACCGGCATTCCATATTCCCCGCCGCGCTTGTTTACTTTGCGTCGAAAGTCTTTAGTCACCAGATACGTCTGCATCTGAAGGTCCGTCAGAATCCCGTTGAAGTTCTTTTCCCCACCTTTGCCGAAGCCGGCGCGTCTTTTCAATTCCAGACCAATCAATTCATCCTGATCCTCAAAGCAGTCCATGATCTTCTTACTGCGGATATTGGCCAACTCGTCATCCCATCTGGCATCGAAATCATAGCCGTCTCTACGGTAATTCGCAAAGATTGGAAACCATTCCAGACTGACAAAGGCTGACTTTTTCCCGAAAAACTTTCCGTAGTTTGTCCATGATTCACGCCAGGGAATCATGGACGTAGGCCGAGCCATCGCGCTTTAGCGCGATTTTGCATGGCGAGGCTCTCCTTTGCTACCTCGTGGCTCCGGGCAATCAGTTCCCGCCACTCCCACGGGTCCTGCTCCGGATCTCCCGTCCACCAGAACAGGTTCGATGTATGCTCTTCCACCGAGAAGCCCTCGATCTCATTCTTGAACAGTGGAAGAAAGCCAATCTCATTGATCCAACTGATCAAGTCGCGCCAGTTGCGAATGCGCATAGGGTCGTTCCAGTCCATTCCGTACATAATCCATTCTCCGTTTTCATTTGCCATTTTATCTCCTTGCACCTCCAGGACTTCTACTTAACTACAGCTCATGCTCGTTCAGGAAATACTTTTTTTCGCTGATGTTTCCTGATGCTGCAGATGCTTAGCCTTCTTAGCTGTTTCTACCCGCTCTGTTCTTTCACCTTTTCTCCCTCGATTTTCCGTATCTCTTCCACCATCACCCCGGCGCATCGTTTTGCGCTGGCATAGTTCAGATGAATATATGGCACGCCGCTGTTTTTGCAGGCGTCGCAGACGGTCCAGTGGCGCGGCTTCCCGCGAACCGCGACAGATTCGCAATGACAGCGAATGCGAAAAAATCAATATACTTCGAAAAATCCTTCTCTGTCGGCGAAATATACTCAAACAAATCCACAATGCGGGAATCCTTTCCGGCATTGTAATGATCATCCTTCCGCAGAAGATCCATCTTCAGAAAATCGCAGGTTCTCTGCGTCACAGTATGATAATCCCGTAAGCCAGAAAGCTCCTCAATCAATTCTTCACGGATCATTTTAACTCACTGTCATGTTCTCTCCTGCTGGTTGTATTTGTACGCGCTTTCAATGGCATGCATCAAATCCACAATCAGAGAGTTATAAGGTACCGGCACACCATATAGCTTTGCCTGTTCCACAATCGCTCCATTGATCGCATCAATCTCTGTCTTGTTCCCTCGCATGACATCCTGATACATGGAAGAGTAGCCGTCTGCAGCATCAATGCATACCTGCCGAACGCTCTCCAGTGCTTCACGCCGGTCGAAATAGGTACCGTCAGCCTCTGCCACTTCCACCGCCTCATAGATCAGCCGCTTTGCAAAATCCCAGGCAGACTTATCTTCCACCATAAATCCGATCTTTGTCCTGGTGATCGCAGTGAATGTATTGATAGACAGGTTCACAAACAGCTTGCTCCACAGGATACGCTGGATATCCTCTGAAACCTCCACCTCAAACCCGGCCTCACGCAGCGTCTCCGCCACCCGGTTCAGGTTATCAACCGCATTATGGTTGCTTCCAATTGTCGTCATGCCAGACGCGGTATGCCGGCTTTTTCCTGATCCGAGGTTCACGCAGTTGTGCTTTGTCGTTCCAATGATGATGTTTTCCGGCTTCACATATTTTGCAATCTTCCGGTCATTTCCGGCTCCATTCTGCAGTGTCATCACCAATGTGTTTTCCCCAAATAAGCCGCTGTTCAGAGCAAGGGCATCTTCCGTATAGATAGATTTGACAAAAAGAATCACAAGATCTGCTCCCGCCGAATAGTTCCCGGAGAGGCATGCCGCCGCATTCGGATAGTTTCTCTCCTGCCCTTTCTCTTCAATCGTAATCCCGTTTTTTCTGATCACGTCCACCTGCGGCTCATAAGAATCCAGCATGATGACCTCATTTTTCTCACTCAAGCAGGCTCCATAGAGACACCCCATCGCGCCCGCGCCAATTACCACAATCTTCATTTTGCAAGCTCCTTTCTGACAAAACACCGCCAGAACCAGTGTATATACCTCTGGCATTCTTAATAGAAAATTTCCCCCATCATGCAAAAAAACGCCGCAAAATACCGGCCCGGTATTTACGACGTCCTTGTCATTGAAAAGTTTAGTACAAATTTACAAAATAGTCAAATGCATATTACGATTTTCAGAAAAACAAAGCTTACTGACACGCCGCATACAACATCTATGACTGAATGCTGCTTTACAAACAACGTTGAAATACTGATCAGTAGAGCAAATGTCCTTGCATGACTTCTCTCTCCTGTTGCTGAATAAATTTCGTTATAGTTATCTCACTCCCGAATGAACATATTTTTATATTCCTCCCTGATTTCTTCGGGCACAAGGCTTCCCCCGGTTGCCCACACGATATGGGAAGCGCTGTTCATTTTATCCATCAGGCCATTTCTCTCCAGATAGCTGCGTGTCTCAGGACTGGATTGATCCAGATCACTTCTTCTGCGGCCTGCATTTTTTTCAGCATGGGATTCGTCTCCAGCATTTCCCTGATAGCTTCCATAACCATCATTCTCCTTCTGCCACTTTATGGTATCCTTTTGAAACTCCAATATGTAAAAACCTGAAAGTCTCTTCTAAAACACTATAGCACATCCGCCGCACACTGTCACATTTATTCTCAAAGCTTCCGCCTGCGCTTTGCATGCACGCGTTTGACAACCGTTATCCTGCCCGACAGTGTGACTGAAATTGAAGGGAACGCTTTCTTCAGCTGTAACAGCCTAAGTGAAATAATTCTTCCAAATGGAATTACAAAAATCGGGAAATATGCGTTTTTCAAATGTGCACTTGCAGAAATAACAATTCCAGAACATGTTACATGCATTGAAGAAGGAACCTTTGACGGTTGCAGCAATCAAATAACTTTTCGTATCTTTCAGCTGGACAGAGGATGTTTCGTGCTCACCCTGTCCAGCATAATCTGATACTGTTTTTGACACACTCCTGACTTTGGCTTCATATGGCCTACCTTCTTCTTTTACACAATATAAAAAACACAAAACAGCCACAATCTGTTTACCGTTTTTCCACAGCGCAGCCATTTTTTCTTCACAAAACTATTGTATTCTTTTAAACAAGAAGCAGACAGCAAGTGCTTTAAATCTTTCTTTTTCATACTCGCCGGGGTCAGGACTGATCCCGGCCCTCCCTTTTTTCAGGTGAATTCTATTAACGCCAATCGTTCATTATATGAATTTTCGCTTTTCGCTTCAGCTCCTGTGAAAACATTTGCTCTTCATTAATCCCCCGGGAGCCCCATCTTCCCAAGGAATTTTGTTATACTACATGAGAGCACTCGCACATTCGCTGTAAATATGCGCCAGCAATAGTTTCCGCAGCCGATCTATTGGTCGTTTTCTCGCCCGCCCTCTCAGTTTTTTCCTCTCAGCCTCCCAGCGCGTCCACGTACCAGACCTTTTGATCATCCAGACGAAAGGCTGCCAGCTTTCCGCCGTAGACGCAGCCGCAATCCAGCGCGATATGCCCATTTCCCTGATAGATCAGATCCTTCTGATCCGAACGGATCGTGCGGGTAGGCGTATGCCCCGTGACCATATACGTATTTTTCTCATGAAAGTATCTTTGCGTATAATCCGCACGGACAAAGATCAGCTCTGCCAACTCATAGTCGTCCAGCGCTCTTCCTTCCTCAAAGTGATCCAGTCCTGCGTGTACGAGTACATATCGGTTTCCATTCAAGCGGATGTCCTCATAAAATGAGCACTCGCCCAGATAATCCAGAATCTCCTCCCGGCCATCTCTGTCCAAGGAGGCAAACAGCCGTGCTGTGACATCCCCTCCATCCTGTGTCCAGTACAGATAATCCATCAGGTCGTCAGCGGACAGCTTCTCCAGACTTTCTTCCGTAATCTCAAGATTCAGCCTAGACAAAACCTTAAGTGCCATGTAATCGTGATTACCCAGAACCGGGTAAATATTTCCATACATCATCAGCAGCTGGACAAGCTTCAGAGGCTCCGGACCACGATCCATCATATCTCCCAGAATATAGAGTTCATCCTCATCACAAAACTGTATCTCTTTGAGCAGCTGTTTAAACTCCGCAAGACAGCCATGCGGATCCGAAATTACATAGATCATCCAAAAACCCCCCGTTCATACTGACCAAAATACTCCCTTCAATACGGATTCACCCTCTACACATCAATCTATCGCTTCAAATGTATCATATTATTCAAATAGTAGATTGCAAATTTCTTCACATCAGGTGATTTTTCTGCACTGCCGGCAATCACCCCGCGGACATTTTCAGGGAGAAGATGTCTGCTGAGCACATTTGAAAATCGGGGCTATTTCTCATCAGCAGGGTCTCCCATATACCTCTATCTGGGAAAGTGCCGGAAATGGCGAGCCTCCTTCTTCTCCTTTGACCAGATGGTCCAGCGTCAGCCATTCAATCTGTTTCTCCTCGAAAAGAAACTCCTGCGCCTCCCCGCTCTTTTGAAGCTCCAGTGTCATATCGCTTCCATCCGAAAAAGTGACCACAGCACTCTTCCACCAATTGTCATGGGGATAATCCGCCCTGGTATAGAGAATCAGACGGTCAACTGCTGCTTTTCTGCCAAAATCCAGCCGAAACCCGGCGTCCTCCCTCTGATTAATTCCCCAGGACTGATAAGGCCATTCACCATGGCAAGAAGTCGCTTTGATCCCATCTATCGCGTTCATCGCCGCAAACACAGATTCGCCGCGCGTCTCCACGTTTGCGGACGCATGCGGAAAGCAGCCGGAATCCCTATGCTGATCCCATGGGTTGTATGCCAGGTTACGATAAGCTGTTGCCTCATAGTCTCTGGCTTTCCTTGCATACAGCAAATGTTTTTCTCCGGTAAACACCTTCAGCGAACGGTTGATCCTTTTCTCTCCAAATGGAATCCAGTAATGCAAATCTCCCGTCAGATAAAGAAGAGCACTTTCTCCCGCATCATCCAGGCGTACCTGGTAAAATGATGGTTTCTCTTCAATTTCTATAATAATCTGATCTCCCTCGCGATAAACATCCGAGTAAACCAGGCTGACTTCGTCGCAGCCTCTGGAAACGGCTTTTGTCCAGCCGGACTCATCTTGTATCTTGATACATATCTGTCCCATTTCTTATATCCTCCTGCTTTGTATCATCAAATATTAAAACCGGAAACGCACAAAACATCATTCCAGTGTCACATCATCGTTTCCTTTCAGTAACCGCCTGATCACTAGCTTGACCACCACCATATTCTAAAATTACTCGCGGCAAAACCAGCTGCTCGTTAACTTACAAAGTTCGCTGCTGCAAGCACCGCAAGTTTCTTGCAAGTTATATTATGGGAAGAAAACCACTTCCCATAATGCTCCAGAATCTGAAGATTCTGTCGCTAGCTTATCGGGTGAGAGTACGCAAGCTCTCCGCTTCCGCTCCGGTCGGTGCTAAACGAGCGCCACTGGCGCTCAGCACCCTCTCCTTCCGATAAGTTATATTATAACAATAAGAGTGCCCAAATTCAATCTCGGATTGATTTAAAATATAAGGAGCTATCGCACAGCATATGCGATTTTGCTCAAGAAAACATTTTATATTTTTAAGCAAGAAATTGTTCATAAGTACCTAATTCCTTGATTTAAATTATGCTATCGGTTCAATGAATAAAACATTTTTCATGCATAATCATATGACGATACGATAAATCACTCCGCCATATCTTTTTTTCAAAATAATTCTTTTTAAGTCAAACTGCCGCCGGCCACCGCGCCTGCAGGATCTTGCAGGAATAACATCTATTCCGTTTCTTCTAAATTATCTTATCTGATAAAAGCCAGAAATGAATTATCAATAAAAATAAATTATACACTCTAACTTCCCCTCTTTCTGGAAATTATCATTTACGATAATTTTCTCGAGATAATTTATCACTAATAATAAGACCAATCTGCGCACAATACCAAAATTTTATCTGATCAAAAAAAAGATAAATTAATTATCAATTATGATAAATTGTAAAAAATCTATTCATTTAAGTTCATCAAAAGAACAGGCTCAAGCAGCAGCCTGTTCTTTTTATCATATATGATAAATATTTTTCACAGCTCTCCTATCTCAGTTAATTTTTACCGAACATTTTTTCTAAATATCAAAAGAAAAAACGCTCAGCTGGCTGTGTCATGGTTTTTCGATATCTTTTTAAAAATTCGACATATTGAAATAGACAAGGAATTTACGTTCACCTTGTCTGCAATCAGATTTTTAAAGGGGTAAATGATAAAGGAATTCCTGACGCATCAATCCATGAAAAATATTTTTAAATTCTTTTACCCGGAAAGGACTATCATGAGTTTCAAAGAGACGGGCAAAAAACTGCGTTATACATGCGCCTCAATTCTGATTGACAAAGGCTGGGACGTAAAGAAGGTGCAGTACTGGCTCGGGGACAGTGATGCTTCGACTGTAATGAATATTTATGCGCAATATATGAAGCATAAGGCAAACTCGGCTGAAAATGATCTGACTGCAATGTCAGAAAGTGTCTCGGATCTTTTCGAATAATTTTGCTGAATTTTTTTAAGCGCCCTTTCACCCGTCAAATTTTAAGGTTGCTTTGACGGGTAAAGAAATACCGGGAACCCTTGATTTTAAAGGATTCCCGGCACTCTTCAACTGTCTCCGCTTCGGTCGGTCCTTAACGCGTGCCACTGGCACGCAGGACCGCCCAGCGCCTCTGCGTCCCGAACGAAACAAATGGTGGTTTCTCTGGCGGAACCAAATGGCACGTATAAGCCTGAAATGCCTTTAAATCCGGGCATTTTCAGAACCATCCCGGAAAACCTCAGAGAAACGGAAGCATAATTCATTTTACAAAGTGTTAGAATGAATGTTAGAACGCGGCAAATAATAGCAGTTATTTCGTTATTTCGTTATTTCGTTATTTCTTTATCTTCGCTGAGTTTCTCTCTTATCTGTGCATAGCGGCAAGCCTTACAATATCGGACTCAAAACAGTCCGCACTTGTACATAATTTCTTTACCTCTTCCCAGTTATCGCAAACAGTCGCTGACATTTCCCGATAAGTCAGGGTATGTTTCTTTTTCCCTGGAATACGCAGTCCGTGATAATACTTGCCCTTGGCAATCAAAGTTTCCCATGGATTCTCTACCATTTCAATATTATCCGTTTTATCATACGCTGCCGCAATCCAGGCATCCGTGCTGTCACATGGGATCACGACACAGGTGTCCTCCAAATCTTTCAGCAAAGCCGTTATTAACGACTTTAAATGTTTCTGATAACCTCCGGCAGATCGTTCATGATCTTTGCAAGGCAACGTCAACGGGCAATCCCGCCTCGCGTTTTCCCCAACGAATCACAGTCCAGAGGATTCCTGATACCCTTAAGTACACATGTATTAGAATTACACCAGCAATGGGAAATCTGTTCTTTACGGGATACATCTCCGTCCATCTGGACAATCAGAAAATCCAGTCTGGGCTCAATCTCTTTCATAATCTGTCCCTTTATCAGAGCGTTATCCGCGCACCACTTCCAGACTCCTTTCCAGCCATTTCCATATTCCCCCATCAGGTTTGGCTCCGGCTGAAGAAGCTTATAGTGGTTATTACTTCCCAGAACATAATCCGTCACAGATTGTAAAAGGATATAATCCGTAGGGCCTTCACAGACAATTCCAACGTTTTTCATAGGAGTTCCGGAACACCTCCCAATCGTCCGCTAATCCAAAGCCTGGAAAGCGGAAGGCCGGTATCAATCAGATTCTGCGAAACCATAATCCGCTGTATCTGTGCAAAACCATCCTTATCCCGATCTACCGCAAACAGGCGAATGTCATCATTTGCCAGATTCAGTCCGTCAAGAACCAGAGGATTATGGGTAGTCAAAAATACATGCTTTTCATTCAAATACATGCTTTTCATTCAAATACATGCTTTTCATTCCTGATAATTTGCTCGCAAAATACCTCTATCATCTTTTTTGCCAGCCGCGGATTTAGTGCATGGTCAAAGCTGTCAACCGCAAATATAGATGGGCTTTGTGGATGCATTGCCAGGCAAAGCATAAATAAGACATACAACGCACCTTCACTTGCGTCATATCCCGTAAATTTCGACATATTTTTCATAAACCGGTCACTAAACTCAATCACCTGCCGTGTCGTTGGCACATTTGGATGAATGCTTTTTTTCTTTGGCGCGTCGATCGAAATGTCCGATGCCCAGTCAATCATTTCCAGCACATCTTCCATGTAAAGAGACCCAAACATCAGATCCCCATCCCTTTCCTCTATCAGGTCCTGCAAGGCTTCCGCCAAACGTCCGCCATTTAAACCAACCGGTGCCATCTGATTCGTGTCAGGAATAATTCCGCGCAACACGGCTGTCCCGGGTTGAAAAATGCCATATTTTGAAAAATCAGACGCAATGCTTCGTGCTTCCAGAAGCTCCGGCTTATCATCAATCAGGAAAAAGCCAATATAATTATTCATGGATTGGGAGGAAGCATTGCTTCGACCCCATTTTTTCTCGCCATTCTGATACAACGCTTCAGAATGATATTTCCAATACTCGGACTCCTTCGGCGTTGTCAAATGAACGTCGTACTGAAAACAGCTGCCCGTTTTTGTATCTTCCCACTCTAAAGACAGATCAACGGTAGATTTTGCACGCTTTATGCTTTTAAAGGCAGATTTGTACAAATCAGAGGTACTTAAGCGAACTCCCTTTCTCTGCAGGCTTCCAGCATCCACCCGGTCGGTCATCGCCGCGCTTAATAACCCTATTCCTTCCAGTATCGTAGACTTACCGGAACCATTGGCACCAATAAGCACATTCACTCTTCCCGGCTCAAATGAGGTATTGTATAAAGATTTAAAATTACCGAAACTGATATTCTTTAATTTCACGTACAGACACCTCCATTCATAGAAGCAGTATAGCATACTCTATTAATTAAATATAGTCTGTTTTTCGATTTTTATTATATCTAATTCACAGATATTCACAATTGCTGACCGGCCGCATGGCTTGACTGGCCATAAAGCGGAAACAACGGTTCTTAGTGGCCACACGGGTATCCTTGACAACCTTCTTAGAAGGTATGTCACCAATTCATCTGTTTGTTTTGACAAGCAGAATGAGCACAGGTATAAAGGTGGGAAAACGGCCGTAAAGGATTATATTTCCGCGCACAAAAACCTGGTGCCCGCTAAGCGCCAGATTGCAGCCCCGCACGGTAACCGCGGAAGACGGTACCGGAGCGCCACTGGCGAATCTTACCAGATGGACTGGGGATTTGTTAAAGCAGAAGATCAGTATGGCAAGATTTCATACATCATCTGTTCATCTTTATGATTTCCTTTGCACAGGCTACAGCGGCATCCATATCTGTTGAATTTAAAAGGTTCAGATTCATACAAATACGATTCTCCGAATCAATCCATGTCACTATGACATTGGAAGTTGAGCCATTTTCATACGCTGTCCCCCACATTGTCTTTTGAGAAAAATACAAAATCATTCCTTCAAATTCCTCTGTCTGTACTGTTCCATAGCTATAGTTATTGTTTCTCCCTGTTGAACCTCTCGGAGCCCATACATCATCATCATATGAAAAATAAGATTCCCAATACGCATTCTTTGTTGACCCAACGCTTATATCACAATATGCTTCCGAATTATCCAGATAATAGGTCACGCTTGCTACCGTATACAACGGATTGATCAATGCGTTTTTCCAGGAAGTCCCGTGAGGAACTATTTTAAGCCATTGGATTTCTTCACTCATGGAAGCTGACGCCAGCTGCTCCGGAAGCTCTAAGTCAAATCTTGCCAGATACGTGGAGGATGCACTGTAAAATGCCCACATTCCATTTCCGGCCTGACCGGCATATACAGAAAAGCCGGAAACGATCACCAATGCTATAACCAAAACTGCAACAAGAACCTTCTTCCTGTTGCCAGACGGCCTGGCCATAGTATGACGTATCCTCTTCTCTTTTTTCTTTTTTAAATCTTCAAAAGAAGCATCTGGCCCAGGAAAGTTTTTTACTATGTTAACTGCCATATTTTCAAATTCTAAATTCGTCATCATCATCCCTCCTCAAACATTTTACGTAAATGTCCGATTGCTCTCTCATAACGTTTTTTTACACTATGCACAGAACGATTCATAACCCACGCAATCTCCTGATGGGACAGCTGCCCCAATAACTTTAAGCGCACGATTTCGCGATCCGGTTCCTTCAATGCATCAATCAAGAGCAGCAGTTCCCTCATGCTTAAAACTGGCTCCGAAGCATTCGGATTGTCTTCCGGAAATGTTCCGGGAAGCCCAACCATCTCACGTTTCTTGCGTCGAAACTCATCCATGGCTAAATTTCTGGCCACCCGGAACAGCCAGACTTTTTCGGCTTTTTCGTTCTGAAAGTTTGGATGCTTTTGCCATGCTTTCAAAAATACTTCCTGCATCAGATCCTCTGCCTGAAACCTGTCACCGAGGATTGAAAAAAGAAAACGAAACAGATCCGTACTGTATTTCAAATACAGTAATTCGATCCAGCTGTCCGGATACTCCTCATTCATCTTCCTCACCCTCCCTCTGCTCTGTAATTTGAGCCGACAAAAATATGCTTTTACATTCTTACTCGCAACTGCGTTGCTCGTTGACCATCGAAATTTCCTGACGCAAGCGCCGCAAATTTCTTCTGGTCACATTATAAACGTTTGGCGAGTCTAAAAAGCGACATCAAAATAAAATTCTTTGAAAAATTTTGTAAGGAAAATCTGTTTTTATCCATCTAATAAGTGTAGGATGAGTTAAGCCAGAATTAATCTTGCGATAATCTCGCCTTAACCCACCTGCTATATACTAAACCCATACCAAAACACGAACAAGGAGCGTTTCGTTATACAGGAGGCAGACCTATGAACCTTAGATTATTGAAAACTCTTATGAAGGAGCAGCTTTTCCCCGCATTGGCAGCGTTTGGCATTGCGCTAGTTGCCCTTCTCGTTTCCTGCATGGTGTTTGCAGGAAATACGGCGATAGAACACAGGATTCAGATTTGGATTTATGGCTGTGAACCGCTGGACTTCTTTTTGCCGCTGCTGGCCTCGCTGCCTTTTTCCTTCACACTGTATTACAAAAAATCGGATGGATTTCTGCATTATTCCAGCACAAGGATGTCGCGCAAACGGTATGTGGTACACCATATGCTGGCGGGCTTCCTGCTTTGTATGGCGGGAATTGCCTTGACCTATTTTTGTGGACTTCTGTTTTCGGAGTACATCCTGCCATTTGAGGCGACTCCTGGCTATCATTCCGGATTGGAAAACTATGTGTTCGGTGGCATGATGGTTTCGCATCCGATGGCCTTCGGCCTTGTGTGGTGCCTGTGGGAAGGGTTCAATGCGGGGCTGTTTACGCTGTTCGGGTACGGTTTGGCTCTGTATGCGGAAAATGTTTTTATCGTGAGCGTTGCCCCTTTTGTGTACTTTGTGGCGGAGAATTTGATTACCTCTCTGCTCCAGATATCGGAGTACAGCGTTGTCACGTCAATCCAGTTGAATCGGCTGAGCCCCAACAGTATGCACGTTTATAATTATTTTGCCGGAACGATTTCCTTTGCCATTGTCGCAACCGTGATCATGCTGGCATTGAGCAGGAGGGAAAAGAGCCGATATGAAGTTAAAGCTCATAAAAAGTAAGCTATGGAAAAAGGATGATGTTCCCGCATATTTTATCATTTTAGCGGTGTTTATGGCTATGAGCAGCAGCAACCTGACGCTGACGATGGCACAGTCAGCCGGGCTATCTCTGTTCGAATATGTCCTGTGTGCGCTGGCAGACCACTATTATCTGATTTATGGATGGCTGTTCTTCCTGGTGTTTGTGACCGGGAAGGAGGTGCGAAACCACGCCAATTCAGAGATCATACGGTATGGTTCGTTTTCCCGCTACAATTCCGTGACGCTTACTGCTGCTGCGGTCAGACTTGCGCTGTTGATCGCTGTCCATATCCTGCTTGCAACCATCATCGGTGCTTTTCGTCTGGCACCGTTCAATGCCTTTACCGTGAGCGAAGCGTCAAGCTATGATAGCGGCGGCTTCCTGGATCTGCTGGCCGGCTATCAACGCTGTTTTGGAAGCCCTTTGCCGGCATTGGTCTGTGCGGCGGGGTATCTGTGGCTGGGCAGCCTGTTTCTTTACGCTGTGATTTTTCTTACCAATCAATTCTGGGGAAGCAAGGGGATGCTGACAGCCTGCGTTCTTATCATCGTGAGCGCCATTGTTGGGTTTGTATCGCATTTTGATGAGTCGCCCCTGGAATTCCTTTTTGTCAACAATTATTATATTCTGCATCATGCGCTGCTGCTGGTTTCGCCGTTGGCGGTGGCAGTCAATCTGGCAGTCATGGGGGCGTTCCTTCTGGCGGCAACAAACGATCTTCCCCGCAAAATACGGAAAAAAGGCCGAACGCAAGTCGGAATAAGCGGAAAGAATCGTTCCGCCTTTTTCTCTCCAGCACCGAGAAGGTGGCTTGTACCGCTCTACCTGATCCTTCTGATTGTCCTTGGGGTGTTCCCGCAGCTTTCCTCCGACGGCAACCTTATCGATTTTGCGTGGTCGCTGATGAAGGGCTACTCCGCAGAGAACATCAACCTGATCGAGCTATTGTATACGCTTGCCTGGTTTGCCTTTCCGCTGATACAGATCAGCGTGTTCTGGCAGGCGGAACGGGAGCGAAAAAACGATGCGGCATTGCTCCGCACAGGCAGCTTTCGTCAGTGGCGCACCCTGACAGACCGGGGATGTGTTCGGTTTATCCTGCGCTATTGGCTCTGGTATGTAGCTCTGCTGGCGGGCACGATGGCGGTTTTGTATTTCCTGTATGGCTATGGGGCAGAATCGGCGGCAGAGTATTACAGTTATTTCGGCGTCTCGGAGGTAAACTTTATCGCCGCGCTGCTCGCCTCCGTACTGCTCAAGCTGCCGGAGCTGCTGTTGTTGTACGAGCTGTCTCTTGCTCTGTATGGCTTGTCCGGGAATACGTTGCTGTCCTTCTTTGTCCCGTTTCTCGGCTATGGGATGGGGCTTCTGCTTCCATTCCGCTGGTACCCCTTTGGTATCTCAGCAGCATATCAGCTTTTGCGGCTTGCCCCTGACGGCTGGAGCGGCTATGCTGCCGCTGTGCTGTGTATGGCGGGGATACTTGTATACTTGTTGCCCTGAAATTATCCAATATCGCAAGGAGGAAAAACAGATGAAGACTGTGATCGAGTTGAAGCATATCGGTAAGAGCTTTGGAGGCAAACAAATTTATCGAGATGTGAATTTGAAAGTAAATGAAGGCGAGTGCATCGGGTTTGCAGGGCGCAACGGCGCCGGAAAATCCGTGCTGTTCCAGCTGATGGTGGGGCTGCTCCAACCCGACAGCGGAGAGGTTCGGGTCAACGGTGAACTGCTGGGCAGCGGCGGAGAGAATTTTCCCAAGGACGTGGGGATTCTTATCAATGAAACCGGCTTTATCGGATATCTTTCCGGATTTCAGAACCTGAAAATGCTGGCGCAGATCCGGAATATCGTAAATGACGAAACGATTCGGGAGACTATGCGTTCTGTCGGGCTGGACGATGTGGACAGGACGCCGGTTCGGAAATACTCCATGGGAATGAAGCAAAAGCTGGGCATTGCACAGGCTATTATGGAAAACCAGAGCATTGTGATTCTGGATGAACCATACAATGCTCTGGATTTTGAGGCAAACCGGGAAGTCACACAGATTCTGGAACGGCTGAAAGGCCAGGGGAAAACGATCCTGCTGACCAGCCATCAGCACCAGTATCTGGAGAAGCTCTGTGACAAGATTTACTTCATCTGCGATGGAGACATCGTCCCATTCACCGAGGAAATCAGGGCACAATACTTCTCCGTCTGAGATTTTTTGTCAGAGTGTAATGATAAACGTTGTGCCGCTGCCTACACTGCTCTCAATTTGAATGGTGCCTCCGTGGGCGGCGACGGTTTCCTTAGCGATAGCCAACCCCAGGCCGGTGCCTTCCGCCTGTTCAGAGGAAGTGCCACGATAATAGCGTTCAAAGGCATGGTCGATCTCGTCGGGAGACATCCCTTTCCCATTATCGCCGATCCGGATGATAACATGGCCGTTTTCCTGTGCCATACTGATTCGGACGGCGATTTTTGTGTTCGGGTTGTGGACAAAGGCATTGCTGATGATATTGAGCAGGCACCGGCCCATGTAGCGCCGGTCACAGTCCAGATAAACAGGCTCCGATGGTGAGAAAAGAATCTCAGAGGTTCCCATCAGTTTAGGGCTTACCTTTCCGATGCAATCCTGGATCAGTGCGCCAAGCTCTACCTGTTCCCAGTTGAGCAAAACCTGACCTTCAATCATGGACTGACTGATTTTCAGATCGTCCACCAGACCCTCCAGCGTTTTCTCTGCCTTGAGGATTTCTGTCGCATACTGCTGAACCTCCGCTTCTGTAAAGGCATAATCTGCATCCGCCAGCAGCTCCCCATATCCTTTTATGGTAGACAGGGGCGTTTTGATGTCGTGAGAGATGTTAGAAATCCATTCCGCCCGCATTCTATCGTTATAAGCCAGCTTGTCCCGTAAAATACGGATTCGCTCAAACACCTCGGCAAACAGGTTTTTGCGGGTTTGCACGTTCAGTTCCCCGCCGCTGGAAACAGCTTCGATTTCCTCCATCATATCCGCTACAGGTGTGGAGATTTTTCTGGAAAAGGCGATAGAGGCTACCGCAACAAACAATGCCGCCACAACCAGAAAGATAACGACACATTGCATCGCCACAGTCACTCTGTCCCCGGACAGATTGTAGGAATCCTTAGTGACAAGGGAGCTGCTGCATCCGATCAGAACCGTATATTCCCCTGCGTCGCTGTCGTAAGCGCTGGCATACACCGTATAGCCGGGGAGCCGGTCAGAGGTCAGGGTGATGTTCACCAGCTCAAAATTGGTGTAGGTGTCCGGGATGTCAGAGCCTGTGTGATAGGCATAGACCACAGCTCCGTCCCCATCGACGATTTGCAGCCACAGGTCATGTACATCCAGCTGCTCCATTCCTTCTTCCTCCAGAGAGAAGCCCGTCTCCGACTGGCTCAAATACTGGTTGATGTTCAGGATCAGGTACTGTGGCATGGACATATCCAAAGATTTCCCGCTAAAGAGCAGGTAGCACAGGATCGTTCCGACCACCAGCGTCGCCACAACTGCAAAGACAAGGGTTTTCAGATATTCGGAGATAATTTTTCTGTTCATCGCTTTGCGCTCCGATCATCAAAGATGTATCCTCTGCCCTTGACCGTTTTCAGCCAGATGGGGTGGGACGGGTCAGGCTCCACCTTTTCCCGCAGATGGCGCATATGAACAGTGACAGTGTTGTCGTACCCGTCATAATCGCTGTCCCACACGTTGCGGACGATCTGCTCCCGGCTCAGCGTGATATTCCGGTTGCGTACCAGATATTCCAGCAGCAGATATTCCCTGGCTGTCAGGGCAACCGGAACCTGCCCCCGCAAAAGCTCTCTCCGGTCAAAATCCAGCGTGAATTCTCCAAAGGAATAGGATGAGGAGGTATCACTGCGTCCTTCATAATAGCTTTGCCGCCGCAGAATGGCGTTGATGTGGGCAACCAGCTCCTTCGGGCTGAAGGGCTTGGTGATATAGTCATCGCCGCCGATGGTGTAGGAAATGATCCGGTCAGTCTCCTCCGACTTTGCGGACAGAAACAGGACAGGACACATGGAAAATTCCCGTATCCTGCGGCAGACCTCATATCCATCCATGTCGGGGAGCATGATGTCCAGAATCACCAGGTCGGGCTGCCATTCCCGGCAATGCCGCACAGCGTCCGTTCCCGTCTCCGCTACGGAGAGACTGCGGAACTGCTCCTTTCCCAGAATGACGCGAATCATATTGCGGATTCCCTCATCGTCGTCTACGATGAGGATTTTTTTGCCGTGTATGAAATCCATTGTTACAACTATCACCTTTCTTTTTTCGACAAATCCCTGATCCCTTATCTTTCCATCTTCCTATATTTTTTTCTGTAAAAATACAGCCTTTCGCCTATGTATTCTTCCGCAATGCCATCCCCATTAATCATGTCCTCACATTTTTCAATGATATCCTTCAGAAAGTCCCGTGTCAGCCGTTTTTGCCTATCCCATCTTTCAAATTCCTGACAGACGCTCTCATAAATATTTTTTCTCTTGGCTACCAGTTTCGTATCCGTATCATAACCTGAAAGTCGGATAATGCTTACTCAACCCAAGTATATCGCTCATTTTTCTGA
>JAJQDT010000103.1 GCA_021202075.1 Lachnospiraceae bacterium | reverse complement strand
GAAGGCTTTCCTTTAAAATTAACGCCATTTTTTAATGCAGAATCCTAAAGTCAGGACTTTTAATAATAAAGATTATACCGTTCGGGGGAGGATAAAGTCAATAAAAAACTGATAATCTGATAATTTTGATAATTTTTGCTATTATGAAAAAAAACACTTGAATATTATATACTAATAATATATAATATATACAATAGTATCTCGGGTTTTGCGGGACTAAAAATAAAACCATGAAAAAAGTTGCGAGAGACTATCTGAAATCAGAAGAGACGGGAAATGGCAGACGGAAAACCGGCATCCATGAAGATGCTATACATCTATCCAAGTAGACTTTCCTGCATTTGGATTTCGGCTTATAGAGAAAGCAAAGTGGATGTCTGGGAGATGGAGGAAGGCAGGTGTTTGTAAATGTATTGGAATTATAATCAGGAAGAGAAGAAGAAAAATATTCTGTTCCTGTCTGTGGATGACGAACATGGCAATGAGTTTGGTTCTATGCTGGGTGGAGATCCGCCGTATGCACTTAGACAATTATGCGAAAAATGCTATGCGGATCTTGTACTTCTGTGCAGTTCTGCTAAACTGAAACAGCAGTTTGAAGATGATACGGCGCGCGAATGGCTGGAAAATGTTTATATGGACAGATATTTCTCGTGTGCTTTGGATGTGACAGAACAAAAGGAAGAGAAGATCCGGGAGTACCTTGATGGTCTTGATTACGAAGAATATGCAATCATTGATTACGAGGAACTGGAACCTGTTTTCCCAGGTCATACGGTATATCTTCCAGACTTATTCAATGACTCTGCTGTTAGAAAAGCGGAAAGAATTCTTCGATACGGCTCTTATGCGAATAAGCTGCATCGCTATGAACCGAGAGGAAGTATGGGCGACTTTATCGAGGACAATATCGCAAAGGCAATCTTCCTGGATATCGACGGGGTACTTAACGACGATGGGGAGCGAAGAGACAAGGGAGAAATCATTTGTCCGGAATACGTTGAAAATCTGGCGTGGATTGTAAAGGAGACTGACGCGGAAATTATTTTGTCTTTCTCCTGGAGGTATGGGATGATACACGAAGATTCGGGAAAAAATGACGTCAGTATCCAGACGTTGTTGGACGAATTTGGGAAATACCATCTTCGGATTGCAGGAATGACTCCGCTGTATTTTAACGGGCCTGACGGAAGACCATATGAGGTGCGTACCTGGCTTGCCTTCAGGCCGGATCTGGAAGGCTTTGTGATTCTTGACGATGAGCCGTTCTGGAAATGGAACTGGTTGTCCAACCGGGTTGTGAATACCGCAAGAAAACCGGCCGATGCTGATAAAGTCCGCTGGTGGGATTATGAGAAGGGATTAGATCGGGATTTTGCAAGACAGGCAGTAGAAATTCTAAACCAATGAACAAAAGAGATGGCGTTCCATGTATTCCGGGGAGTAAAAAGTTCTCCAACGAAAATGCCTGAAAATGATAAATATACGGTCATTGACAAATCATAGTTTCATTGATATAACTGGTTTCACCAAATCAGTGAAAGCAGTGTTTCATTGAAACTTGATGATATAAGGAAAAGATTCACAAGGGGGCAAACGAGCCATGAGCCAATCCGATATTATCATGTATACAACGGAAGATGGGTTGACGAAGATTGAGGCCACTTTTGACGAGGATACGGTCTGGCTGTCCATTGATCAGATGGCGGAATTGTTTCAACGAGACAAATCGACCATTTCCCGGCATATTAAAAATATTTTCACCGAGGGTGAACTTTTCAAGTCGGCAGTTGTTGCAAAATTTGCAACAACTGCAACTGATGGGAAAACCTATCAAGTTGAATACTATAATCTCGATGTCATAATTTCTGTTGGCTATCGGGTGAAGTCCCTGCGAGGAACACAATTCAGCATATGGGCAAGTGGTATCCTGAAAGAGTATATGAAAAAAAGGGTTTGCACTGGACGATGATCGGTTGAAGCGATTGGGCGGGGGTAATTACTTTGATGAGCTGCTGGCCCGCATACGGGACATTCGTTCTTCTGAAAAGGTGTTCTGGCGCAAGGTTCTGGAGATTTATGCTACCAGCATAGATTACGATCCAAAGGCGGAGTCCTCTATCTTATTCTTTAAGCAGGTACAGAACAAAATGCACTGGGCAGCTCATAAGCACACGGCAGCAGAAATTGTATACGAACGAGCGGATGCAGAGAAAGAAAACATGGGGCTGACATCCTGGCTAGGGAAGCAGATCAGACGTGCAGATACGGAAATCGCCAAGAATTATCTGACCCAGCCGGAACTGGATGCACTAAACAAAATCGTGTCGGCGTATCTGGACATTGCAGAGGTTCGCGCTCTTGAGCATGAACCCATGTATATGAAAGACTGGCTGAAAGCGTTTGCGCCGGTTTTCAAGCTGGTCAGGAATAACAAGGCGTTTAACCGAAGATGGCAGAAGTAGGAGGGCAGCGAATAGCTGCCTTCTTTGCGGGCGGAAAATGCGGAAATTGGCACTTGAGACAAGGCGTGTCTTGTGGTAAAGTAAAGGCATTCATATCAGAACAAAGGATGACTTCCCTCTTAAATGCGATTCGCGGACTTCTGGATTCATTGACAACAGATTAGAAATTGGGGAGGGAGGCAGTTGATATTACAGAAAAGGGCGGTTGTATTATGTATGAATCAGGATGGATCGATTCCCATTTTATAAACCAGGAAAATTATGCTGAACAAAATATGCAAAAAATGTGAGGGGCAGTGTCTGATGATAGATATATATACAAATAAAAAGAATACAAAAGATTGGATTATTCAAAATGATTTATATTTTAACCTGTATACGAGTAATGAAGAAATGACAGATCGCGAAGTCGCCCTTATTAAACAGGTGGATGACGCAAGACTGACGACAGACAGGCATATTGAGACGAAATATGGGCTGGGAACGATTCGCAATCTTTCTTCTGGATGCAAGACATTACTCAATATAGTGAAACATCCGGAAAAAGTGGTATGCGTAGAGGAATGCGGTCCGAATGTACTTAAAATCATATTTGCAATGGATAATGCAAGGATATACATGTCACGTCCAACTCTTATTGAGATTCCGGAAAATGTACAAATCAGGTTTAATGATACTGACATTGTAACGGGAAATTCAGGATATAGCGCATGGTGGAGCAAAGAATATGAAAGGAGGGAGATGAATGATTTATAATGAAATCAGGTTTCAGGCATCTCCCTTTTCATATGAATTGAAATTCGATGATCGAATTACCCTTGTGGGCGGTGACAGCGCTACCGGGAAAACAGTTCTCTATGGGATACTGGAGGACCTGAAAATGACGGAAGAATACAGTGCCATCAAACTTTTCAATTATAAATCGGATGGGCTTTTTGAGCAATTAAGTCAATGCAGGAATCGTTTTATTGTGATAGATAATGCGGATATTCTTATAGATGATGAGGTCAGACGGTTTATTAATTTTGAATTTTCTAATCAGTATATGCTGTTCTTACGAAACTGTGATGGCCTGAATGTATCTGACAAAAGCTTTAAGGTGATGAGACTTTATAATAGCAGGGTCACATTGGAGGAAGAACTGTGATATGAGATATCTATGGACAGAAGATACAGGTGCGGGACTCCACTTCTGGAAATTGGTGAGTCAGCTTTTCTTTGACAATAAACTTGTGGTAGAAAGCAAGGGAAGCAATCAGGGTATAGTAGATGCGTTAACAGAATTGAAAGCTTCGGAAGATGACGAGTACTATATTGCCTTCGATTATGTGATGGATAATCAGGATATACGAAATAAGTATCGTATCTTAAAGAAGTTAGCGAATGAATCGGAAACGAAGATTGTTATACTTGATATGATTTGTTTTGAGCATTTTATACTGGCATTTGATAAGCTTGTGCTGTGGACAGGAACAGGGAAAGCAGATAAGATTAAGATGCGTGAAGAGATTCTTGCGGCAATAGAGAATCACAGAATCGATTTATCAAAGATTGAGGATGAAAATACATTATTGTATCTATCTGGATTCAGGAGATATTCTACAGAACGCGTGATGAAGTCCCTGGCTGGCGAATTCACACAAAATGAAAAATGGTCCATAAAAGGAGCGCGGATGGGTGCGTGTTGGTATGAAGACTGCTGCGTGTCAGAGCATCCTGATAATCTTAGGTGTGGAAAACCAGAGACAAAAAATGGCTGCGAGAAAATGCGTATGCTGATAGGATCGGATGAGGTGCAGAGAACAATAAGTTTTTGCAGCTGCATACATGACCGGAATTCTGGTACGAACTGATGAGGCAGCTGGGATACAAGGCAGAATGGAATGGACGAATTGAGTCAGGAAGAACAGCCCGGATGCGTATGAAACACATCCGGGCTGTTTTGAAAGAATGTGGTCGCAATCCCATCGTTTTTAGATAATGGGCAGTTCACCATGGAAGCGGCTTTTGGAGCCGCTATGAACTTTGCAGCAATTCCGTGGCTGCTTCGAACAGGAATGCCGGTTCTATGCTTTCTTTACCGCAATCTTACTGCCTGCGCCCTTCGCCCTGAAGATCTTCTTATAGGCGGATACCTTCGCTGACGGAACCTTGAACGTACAGGTGCTCTTAATCCCTTTGAACGCGTTCGCGCCGGTTTTCGAGCTGGTCAGCTTTGCCGTTTTGAATGTCACCGACGCAAGCTTTTTGTCCTTGTAGAACGCTTTCTTGCCGATCGCACTCAGCTTCGCCGATTTGCTCACAAAGGTCTTCAGCGACGTGCAGCCCTGGAATGCCGAGGCTTTGATCGCCGTCAGCGCTTTGGACGTCAGGTTCACATAGGTTATCGATGTGCAGCCGTAAAAAGCGGAGGAGCCGATCGTTTTCACTTTCGCCAAAGTAACCCGTGAAGCTTTGCTGCCGACTGTCGTCAGCTTCTTGCATTTATAGAACGCCTTGCTTCCGATCGTGGTAACTTTATTCATCCCCTTTACGGTGGTCAGCTTCGTGTCGCCGCTGAAAGCGCCCGCTCCGACGGATGTGACCGAGGAGCAGCCCGTGACTGTTTTCAGAGCCGTACACTTCGCGAAGGACGAAGCGCCGATGGCCGTGACGGAGGAAGGGATGCTGACTGTAGTCAGAGCCGTACATCCATAAAACGCGTTCGCTCCGATGGTGATGACATTGGAGCCGATGCTCACGCCCGTCAGTTTCGTGCATCCGTAAAATGCGCTCGCCCCAATGGCCGTGACATTGGCGCCGATGCTCACGCTCGTCAGGCTTGTATTTCCCTTAAACGCGTTATCTGCAATTGCGGTCACCTGATAAGTCACGCCGCCTATCGTAACGGTGTCCGGAATCGTAACGGAAGTAGCGGAGGAGGTTGTTCCGGTGTATGTGACGGTGGGATTCACCCCTGATCCCGTCACCAGATACGTTCTGGTTCCGGAAGTGTCCGTGAGAACAGATCCGACCCCGGCAGGGGAGGCATCAGTGGTATCAGTATCGGTGCCGCTCCCGGTACCGGAACTGCTGTCTGCAGTTACGGTAATAGTGACCGTCGTGCTCGCGGCATCATAGCTGCTGTTTCCCGCCGCACTGACCGTAATCGTCGCAGTTCCCGCGCCTGTGCCTGTCACCAGACCACTGCTGTCAACGGTGGCTATGGCCGTATCACTGGAGCTGTAGGTGATCGTTCCCTGACCGCTTGCTGTGATTGTGGTGGTTTCTCCGACTGCAATCGAAGATTCCCCGGCAGCGGCTGTCAGCGTCTGCGTTCCTTTTATCACCGTAACGGCTATGATATTGCTCGCGAATTTATAATTCTCCGTCTCCGCGGCCTGTATGGTAATGACTACAGAGCCAGGCGCTATGCCCGTAACGATGCCATTGCTGTTTACCGTAGCTATGGAGACATCCTGGGAAATATAACTGATCGCCCCCTGGGCGCTTGCAAGAATCGTCCCGATTTCACCCACCTTAATCGCAGACGGTTCTATGATAACCAAATCCTGGTATGCCTTATTAATCGTAAAGGTTTTGGACGCCGTACCTGTATAATTTCCCGTACCAGTGGCAATCGCGGTAGCGGTTCCGGCATTCTGGTTATTCTCGTAGGAAACCGTGTAATCCACGTCCTGCGTCAGATAATCAACATGCAGCTTGACCTTGACCGTCGGCTCCTTTGCCTCGCCGTCATAGGTATAAGCGCTGTCCGATAAGAGAACTGTATATTCCGATATGTCTGCGGGGTCTATGGTAAATGTCTTTATAATCATGCCGTAATTATTTCCAAAACACCTGATCGTAACATTCGCGGTGCCGGCATTCACATTGTCATTATAGAGAAGCGTGTAATCCGTACCGGCTGTCAGAGTTGCCGAACCATCGGTTATGGTAACAGACGGCGCTTTTGTTGTCCCGTCATATACATAGCTCTCCGAGGCAAGCGACACCGTCCAGTCGGAAACACCTTCTTCAGTAAATGTCAGAGTAACCTCCATTGTTGTATTGATGCTGTCATTATTTACAGCATAGTAATAAGTCAGTGATTCCGGCAGAGAAGATCCGCTGAAAACAATCTGATCTCCGGAAATGGAAGCTATCGTACTGTCATATGAAGGCAGGGACACATTTCCGATATTCTCCTCGCCGACCAGAGCTGAGAGAGAAATGCTCTGCACGGCATCAAGCGAACTTGTCAAAACACTGATATTCTGTGCGCCACAATACAAAGTTTCTAATGCGGTACAGTTGCTCACGTCCAGGCTGCTGAGATTATTATCAGAGCAATACAAAGTTTCTAATACCGCACAGCTGTTCACGTCCAGATAACTCAAATTATTGCCATAACAGCGCAACTCTATTAGCGCAGTGTTCTGGCTCACGTCCAGAGAGCTCAAATTATTGCCAGAACAGAGCAACTCTATTAGCGCAGTATTCTGGCTCACATCCAGAGAGTTCAAATTATTGTCAGAACAGAACAAATACAGTAGCGCAATGTTTTGGCTCACGTCCAGAGAGTTCAGATTATTGTCATAGCACCACAACTCTATTAGTGCAGTGTTCTGGCTCACATCCAGAGAGTTCAGATTATTGCCATTGCAATGCAAAGTCCGTAGTGCAGTGTTCTGGCTCACGTCCAGAGAGTTCAGATTATTATTTTTGCAATACAAAGTCTGTAGTGCAGTGTTCTGGCTTACGTCCAGGCTGCTCAGGTTATTGCCATTGCAAATCAAATATGTTAATTCCGTACAATTGCTCACGTCTAGGCTGCTCAGACTATTCTCTCCACAGGTCAATTGTTCTAATTCCATACAGTTGCTCACGTCCAGACTGCTCAGATTATTGTCATCGCAGTACAAGTCTGTTAATGCCGTACAGTTGCTCACGTCCAAGCTGCTCAGATTATTCTCATCGCACATCAAATAATCTAATGCCATACAGTTGCTCACGTCCAGGTTGCTCATATTATTCCCAGAACAGATCAAAGTTTCTAATGCCGTACAGTTGCTCACGTCCAGACTGCTCAGATTATTCCTGCTGCAGCCCAAAACTTCCAGTTCCGTAAAATATTCAATACCTTCCAGACTGCTAACTCCCGTATTGTAAACAGAAATATAAGTTGCGGTTCTGATCTCCTCCACGCTCAGTCCTCCGCTGCCATCATCATCAAACTCTTCCGAAATATATTCCCGAAAAATTTCATCCGGAAAATTCGTCGCATTGATCGCTATCTCTACACTTTCGTCCGATGTATCTGCCGCCATAGCTTCCTCAGCGACAGTCGTTGGGACTTCTTCTACAGACTCAACAGAAATAATCGAGAGGCCATCGTTCTGCCCCCCCCGCATTGTCTCCGCCGCTGCGTCCGTCGCGGTCCCGGCCGTATCAGCCGTCGCATCTGGTTCTTCTGCATCCGCCTCGATTGCGTCTGGCTCTTCTGCATCCGCCTCGACGACGTCCGCTACTGTATCCGGTTTTTCTGTCTCCGCCTCGACTGCGTCTGCCGCCGTATCCGGCTCTTCTGTTTCCGCGTCGGCCGCATCTGCCGTCGTAATCAGCGCCTCTGTCTCCACCTCTGAGACGGTTTCCTCTGCGACAGCATCTTCCGCGACAGCTGAGATTTCGCTATCATCAATGATGATAACCGTGTCCTCATTTGCCAGCGCGGTGCTTGCGGGCGTCACTGCGAGCATCACGGCGGCCATCAGCAGCGCCCATTTTTTCTTTTTCTTCATACGCTTTTACCTTTCCTCCTCATATTGTCAAGCGTTTTTTCGCTTAAATTCAAGGTTTTTTTGTCG
>JAJQDT010000084.1 GCA_021202075.1 Lachnospiraceae bacterium | reverse complement strand
CTTTCTGCACATGACTTTTTGGGTTATTGATACCCATCTCCCTGTTTGAACACCGGCGGCCAATATGGCAGGACAGGGGCTCCGGACTTCAATTTAAAGTCACAATATTCCCCGCCGGAGGCACAGGTCTGCTCACGGTACAGCGGCGCACCCAGCACCCCGAACATCACATAGTCCAGATTACAAAGATAGGGCATATATTCCATGTAACCGTGTTCTTTAGCGAAGTTCGCTAACGGACATACAAGGTTATGATAGCTGAATGCATACCCTTCTTCCGGCGGGATCATGGTTTTTGTCTCGAAGCTGCCTGGATTCTTTTCCGCATTTGCTGCATTCTGCTTATCTTTCTTTTGAAGCATTTTATTCAGTATCTTCGGACTGTTGAACATCATTCCCGCAAGCTTTCGGGCAAATCCCGGAATCCGCTGAAAGGTTCGTTCGTAGGACAGCACCATCAAATGGCCGGCCTCATCTAAAGAAACGCCATAGTTCTTCAAAACCTCACCCATCGCCACAAAATAATATGCTCCCGTCAGGTTTCCGGTACCGCTCACATCATCCCCGCCGATGTAGGGAAAATGCTCAAGCAGATTTTTGTCATAGAAATCCCAGATTTCTTCCAGAAGCTCGGAATAATCCTTTCCGCTGGCCTGCTGCAATTCAGCAGAAATCAGTTTCAGGTATCCATTCATGGACTTCTTTAATTTAGCGTAATTTTTCTGATAGTATTCATGCATTACCCTGTAATCCTCCACACAATGTATTCTTTGTAAAGCACAAAAACCCTGGCCTTCTCATGCTTATTTTCTTCCCACCAGCATACGGGAATTCCCCAACATCATCATATTGGCACGACTTTCCGAGCCGAACACAAGCTTCGACATATTCACCAGCCGCACGTCCTGATAGCCCATGTCACGCAGTGGTAAACCTTCTGTTTCCGCTCTCCTTTGATCAGTGTCCCGTTCACAAACAGTGCAACCCCGTACAGGAAGATGCCGGGGAAGGCCAGCGCCATAGCCAGATTGTTTCGCCAAGGGGCGATTTCCGCCGCCCCTGCCTTCAGCCAGGAAATTGTCCCGGAGTAGGCCGTATCGCCTTAGAGCATAAGCCAATTCCCAACGTCAAAGCACACAACCCAACAGGCCGCAGAGAAGGGCGAGGGTAATCTTTTTATAGTTTGACATTTTTCATCCCTCTTTCCCCATATCCTGCGGTAAATCTCATTCAAATCTCTTTTTCTTTTTACAGGCAAACGCTCCATCAAATACCCGGCTTCCGTTTGGAAAGGCTCGCTCGGTTCATGGTAAATCTCCGCATCGGATAATCCCAGCAGGTTCACGATTCCAACCCGTCCGGCCAAACTTTCGCTGACATTTTTCATAAGGCGGAAAACCTGCGAGCCTGTGATCCAGAAATCACCTTTTTCCCTGGAACGGTCAACAATCAAGATGTCAATGACGTATCCGTCTAAACCAAATTGTCATTTTTGTTTAGCCGAAACTTTTCCCGCGATTCGAGTAATTATTCTAACCAATCTAACCACCATTGTTAACTGGTGATTCTTTCACTAATTTCATCCCGCATTTAAGATACTTATTCTTTTTTAATTCTGTATACTGCCCTCCATCCCTGCAAGCGGATTCATTCACCTGTCAATATGCCACAGCAATTTTTCACCTCGCTGACCCATTTCTGCGGATAGCAGACCAGCAATTCTTCATGCTGCAAGTCATGGCGGAGAATATCCGGGTCGGCAAAGTGCTGCCGGTAGCGTGCTTCGTATTGTTCGCCCATCTTTGTGGCGTAGAAGCAGTGAACGACCGTGCCATCAGCACAAATTTTATCCTCCAGCGGCATGACCAGATCGGAATAAAACTGATTGTAAATGCTCTCCCGTTTGACAAATGCCATTCGGGTCGTTCCAATGCCAAACATGGACAGCATCTTGTCAAAATAGACCCGTTCCTCCGGAGGACGTTTTTCCACCCATCTGTTCATCCAACTCGGCAGCTTTCCTTTGTGAAGCATTCTCTGGAGAATCGGAGCCATAAGATGCGCCTTAAAACTCGCCGTAAGTGAACTGCTCTGATCTAAATCCGAACTGCCGAGGATGCCGTGATCAATATGGATTTTCCCTCGCTGCACCAACAGTCCCACAAAGGAACCGCCCAGAGAGCAGCCATAGGCACAACAGATTTTTCCGTCAAAGCGTTCTTGTATGTAGCCTTCAATTTTTTCTGTTTCCTCGATCATGGACGGGAAAACCGTGTCCTCCGTCTCGTCAAAGCTGTCATAGGAAACGCAGACCACATAGAAGCTGCTCTCCAGCAGAGGAACCACCTCGCCGAAGGTTGCTTTCCAGTGACAGCAGGTTCCCGGCAGCAACAGGATCACAGGCTTGTTTTTGCCTCCAAATTCATAAGTTTTCATAACTTACCTCCCGACTTCCTTATCCTCTGATCCCTTCTTGCAGACATAAAAATCGCACATTTCCGCATTGGCAGCGATCGTGCCAGTTCTGTAAAGCACTCCGCCTGTCAGAGCAATGGTGTCAGTCCTCAAAAATTCCCGCTTACTTATCTTTTCCAAAGCATTCTTGTATCATTAGAAAAACTCCGACGATTACAAAAATAACAGAAATTATAAATGGTAACATAACATTTATATCCATCATAGTTGTAAGCAGCCTCCCTGGAGGCGTTGTCCATTCGCTGGTCAGATTATTTCCAGCAATTACAATGAATGACAAAGCCCATATACTTCCTGTTAAGGCTAGAAAACCACCTGCAAGTATTTTCTTCATTTGTTCCTTACCTCCATAAATTTTATGAAAACAGCACGCCGCAGCACAGCGCCAGCGCGGCACAGGCAGGGATGTACACGATAAAATGTACGATATGCGCCTTCTTGTTATAGCCAAACATATGCGGCCCCACGATGCCCTTCGTCTCCGGGTAAAAGTGCGGAAAGAAGTTGGAGCGACAGAGCAGATACCAGTCAAAAAAGAGGATGTCGTAAATCTCCATCCCATAGAACATGACGAGAAAGCGGGCGAAATATTTGAGCGGCCCGAAGCCATTTCTTGCGCCATCCCAAATGCCCAGAGCAAATGCACCGATGAACAGCAGCACAGCGAATACGACGATCACCCAGCCGATGACATGCGCTCCCTTGAATCTCTCTTTCCTGTCCGGAATCACTGCCAGGTTTTCTTTCGGTGCGGAGGAGAAAAGCCGCTTGTCCTGAATAAAGCCGACTGCACCGTACAGCATGAGAAAATAGCCGAGCATAAACATAAGAGTCGAAATAAGCGTTATTTTCATGACAGTTTCCTCTCGTATGGACTGTTTTCCGAATTCACGCCACGGCAAAACTCCCGTGGGCTTTTACTTTCTGCCCACCAGCATACGGGAATTGCCAAGCATCATCATATTGGCACGGCTTTCCGAGCCGAAGACAAGCTCCGACATATTCACCAGCCGCACATCCTCATAGCCCATGTCCCGCAGCTTTTGCGCAAATGCCTCCATATCGCCGTACATTTTCGGCTTCATGCAATCGTTGATAGCGAATACACCGCCCTTTTTCAAAACACGCAGGCTCTCCAGAATCAGCTCATGCACATCTGACCCCATTACATTGTGGTACACATAATTGCTGATCACGGCATCGAAGGTCTCATCCGCAAAGTCCAGCTTGTTTGCATCACCTTTTTGGAACGTACACCGGGAAGCGACGCCCTCAGAAGCGGCATTTTTCTCGCATAAATGCTTGCTGTAATCCCACATGGCGCCCCAATAATCAATCCCAACCACCTTTGTCTGCGGCCATGTCAGGGCAGCGCGAATGCTTAAGGGACCGGAGCCGCAGCCGACCTCCAGCAGTGTTCCGTTTCCGCCATAGTCCAACAATGAGAGCATGGTCTGATGTCCCTTCTCCATCATTCCGCCGCCACCAAAAGCATACTGCCTGCGTATCCATTCCATCCAGCCGATAAAGGCTATTAGCGCTATCAGCGCAATTATAAATACAATACCGAGTGCGGTAATGCGGAAAACCGTAAACGACAAAACGGCAAGGATCAATGCCGCAAGCGCAAAACCGCCCATCATGTAAAATACGGGGCGCGACATCCATGTTCCGTAATTCTCTCCGTGGGTGCCGAGGTGGATAGTGGACTGTGAAGTCTTTTTTTGCTGTTTCATTGTTTTCTGTCTCCTTTGCTTGAAAAATAGTTTGTTTTAGCTAATCGCCGTGCAAGATCACTTAAAAAATGCATGGGCGATTCTCATGCGCGGCTTTCCATTGTGTACATCATTCCGCCGCCCTTGATCGACGTTTCTGCCGTTTTCTTCATGCCGCAGGAAATGTACTTTTTTACTTTCAGCTCTGTGTCCGTGTCCAGGACACAGGGGATATTCCGCTCTCGGGCGATGCGAAACAGTTCTTCCAGCAGCACACGCAAATATCCCTGCCCCTGGAATTCCCGCCGGACGGCGACCATGGAAATGACCACATAATCCGGCTCTTTTTGATATATCTTCTCATACGGATTGTTCATCAGCGGAAGCAGCTTTTTCAGTGACCCAAAGGGAATCTCCCGCAGGAACCGCCATGCCATATGAAGGGACACACGTATCATTTTCATGCCCCATTTCTTCGCTTCACCCTTTCGCCAATAGGCAAGATAACCTTCCTGCTGTTCGGATGTCGCATAGAGGACACCGAGACGATAGTAGCACTCCGTCATGATTTCCAAAGCTGTTATAGCATCCTCACGGTCAAGGCGTGTAAATAAGCCCTCGCCCTCATCATAGAACGCCCTGCCAATGCTCCTGCCGATTGTTTTTATTTCCTCGCCGGTAAGGTTTCTCAGTCGAATCATGTGTTCACTCCTACTTTCTCAGCAGCCCGAGGATTTCCTCCTGCGCCTGCTTTCCCTCCGGGCAAAATGAAGCAGCCGGATAGCAGTGGCACAGTCCCTGCCCGATGTGGAATGCACAGAGCGCGCCATACTTCTCAAACGCCTTGGCGAAGTAAGGCGCTTCGGCATACAGCACCTCATCGCTTCCGTAATAAAAATGTGTCATTGGGAAGTTCGTAAAATCGCCGCATATGCCGGATAACATATAGTCCGGCACCTGCTCGCCATGCTCCATGATCTCCCGAATCGTCGTCATGAAAGCCGCATCCAGCATAACGTCTTTTACAGACAGCTCCGCCATTTTTCGTCGCTCCTCGTCGCTGAACGGAACACTGCCCGGTGACGAGGCGATTACCAGGCCGGGCATGGGCAGCGGCTCCGGCTGGGCGTTGTTGTGCAGGCAGACCCCCAATGCCAGCGCTGCCCCGGAAGAAAAGCCGATAACTGCAATATCCTCCGGCGCATATTCCTGCAACATCTGCCGGTACGTTTCATAGGCCATCCCAAAGGTCTCCTTCACGCAGTGATCCGTACACAGCGGATAATAGGGGAACCACACATCCCGCCCGGAGGCCTTGCCGAACCTCTCTGCCAGCTTTACGTCTCCATCGTCAGGACCAATAATGTATCCGCCGCCGAAGAAAAACAACAGCGCCCGTTTGGACGGCGTCGGCTGTGTCTCGATTTTCAGACAGGCATATTGCCCTAAAATCGTCCTTTCCATGTAGTGGAACCGCTTTCTCTTTGGGATTTGGAAGCCCCGTTTCCGATTCAGCTTTCGCGCTTTTTCCAGTAGTTCCTCTTGGGGCAGGGCGAACAGCTTCTTCATGCCACTGGCTTTGACCAGAGCGCTGGCGATTTGAAAACGCACACTCATGCGTTTTTTCCTCCTTCTGCAGAATATTCCTGCTCCTGATCTCCCACAAACCAGTAGTCGCAAATAGTCCCACCGCTTGCCAGCGTCTGCTCACGATAGAGCCTGGCGTGGTACAGCCCCGCCAGCAGATAATCCAGCTCACACATCACCGGCAGAATCTCCAGATAACTGTAGGCTCGTGCATAATCATTTAATGGGCATCTCGTGAAATGATAGTATATGCCGGACTTGTGAAGTGTGTCGTCAAAATGGAAATCCCAGGTTTTATCTCGGTACTCCGGATATTCTTCCGCCCACACTGCGCATTTCTGGAATTTCCCTTTCAGCCTGTCCATATCCTTTGGCCTGTTGACATCCAGACCGCCACTCATGACCGTTCGGACGATTTTCATTTCCAGCAGCTCTCTGGTTATGCCCCGCATATCGTCCGGCGTAATGGTTCCGTCAGATGCTTTCCAGATCGCCATGAACACGAAGGACATATAGACGTTGTGCGCCATAGGATTTTTCGCACCAATGTCCTCCGCCTGGGCCAGCATTTGCCGGTAGATGGGCTTTGCTTTCTTTATGTATTCTCTTGCGATCGTTCGCCCATACTTTTTCGTCAACAATCTTTTCATAAATGGAACGATCATGATCCAGTATTGACCTGTGTATTTCATGCCGATGTCCCTTCCTGCTGCCGTTCTTTGCAGCAATTTCTATCATCGCCTGCTCTATTTCTCTGCAGTCAAATACCCCGAAGCAGGCATCGTGGTATTTGACTCTCGCGGCATCTACGCTCCGCTTCGGTCGGTGCCTGCGTCCTCGATTTTCTGCGAAAATCGGGACATGAAACGTGTGCCACTGGCACACAGCACCGCCAAATATCCGTGCAAGCTATGCCATAAGGGGAACCGGCTTGCCGGTGGATACCTTATGGCTCCGGCTACTTGGCTCGTTGCTTCGCGGAAATAAAGCAGATCCAATGCTTTTCCTGATTCCTGTGTACGGTGACGCCTGAGAAGCCCGCGTGTTTCAGAGAAGCGACAATTTCATTTTCCTTGTAGATCTTCATCCCCTGAATCATCTGTTCCCACTTTTGATCTGCGGAGTTGTCGCCGTCAGATTCATTGCAGATGAAGAACCTGCCGCCGTCTCGCAGAACCCGGTGAACCTGGGCGAAGGACTCTGTCAGCCCTGGCCAGAAGTAGATAGTCTCAAAGGCGGTCGCCAGATCAAATGTGCCGTTGGCAAAGGAAAGCTCCCGTACATTCTCGCATTGAATGTTGCAGCGTCCCGCCCTGATTGCCTTTGCGTTGACCTTTTTGCTCTTCTCCACGCTGACCTCGGAATAATCCACGCCTGTGACCTTCCCGTTCGGACAGCGTTTCAGGAGCTGCGCCACATTCGCCCCGCCGCCGCAACCAATTTCAAGGATGTTACAGTCACTTTTTAGTGCCAGATGGGACAGTCCCCATTTTGCAAGTGCAGCGTGACCGCCGATGTTCATGGTCGTCACCATGATTTTTCCGCCCAAGCCCTCCGGCTTGCAGGTATTTTGAAAGAAACCCATGTTTAACCTTCCTCGTAATTGATCCACTCTATAATCGTCTTTTCCGCATCTTCAATGGCGGCAAGACATTCCTTTTGATGTTTCCCGAAGCTTTTATACATTAGTCCAACGAAGGGAAGCAGACAATACAGAAGCTTTTCCCGCTTTCTGTTCGGCATCATGCCTGTCAGATGGCTTACATTTTTATAAATGACGGCCTTCACTTCTTTCTTATATCTCACCCCCGTCAGATACGCCTCCATTTTTCTGACAGAATACGCAGACGGCCACGCCTCATCCTTGTCGCCTGCAATCAGCAGGATTCTCGCATTGCTCTTTTCCAGTGGAAGTAAAGCTTCCCGCTCCCGCACTTTGTCCTGATAGGCGTTATAATAAGAAATCCACATTCCCATGACCGGATAATCCGCTGCGGGTATTTTCTGATATCTGCCTGCTTTTCCATCAGAAAAATCTGCCGATACGAACGGAATATCCTCTCCCCGAAAGGTTGCAACGCTGTGTCCGGACATATGTTTTTTGGACTTGTCCGTCCCTTCAAACGGAACGTGTGTCGGAGATACCAGAATCACATTTTCGATAGGGCAGTCTTGCGCGGAGCGCATTGGAATAGGCTGCCCGTCCTGCCGTCGAGCAAAGCGAGGAGGCGTTTCCACGCCGCCGAAACATACTGCGGTCAGTACGGCAAAAATGGAACCTATGGACATCCCGTAGATGCTGGTATGGGAATATCCCCTGTCCGTTAGGCAACGAAGCGCCGATTCAAACATCTCAAGCGGTATGCGGTCAGGCGAATCGGGAAGCCCTTCTGCGCCGAAAAGCGATACCGCCAGTCCAGTTATTCCAAAATCCGCGAAGCGCTCCGCTATCTTGACTCCGGGCAGCAGACTCTTTTCGCCACCCATCATCACGATAACCGCTCTATCACATACGCTGTCAGGTGCGGCCAGATGGCCTGCAAATCCATGCTCCTGGTA
>JAJQDT010000149.1 GCA_021202075.1 Lachnospiraceae bacterium | reverse complement strand
TTTACATTATTAAGTGACATTGTTTTGAGTTGGCATTAGCCGACTTTCAGGATTTCATCGAAAAGTCCGTCTGCCTCATTCGCCTCTACTTCCGCTGTAATCGATGTTGCCAAAGCGGTCGCACACCGTGTAATCCCTGACGCAAGCGTCAGGGAATTGACAATCAACGACGCAGTTATCACATACCGGACAAAAAAGCGGAACATACTTTCCATCGTAAAATTCGTCCTTATGTCGATACTTTCATTCAGCCAGCCCAGTACAAAAAACAGAACAGCCAAAGCCGCAGCAACTGAAAGCATAATACTGTAGATGCTTCCGGTTACGGTACTCCACGCATTCGTGACACTCATCGGGTCTTTCTGCGCATACTGGACGGCAATGCTTCCGCTGCCTTTCCAGACATTGTACCCGGCGCTTAACATCCATTCCCCGACATTCATCATAGAGCTTCCAAAACTCTCAAATGCAGAGTCAATGGCATTGCTTATCAGTCCCATATCCTCCAACCTCCCCTCTTACCGGAATATCGAATGACCATCAGGAAACTCCCAGCATAGACATCAGTGTGCCAGCACCGACCATGATCACTCCGGCAATGATCCTTTTCAGCGCGGAGGTTTGCTGCGTACCATCGTGGGACTGGTAGCCATTCGCAAACTCAAACACGCCCCACGCCGTGACAATCACGCCTGCCGCCTGGATAATCGACAGCACAAAGGAACTCAGGCTGTTGATCTGCGTCACTACATCGCTCACACAGGCCGTTGACCGGATTGTCAGCGCAGCCAGCAGAGCCGCAACCGGAGCCCTCGCACGGTTCTTTTTTACTGCCTCTTGAATCTTCTGTATTCCTTTTCCAAAGTTCATAATAAAAATCCCCTCATTAGAGGGTTGAACTTAGGGATTTTCAGAAAAGAGCAATTTTGAAGGTTCAGCCTTTAAGCGGGGCAAGAAAACAGTCATGGACGGACAGAAATGTCGGCATGGCTGTTTTTCTTTGCCTTTTTTGATGGATACAGCAAAAGCGGCAGTCTGACTCTGCCGCCTTTGTTATGAATGGGATGATGCCGATAGGCTCGGCTTCGGATTAATGCGTACAGCCATAAGAAACCGTCTCTTCAGCAACTGCTGTAATTGGCATGGCTTGTGGAAGACTATTTCTCAGTGCGCTCAGCTCACGCTGTTTTTGAGTAATCGCTGCATGAAGCTCCTGCTCCCTTGCCGCTTCGGTCTCATCTTTGGTAAAAGGACGGATGCGGATGTTTCCTTCTTCGTACTCAACCACCAGCTTTGTGCCGACCGAGAAGCCAAGAGCTTCAAGCCATTTGCCTTCCATCTGGATTTTTGGCAAAAGAGAATTTGACTGATAATGGCTGGAATACTGTACTTTGATGTTCTTTGTTTTCATAGGCTACCTCCATTGATTTTTGTAGTAGTGTATTAATCACTCTTGGCGGCAGAAATAGCAAGCAGATTTGGAGAGACAGAATGCACAAACTTTGGCGCATATTATTGGTAGTAATACAGTCTTGCTTTTCTGTGGATTTAGAGGCAATATGGCACTACCCAAAACGGGAAAACAGATTAGGAGGATACCATCATGACAATCAATTACAATGTAACAGGAACAGAGCGCAAAGCACTTGTGACGGCTATGGGCGAGATTCTCGAAGTCAAGCCAAAATACCTCGGAATGCCCACAGCGGCCTACGAGGTGGATTACTTCACTATCGACAAGAACGGTGCCGTCAATTTTGATGACAGAGCCGATTCTGAGGAGATTGAAAACCTGCTGGAGCAGATTGCCGAAAGGGGCTTCACTGCCGAGCCTGCGGAGGCTTTAGAAGAAACCGAGGTCGGGGACGCCACAGAAGAAGATGAGCCGCAGGAAGCGACCACGGGGCTTACAATAACGGTTCCGCTTGACAAGGTGGCAGTCGGCACTCTGACCAGCCTGCTGGACGCAAAGGGAAGTCTTATCAAAAAGGCTCTGGGTATTGACAGCCTTCCGATTGAAATCAGCAAGGATACAGTTTCATTCCCCTGGTTTAATGAACTTCCCACGCCGGACGAATGCACAGCGTACACCCATCTCATTGACGCTCTCTGCAAAATGAGCCAGACACTAAAACGTGTGACAGCTACTGAAAGAGCCGTGGAGAATGAGAAATATACCTTCCGCTGCTTTCTGCTCCGGCTGGGTTTCATCGGAGATGAGTACAAACAGGACAGAAAAATCCTGCTCCGCAATCTGGAGGGTAATTCCGCATGGAGAACAGGAGGTGGCAAGCATGAGGTTTCCGAGTAGAGAGATGGTTGACGCTGTTAGGAATTCATACCCTGCTGGCACACGAGTAGAACTTGTGCGCATGAGGGACGTACAAGCTCCTCCTGTTGGTACACAAGGGACAGTCATTGGAGTAGACGATACGGCCAGCGTGATAGTGGCATGGGATAATGGCAGCGGACTAAACGTCATTTATGGCGAAGATATTATAAGGAAGGTGAGCGACAATGACTGAGAAAATTAAGGAGCAGATTTTATACATCCGTGGCACCGGCAAGACGAATATGTTTGATATGGGGACGGTGCTGTACCTCGCTAACGAGTATGGCTTTTACGAGTTGGTGGTGTATCTGGAGGAGAGCAGTAGAGAATATCTTAATTTTGTTCTTATTGGATAAGACGCAAAGCGGGAGAGATTACACAGACACGATGCAATCTCTCCCATTAACATATGTGACACATCATCCAGAAGTTATGATAGAATTGCAATCTCCTCAGCTTGTTTTTTTGCAATTAGCCTAAGCATATGATTCATTTCTTCGATTGCGACATTATTTTTATAAGTTTTAGACTTGTACTTTTTCTTATCCATGTTATTAAGGTCAACGATCCAATCGTGCAACACGAGGTAAAATTCCTTAACGCGCTCTTCATCTACAGATACGGATAATTTATCAATCAAATATAATCGAACAATAAGATACACTATTTCAAACGATATTAGCATTTCACTACCATTTATAAGACGATCTGGTTTCTTTTTATCAGCCCAAAAATGCGAATACCAGTTTCTCGTATCTGTCAAAATTCGCAAGTATTTATACTGGCCGATATGCATTAGTGGCAGAATATCAAGATTATACTTTCTGTGATAAGAAAAAAAGTATTTATTGCACAATATAATCACATGACCTTACCGATACTTTATATTTTTTCATGATTTCTGATAGACATGATGTGACCATTTTATCTTCCACAAACCCATCTATGACATGAAGAAGTAGCAAAATCCTGTGATTTGTCATAGTATGTGTATATTCTTCGGAGATAAGGCTTTGCATAGAATATAGAGGATATTCTCTTATTTGCCTATATTGATCCATTACAGTTTGGTTAAGGTGTTTGGAATCAATTTGACATAACACCGATACTCTCTTGCGAAAATAATTATCTGTGGAATATTTCCATGAAAGGTTGGATACATCTAATGTTTCCTGATTATAAAGCATAGATTCGATTTTTGGGAAAGAACCCATGTAAATAAAAACTATCGACAGCACTTCATACGAAAGACTGCATAGCTTTTCCTTCCCTTTCCTACCGATAAACTTCATCTGAACTACATCATCGCAAAAATTAACTGATACCCTTACGTTGTCAATCACTTCTGTAAAATCAATGACGGTTCTCCTTGTAAAATATGGATGCTTGATTTTTACGATTAGTTCATTCATAGTTTACGAACTCCTTTCCGGGGTAATACAGTTCCGGTCTTGTCAGATATGCATTAATCACACAAAAAAGCGTAGTGATTATTACAACTTCACAAGTGAGTAAAATACTATATGCTTACTCTGTTTCCTCTTCAAGAATATCTTTCATATCATCATTACCTATATATCCAAATCTCTTCCCATAATTACCAATAAAGGATGTAGCATATTTCAACATTCGGTTATACATAGCAGCTTCTTTTTTTACAATTCGTAGTTCGTAATCATATTCTGCAACGCGAGAGATTAAAGCAATATCATTTTCATCCGCTATTTTAGTATATCTTAGGGCTGCAGTACCCAGTCTAAAGTCAAGGTTATTATCCGCCTCAAAAGTTACACGAGATTCTTCCTGGATATCTAAATCTACGTAATTTAGATTTATATTGCAAGAATATGTATTTTTCACTCCGCGCTGATTTTTAATTGTTAAAGCCGGAAAAAAATCAAAAGTACCTTTACTAAGCCAAAAGTACTGTGTGCCTTTGCCAGCGTTAGTGCCAGGATCGGCCTGAATTCTTGCTGTGTCAGAGTGGTTCAACGTGATTACCATAGTCATTTGTTGTGATTCGTCTAATTTACCAATTTGATGAATTTCATCGTAAAGCAGAGACCATCCGGGATTGCTTTTTCTTTTAATATCATTAGCTTCCAATTGGTAGATATTCCAGTTCTGTTTGAACATACTATCCCAAAATTCATCCCACGAAAAGCCCATATCTCGAACATATCTTGTATCTATTTTGACCGCAGCTTCTCCATTTTGCGACATACCAGGTCCGGTAAAATTGCCAGAAGAGACAATTAATTCTTCTTCTACGTCTGTTTTGTAACCATAGCATTTTGCATGCAACAATCTTTTCCTATTTACTATGTATACCTCTGCACCACATTGCAATAATGCCTCAACAACTTGAATGCTACTAAGTTTCTGACTTGTATTGCCACTTATAATTACTTTGATGCGTCCACCTTCATGAACATGTTGAGTAAAATGCGGATAAAATCTAACGCCACCATTGTAATTAGCAAATCCTGACACAATGTAAATAATTCCCTTTGATGAAGAATGATTTTTAATCCACATATTATCTAGTAATTTTAACAAAGTCTCTGCATTTCCTGTTCCGTACACACTTGGTTGTAATAAAAACTCCATACCTATGATTTCCTTTCTAATACTATAAGAGATTCACTATTGATAGCATTTTTGGAATTTATTCCGTATCGCTTATATGTTTGAAGAACAAATATACTTTCTAAATGCCACCCCACCTGCTTGGCTATAATACTTAATAGCTTTGGAGTATCTATAAAAAATTCATGTCCGCCTAATGTAGTTTTATTGCGGCCAACTATTAAAGCATATTTTCCTCCGATTTTTATAAGAGATAATATGTTTTCAAACATCATCTTCATATCGGAAAAATACCGATAAAGAAGAACAGGGACAGCCTTTTTTCTAAATCCGTCGTTCTCTGTCAAAGACTCATTCATTTCATTAAGTAGCGAATAAATTTCATTCGGCAATCCACTTGTATTATTTTCAAAGGAATTTTTCCACTGACTCTTATCGCCTAAAAGCAGTTCTCTGCTGCCAATAAGAGACGCCTCTAATGTAGAAAGGTCTGTAGGCGAACACAAGTTCAGCCAAACTAAACTGATTCTTTGAGTGTCAATATATGGTAAAGCAGTAGCATATGGTGGACTCGTAATTGCAACATCAAACAATTCTCCTTTATTCGGAACATCTTGCTTTATATCACAATTTAAAGCATAATTTGAAAGCTGTATACTATTTAACGAGGCCTGCGCTCTTCTAATTTTATTAAGTAACTTTTCTGTATGCTCTACAAATGCATCAAAAAAAGGTTGTTCTGGAAACGGTGAAAAACGATTTCGGATTCGTAAATCTCCCGGCTCCTGATTGGAATATTCTCGGATAAGGTCACTTGCAATCATCAAAAAGAACTTTTGATAACAGTCTTCATACGCTGTCACGGTATTCCGAATGCATTCCAATTTCAAAAGAGTGTCTTCCGGTATCCAACGCAAAAGATATTCCATACGTGAATCATTTGAAACTATTTCCCGTTCTTGATTCTGATTATTTCTTATTAGCAATAATATTTCACTAGCTTTTGTTACGTCAATACCTAACGATTTAACCTTCGCGTTTGCAATAAAACATGCCATAGGATTAATATCTATACCTACAGCTGGTATTCCCATATGGGCACATTCTAAAATTGTTGTTCCACTACCATTAAATGGATCTAGAACTTTCTGTTTCTCCGTCACATTGAAATAGTTCAAAAGGTAATGCACAATCTGGGGATTGAATTTGCCTTTATATTCATGAATCCCATGTGTAGAGTATCTTGTATGTTGCCTATTTGTTTGATTGCCATCTTCACTTTCCATCAATCCTTGTAATGTGTATTGTTTTTCTCCATTAATAATTAAATATTGGACATACGTTAGACGTTTTAATATGGAGATATCGGATTCATCGACAGCATCAATGATAAGCCTATCACCTTTATCTACCAAAAGAGCTTTCGGCAGGAGAGCTCTAATTTCATTCTTGAGAAAATCCTTTTCATATTCCATATATCTATACGGAAACTTTACCGCCTCAATTTTCATGGTTAAAAATCCTTCCTAAAAATAACAATATTCTCACTTTTTATCTTACCATAAGCCAAGTTGAACGACTTTTTGGTCGAGGCTATCTCTCTTTTTATGTTAGCCACCAATTTAAAACCCAAATTATTTGCAACGTCTATAAGAAGCGCTGCATTATTAATTTCTTTCCTTTTTATAATAGACCGACCAATAACAAAACAAACATGTCCTCCTTGAACTAAGCAGTTAGAAATCAGCGAAAAAACGGCAGACATTTGGTTTTGAAAATCTAATTCTGTTTGTCCGTTCTTTTTTTGGTAATGTGGCCTAGCCCCAATTTCATTTGTACGTACATTGATAGGATCATAACCCAACCACCACATTCTATATTTGTGATATAACCAGTATTCATAAGCGTTAGGATATGGAGGTGAAGTAATCACCAAGCCGATGTTGTTTCCTAATTGACTAGGTCGTACTTTTAATATATCACTTTCTATTATCATTGTATCTGCTTGGAAGTTCTCATTTGCTTTTGCATTGGATATATTTATGCATGCATTATAAAATGAGAGAAAAACATCTGATGCAACATAATTGTTATCTACAGCAGCATACCTTGTATCACTTTCTTGGTTTGAAACCCGCACTATTATACTTGACAGAGCCATTTTGAGTGCGTCATTACAACTGTCATCTGAATCTATTTCATTGCATATAGCTGTAATAGCTTTTTGAATATCTTTTTTAAACCAGTGGTCCAGATTAGGTATGTTTGGAATAAGTATGTCATCATTATACCTTTTTTTTGCTTTTTCAACCACCTCATTTGCACGGCTTAAAAAATCCACGGAAAGAGGATTCAATTTTACTCTGCTAATTAAGCAAGCAATAGGATTCAAATCAACGCCAATAGAGGAATAACCCATTCTTGCAGCTTCTACAAGTGTTGTTCCACTCCCGCAAAAAGGGTCAAATATTTTTTGGTCGGGTGGACAACCTAGAGTCTTTATTAATGCTTTTGGTATTTCTGGTATAAACCGTGCTGGATATGGATGAATTGACTCCAGTGTGTCCATCGAATAATTAACAAAGTCCCATTCTATATTCTGCAATGCATTATAAGCACAATCATACACATCAACTTGCGCCATTTCCATGACCTCCGTTTTTCTTTCTATTATAATAAGCCTTGCTTTTTCTTTTATTTCTTTCAGCCTGGCATTCCGGTCTGCTACAGTAAATCTGTCTGCTGGAGTGACGGACAAAATACTTCCCACAGCTTATGCAAGTTAAAATACTGCTCGCAGACTGCATATAATTAAGGTCTTCATCTGCCAGTGGAGCAACATCAGCCACCATACGCGCAAACGCATACCAGCTTATATCAAAAATTGATTTTGTATCTGCTCCAAACATAATAGTGCCAGTCTCTTTATCCTGTTTCAACCTCATCTTAAATTCTGGTATCATATCCAGAATACAGCCAATCAGATAATCGTAGTCCGCATTTACCTGCTCTAAATACTCATCATCTCTGCAATTACGGTATTTTTCCAAAAGTGGTAGGCTATCACACATACGGCCTTCATAATATAATTCGCGTCCAGCAACAACATTTCCTTTTCGAACCTGTTCCAAAGCAAAATAATATTCAAACACGGTACCGAGCGCACATAGGTCCTTTACAAAGTCATCGATGTAGAAAAGGGCATCCTTAGTTATGATGTCGTACATACCAAGTGAAGCAACATCTCCTGAGTACATCGTTTCAAGTGACTCAATTAGCTCATCCATATCGTATGGATGAACATTTTCACGGCACCATCCATAAATTCCGAGATTTACAGGCATCTCACAATCGGGATGGTTTAATTCAGCGTAAAGGTTGCACAAGTTTGCAAGCAGTTCCTGCCCGGTTAGTCCATAGTCTGTTCCGTACTTAGGAGTAAGAACATCGAGAATGGGTATAAAACTTGGTTTAATATAATCGCCACGGTCATCGGAATCAAGCTGATATGAAGGAAATCTCACAGCCTTATATATCATTTCACCCACACCACCAATTTCCACAAAACCTAAATTATCTACTGGCAGGCTTTTCATTCTATCCCTACTTTCTTACCGTTAGTTTTACCGTCGAAAATTTTACTTTGGTAACATTATAGTGTACAATGGCGTTAAATTCAAGAGGATATTGTAAAATCTTTTCGAATTCAGCGGATGTCAATTCTACCGAGATTGTTTCCCGCAACAGAGGGATAAGTATACCCAAACGGACTGGAAAGGAGGATGTCATGAAAGATCGAAAGAGACAGCGTGAAAACCGCAGACTAAAAAATAAGGAAGAACTTCTGGATAGGCGCAGCAGCTGCGGAGTCAAAGACCTGACCGCATACAACGCCGTAGCAGCCA
>JAJQDT010000028.1 GCA_021202075.1 Lachnospiraceae bacterium | reverse complement strand
CAGGATCTGATAATAGGCATAATTGTAGCTGTAGATATAGACAAATGTGTTAATAGAACCACCCGCGAATGCAAGAATCAGAGTGTTGGACATGGTTCCCATCATATCACGCCCCACATGGATTCCCGACAGGAACAGCTCCTTCTGACCAAGAGAAGGAGTTTTCTCATGGATTTCATTGACTGTACTTGCCACAGACATTGCTACATCCATCACTGCTCCCAGCGCCGAGATCAGGATTCCGGCAAACATCAGCCCTCCGATACGGATATCTGTCATTTCCTCGATGTAGATCAGGTCTTCGATATCGCTTACGTTGTAGCCGGAAAGATGTGCAAACCGCCCGAACAGCTCCGCGCTGACCGCAGCGATGCCTACGCCGAAAATCGTTCCCGCCATGGCGCAGGCCGATTTCACCGTCCAGCCATCAATCAGCAGCATCACAACCACCGTGACAAGCACGACCAGAAAGACCGCAGACAGAATCGGAGAATACCCCCGGTACACCATAGGAATAAACAGAAAAATGATACAGGCAAATGTAAATACAAGTCCAACCCCCGATTTCCACCCTTTTTTCCCACCAATCAGGCCAAGCACGACCAGGAAAAAAATCAGAATGGCATAGAGCTGGTTCCCCCGATCATAATTATAAACGCTGACTGTCATATAATCATCGGATTCACTGATAATCACAATGACCCGGAGACCAACCGTGCAATTTGCTCCATAAAGATAAGAGGAAGAACTGGTGGCTTCCAGTATTTCTCCTTTATGTTCGCCGGTGAGGATTTCTACCTCGACCGTCTGGTAGCCCGCACGGGTACCTTCGCTCGTCAGGTTATCCTCCACGATCGACACCACCCGCGCCTTTTCAAAGGTACGCCCTTCATTAGAGAGCAACACGGTCTTTTCCGTCCAGCCAAGCCACCAGGCAAATCCGGCAAGAAAAATAAAGAAGAGACAGACAATGCCCGTCTTCAGAAAAACCTGCCTTCCGTTTTTTGTTTGTATCATAAATTTCTGTACTTCTCCTTTATGTCTGAACCTTATGTCATAAGAGCACAGAATGCCCGCTATCGCGGGCATTCCTTTAAAACCTGTCGCTTCATTACTCCGCATTTACAGTCTTTACGATGGTGACGCACTCATCAATCGTCTCGTTCGTATCGCTGCGGTAGGTGTTGATTGTAAGCGTGGTGTCCGTTACCTCGATCAACGTATAGGTTGGTACATCCTCCTGCCATCTCGCGGCGATGTAACTCTGCTGGCGGGCGGTCAGGTCATAATACTTGCTGCCGGATGCGCTGTTCGCGGTCAGATAGAGAATACCTTCCGGATCGATTACATACGTGGTATCCTCTGTGATGCGGTCAGTGTCCATGATCTCATACAGGTATTCCAGATACGCCTGCTCATCGGCGTCTTCCGTATCGTCTGAAATGTTTCCGGGTGCTACGGTAAGCGTCTCTTCGCTGTCACCATTGTCAATATCCACCTCCAGCATCGCGTCAAACTCATCATCCGTATAGGTCACCGTCTCCTCTACAGCGTCGCCGTTCAGGAAATAGCTTCTCGAATATGCATGGTCATGTCCTGTCAGTACAAGGTCAATGTCATATGTCTCAAATGCCGGCGTCAGCGCATAGCGCAGGTTAACAATCTCCGGCTCGTTGGAGTGCTCCGCAGAACCATAGATATCCTGATGCAGGGTCACAATTCTCCAGGTGCAGTCCGGGTTTGCTTCTACCGCCTCCTGAATAAACTGAATATGCTCTGCGGAGTTCGTGTCCTGTGTGTTCAGCATGATAAACAGCGCATTGCCGTAGGTAAAGTAATAATCGCCGCCCGCATAGCCGTTGTCGCCAAGCTCGCTTAAATTCGGCACATTAAAGTGATACTGATAGTTCGCATTGTCCGCATCGTGGTTGCCTACCGTAGTCGCCACCGGAACAGATGTGAGGACAGATGGCAGAAGATAACCGGTATACTCAATCTCGCTGATGGTTGTATCTTCAACCTTTGAGGCGTTGGTCTGCACCTGGTCGCCGGCAGATACAATGAAGTCCAGATTGTCGCCAAGAGCCGCGCACATCTCAACTGCCTGAGTCAGCGTATTCGCCCAGTTGTAGCTGTCGCTGGCCACGGAATCACTCTGTACCTCATAAAACTCATCCGTGAGGTCGTCCGGACTCTTCGCCTTCAGTTCATTGGAAGAGCCAATCTGCGGGTCGCCGATAAGCGCAAACGTAAAGCTGTCTGTACTGCCTGTCGTAAAGGACTCAATCTCCTTGCCCTCCACCTGATAATAATACGTCGTGTCAGCTGTCAGCCCCGTCAGTACTGCCTTGTTGCTGGTATAGGTCACGCCATCGCTGTCGGTCTGCCCGGTCGCCGTCTGCGTGATCTCTGCAGCCTGCCCGTCGCTTAAATCCTCCTGTGTCCCCCAGATCAGTGAAGTTTCTTCGCCGTCTTTGGAATACCACGCAAAATTCATCTGCGTCTCATCCTCACCGGGCGTCATCGACACCAGCGTCCAGTCATCCTCCGTCTCTTCCCAGACGCTCTCCTTCCACTCTTTATAGGTGGAATCCGTTGATTCATCATTCACAGTTTTTCCGTCCGGAGCTGCGTCCGCCAGCGCGCTCACACCCGGAACCGCCGCTATAGCGGCCGCCATCATCAGGGCGATCCATCTGTTTCTCTTTTTCATGTCTTCATCCTTTCTCACTTCTAGTCAAAGTGCAGCCGCAAAGCAGGGACATCTGCCTGTAGTCTGAATGTTAATTGTCCCGTTCGCAGAGCGATTCGCTATCGTGAACCGCTGCCTGAGCATAACATACGATTGTAAAATGCAAGTCATCTCAACCAGAATTCCGGTTAAAATACTGGTAAATATCTTAGCCTTTATTCCTCCCGGTCAGATTCCCATAAAATATTTTATCACTGAACAAATTTTACTGCTGTTCCATACGCGATCACTTCCGCTGCTCCCTGCATAATCGCCGAGGAAGAATATCTTATGTTCACAATGGCATCAGCACCTAACTGTTCCGCCTCAACGGCCATCCTTTTTGTTGCAAGCTCACGAGCCTCTTCCATCATTTCAGTATATGCTTTCAATTCGCCGCCGACCAATCCCTTAAGGTTTTGCCCAATATCCTTTCCAAAGTTTTTTGACTGTACAATGCTTCCCTTTACCAATCCAAGCATTTCATATTCTTTTCCTGAAATATAATCCGTATTTACCAAAACCATTGTTGTTCTGCTCCTTTTCATTCATGTTTTTTCTTGCCCGTCAATGCATTCATGATCAAAAGTGCCGTTGTCGTTATCAATACACAGAGAACCGCCATTGCCATGCCAAGGGATACACTGCCCTGCTCAAATTCACGGTTGATATAAGTAGAAACCACGAGCACATTCGGCGGCGCGATCAGACTTGCGGTCACCAGTTCCCGGAAAGAAATAATGAAAATCATCATCCAGCCGGTCGCGATTCCCTTTGAAATCATGGGAAAGGTGATTCGTCCAAAGACATAAGCCGGACTGCCGCCAAATGTACGGCCTGCCTGTATCAGGCTGTCATTGATCTGTGTAAAGGAAGAAGTGACATACTGCACCGTATAAGGCAGATAGAGAACCACATAAGCCAGCACCATAATGCCAAGTGTATTATAGAGCGGAATGATTTTATAAATCGCATTCCAGAAAAGCATCAGCCCAATTACAAGCACGATGCCCGGAAGCATTTCCGGCAGAAGACTGACCGCCTCTACGATTTTTTTCAGTTTCCCCTTTCCTCTCCGGACCGCCATTACGACAGCCGTACCGATTACGGAGCAAATAGTTGCGGAAGATACTGCCAGAAACAGGCTGGTCTGAATCGCAGCCATACTCTTTTTCGTCGTGAACAATTCCCTGTAATGCTCCAGTGTGAAATTTCCGGCAGCAAGTCCATACCCTCGCAGCTTGATCAAAGATGTCGCAATCACGGAAAAATATGGAACACCAACAGCGATCAGGAGCACCAACACAATCCAGAGCCACGCTGCAAAATGCCGGATTCCTTTTAATTCCGTGCGGTAAGGACGGCTTCCTTTTCCGCTTACCAGCTGATAGCTCGTGCGCTCCGTGATATGATTTTGCAGCATCCAGAGAAGCATACAGACACATACCAGTATGGAAGACAGACTCGCCGCACTTCCGAAATCCACGGGTGCCGTCGTCGCATAACGATGAATGTCTGTGGTAAACACATAGAACCCAATCCTGCGGCCAAATGTATAAGGCGTACCGTATTCCGCCAGAGTCTTTACAAACACCAAAAGCGCAGCAATCGCATAATTTCCGGTCAGAAGCGGGGCAAAAATTTTTCGCATCCGCAGCCCGAACCCGGCTCCAAATACCGCGCCGCTTTCTTCCAGGCTTGCCGGAATATTGGTCATGGCATTCTTCAGCATCGTCATCATAAACGGAAAAACATGGAGGCTCATCACGAGCACAAGCCCGCCAAAACAAAAGAAATTTTCAGAAAGAGAGCCGGTAAAGGGGAACAGCTGCTGGAACAATCCGCGCTTCTGCATAAACAGAATCCAGCCCATCGATGCTATGTAAGGCGGCGTCATGAACGGAATCATAAAAACGATATCGAGCCATCCATGGGAAGCCAGTTGTGTCCTCGAAAGCAGCCATGCGGTCGGAGCCGCAATCACGGTAGAACAAAGCACCACGCAGACTCCCAAAAGAAGCGAATTCAGAATCGTCTCCAGATTATCCGCGTCCGCAATCACTGCCCACGCCTGTCCCGGATTGAAAATGCCGTCTTCAAAAACTGCTCTCGCAAAAATCATAACCAATGGGCAGACGATCAAGCCAGTCAAAAGAATCAGAAGGATTGTCAGGCCAATATTTTCTTTTATCCGGATACGTATTTTCACAGCCATTCTCCCTTAAAATGAGATATCAGCACATATGCAACCATATACACAACAATGAAAAAAACTGCATCTTTTATTTGTTCCCAGCCAAAAACGCCATTTTTCAGATAATCATAAGTTTTCAAAATCACCTGACCCACGACAATAGCAGCAAGATTCTCAATTATTTTTTTCTTTCCTTCTTTTACATTCATGCATTTCTCCCTGTTCCGCTTACTCTGAAAAACACGCCCACCAAAGCGCCGCCCAGGTCAGCAGGTGAAACAATCTGCATCAGTTCCCATCCTTCAGAAGCATACCGATTTATGATTTCCTGAGCCTGCTCCAAATCCTTTTCCCGTGATAATTTCATTTTTTTGTTTAAGTAAACCAGCTTATAATCTTTCATACCAGCTTCTTTCTCAAAACAGTTTTTGATGCGCAGGGTTGCAAGAGGTGTTTTCCGGCTGTCGCCGGACGCAGCCCACGCGGACGAGTAGGAGACATTTTCGTCTCCTACTCGATCGCAATCCTCTTATTCGATTTTTTTACTGGCAGATTTCGTTCAGGTTTGCTGCCGTCTCATCTGCCACTTCGATCATCGCATCCCAGTCGGTCGGAAGCTGCGGAATCTCATCCAGCGTTGTGCGGCCTACGCACTCTACATCACTGCGTCCCGGAATCAGATACGCTTCTGCTACCAGCTGCTGTGCCTCATCACTGAACAGGAAGTCAATGAATGCCTGTGCATTCTCTACATTCGGTGCAGTGTTCATAATCATTGCCGGTCTCGGATTTGCCACGGTGCCGCTTTCCGGATCTTCATTTATGTAAAACACCTCTCGCGTAATTAAGGATATACCGATCAGATGCTGTCTATATGAACCTTCCGCCGCTGGCGCAGCTTCCGATTTTTCACGGTTCATTTATCGTATTTACAATAACAGCAAAGCAGATTTTGGAATATCATGGAGCCATAAAATTCAGGAAAAATCCATGTAAAAAATTGATAACAGAAACCATTGCCTCTGTTTTTTCAAAAAGAGAAATGATATACTTTTACAGACTGCAAAAAATGAAGAGGGAGCATCCAACAGAATAACATCGGATGTATAAGAATATGAATATTACAATGCTCGGAACCGGCAACGCAATGGCGACCGAATGCTACAATACCTGTTTTGTATTGAATGATAATGACAACTATTTTATGGTGGACGGCGGCGGCGGAAATACCGTCATTCGCCAACTAAATCATGCGGGATTTGACTGGACGGACATGCGGGAAATCTTTATCACACACCGGCACTCGGATCATCTGTTTGGTGTTCTCTGGATGGTGCGTATGATCTGCCAGGCCATGAAGAATGGAATATATGAGGGAGATGCCAATATCTATGGACATGACAAAGTAATCTCTATCATCAGAAATGTCTCCATGGAGCTGCTCTCCAAAAAAGAATCCTTGTTTTTGGATAACCGACTTCATCTGATACCGGTCTGTGACGGCGAAATGCGCCGGATCAATGAAAGAAATGTTACTTTTTTTGATATCCGGTCAACCAAGGCAAAGCAATTTGGTTTTTGTATGGAGCTGAGCGGCGGTGAAAAGCTGACCTGCTGCGGGGATGAACCCTGCAGCCCCTGCTGTGAAAAATATGCTAAAGAAAGCAAATGGCTCCTGCACGAGGCATACTGTTTATATTCGGAGGCCGCCAGGTTCTCACCTTATGAGAAACATCACTCCACCGTAAAAGATGCCTGTGAAAGAGCGGAACGCCTGGGTATCAAAAACCTCCTGCTCTATCACACAGAAGATAAAAACATTCTCAACCGAAAAGCTCTGTATATAGAAGAAGGCAGGAAATATTATTCCGGTAATCTTTATGTTCCGGATGATCTGGAAACAATCGAACTATAAAAACAAGACCTGCTTACACAAAAAACACAAAACCGCCATAATCTGTTTACGATTTTTCCACAAGTCAATCATTTTTTCTTCACAGAGCCATAGTATTCTCTTTATCAGAAGCAAACAGCAAGTGCTTAAAAAAATCTTTCTTTTTCATACTCGCCGGGGTCACAGGACATGACCTCGGCCCTCCTTTTTTATTCCGGAATTTTGAATATGAAGCATCTGCCTCTCACCAGTTTTTCATGATTTCCAGCATCTCAGCCTCGTAGTTTCCGAAAATGTCTTCGTTGCGGCCGCCGTGACGCAAATTTGTTTCTACACCTCGTTCTTCATCTTCAAATTCCCAGATATGATAAGCCAATCCTCGATACTCGAAGTCTATACTTCCGCAGCCGTCTTCTTCCGAATAATTATAATTCCAGCCGCGTTCCTCTATAAAAGAACGAACTCTTGCTAATCGTATCTCTCCATCCATAAAAATCTGTTCCTCCTTCCGGACATAACAATATCATTCTTTCATTTGTCTCTCAATCCATGCCATCAGCACATTCACGACATATTCCTGCTGTTCCCTGGTCAATTCTTTTCCTTTCGGTATCCGATGCCATTTTTCCAGACACCCTCGACAGCAACAGGCCGTTGCGTGTTGTGCAATAAATACCGGATGCCCTTTCATCGGCGTCTGCTTTCCATCGTTGACCGGTTCTGCCGGAGCCAGTCTTTTACTGATAAAATCACAGGCATGAGACCGAATTTTGTCCATGCCCTTGTCCCGGACATACGCTTTGTCAGCCGCTTTCAGCGAAAAGCTGCTGCGAAATTTCGATTGATCCAGCCGCGCAAAAAGATTTCCAAAAGGCTCATCCTCGCTGTCCGGTTTCGTTCTGTATGCTATTCTTTTTTCGGCAACCATTGGCAGCTCTCCCATATCCTGATCGTAGGAATAAGGGCGACTGCTGAATTGACTCGCGCCGTTACCTCTGCTTACCACTGCAGCCTGGCTTCTGCTTTTTTCTGCATCATCTTCACCGGAAAGCTGCCTTGCGTGAAGCGGTGAAACGTTCCCATCGTCTGTCCCCACAAATCTCTGCGAGGTCTTTACCGCATCTTTCCATCCATTCGCAATCCGCTCGGCAAGCTTCGTGTTTCTGGATGTCGTCGTCTCGTTCCGCGTGGCGTAAGCAATCGCTTTTTTCTCTCCGATCAACACGAGAATCTTTTTCGCACGGGTCACGCCAGTGTACAGCAGATTCCGCTGCAGCATGACATAATGGCTCATGGTAAAAGGCATCACAACGATCGGATATTCGGAACCCTGTGATTTATGGATGGTCGTCGCGTAGGCGAGAACCAACTCGTCCAGCTCCGTCACATCATAGGTAACGCGCCGCCCGTCAAAGTCCACGATCAGCTCGTTTTCTTCCGTATCCACATTTACAATGATCCCAATGTCCCCATTAAACACTTCCTTGTCATAATCGTTTTTGATTTGCATTACCTTATCATGCAGCCGATACTGTGTACCGCCGCGTTTCAGATAAACGTTGCAGGGATTCATCGCTTCCTGCAGGACCTGATTCAGATTTGCCGCACCGCAGGTGCCACGCTGCATCGGCGTCAGTACTTGGATATCGGAAAATGCGTCTGCATGATAATAGGACGGCAGATTCTTCGTACAGTATTTGACAAGCAGATCAACTACTTCCTCGTTGGTCTCCTTTGCGGCAAAGAAAAAATCAGAAGCGCGTCCGCCGCGCAGATCGGGCATCTCACCCTTGTTGATCCGGTGCGCATTCATAATAATACGGCTACCCTGCGCCTGCCGGAAAATACGGGTAAGGCAAACGACCGGGATGCACTCGGATGCAATGATATCCTTCAGAACGTTTCCGGCTCCCACACTCGGCAGCTGATCTGTATCCCCGACCAGTATCAGTGTCATTTCTTCCGGAAGTGCTTTCAGCAGATTATACATGAGCATGACGTCGATCATCGAGCATTCATCCAGAATCAGAACATCTCCTTCCAATGGATGTTCTTCATTCTTCTGATAGCCTTCGGGCGGCTTATATTCCAGCAGACGGTGAATCGTTTTTGCTTCCATACCGGTTGCTTCTGACATCCGCTTTGCAGCGCGGCCAGTCGGAGCCGCAAGAATGATTCGGCATCGCGCCATACGGTAAGCCGAAATAATTCCATTCATGGTAGTCGTTTTCCCTGTGCCGGGGCCTCCTGTCAGGACCATTACCTTAGAATCAACCGCCTGCCGAATCGCCTGCAGCTGCACGTTGTCATAATGAATTTTGGAATCTCTCTCAATCTCGCGCATCACCTTTTCCACATCCATCGACACGCGTCGCTCGCCCTGCATCAGCCGGATAAGACGCTTTGCGCAGCCTGTCTCTGAAAAATAAAAAGGCGGCAGATAAATCGCATCCTCATCCTTGATAACATCCGAGGTGCGGAGCATCTCATCGAGAGTCATTTCCAGATCCGGAGCTTCCACATCGAGAAGTTTCACTGCCGTTTCAATCAGCTGCTCCCGGACAGCAAAGCAATGCCCATTTTCTGAAAGTTTGTTGAGCGTATACATCAGTCCGCTCCGCAAGCGGATAAAACGATTCTTTTCAATGCCCAGCTTCGACGCAATCGTGTCTGCTGTCTTAAAACCGATTCCCCATATATCATCCGCCAGCTTATACGGATTTTCTTCCACAATCTTAATACTTTCGCTGCCGTATGTGCGGTAAATCTTCGCGGCATGAGCGGTACTGACATCATTACTCTGCAAAAAGAGCATGATATTCTTTATCTCTTTCTGCTCCTGCCAGCTTTTCTTGACCTGATTTACGCGCTTCTGCCCGATACCCGCTACTTCAATCAGACGATCCGGATCAGTCTCGATAATCTCCAGCGTGTCCTTGCCAAACTGCTGAACAATCCGCTTCGCAAATTTCGGACCGACTCCCTTAATCAGACCGCTGCCCAGATATTTTTCGATTCCGTAAGTCGTGGCCGGAAGTGTTTCTTCCCACTTTTCAGCAGAGAATTGCCGTCCATACTTGCCGTCAATCTTCCATTGCCCCTGCATCGTAAGTACCGAACCGACATGAACATCCGGCATATTGCCAACCACAGTCACCAGATCACTGTAGCCCTTTGCGCGGCACTTGATTACGGAAAAGCCGTTATCCGCGTTCTGATATGTAATTCTCTCTACCACACAGCGAAGATTGTCCATAATTAGCTCTGACCGTCCATTCGTTTTGAAAGTGCATGAATGTCTTACAGCGGCTGAAACACGCCGTTTTTGCTTCGTAAATTGGGAATATCTTAGCACAAAACAAGGGGTACTACAACAGAGATTCACAGAATAGAATTTTGCAGACTGGCAGTTTGATTTTTTGTAATTCAGACATATTTCGGTCATATTTTCATGTTAGAAAAAGCGTAGATGTTGGATAGATTCCAACGTCATTTCATAACTCACGTTTGGAAACGCCGCCTCCCTCTGGTCAGCGGCAAATCGCGTCTGCGATGCAGAAAACGCTTCGCGTTTCGCAGACACTCTGGCGGTTCCCACACGCCGCCAGGCACTCCCTCATTCACGTTTCATTACCGATCCACTTTATCAGATTCTTCATCACACGAACCAGTCAGGGATATATTCTATCATTTAACTTGAGTTGGATAGCACTTTCTGTGTTCTTCTTCAAAATAAAATTGCAGCCTTTTCACAAAAGACTGCAATTTTATTATATTCTCTATTTATATCAACCGTATCCGATCAGCCCTGTTCATTCATCACCACAACCGCTTTGATCACCTTGCCGGAATCCGAATCAATTCTCGCCTGCTCAATGTCCTCAAATGCATATTGTTCGATGATCTTGTCAACCGGGAATTTCCCTTCTTTATAAAGCTGCACCAGTCTTGGAATGAAAATCTGAGGAACGGAATCGCCTTCATAGCATGGACGAATCGTTCTCGTCATCATGAGAATCTCTGCGCCGACGTCCAGATTTTCCAGTTTTCCGGTAGGTGCCAGTACGACAATCGTTCCATGATATGCTGTAGCTTTGATAGCGTTCATAATCATATTCCCATTTCCAGATGTATCAATCGCATAATTTACACCGCCATGGGAAACTTCCTGCTCAGCCTCCGCAATCGTGACATTATCGTCCAGCATTTTCCGATTTACGACATCAGTAGCGCCCAGTTCTTTTGCCAGCTCCAGGCTTCTTGCATTACCGCCTACCGCAATAATCTGCCGACAGCCTGCTACTTTAGCAGCCATGATCGCACTCATACCAACTGCGCCGCAGCCAAAAACAGCTATGCTGTCCTCAACATTTGGCTTGATTGCATTTAATACCGCTCCGGCTCCTGTCTGGATTCCACAGCCAAAAGGAGCTACCATCGAAAGGTCAACATCTTTGTCAACTTTTACGATATTTCTTGCGTTGACCGTGGAATACTGGGCAAAAGATGACTGGCCAAAAAACATGGACAGCTCTTTCCCATCCTGGAACAGCTTTGTAGTTCCATCAGCCCCTATTCCGCCAAAATTAATCTGATTAAAATTCTCACAATAGGCAGGCTGTCCTGAAACGCAGCTGCGGCAATGTCCGCAGGTCGCAAATGAAAACACTACGTGATCCCCGACCTCAAAGCCCTTTACATCCGCACCTGTTTTTTCGATGATTCCTGCTCCCTCATGTCCCAGAACAATCGGCATACGAATCCCGATCTGCTTGCCGAATTCATCGGTATGGCACAGGCCACATGCTACAATTTTTACCAGCACTTCATCATTTTTTGGCTCCGCAAGTTCCACCTCTTCGATCTTATACGGTGAATCCGGCGTATGTGTTACGGCAGCTCTGATTAATTTCTTTACCATAGGTGCCCTCCTCAACATAGACTGACATGGATTTTATCTATGTTAATAATTTAACACGATTTCCCCATCCTGTATAACAGATTCTGTTTGTCGGGTGTCAACTATCCATTGTCACGAAAAGCTCTTTTGAATAAAGCGAATCAGCTGTTCCACTTCATCGCTCTTCTTTCTGCCGTCAAGGAATTCCAGACCTATTTGCCAGAAAAACTCCGGTTCTTCAAATGGAATTGCCCGTACACCGGACAATTTTCGCTCCTGCGCTATAAAATCGATCGTAACAGCCAGCCCTTCCTGCATCTCGGCCATATGCTGGCAAAAACCAATCTCTGCAGTTTCGGCAATGATCTCCGGATAAACATTTGCCCTTTCACAGAGCGTGCGAAACAGAGAATAGATACGAAACTGCTCTCCTTCAATAACAATCCTTTCCCCCTGCAAATCCTGAAATCGTATGGTTTCTGCGTGATATAGCGGATGACCTTCATATACCAGCAGGCAAACCTTGCAGGAATAAAGCGGGACAAATTTCACATACTCCCGCTGCAGACCGCTGACATTAACAGCAAGGTCTGCCTGCTCCTGTAGAATCTTCTTTTCCACTTCGGTATCTGTCAGTTCCTGCCAGCGGACAGAGCACTTCGGGTTATGCCGTTCAAAATCCTTCAAAACCGGATACAGGCGGTACATCGTCCCATATGCACAGGCCAAAGAGAGTACCTGTTTGCCGGATTTTGCGTCTTTCATCTTCCGGCATAGAGAACTGTACTGGTCTCTGAATTTTAACGCATCCTGATACAGAATATCCCCTGCCAATGTAGGCTTCACGCCGGCATTGGAGCGTTCAAAAAGCTTCACATCAAATTCTTCTTCCAGAGAAAGAATGCTTTTACTGATTCCCTGCTGAGAAATATACAGATATTCAGCCGCTTTATGCATACTTCCACACTCATATAAAGCTACAAATATATTTAATAAATTCTGGTTCATGATTGTCCCCCTGTTTTATAACACCACATTCAGATGAATCCATTCCAATGCCTGTTATTCCAGCTCATTAAAATAATCCTTAATCAATTCCTTAAAGGAAGAGGCAGTCTTACTCAACACAGAATGTATTGGTTGAGCCAAATATAGTGTCCTGCAGCACGTCTCATCAGCAAACAAGCTTATTGTTGTATTCGGACGAGGATCAGCTTCCGCAACATAATCAAGAGATACTCCTATCGCAAGATTTTTTTCTGCCAGATCCGCAATAAGCGAGTCGCTGGATGTTTCCATAAAAACAGATGGATTCACGCCCTGTGACAAAAAACGGTTGATGTTCCCACTATACATAACATATTCTCTGCCCTTTAATGCAAGTGGCTGGCCGGTAAGATCTGAATATTGGATAAATTCTTTTTGGCTCAATGGGTTGCTGTTATTTATAATCAGGCAATGCCGGGCTGAGAATATCTTCTCTCCGGTAAATAAAGTCGTATCCAAAGGAGAAGGCAGGATTGCAAGTTCAACCTCATTTCTGGCCAGTTTTTCAATCGCCGGCCTATCCGTCATTTCTACCAGATTCAGCTGTACACCAGGGTTCTGTTCATAGAATCTTTGTATAAAGTCTATATTTAACAAACATATAAAGTCATAAGTCGAAACAACATTAAATATTTCCTTGTTTTCGTTGTTTAGTGCCATATCCTGTTCAATCTCTTCATATGCTCTTAATACTTTCTGCGCATGGAGCTTAAACTTTCTGCCATATGCAGTTGGTGTCATCCCATTATTTGATCGTTCAAAAAGTTTCCTGCCCAATTCATTTTCCAGTGCAATAATTGTTTTACTTAGCCCCTGTGGTGAGATCATGAGAGACTGGGCAGCATCTTTCATGCTTTTGCTGTCAAATACTGTAACAAAATACGTTAATTGTCTCCTGTTCATATCAGCCTCCTGATATTTTTATTAAAATCAAGCTATATTTTCTCTCTTTTCATCAAATCACATTATGCCATGTCGCTTTTTTATAATCAACCTTTTTGTTGACAGCATAAATAAAAATTCTGATTGACGTTTATGCCAACACGCCTATATAATGTATCAACAACGACAAAGGCGTCATTCCAATGCGGGAATGGCGCTTTTTTTATGCACAGAGCCGGGCAGGGAAATTTGCGGCTAAAGCCGCACCCGGCTCACACGGCGGATAGGAGAGAATGGCGTTCCCCTATCCGATTATCAGGAGGAGGCGCAAAATGAAAAAATATCCAAATTTTAAGGCCGCAGCCGTGCAGGCAGCTCCCGTATTTCTCGATGCGGAAGCAACAACTGAAAAAGCATGTGAACTGATTTCGGAAGCAGCAGCAAATGGGGCAAAACTAATCGGTTTCCCCGAAGGATTTATTTCCGGATACCCATGGTGGGTCTGGCTTACCGATCCGATTTCCGGTTCTCCGCTGCAGCAGCAGCTTATGGAAAATGCTGTTGAAATACCCGGACCACTTGTCAAAAAATTAAGTGAATGCGCCCGTCAAAACAACATCTATGTTTGTATTTCAGTCAGCGAAAAAGAAGGCGGTTCCCTCTACCTTACTCAGCTTTGGTTTAATCCGCTGGGCGATTTAATTGGAAAGCACCGAAAGATGAAACCATCGGGTGGAGAACGGCTGATTTGGGGAGACGGAGAAGCGAGTATGATGCCAGTATTTGATACTGAAATCGGCCGTCTCGGAGGTCTTCAGTGCTGGGAGCATTGGATTCCGTTAAATATTCAGGCAATGAATGCGCAGAATGAACAGGTTCATGTGGCTTCGTGGCCTTGTTTCGTGCCAGGTGATGAAGCCTTGACTTCAGAGCAGCCAAATGAAATTTCAGCAAGATATTATGCTTTGGCCACACAGTCATATGTCATCAGCTGCACACAGATACATACGCAGGAAATATATGAAAAAATGGGAAAACTTCCGCCTTATGAAGCATTTGTTGAATTCGGCGGCGGTGATGCGTGTATTATCGGACCAAACGGAAAAATTCTCACAGAAAAGCTGCCGAGAGATACCGAAGGAATCGTTTACGCGCAGATTGATCTTGAAAAAATAGTTGACTGTAAATATCAGATTGACCCTGCAGGGCATTACTCGAATAAAACATTATCTATGACAGTCAACAGGACTCCTTGTCCGGTAGTTTCTTTTATTGGAGAGCCATCATCTTCATCAATTAAATATGAGTGTATCCAAAAATGCGATGAAGCAAAATAGACCCATATAATAATTTAACAAACATTTTTACAATTATCTCAACAGTGCCATCCACTAAAAACAGCCCGCAGCTGTCGAAAAATTGAAGGGATTTTCGGCAGGCCACGGGCTGTGTACAAATAAAGCATTTGTTCGCCCCGGCTCTATATTAGAGAAGCACTTTTAATTTGCCTTTCAGCAGCTTTCTCCAGTTCGTATAATACGCGATCACATACAGAACAAGACTTACCGCCGCGCCGCATACTACATCTATAACCGAATGCTGCTTCACAAACAGCGTAGAAATGCTGATCAGAATCATCAGCAGTATGATAACTGCCCTGCAGTCTTTACGCTCCTGAAACAGCTTTGACTTCGCAGTCACCAACGCAATGGAAACGGACGAAGACACATGAATCGACGGGCATACATTGACCGCAGCATCCACACGGGAAACGCCCCCTCACTACGTTCGGCGGCAAATCGTGCCAGTCATGCAAAAACGCTTCGCGTTTGACTGGCACTCCCGCGCACAAGATTTACCAGCACACAGAAAATATTCCTGTTCGGTACTTCTTCCCGGAGATTTAGCCCATTGGGGAACAGCACATAGCAGATCAGGCAGAACGTAATCCCGTTAAACATGATAAACCAAAGCTGCTGAAAATCCTCTTTATCACGCAGCATATACCACACGAGTGACAGGAAGAACGCCGGATACCACGCAAAATAGAATACGATAAAATATTCGCAGAATGGAATCCGGTCGTCCAGCGCACAGTGCAGAATATATTTCGACTCCATCGTAAAGTCGAGTGCGAAGAACACCACCAGATAAAACACCAGGTACAGCATAGCGTAGCAGTATTTATGTCCTGCAATCCACTCTATCAGAATTTCGATTTTTCCCTTTTTCATGAATCAGCATCCACCTTATCAAATTCCTGCCAGAACCGCAGCAGTTCTTCCTCATACCGCTCCTGCTCCAGCAGATAGCTTTGGCAGTGTCCTGCCCCCGGTACGACCAGCAGCCGCTTCGGGGCTGCACAGGCTTTGTAGTTCTCGTAGGTCATTTCAATCGGCACAAAGGTATCGTCCGTCCCATGGATAAACAGCACCGGTGTTCTGCATTCCTGCATGGCCTGTATGGCGGAATATTCATCCGAAGTAAAACCAATCCGTTCCATAGTCAGCTTATCCACGTACTTCTCCATCAGTTTGTAGTGATAATGCAGATTGTTCTCCGCTACGTGCTTCCACTCATCATGCGGTGAGGTATATCCCGAATCCGCGATCACTCCATGGACGTTCTCCGGCAGACTCTCTCCGGCGGTCATTAGTACGGTCGCCGCACCCATGGACAGTCCGAACAGATAAATTGGAAGTGCTGATAAAGCCTGATTCTGCGAGTTTACCTGCGAATCTTCTTGCGACTTTCCCTGCACATTACCCTGCGCACTTCCCTGCGCATTTACCCAGTCTATCCATTCCAGCAGATCAAAACGTTCCAGTAAGCCAAAACCGATATACTCGCCATCGCTTTCTCCATGCGCCCGCTGCTCGATATAAAGGACATTACATCCATTCTCATATAGAAAATCCGCGATCAGACCAAATTCTCTCGCCCACGAAGATCTCCACCCATGAACCGCGATTACTGTTCTTTTCGGATTCTCCACCAGATGAAAATGCCCGGTCAGGCGGATGCCGTCATGAGCGGTGATTTCAACCGTTTTATATTCACTGTTTCGCAGACGCTCCGCTGCTGCATTCTTCCCGTTCTCCAGCTCCTGATCTTTGGCAGAACCTGATACCTCCTGTTTGGACTGGCTGGCTGTTTCAGGCAATTCCCTGTTCATTGCCATGTCAGCCATATTTTTTGATGTATTATGCACGGCCCTCACTGCTGCTGTTCCTGTTGCTGCTCCAAGGGCGGCAGCAATAAATCTCTTTGTTCCTTTTTTCATTCTCGATCATCTTCCTTCAAAGCTACAATAGACTCAATACCTATTATATTGTGTCCCGGTTCTTTCGTTATGCAATCCTACCACAAATCTTTCGGTTCTTCCACAGACAAATGACGGACAATGTGCAATTAGCAACGCAGCAAAATATCCGTGCTGCAGCCAGTATCGGTCATTGACACGGTTCGACAATAATGATATTTTTTTGTCGCTTTTATTGTCTGCCAAACGTTTATAATTATGAAAGGGGCTTTTCTGCTGACTTTTGATTCTAAAACGGGTGAGGTGAGAAAAATGAAGGAAGATGATCAGGATAGTTGGATAGAGATACTGTATTTGAGGTATAGTACCGATTTATTTCGTTTCCTTTTTTCGATCCTTTGCGATCGTTATCAGGCAGAGGATCTGATGCAGGAAGTTTTTTTGAAAGCCTGGCAAAAGCACCCCAGGTTTCAAAATGACAAAGCCGAAAAAGTCTGGCTGTTCCGGGTAGCCAGGAATCTGGCCATGGATGTGTTTCGGCGCAATAAACATGAGACAGTCGGGATTCCTGAGACGATGCCCGAAGATAATCCAAATGTAACAGATTCAGTTTTAAGCACGAGGGAGCTATTGCTCATGATTGATGCGCTTAAAGAGCCGGATCGTGAAATAGTGCGTTTAAAGCTAATAGGGCAACTGTCTCACCAGGAAATTGCGCGGGTTATGAATCGCTCTGTACACAGCGTAAAAAAACGGTATGAAAGAGCAATCGAAAGTCTACGTAAAATGTTTGAGGAGGAATAACAATGACGAATTTAGAATTTGAAAACATGGCAGTCCGGATAGTAAAAACCATTCCTGAACCGGAAGCTACTTTTGAAGAATTAAAAAAGAAAAAAAGTATAAGGAAACGCAAAACCGTGTTTAGCTTCTCTGGAAACAAGAGAAGAGTTTTTGCGGCAGTGCCGGTTATGATATTAGTGATCGCTCTTGGTATTTCTGTATATGCCGGTCAGACCGGAAATGGAATGTGGGCGTTTTACCGGGCATCATCCACATATCTGTCCGAATTTGACCTGGAACTTCCTGAACAGCTGGCGGCAGCTTCCATGAGCGAAAAAACACAATGGCTTAAAATAGTTCCTCATGGAATTTCATGGAGAGAGGCATTGGCAAATCCATTGTATACAGTAGCCAGCGTGGCATATTATCTGGATAATTCTGAGACGTATTGTGATGTAAGTATTGGAACAACAAAAAATGCATACTGGAAATCTTATTTTTCATATGTAGATGATGTATGGACTCCAAATGGCTCCACAGGCGGAAGCAACAGCTATAGCTATGGAACCGTACAGACAGAACAATATGAAGGAATTACTCTGTATTTTTCTCAGATGACAAAGTGGGGGCCAGCATATGAAAATGGCTCAGCCTCTGATGTCATAGTGACATGGATGGATTCAGAAAATAATATTTGTATGAACCTGTGCCTATTTAATTCAGCAGATATGGATGCCGCCTTATCCTGTGCAAAAGAAATTATAAAGATGAACAATTGACAATAACAGCCCACAGCCGCATGAAGATATGCTGCAGCAGGAAATGAGCAAAGTATTGGATACACTGCCAGAACGGGAGCGGAATGTAATCTGCCTTCGATTTGGGTTTGTTGATGGGAAAATTTGGACTCTTGAGGAAATAGGCGCGCAGTACCATGTCACGAGGGAGCGTATCCGACAGATCGAAGCAAAAGCCCTGCGGAAGCTGCGGCTTCCGTCACGGCGGTCACAGCTTGTGGATTTCCTTTGAACACGTAAGACGAATTACAGAATAATAAAAAAGACCCGCAGCCGCCGAAAACACTAGATTTTCGACAACCACGGGCTGTGTACGCTTACAATGTCTGTTCTTTTTTCTTCTGCTCCATCTTTGTATGGTCCACTTCCAGAATCGTCTCCACGGTCTTTCTGGCAATCAGCAGATCCTGCATGGTTTTTCTCGCAGTGCGGTATTCCGCATATGCTTTTTTCTTATCAGCGAGAACCTGTGCGTATTCCTGATTGAGCTGCTTGATTGTGGGTATCTTCTTTTTTGCCGTTCCTTTTTGTGAGCGAGAGGTTGCTTCACTCGCATCAAGCTGGTCAAATGCTGCCTTTGCTGCTTTGTGCAGGGCGATTTCTTCCCGATGTTCCTCCAGAAACTTCTTGCTGTATCCGGCTTTTCGGTAAGCGGTATAGACATCTTTGGTTCTGGAATAGTTGATGATGTGCTTTTTCAGCGCAGCGATCTCTGCTAACCGGCTCTCGGATGCCTTGATAGAATCAGACAGCTCGTTGAACCGGGTGACTGCCGTTTCTGTTTTTTCTGACAGCTCCTCAAAGGTATCAACACCCTGCTCCTTAATAAAGCAGACAGCTTCCGCCATCTGCTTCAAATTGAAAGTCTTTGCCCAGCGAGCATATCCAGCGCCTTTCCCCTGCTCCATCTTCTCCTGAATATCAATCAGCAGCTGCAGCTTTGGCTGTGCATCGGCAAACGACTTTTCTTTCGCGCCTTTTGCCCGCTTTCTGGGCTGATGCTCCTTTGTCCCGGCCAACACCGCACGAAGATCTTCCTCGGAATAGCCGTCGCCCAAAGAACGCAGGCGGATAAAACGTTTCTGGCCTTTACCTTTCAGCGAAATATTCTTCCCACGTTTTATTTCGTATCCGGCATCGGAAAGCAGCTTGAGAAGTGCTTCAAAATCCTTCGGTTTTTGCTGCAGGGCGGTGTCAATCGCTGTAATGATCACATCTCTGTGAGTTGCCTTCTTCGGATATGTCGTCCGTTTTTGCTGCTCCCGGTAAGGCCGCGCTTCGATGATGGAAAGACCATTCTTAACGCAGAGCCGGTCACTAATTCGCCGTACCGCCATAAAAGACAGATAGAAATTATTAAACTTCCGGCTCCCATCCAGAGTGGTGGAATTAAACACGATATGATTGTGAATGTGCGGCCTGTCCGTATGCGTGGCAACGATGAAAGCGTGTTTCCCTTTCGTGAAGCTCATTGCCAGTTCGTAGCCGATCCGGTTTGCTTCCTCCGGCGTGACCTCCCCCGGCTTAAAGGACTGGCGAATCTGATATGCAATCACATCGTTCTTTTGATGCCGCCCTGTGCTGTGTTCGTACTGACGTTTCGACAGCATAAAATCTTCGTCTACCGTTTTCGGATCACACTCATAAGTGCTGATATATTTGCCATCTTCGGTTTTATCCGCGTTTTGCGAATAATCTGTCCGGTCTGCAAGCGTTTTGGCAATAGTCTTGCCCTTATTGATATGCAAAGGTATGATTCTTGTCGCCGCCATTTTAAAGCACCTCCTCTGGTTCATATTTTCATTGTGCAAAACATATTTATGTATCCTCTCTCAAACCGTTCAGCATAATAATATGTCTCATCAGCCAAACACAACCTTATGCCATTTTCTTGCATAAATAAAGAAAGAACCGCTGCAAAAATGCGATTCTCTCCCTGCTCCCATTTCTATGAGATTGTTGACTATAATAGTAGCATACCACACAGCTTAGTGCTCCTGCACCTACAGATAGAAATATTATTCCTATTACAGATAATTGCGCTCATGTTGCATTACATACTATCTAATATGCAAAAAGAAAGACAGAAGTAAATTTAAAAATCTACTCCTGTCTAAAATGAATACATAATATTATATCAATTTTCTCCAATAGTTACACCTGGCATGATTGTATATTCAACACCTCATATATTTGCTTAATATTATCTATCTCGTATGTTACTTTTGCTCCAACACTATTCGTGGTCTTAAATGGATTATACCAACAGGTATCAATTCCAGCATTGTTTCCACCAATGATATCGCTTGTAAGTGAATCTCCTACAATAATCATATCTGCGGCAGTAGCCCCTTCTATTCCCTCAAATACTGCGTCAAAAAACTCCATACTTGGTTTTTCATGTCCAATATAATCTGAGATAAATGCATCAACCAACAGCTTATCCAACCCGGAATTCTTAAGTTTTCTCTCCTGCGCCACGTAAGTTCCATTTGTTACCGCGTACTGACGGTATCCTCTGTTATTAAGATCCTCAATGATCTCAAATGCATTGTCTCTGAATACGCACGTATCCGCTAATCGAAGCTGATATTCCTCATTAAATGCCGTCGCCTTTGATCCATCTAAGCCTTCTGATGCAAAGAATTCCTCGAATCTACCAACAAGAACACGTTCTTTTGATATTTCTCCTCGTTCCAGCGCTTCCCAGTATTTGATATTGATTGCAGAATAGCTCTTTATCATTTCATCTGTACATGTTCCCAGTTCAAATTTCTTAAAGCATGTACGGATGGCTGCTCGCTCGGCCTCCGAAAAGTCCAACAGGGTCCCGTCTATATCCCACAGGATTACTTTATATTTGTTCATGGATTGACTATCTCCTCCTTGTTACAGCGTCCCGGATTCATAGAAATCATCCGGCTATTAGTTTTCTCTCAGATTTCTATAAATCTGCGGAAAAATCCCGCAGAAAATCATCAGCATACCAATAAACATATTTATTTCGATACTCTCTTTCAAAAATATCGCCGGCAAAATCAGTGATATGACTGGGGTGGCATAGGCAAAATTGGATATAATTCCAATCACACGACCTTGCAAGGCAATCGCCCAAAACAGATAGCCCAAGCCATCTCCTTATATGGATTCATTATGTATCAAACCACCAAACTTTTCAACAAAGTTTTGCAATTATTCGAGATACCAAGGTGCTTACTTGCCAAAAAAGAGAACCGCCACAAATGACGATTCTCCCAACTGTCTTTTACTGTTATTTTTCAGGCTTCTGCCTTCTCGGCCTCTCCTGCTCCCTGCGCAATATAATGAATAAAGTCTATCACTTCATCATCAGAATGCCCGTGTGCTCTCAGCCATTCAGAAGCAAGGCTCATTTCCAGTGTATTCATTTCATCACTATACTCGTCCATAATAATACCCTCCCGAACTTCTATGTCACCATTATGCAACATTCGGACAAACATTTCAACAGGATTTTTACAGTTTTCTTTCGTTTACTTCAGCATCCGTTCCCGGTCTTTTGCCCCCAGCAGATAAGCATTGGTTATAACACATTCCCACATTTCATCGCACTTGGTCAATATTTCATCTAAAACCTTGCATTCTTTGGCATCCGGGCCGCCAACCATCGCTTCAAACTCATTTATTTTCTGATACATTTCTTTCTTATGCTTTTCGTACTCCGAATCGCCCTCTACTATTACAGAAATCGGTTCCTCGTACATCTTATCAAAATACTCTCTCATAAATTGTTTGTCCATGACTGTCTCCGTTCCTCTCTTTAATGCCTGTTTTTTTGTTATTCAGGAATGAATAAAATTACCCAGCGCATCCCGGCACTGTTCTGCTGTAAGCACTACCCATTCCACAAGAAATATGACCAGAAATACCGCCAATGCCATTCCTGCCAACAGGCCTACATCTCTCCATCTGGCCTGCGTGACACAATAGATGGCGCATCCCACGATGAACGCAAACAGCAGGCTCAACAGCCATGAAGATACATTTCCGAGCAGTCTCCCTATCGTAATCAGAAAGCTCAACAGGAATACGGCAACACCAGCCAGAATCTTGAACGGCAATTTGATTAACCACATATACGGCACCTCCTTCTTTGTTTCTGACACCATTCTATCAGAACCATGTAAAATCGCAAGGATGTCTCCATGCAGATTCTCCGCTGCTATGTACCGGCATGGGCCTCTCTCCCATGCCTTTTTCTCTCACAAGATCGTCGAAAGAATCTGCAGTGACTCTTTCTGCTGCTTCCAGATTTCTTCCAGTCTTTCCTGCAGATCCTGAATGTCCGCAGCGTAGATGCTGCCCTGTTCATTTGCCCGCTTCGCGTACTGATTGAGGTTATTCGAACAGCGCCGAAGCAGGGTCGTGATCTGCTTCGGGTACTGGTAGTCGAGCTGGACGCAGTAGCCGTCGAGTGCCATTTTGCGGAGGTAGGCACTCATGCTGTGAATGCCCTGTTCCTCCATTTTTCTGCGGATACGGTCCAACTCGGCCTGACTGACACGGAAGTGCAGCATCACATCCCTGTTTTCTTCATCCATCAGAGCACCTCCTGTCTGCGGTAGCTGCTGTCTCTGCGCGGTTGCGGCACCTGTCCGGCTTTTTGTTTTAAATCCGCAAGGACAGAATGCTGACTGTCATATTCCTGCCCCTTTCCATAACCATCCGGATTCCTGTCACTGCCATCTTCTTCCCGACCCGTTTCATCCCGGTTTACTTCCCCGCTGCCGTTCTCCATGTTGAGGGCGGCATCCAGTTCCGCCAGACGTGCAGTTTTTTCTTTCAGCTCCGCTTCCTGCGGAAACGGCTTGCCGACTTCATCCTGGGCGGCATCCCGCTGCTGCTCCAGTTCTCCCAGCCGATTCTGTTCGCTTGTCAATCTGATAGAAATATTATTCAGTGCATTGTCAAGACGCATGATATTTCCGCGCGCGTCGCTCCCGATTGCTGTTCGGTGCGTCATGTGTCCTTTCAGCGCAATGTTGAATTCACTGGAAAAACTGTCAAAAGACAGCTCCATCTGAAAGCCCCGATAGCTGCCGAGCGGGTACCCTTCCACTGATTTTGCGTTTTTACATACAACAAGAATCGCTTCACCGGCATCTACTCTTTCCGTATAGGTTTTACCGGCGACCGTCATGCCTGCGAAGCCGTCCTTTGGATGTGGGTGAGCTTCCACTATGGCAATGTCTTCCTGCAGACCCTGAATTGTACTCTTTATCTTCTCGATTTTTTCAGGAAAATATTTCAGCAGCTGATCCTCCATGCGGTACTGCTTGCTGCGGTAGTCTGCTTTCAGCACTTTCAGCCGCGCCACATCTACATCAAGGTCCATCTTTTCTTTTATCAGCGGCGAACCGGCGCAAAGTGCCTTGATCTCCGCATAGGAAAGAGCCTGCTCGTCCACGTCGTCGCAGGAACGCACCGGGGACTTGCTGGTCATAATCTGACTGATAAATTTCTGTTTATTCTCCAGTGTCTGATAAAGATAGGCATCGAACGTTCCCTCTGTGACATACTGGTAAACCTGTACTTCTTTGTTCTGGTTGCCCTGCCGGATAATTCGTCCGTTACGCTGTGTCATATCGGCTGGACGCCAGCCCACATCCAGATGATGCACGGCAATCAGCCTGTCCTGGACATTGGTTCCAGCCCCCATCTTCTGAGTGGAGCCGAGCAAGACACGCACCTGTCCGCTCCGCACCTTTGCAAACAGTTCTTTTTTCTTCGTCTCCGTATCGGCATCATGGATAAACGCAATCTCATCATGCGGGACGCCCCTGTTTTCCAGTTTAGTACGGATGTCGTCGTAAACGTTAAATGTGCCGTCTTTCTTCGGTGTGGACATATCACAGAACAAAAGCTGTGTCAGTTTGCCCGGTGTCCCCTCCTGCCAGATGCGAAATACGTTATTCACGCAGGCATTCAGTTTACTTCCGGGGTCGTCCGGCAGCAGCGGGTTCATCAGACGCTGGTCAAGACCGATCTTCCGACCGTCAGAGGTGATGCAGAGCATATTGTCAACCGATGCGTCCACAGTACCGGCATGGACAGCTGCCGCCCGTTCTGACAGCTGCTGCACCATCTTTTTCTGATAATCGGACGGCTTCACGACGACTGTTTCAAACTTCGCATCCGGGACTGGCAGATCCAGCTCATCACTGGTCTTAATGTCTGCCACTTCTTTGAACATCGCCATCAACTCCGGAAGATTAAAGAACTTGGCAAACCTCGTCCGCGCCCGATATCCTGTTCCTTCAGGAGCCAATTCGATTGCGGTCGTTGTTTCACCAAAGGTTGAAGCCCAGCAGTCGAAATGAGTCAGTCCTTTCTTCTGCAGAGTGCCGTACTGAAGATAACGCATGACCGTGTAAAGCTCCGTCATACTGTTGCTCACGGGTGTACCCGTGGCAAAAATGACACCGCGTCCGCCTGTCACCTCATCCAGATAACGGCATTTCATATACATATCAGATGATTTCTGCGCTTCCGATGTGGCAATCCCTGCAACGTTTCTCATCTTGGTATAGAGGAACAAATTTTTGAACGCCTGGCTCTCATCTACAAAAAGCCGGTCCACTCCCAGTTGCTCAAAGGTTACCACATCATCTTTCCGCTCTGTACTTAATAATTTTTCCAGTCTTGCTTTTAAAGAGCGGCGCGATTTCTCCATCTGCTTGATGGTAAACTTTTCACCGCGCTCCATTTTCAGACTGGCTATTTCTTCTTCAATTTCATCAATCTGCTCCCGAAGTTCGCGTTCCTGCCGCTCAATAGACATCGGGATTTTTTCAAACTGACTGTGACCGATAATGATTGCATCGTAATCGCCAGTCGCTATGCGGGCGCAGAATTTCTTTCTTCGTGAAGTCTCAAAATCCCTCCGTGTCGCCACCAGCAGTTTTGCACTGGGATAAAGCCGAAGAAATTCATTTGCCCACTGCATGGTCAGATGGTTCGGAACCACGAAAAGAGATTTCTGGCAAAGGCCGAGCCTTTTGGATTCCATTGCTGCCGCAGCCATTTCAAACGTTTTGCCTGCACCCACCTCGTGAGCGAGTAAAGTATTGCCGCCATAGAGGGCATGGGCAATCGCGTTTTTCTGATGCTCCCGCAGTATGATCTCCGGATTCATCCCGACAAAATGGATATGCGAACCGTCGTACTCACGGGGGCGCGTACTGTTAAACAGTTCATTGTACTTACGGCACAAATCTGTCCGGCGGCGGGGGTCTTTCCATATCCAATCCTGAAACGCATCCTTGATGGCCTGCTGTTTCTGCTGTGCAAGAGTCGTTTCCTTTTTATTAAGCACCCGTTTCTGCTTGCCGTCATCATCCTCCACCGTATCATAAATACGAATGTCCTTCAGGTTCAGTGTTTCTTCAAGTATGCGATAGGCATTCGCCCGATCAGTACCATAGGTGACATAAGCAGCCACATCATGCCGATCCGGCATCGTCTTTCCGGATATCTGCCATTCCGCTGTCCGCGGAGAGAATTTCACTTCAATATACCTGCGGATATAAAAAGGCGGTTCAAAGGTTTCTTCCATGAACTGCTGAATATATTTTTTGTCAATCCATGTGGCACCGAGCCGCACATCAATTTCGGAAGCATCCAGGTCTTTCGGCTGCGCTTTCTCCAGTGCGGAAACATTGACATCATAAAACGGATCTGTTTTTGCCGCCAGACGTGCCGCCTGCAGCTTTGCCCGGACATCACCGGACAGATAATCGTCTGCCGTGTGCCATCCAACCGTTTCGTCAATTTCGGACGTTTCAAACGGATCGCGGAAAATGATACCGGACAACTCCTCTGTAATTCGCCCATATTCTCCCGGCGTTCCGAGCAGTTCCGACATAAACGGCAGATCCACCTTTCCATGCTCCCCAATAGAAACCGCAAGTGCTTCCACCGGCGTATCCACGCTGGTCACACTCCGGTCCGGACGGATGGTCCGCTTCGTGAACATATCCGCCTTGCTGATCAGGTTACCATCTTCATCCACATTTTCAAGGGAACAGAGAAGATAATAGGAAGAATCGTCCGCAAATACCCTCGCATTCGCACGAGAATTCAGAATCCCATAATCCACTGTAAATTTATCATAAGCCGTTTCCAGCTCCTGCTGTTTTTCATGGATTGCCGTATCCGGATAGTCCTCCATCTGATACGCGATCAGTTCATTCACGATCTGACGCAGGCCAATCATGCCAATCACACGCTGTTTCGCAGTCTCATTCATGTCTACCCGGCGCATGATGGAATTCTCACGGAAGTATACCTCACCGTCCACTGCAGCATAGGAGAAATTCTTTACATCCGGATCAGCCTGAATTACCTCCCGGCTTTCCCCGGCTCCATCCGTTTCCAGAATACCGCTTCCGACATCAGTAAAAGAGGCTTCCGGCTCATAAATCCCTCCGATATGGGAAACTGCTTCGTGGAGCTGTTCTCCCAGATCCGCGCCGGGGATAGGTGCAACTGTGCATTCCTCCCGTCCGTACTGTGTGCTCTCGGTCGTCAGTTCTCCCATCACCATTTCCGGATGATCAATGAAATAGCTGTTGACTGCGATACCATCCGCTGTCATTCCCAGATGCACCCAATCGGGTTCAATGTCGATAGGCGTGGGTCTTTTCTGCAGGAAAATAATATCCGAGACCACACCCGTTCCTGCATTTGCGAGGAAAGCATTATTGGGAAGCCGGATTGCTCCGAGCAGTTCCGCCCGCTGCGCCAGATATTTACGGACATCCGGTGATTTCGCGTCCATCGTATAACGACTTGTAACAAACGCCACCACGCCGCCCGGACGCACCTGATCCAGCGCTTTCGCAAAAAAGTAATTGTGAATGGAAAAGCCCAGCTTATTGTAAGGCTTATCATTCACCCGGTAATCCCCGAACGGTACGTTTCCAACCGCCAGATCATAAAAATCACGCCTGTCCGTCGTCTCGAATCCAGCTACTTTGATCTCCACTTCCGGATACAGCTTCTGCGCAATGCGCCCGGTAATGGAATCCAGTTCTACCCCATACAGGCGGCTTCCCTGCATATTTTCCGGCAGCAGACCGAAAAAGTTTCCCACGCCCATGGACGGCTCCAGGATATTACCCGCCGTAAAGCCCATCTGACCGACCGCCTCGTAAATCGCCCGGATCACGGTCGGGCTGGTATAATGAGCATTCAGCGTCGATGCCCTTGCCGCCGCATATTCATCCTCGGAGAGCAGTTCTTTCAGCTCCCGATACTCCTGCGCCCATACCGGTTTATTCGGGTCAAATGCGTCTGCAAGACTTCCCCAGCCGACATATTTTGACAAAATCTCCTGTTCCTCCGGCGTTGCATTCCGCTTCTCGTCTTCCAGTGTCAGCAGGGTGCGAATCGCAGCAACATTCATGGAATACTTCTGCTTTGGCCCGCCCTCACCCAGATGGTCATCTGTAATGTGGAAGTTGTGGGCGGTAACGGATGGGGCAGTATCTATACCCTGTTCCGGTTCTGCTACCTGTGCATATTCATCTGCGCCAGCAGTCGCTTCTGATTCCGGCGTTTGGATTTCCTGTGAATCAAATTCCTGAAAATCGCTTTCTTGTGTTTCGGCTATCTGCGTCTGCGTTTCAGTTTCCTGCTCCGGTTCATCCAGATTCGGCTCGTCAAATCTCATGCGCCGGATCTCTACATCATAAGGGAGACCATTTTCTTCTGCAGGATCCCGATTTTCTTCAGCTGTTTGCCCAGCTCCTTGATGTCGTAGCAGACGAACCGGTTCTGAATGTCCACGTTCGTGTGATGGTTGAACAGGTTCAGGGAACCTTTTACATAGATTTCAAGAGCAGTTGCCACATGGCGGGCTTCCTTTTCTTCCTGCTGCAGAAGGCTGTCATACAAGTCACCCAGCAGCGGCATATTATCCGGCACCGGATTCTCGAAATACTTCTGGTAAATCTGATGGACACAACGGTCGATCACTGTTTTCTCCACTGGCTGCAGCCCCTCCTTGCCGCCGACGATCAGCTCGCACAGAGAAAGAATAAAATCGGATTTCAGTGCGACAGGGTTGTCCTCCTCAGAGTAGTTCAGGTTGATGTCCATCGGATTGATATACTGCGTACTCGACGGACTGATTTTTATTACCTGTCCATCCAGACGGTTCACAAGAGCCGTATACTCTGACTCCGGATCGCACACAATAATGTCATCATCCGTCGCCAGAAACGCATTGCCAATCTCGCGCTTCGCAGCGAATGATTTACCTGAACCAGGTGTACCCAGAATCAGCCCGTTTGGGTTTTTCAGCCGCAGCCGGTCTACCATGATCAGGTTATTGGAGAGTGCATTCAGCCCATAATAAAGGGAGCCGTCGCCTTCCTGAAACAACTCCTGCGTGGTAAACGGCACGAAGATTGCCGTGGAACTTGTGGTCAACCCGCGCTGGATGTTGATCTGACAGTCTGCGAGCGGCAGGCTGCTCATCAATCCCTGTTCCTGCTGAAAATCCAGACGGCGCAGGTTACAGTTATGCTTCTGCGCCAAAGAGGAAGCCCGGAACACGTTGGTCTCCAGCTCCTGCTCGGTGCGCCCGGTGCTCATTACCAGAAACGTCACCATGAACATCCTTTCATTCTGGCTCTGCAGCTCCTTCAGCAGCGCTTTTGCGTCTTTGCCGTAAGTCGCAAGGTCGGACGGGATGATGTCCATATCATATCCGGAACGGACTGCTTTTTTCTGTTCCTCAATCTTCGAGCGGTCCAGCTCCGTGATCGTCCGCTTCACAGTCTTGATTGCTTTGTTCTGGTCTACCGACTGGATGTGCATCGTGACGACCTGGCTGCTGTCCATATCAAGAAAATCCTTCAGCAGCCGGTCACTGATGTCGGATGCTGTGATCGAAAGATAGGACATCGCCGCGTAGACGTTCCCCATGGTAAATGTCCTCGTCTTAAAGGAAAAAGATGTCGGAGCAATAAAATCCTTCACGGACAGCCCCGACTCCGGGAGCCATTTCCAGTCAAAGAAAAATTTATCCTTGTCTCCCATGTGGAACATACCATGCATCAGGGCGAGCCGCTCCTTGCCATCCAGCACCCGCGCAGTGACGCCGAGCCGGTGGAAGTTGTTGAGGATATCCGTCTGCACATGATACAGCCGCGGCTTCGCCTGCTTCATCGAATCTGCCTCGATACCAAATGTCAGATACTTTGTCTTGGTCAGACCGTTGTTTCCTTTCTCAAGCTGTGACCGCAGCATCTCGCTGTATTCGGTCCGCACGGAATCAAAGCCGTCTTTTTTCAGTGGAATCCGGATGGACTTCTCAAAATTCTCCGCATCGGTATTCATATTTATAAAGGACAGCTCGAAGTGAATGGAACTGTCAAAAAAGTTGAGAAAGCTGCACCATTCCTCAAAGATTGCCCCCTGGTCCTCCTGCTGCGCCAGCTGGTAATTAATATCCTGAAACTGAATCGTCTGTGTGTAATAGTTGCTGCGGACACGGCAGATACCGTCCGGAAACATCCGTTCAAAAGGGATGGACTGCTGCGCCGTCTGCGGCACCTTTCCATCCATGCGGTGCTGTTTCATCACAGCCCGGATTTTTTTCTTCTGTGCGGGTGTCAGCTCCGATTCCGCAGTTTTGCTTCCCACAGTTTCAATTCCTGCGCCTGCGGCCGTTTTTACTCTTGGCTTTGTTTTTGTGTTCGTTTTTCCTGCCGCTCTTTTTGCCGCAGGCTTTGATCCTGCTTTCGTTTTCGTTGCAAACAATCGCGTCTACCTCCTCATAAACTTTGCATTGCCGCATGATGGCGGCGTAATAACAATCCGTCCGATATGGGCGGATTTTGGGCCTGATAAATTTTGCCTGGATAAACTGATACGCGATCACTTCCAGAGGCTGTCCGTCCCTTTCATACATACCGAGCAGAAACAGCGGGATCATGATTACCATCATACCGAGCGTAGCAAGGCTAATGTTGCCGAGTTTCCTTAACAGGAAAAAAGACGGCACCCCGATGAGCGCCGCCGACCCGAAGCAGATCACCTGCCGTTTTGTCAGATTGAACAGGACTTTACTTTTTACCCTCGTCAGGTCACGGGGTACAGATACATAAGCAGCCAAAGTCTCCCCTCCTTTCTGTCAGTGCGCGTTCATCACACTTTTCGCGAGACTTCCTGTCTTAAACAGGGTAAATACCAGCAGCACCGTATAACCGACAATTCCCCAGAGTGAGGAAATGATATCGTCCGAAATGGTCACCGTCTGAATCAGTACCGCATAGATACCCACGCAGACAAGGATCAGGAACCCCTGAAATCCCAGCGCAATCAGTGAGCGCAGGTAATTCATTCCGATCTGGCTCTGTTCCCGGTTTCCGAACGTAGCAAACGGGATCGGTGCAAGACTGGTCATCAGATAAATCTCAATCATACGTCCGTAGACGATAACAAAAATAGCAATGGACATGGCAAACATGGTAATCTGGATTAAAAATGTCTGCATATACAGGCCGAACAGTGGAAACAGCTCCATATCGTTCAGCGTATCCTCCAGCGTGCTGAGCATATCCGCACTCACCTCGGTGCTTTCCGAGATCAGACCGCCGCTCGCTCCTACTACGCTGCTTGCCACATCGAAAACAGCCATCGTGATATTAAAGCAGTTTGTAATCAGCATAACCGCAAGATAAGTCTTAAAGACCCATTTAAAGAACATCCAGGTATCAAGATTTGACAGATTATTATGCTCCATGATCATCTGGATCAGTTCGTAACAGCAGATAAAGGTGAGGATGATGCCTGCAACCGGCGTAATAACCGACTCCGACACGTTCCGAATCAGTGCAAACACAGCGGGAGAGAAATTCTCCGGCGTTGTCGCTACCTCCGTTGCGATGGAGCCGACCTCTGAATTTACCGAGTCAAACAGCCCGGTAAGGTTGTCCATGACCCCGGCTACGAGCAATTCCTTGATCCAGTTACTTATCTGCTGGATGATAAAATTCAATAGCCGCTTCCTCCCTTCGTTTTATGGCGGCGGGCGCACAGTCAGCACCCGCCACAGTCAGACCGCTTCCCGGACGGGAGGGTCAGCCGAAAAGTCCGGACAGCAGCGGCACCAGAGTGATACCGATGAGGGCAACACCGCCGCCTGCCATCAGCTGCTTCATTCCCTGCGACTTCGCGCCGGGGTTGTCGTTGCCATAACCTTCCAGAAGGTTGATACCTCCCCAGATACCCAGACCCGCGCCGAGTGCGACAACAACGGTCTGTAAACAATCAACTGCAGAATTGAAAAAATCCATAAGTCATAAAACCAAAATCGCAGAACCGACTTTTATTGCCGGTTTTTCATTTTTTTTACAAAACCCAAAAGAATACAGACCCAATCCTGCCCGCAGCAGGACCAGTCCAAACTGCGATTCTGGCGTCTCCTTTCATAATTTTGGATTGATTTCTTTGGGTTTTGACATAAAAAAAGAGGGTCATCGCATCAGGCACCGTCGCTCGACAATCCTGCATACATGAGACCCTCTCCCCGTTAAGTTCCATATTCAGTTTTAAATTGTAATCTCCGCAAAAATCCTGCTCCCCGGCGGTGAGCGTCCTGACTTCATCTCCATGTCAACTATCAACCTTCCTTTTCATCCGCCCTTTTCCTCATGTGTTCTTCCATCCAGTCGTCTTCCTCGGACCCCACACGGAGACAGCAGTACATACAAAACGTAAGCAGCAGCAGAAACACTCCAATCGCAATCCTCATTGTCCAGTCCTCACTTTCTTCAAAGACGCAAAAAGGGCGCTGCTTCCATTTCGGTTGCAAACGCCCTTTCCCACTTATTATCTGCGGCAGCAGTTTCCCCGCCGCCAGTCATTTTATGATGCGCAGGGGTGCGAAAGGAATTTTGGCAGCTTCGCTGCCCGCACCCCGCGCCAAGCGGATAGGGAAAAAGGACTCCCCCTATCCGATTTCTGTTTCCGTCACCGCGCTGCTTTTTTTCTGCGGCGATTCACCAGAATCACACCGCCAATGCCGCCCATAGCAGCCAGAAGCAGAATCAGCCAGAATGCAAGCGGTGTATCATCCCCTGTCTTTGGCACATCAGACGAACCGCTGGAGACAACCGTCACAGGAGCCGTTTCATCGACCATGGTCACGCACTGTACTTCGCCGGTATCCAGAACTTCAAATTCCACATCTTCCGCTACGACATAGCCATCCGGAGCGGTTTCTTCACGGAGCGTGTACTTACCGACCGGAATCATCTCGATATAATGCGGCTCGTTGGTGGAAATCCAGCTTTCCACGACATTTCCGTCTTCATCGAGAATCGTCAGCGTCGCTCCCGGCAGCTCCTTTCCGGCGATGTCCTGCTTGGAGATTTTCAGCTTCATCACATCATCCTTCATCTCGACTTTCTGAACCTCGGCGGTATCCTCGATATAAAACTCAATGCTTTCCGCAGTTACATAACCGTCTGCCGGTTTCGTCTCAGTCAGAGTGTACTTCTTTCCAGCGATCAGCTTTTCGATCACATGAGCTTCCTCTGTCGATGTCCATTCATCTACTACGTTTCCATCCTCGTCAGTCACGATCAGTTTCGCTCCCGGAAGTTCCTTTCCAGTCGTCAGATCGGTTTTCGTGATCTCCACCGTCGTCACATCATCTTTCATCTCAACCTTCTGGATCTCAGCCGTATCCTCAATGGTAAACTCGATGCTCTCCGCTGTCGTATAACCATCTGCCGGTTTCGTCTCGGTCAGGGTGTACGTCTCTCCAACGACGAGTTTCTCGATGATATGCGGTTCCTCGGTCGATGTCCACTCATCTACTACATTTCCATCCTCATCCGTTACAACCAGCTCCGCTCCCGGCAGTTCCTCTCCGGTTGTCAGGTCGGTCTTGCTGATCTCCACTGTTGTCACATCATCTTCCATCACGACTTTCTGAACCTCTGCCGTATCTTCGATGGTAAACTCAATGCTTTCCGCAGTCGTATAACCATCCGCCGGTTTGGTCTCGGTCAGGGTGTACGTCTTTCCAACGACAAGTTTCTCGATGATATGGGTTTCCTCAGTGGATGTCCATTCATCTACTACATTTCCATCCTCATCCGTCACGACCAGCTCCGCCCCCGGCAGTTCTTCTCCGGTTGTCAGGTCGGTCTTGCTGATTTCGACTGTCGTCACATCATCTTCCATCACGACTTTCTGAATCTCAGCCGTGTTTTCAATGGTAAACTCGATGCTCTCCGCTGTCGCGTAGCCGTCTGCCGGCTTTGTCTCAATCAGGGTGTAGGTTCTGCCAACTTCCAGTTCTTTGATGACATGGGCTTCCTCGGTCGATGTCCACTCGTCAACTACGTTTCCATTCACATCCACAACCTGCATCTGCGCTCCCGGAAGTTCCTCACCGGTCGTCAGGTCGTTCTTTGTGATTTCCACCGTAGTCGCTTCATCCTCGAAAGTGAACTCAAATGTCTGTTCTTCGACATCTTCGCCCTGCCATTCCACGGTAAACTCACGCGTCTCTCCGGTCGTCACAAAGCCAGCCGGTGCGTAAAGCTCCTGCACGTAGCAGGACGCACCCATCGGAAGATCTGCCACAAAATCAATGCGTCCATTCTCATCCGTGGTTTTCAGTTCGATAATCTCGCCTGCAGGAATCAGCACGGTACCCGCCGCAGATACGATATCTTCAGCTGCGAACAGACCGAAGATGGCTCCTTCCAGAGTGCGGTCTGTATCTTTTTCGGTCTTTACCACACTGACAGATACCTTCTGGCGCTCATTCTGCCAGTCCTCGTCATAGACGATCACAGCAGTATCCTGATCCTGATAGCTAAGGTCCACATAGCGGATTTCATCGTCCAGCACATAACCGCTTACCGTCTCGACCTCTTTCACATAATACTTCCCGACCGGAAGCCCTTCCAGCTTCGCCGTGCCGGTCTCGTCCGTTGTGATCGTCGCGACCAGCTCGTCCGCGCTGTAATAATCTGCGCTCACTCCGTCCGCTGCTTTGATGTCCTCTGCCGCGTAAACCTCAAAGGTCACATCCGAAAGGTTCCCTGTGAGATAGTTGAAGATATATTCGAGAATTCCTTTTACAAGGCTCACCAGCGTCACGCTCTCAAGAAATTCACCTTTCTTGTTCACGATCAGAGTCGCCGTCGGAACCTCATCCTGCATCTCCACCTTCTGCACCTCTGCCGTATCCTCGATAGTAAAGGTGATGTCCGTTGCTTTCAGATAGCCGTAAGGCGCGATCTCCTCATGGAGCGTGTAGGTCTCACCTACCACAAGGTACTGGATCACATGGGCTTCGCCTGCTACCGATACCCAGCTGTCCACTTCATTTCCTTTACTGTCTGTTACCGTAAGAGACGCTCCCGAAAGCTCCACGCCCGTGGTCAGGTCTGATTTCGTGATCTCCACCGTAGTCGGTTCATTCTTTTTTACAGATTTCAGTGTAACCACTTCTACATCCTGCCCCTGATACGAAGCATCGAATGTGAGAACCTCATCCGAAGAAACAAAACCGTCCGGCGCCGAAAGCTCTTTCACATAATACTGTCCGAGCGGGAGATCCAGTGTGCAGACCGCAAGTCCGTCCTCATCACTGGTCATTTTCTGCAGGAGTGTGTTCGCTTCCACGATCACCTTACCGTTTGCCGTAATGTCCTCGGAATTATAAATGCCGAAAACAGCCCCGGAAACGACTGCGCCGGTCTGCGCATCCTGCTTCTCTACGGTGATTTCCACTTTCTGACGTTCATTCGTGAAATTCAGCGTTTCCTTTACCACCGCGGTATTCTGGTCCGCATAGACAAATTCTACTGTCTGGGAAACGGTGTTCAGCGTATAGCCGTCCGGTGCAGTTACCTCTTTCACCTCGTACTTACCGAGCGGGAGGTCCGATACAACTGCCTTTCCGTTTTCATCTGTCGTTACCGTAGTTACCAGAGTTCCTTTGGTATAAACAGTTCTCCGGTTTCCATTACTGTCCGTCTGGCAGTCAGCGGTATAAATATCCTCCGCTGCGTAAACTTCAAATACTGCTCCTGCAAGGGTGGTTTCCTCATAGATAAAATCATCCTTGTACCCTGTGAGGGTCTCGCCGCTTTTTACAATGGTAAGCTCGCCCTTAACCGCATGATTCTCATATGCGACTTCAATGATCACATCGCCGCTGACCGAATCAATCAGGTAGGCCGTATTGGAATCCACGCAGATCTCCACATAATCTGTGCTCAGCGTGTAGCCATAAGGTGCTGTGACTTCCTCGATCCGGTAATTGCCAGGCTCCAGACTGTTCGGCAGGATCAGATAACCCTCCGAATCCGTAAAGAACGATGTGTGGACCGTCGTGGTCGGGTAAGTCGTCACCTGCTCCACATAGCAGCCGTTGTCAATGTCATACACTTTAAACTCCGTATTTGCCCGGAGCACAGCCTGCTTCGTCTCATCGTCTTTCTTAACGATTTTCAGCTTCGCTTCAAATTCCTCATCAAGCAGTACGCGCCAGGTCTGCGGCTCATCTGGGTTATTCTCCGTGATGGTCACGATAAAATCATCGACCGGGCTATAATTGTGCGGGGTCGTTGTCTCGCGGACGATATAGGTGCCATATGGCAGTGCAATCGAGCAGGCATAGCCTTTCTCATCCGTGAACATCTCCGTTCCGCCGTCCGCAGTTACCACAACCGGTTCCGCAGAATCAAAATCATAACAGCCGTCCGCATTCACCGACAGGCTGCTTACCAGATACACGGTAAAGCCCACGCCGGAGAGCAGATCCGCATCCGTCTTCCCGTTGCTCGCCGCTTTAATGATCTGGAACGGCTGCTTGATCACATCCTCCTGCGAAGTACAGGTAAGCTCCACCTTTGCCGTAAGGTCACCGTCATAGCTGCAGACAAGATCATATTCGTTTTCATCAAGGACGTAACCAACCGGCGGGGTGATCTCTTTCACATAATAGCTTCCGAGATACAGGTCATCAATCTCCGCCTCCCCGTTTGCATCCGTAGTCAGTGTCGCCACCAGGTCTCCCGCCGCATATAGCGTTCCGCTCACTCCGTCCGGGTAAGTGATGTCCTCACGGGCATACAGACCATAAACAGCTCCTTCCAGTGTTGCGTCGCCCTGCGCCGTTTCCCCTGTTTCCGAATCCCTCTTATACAGGGTGATATGCGCGCTCACTCTCTCGTCCGTGAACGTGTGGGAGAATGCTACTGTCTTTTCCGAATCATTCGTATAGGAGAACGTGAACGTATAAACATCCTCCGCATTTCTCACATAATACGCCGGAGCCTGAATCTCCTTTACCTCATAGCTGTAACCAATCGGCAGATCCGCGGAAAACGCTGCCGCGCCGTCGCTGCCGGTCGTAACACTCTCGATCAGAGTCCCTTTTTCCACGACCACACTGCCCGCCGCGTTTTTAATATCGCTCGCTGCATACAGACCAATCACTGCATTGGGAAGCGGAGTCTGGGTATCGGCATCCACTTTGTTTACAGAAACAGAAGCCTTCTGGCGGTCATTGGAAAACGTGACGGAAGCAAAAACCGCTTCAACCGTCTCGCCTGCAAAGGTGAGCGTCACCGTTTTGCTCTCACCGGAATTATAATAATTCGCCGGTGCCTGTGCTTCTTTGATCACATAGGTTCCAAGGACAAGCCCTGAAAGGGTAGCCGTCCCATCATTCCCGGTTGTCAGCCCCTCTTTTACAAGGTCGCCGCTGCTGTACACCTTTGTGCCGTAGGCATTATAAATATCCTCACCGGCGTAAACGTTGTAAACAGCACCCGGCAGGCGGCTGTTCTCATAGGTGAATGTCACCCCTGTGGAAGTGACCGTCGCGCCGGTCAGCACCTGGCCCTCTTTGTAAACCGTCAGTTCTCCAAGCTGTTCCTCATCCGGTACCGTCACAGTAGTCGTGGTATTGTCTACCAGTTCCACGTTATAAGTCGTTGTATTGATACGGTAACCGGTCGGAGCGGTAATCTCCTTCAGATACACCGTGTCCTGTGTCTTAACGAATTCCACTTCTGACTCGCCGTTCTCATCCGTAGCAGGCATTGTCTCAATCAGCTCCGTGCAGGCTTCATCGGAATAAATTCCGAACACTGCCCCGGAAAGCGTATTACCTGTATTTACAGAATCGACCTTAATAACCTTTACTGCCGCCATCTGAATCCACGTCACCGACAGAGTAACGTACTTCTCGCTGGTCACACCCTCGCCAAACACGAAAGCCAGATCCTGAGTGGAACTTCCGGTCGTAATCTTATAAGCGGAATATTCCTTTGTGATACTGCCCTTCATCTTTGACGACCAGCTCCCGGACACATCCGAAGCCTGCGTGAGCGGAGCGGACAGATAAAATGTCGTGCCGCCGCTGATGGTAACACTCGCACCTGCCTTACTGGTCTTGCCAGTCGTTGTGTTGTGCAGCTTCACGCCGTCCGGAAGGTCAAGCGTGATCGTCTGCAGCTCATCCGCACTGAACGTAATTTCTTCCGTGCGCTGCTCATCACCATCGATATAAGCGGTCACATCATCATTGGAAAACGACATTGCCACATCCGGAATCTCCGGCTGCGATACACAGTAGTTGTACAGCTCCATTGCCAGAGCCTGCCCGGTAGAGTTTGCCCCGGAAAAGGCATCACTGCTGCCGTTCGCATAAGCTGCCGCAAGGTGCGTGATGATGAAACGCTTTCCGGTCGAAAAATCCGGGTAATAGGTGGCAAAAAATCCATCATCATCAGACGCCTTTGTGCCGTAATAGCAAACCTTTGCCAGCGTCTTACTGTCGCTCAGCTTTGTGACGGTATAGGTTCCATCGTCCGGCCCCGATTTCGACGGCTGAACACAATAAGCTGTCGCTGAAATGCTTCCGTAAGAAACATAATACGGGGAAGTATAATACGAACCAAGGCCGTAATCGGCATAATAATAGGTTGTACCCTTTGTAATCGTAACCGACTGTGTAGAAGAAGCCGTCAGTGCCGTTGCTGATACACTGCTGACGCTCACGGAATATTCCACACTCTCACCAGCTTCCAGATCAGTAAGGGCAATCCCCTGCTCTGATGCTTCCTCCAGTACCTCGGAAAGCGTCAGTCCGGTTTCTTCATCCACCGTTTCCTGATCCTCGCTTGCTTCCAGCTCGGATTCAAATTCCTCGGTAGTCATTTCCGTAGCACCCTCTGTGGAGATTTCAGTGGAAGCCTCTACGTCTGTTTCATCCAGAGAAAATACTACAGTTCCGATTTGAGATTCCAGCTCGGATTCTGTTTCAGATTCCGTTTCTTCTTCTGAATCAACCTCTGCATCAGTGTCAACGCCGGATTCAGAAGATTCAGAATCATCCGATCCATCAGCGTTATCCGAATCGGAATCACCGTCAGCGTCAATTTCCGCTTCTGCTTCAGCTGCGGTATCCACGTTTTCTTCCGTATCTTCCGATGCAGTGTCTGTCGCTGCTTCTGTTTCCGACTCTGCATCGCTTACTGTTTCAGTCGATGAGTCCGCAGCCGACTGTAGGTCTGCCTCCCCGTCATCCGCAGATTCTCCATCGCCGGAATCATCGTCCCCGCTGTCCGAATCCTGTGAGGATGCTGCCTGTGTCTGTGCTTCCGTCTGCGGCTCCTTAACCGTGATGGTTCTCGAAACCCGGTAAGACGGATTGCCGCTTGCAGGCACTACTGCATAAACAGCTTTATACGATCCAGCCGCTGCAGAGGAATAAGAATTCCCGCTGCTGTCCTTCGCTTCATGAAGCGTAATCTTTACCTTACCGGAATCATAGGTGATGCCGCTAAAATCAGTCGAAGCATCAAAGCTGCTTCCGTTCTCCACCTCAATGTCTGTGACCGTCACGATCTCATCTGACTCCAACTGGTCTTTCACCTCGTCCAGCTCCGGGTATTCTGACTCAAAAGTCGTTTCCGTTGACGCATACGACATCAGCGGTGAAAATGCTGTAGAAAAAACAGTCGCCAGTGTCAGCACACTGGCAAGTACACGTTTCCATGCTCTTTTCTTAAACATAAAAGTCCTCTCTTTCATCTCATTCATAATTGCTGCGGCATAAAAATATCCCCGCCTGTTCTGCCTTTCCTGGGTGGGGATATTCTCTGCCAAAATCATTTTTTCCTGCCGCATTACCTGGCGGCTTCCTTTGGTCGTGACGCCTGCCGTGGGGCAGTCCTCGCAGCATCCGCTGCTGCCGCCCGCTTCCCGTCAAGATCAGAAAGCACGGAGCCGCGCGACTTCTCGCGGTAAAATTCCACCATCTCTTTCAGTTCCGTGTTGGGGACATCGCGGCTCTCTCTTTTCCAGATGTTCCTGCCGTTCTCGTCCTGCCCCTGCAGTACGTTACGGGAAACTCTCGTTGTTCCGTCTCTCGGCAGCTTCATCCAGACGCCTTTTCCAAACTTATTGTCATGGATCATGCCGGGAGCAACCACAAATCTCGCCCACGGTCTCTTATCCGCTGGGTCCGAGTTCGGAATCGACACTTCCACAAGTTCTTTGCCGGACTTTTTTGAGGTAAATACATCACCTACCAGCCCTTTCCCGAATTTGATCGTAACCTCATCCACACCCGTGCGTCCCTGCGGAGCACCCTGTCCCGCCGGAGTCGTTCTTTCGTTTCTGTCAGCCATATAGCACCTCCTTTCCCACTGTCAGCGAATTATTAACATTACAGGGCAGCGGCTTTATTTTTCCGCCGCTCTGTCTGTTTCTTTTCCATCTGTTCTTCGGCATCCATATCGACCGAATCAAACATCTCATCTGGCTGCAACTCCATTTCCCTGTGCAGGAATGCTTCGATGTCAAAGGCATTCTTTGGGTCAGCGTCAGACGTGTACTTATAATTCGGATGCTGCGTCAAGTCATACTTATCCGACAAAAACGGACGGACACCGCGCAGCTGCAGGATGCATTTTCCGCCGTCCAGCACCGCAAGCTCATCTATCGAAGCAAGGTCATGACCGAGTTTCTGATAGTTCTGTCCATACGATGGGCTGTTCCCTCTTGTATTCGAGGTATTGAACATATCAATCGTTTCCTTGCCGAGAGCCGTGTTCAGTTCCTTCAGCGTAGTCGGCTCCGAGCCGCCTAAGAAAATCTGGCTGTCCATATTTCCGATGATTGTGTCGGCGTTGTCCTTGTAGATTGCTTTCAGCTGGCTTTTCGCCTGCAATACCAGACACGCGGAAATCTCACGGCTCCGAATGGTCGCCACCAGTTTCTCCAGGTTTGGAATCTGACCGATGTTCGCTGCCTCATCAATCAGGCACCGCACATGAACCGGAAGCCTGCCGCCGTACACATCGTCCGCTTTCTCACACAACAGGTTAAAGAGCTGCGTATAGATCATGGAAATCAGGAAATTGAACGTAGCGTCCGTATCCGACATAATCAGAAACAGGGCAGTTTTCCTGTCACCGACCGTATCCAGTGCCAGCTCGTCATAGGACGTAATCTCCCGAAGCTCGTCAATATCAAACGGAGCCAGACGAGCACCGCAGCTCACAAGGATGGATTTTAAGGTCTTGCCGGCAGCAAGTTTAAATTTGGCGTACTGCCGCACTGCAAAATGGTTTGGCTTTTTCCGTTTCAGCTCCTTAAACATCAGATCCACCGGATTCTCAAAGTCCTCATCATCCTCCCTCACTTCCATCGCATTCAGAAATTCGATCAGAGTAGCAAAATTCTGTTCCTCAACCGGCGCTTCGTAATGGATATAACCGATCAGCGCACAGTAAAGTAGCGTCTCCGCTTTTGTCCAAAACTCGTCCCCGGCTTTTCCATCACCCTTTGTGTTGGTGATGAGCGTGGTAACGAGTTTTAAAATATCTTTTTCCGAATGAATATAGGCGAACGGGTTGTAATGCTGGCTCTTTTTGAAGTTGATCGTGTTGAAGATTTTCAGGCAGTATCCATTTTTCAGAAGTGCGTTGCCGCATTCGATTACAATGGGTGAAGTTCTGATATGGGAATCTTTCGAATCTGTTCGCGTGTTGCAGCTTCGCGGCTTTCTTCTGTTGAAAAGATATCATCGTAGCTGCTCAATGCGATGTTTGCGCCTTTTTTCGGCATTATCCAACACCTCCTTTGTCAGACTCCGATAGGCGGCGGCTACTTTTCCTTTCGGGTCATGTTCATAAATACTTTTCCCCTCAGCACTGATTTCCGCAGCCCGTACAGAGCGCGGTATTTCCGTGTCGAAGATATTCAGTTTTTCTCCGTAGGTCTCCCGAATCAGACTGGCAATCTCCTTACTGTAATTAGTCCTGCCATCTACCATGGTCAACAGGATTCCCTCAATTTTCAGTTTGGGATTGATCTGTCTGCGGACCTTGTTCACTGTCTGTAAAAGCTGTTCAAGACCTTTGGCAGACAAATATTGGGTACAAACAGGTATCAGAACATTGTCCGCCGCCGCAAGTGCGTTGACTGTCAGCATCCCCAGGCTCGGCATACAATCCAGAAGAATATGGTCATACTGATAACGCACCGTATCCAGATAGCGGTTCAGCGTACTTTCACGGCTCATAGCATTTACCAGCGACACCTCCAGACCTGCCAGATTGATATTCGCCGGCATCAGGTCAACCCCTTCTTTGTGATGAAGAATGCCTTCTCCCGGACTGATCGGCTCATCATTTATCATCTTCATCATCATGTCAGACAGTGTGACCGGCAAATCATCCGGCTGCGGATAACCCAGACTGATGGTCAGACTTCCCTGCGGATCATCGTCAACCAGCAGCACCTTTTTACCTTCATTGGCAAGGCCAATGCCCAGATTCTCACATGTGACGGTCTTGCCTGTTCCCCCTTTCTGATTGACGACCGCCGTTACCGTTGCTCTTTTTGAAATTTTCATCACCCCCAATCTTGTTTTCTTCGGAATGATCTGGGCTATACAGAAGAATCAGCAAATATATTTTCATCTGCCGCCAACCAGTTCTTTCACCAGCTTCTGCTTATCCTGCCCGATTTCCGTGCGCCGGTCTTTTCCGCGCACCTGTATCGGTGTGCAAAGCTCCAGTATCCGGCTGTAAATCCTCGCATGAAAAACTTCATCGGCATTCCGAATATCTCCGATTGTCAGATTCGTCGTAACAATCAGCGGCTTGCCTGCTTTGTATCGCTCGTCAATCACCGCATAGACCTGTTCCAGCGCATAATCCGTATTCCGCTCAATACCGAGATCGTCGATAATCAGCAGATCAAAGGCAGACAGCGAAGCAATATAGCGGTACCGCTCCTCCGAATACATGGCTCCCATTTGATTGAGAATTTTCGAAAAGTTTGTCATAAGCACCGGTATTCCGCGATCCAGTAATTCATTGGCAATGCAGGCAGCAGCAAACGACTTTCCCGTTCCAACATCACCCCAGAGCAGCAATCCAAAATTGTTCGCTTTGGCATCCGTCCAGTTATCTGCATATTTCTTTGCAGTGCGTATAGCCTGGCTGTCGTCTGCCTTCTCAAAAGTCCAGTCAAGCAGCGCCTTTTCCTGTATTCCCGTTGCTTTCAGGCTCATGATCCGATTAAGCCTTGTTGTTTCTTCCAACTTTCTTTCATACGCTTCCTGATCTTCTTTCCGGCACCGGCACATACAGGAGACAATCCGCTCCATTCCTCCTACTCTGATCCTGCACTGCGTAGGGGTATTGCATTTTTTACAGTAAAAAAGACCGTCCTCTCCGACATACTCGTCATCGGATGGGGCGGTCTTTGTGTACCGTCTGAAGAACGCCGCTAAAACATCACTCACAGGCTCTCTCCTTCCTCGCATCTGTAATTGTCATGACTGTACTTTCTTCCTCCGTTCTGCCTCCGCTCACGCTTTGCCCAGCTTCGAATCGTAGCCAGATGATTCTTATAGGACTTCCCTGTGGAAGCCATATATTCCGACAGACGTTCAATCCACTGTTCATAATCCCGCGGAAACTCCTTCTGTAAAGTAAGAAAATCAGCATCGCTCAAAAGAACATTCCGATACGCACCATGCTGATGCCGGATTTCTCTTTCACACTCTCTGTTAATTAAATCAGTATTTATTTTTTCTTTACTTATTACTTCTTTAATTAATTGTGTGCGATTTTCCTGCGCAGGTTTTTCCTCCGCAGGATTTTCCTGCGTTGGATTTTCCAGTGCTGGATTTTCCAATGTTAGATTTTCTGCTTCTGGATTCTCCAGTGTCTGATTTTCCAATGCTGGATTTTCTGCTTCTGGATTCTCCAATGCCTGATTTCCCGGAGCTGCGCTTTCTGCTTCCCTATCATCCAAAAGCAGGTTTTCTGACATTGGTTTTCCTGCTTTTGGTTTCTGAGGCCGCTCGTAAATGACATAAACATTATCCCGTAGTAGTCCCTTTTCATCGCGTCTCCGTTCTCGGTGGAGATAACCTTTTTCCTCCAATTCCCTAAGACCAGAAGCAACACCGCTTCGTCCTTCTTTGCAAATAGCCACAAGACCGTTGACACTGTAAATCCAACTCTCCGGCAGGCTTAAAAAGAGAGACAGCAGTCCTTTCGCTTTCAGCGTCAGATCACTATCCCGAAGATGGTAGTTGCTCATGGTAGTATAATTCGTATTTTTTTCAATGCGGATCACCGGCATACGATCATCACCTCCTCCTACAATAATTCCGGCCAGTTCCGCCAGCATCGCCCTAACGAGAAATGCGTTTCCATTTCAGCCGCGAGAAGTTCGCTTCTGCCGAATGTCTGCTATCGCATCGGCAGTACACCAGCCGATACAGGGAGTGCCTTTGCTGTAGGGACATTGGTAGCACTTGTCATTCACTATCTGCTCTTGCCGGATGATATAAACGCAATTCCGTATGCCGCCGACCTGACAGCCAACCTTCCCGCCTTCCCATAAGAAACAATATCGGCAGTCTTTCGGCTTGTCCCTCGCGTACTGTACCGGTACGTCTGCTGCGTCACTCATTTTCGAGTCACCTCCAATCTTCCTCTTGGGATAATTTTGAGCACAGGCATTTTTTGCCTGTACTTACCCAGCTCAGAATTCTCGATTTGCTACACAAATCGAAACATACTCTGCGCATAAAAAACCCGCCACAGATTCCGTTTTCTGACAAATGGAACAGGACGGGTATGTAGGCTTCTAACAAAGGCTTATGCTCTGTTAGAAAAATCATTATTTCATTAGCTGAATGTTTTGATTCATCTAAAAATTTTAGACAGCTTTGATTCCATGATTCTTCGCATTACAGACGTGCAAGATTGAACAGTAATGGCACAGTTTGCATTTTAATAAAAATGCAGCACCCACCTTTTTTAGACAGAATCTCATGAAAAAAGCGCTTCATTTCAAATATTAGAAAAACGCCCTTTTTCATTAGACAAAATCCTTCAATTATCTAAAATTATTAGACGGAATTATGTAGATTGGATCAGAAATGGCTTTCTGAAAACAAAGAAATGCGGAGGCTTTTCTTCGTTCTCATCTAACGAAAAAAAATTTCCCTTCCGCATTTTTATGACGCGTCCCTGGCGGGATTCGAACCCACGGCCTTTCGCTTAGGAGGCGAACGCTCTATCCTGCTGAGCTACAGAGACTT
>JAJQDT010000057.1:8404-45241 GCA_021202075.1 Lachnospiraceae bacterium | reverse complement strand
GGCTTTCCTTTAAAATTAACGCCATTTTTTAATGCAGAATCCTAAAGTCAGGTATCATATCTCTGCAAGTATTTCAATAAACAAATCCTTTCGTTCGTCTTCAGCCCGTCCGGACGAACAAGGGTAAGCCGGGGCGGTTTTAGCCGCAAAACACCCTCGCCGGGTTATGCCCCCAATCTTCGATTGTGGGGCGCGGGCATCCCACGCTTCGCATGGGATATGCCTTGCCCGGCCCTGCGCATAAAAAAGGACGTTTCATCGTGCAGAATCGCGCAGATGAAACGTCCCCTTAGATTTTCTCAACCGTTTAACCAGTCGCAAAGCGGTTTCACATTATAACTGAGCCGCGCCACATGCGGTTTCACATTACAACCGGGCCGCGCCGTATGCAGCTTCACTTTACAACCGGGGCACGCCACATGCGGTTTCGCATTACAGCCGGACCGCGCCGCAAAGCAGTTTATACTGGTTCTTGATTTACATATTAGTCGTCACGGGAAGCATAATCCCTCTCACAGCAGCCCGCGATGCCGAATATAGCTCTCGATCAATTCAACGCTGCCTTCGATGCCAATCGAACTGCTGTCCAGGCAGAGATTGTAGCTGACTGCCGCGCCCCACTTTTTCTCTGACTGGAAATTGTAATAGCTGGCGCGCTTTTTGTCCGTCTTTACCAGCATATCCCGCACCTTCGGATCCGGCAGCTGATACTCCTCGGCGATGCGCTTTGCGCGGAAATCATCGTCCGCGTGGATGAACACGCTGACCAGCTCCGGGCAGTCCCTGAGGATGTAATCCGCGCACCGCCCGACAATCACACAGGATTTCTCGCCCAGCTGCTTAATCGCATCGTAATTTGCCTGATAAATCTGCTGGTCAATGGTCGGTCCCGTATACATCACAGACGGATAGACATCCATCACGATGGAATACAGAAGGCTGTTCGTCGGCTTCTCATCGTAGCTCTCCAATACCTTCTCGCACAGCCCGCTCTGCTTCGCGATCACCTTGATCAGCTCCTTGTCATAGAACTGAATCCCCAGCCGCTTCGCCAGCTTCTCTCCAATCTCGTGTCCGCCGCTTCCAAACTGGCGTCCAATCGCAACCACTACTTTTTTTGCCATAACAAGCACCTCCTGTCAATATATATGTAGCAAATAGTAAACATAACTCATTTATTTTCAGTTAGTATAACACAAAAATTTTGATTTGTCTCGAAAATTCAGCAATTTTCTAAAAAAGAGGATTGAAATAGTAAAAAAATAGTGCAAAAGTACACCGTCTCTCCCAGGAAAGACGGGTGTCACGCATTTACTTAAAATCTTTTGCAAACAGAAGCACATAATCATTTGGGTCATATCGCTTTTTGCCCATCGACATTTTGCGCATGAACTTGTTGGAATGACGAATGGCCTTATCCACCAGGGCAAGCGTGTCCCCGACGGACATCGGCGTCTCGGTATCCGCCATCGCCGCTATTTTCCGGCGAATGGATTCGAAGCCTTCCTCGCTGATCATATAGTCCAGCTCGTTCGCGTGCTGCTGCGCAAAAATACACAGCTCGTCTGCAGTGTACTCCGGCAGATAAATCTGGGCCGTGAACTTCATCGTAAAGCGCGGATGCTTCATCAGCAGATCATGCACGTAGCGCTGCTCGTCCTCCAGAATCACGATCAGCCCGTCTGTGCGGAACTCCATCGCGGTGGTCAGCTGTTCCACCGTTTTGTCGTCCAGGTCGCCGGCCTCTTCCACAATCAACATGCCGCCGGCAATTTTGGCGATGGTCGCCGCTATATCCTTCCGGTTCAGATCAGCGCCATAAATGCGCGCCATTTTTGCAACCTTCCGCCCTTTTTCCTGCGCGATCGCCTTCGCAAGGCTGGTCGCCAGCGTCGTTTTCCCGGAGCTATGCGGACCAAAGATCAGGATATTCCCGGTGCGGGAGGTACGATCTTCACCCTTAGAGAGCGCCTGCAAAATTGCATTCGCGATCTGATCCTCTATCCCTTCGATCTCCGTAAATCCCTTAAAAAGTCCGCGCAGATGCGGCTCGATGGTCAACGGGTCGTCAAGATATTCCTCATTCTCGAAGGTCTCCCCGGATGGCTCGTCCAGATTCTGTTCGCCATCGTACGATTCCTGTCCTTCCGCAGCTAAGGTCTCCTCCCGATGCGAAATTTCAGCCTCCTGCGAAGCATCATTTATTGTGTTCTGATTCTCCCCATCCATCGCAGTTTTGTCTGACTGCTGTTCCGGAGAAATGTCCTGTGAGCCATTTCCCTCCTCGCCGAATCCCTCCATGGCGGCAGCAGCCTCATTTTGGATGGTTTTCTCCATTTTGACCTGGCTCCTGTCTGTTCCCTGCGTGTACGCGCGGGCAATCTCCTCCGCCGGAATGCGAATGGTCTTTGACTCCATCATCTCTTTCCGGGCAGCCGCCTCCAGTTCTTCCCTGGTATTCACAATTTTGCGCGTCATGGACAAATCCTCCGCAGCCGCATACGACGGAAGCGCCGTCCGGTTCTTTAAAAACTTTTCCGGATTGCTGGAATAGCGGAGTGCCTCAAGCTGTTCCTGTGTCAGCTCTCTGGCGGCTGCAGCCGTAATCGAGCGGGAACCCACCGGCGGAACCGATCCAGGCTCCGCTGTATCCGCTGCTGTCCGACGGTTCCCACTGGTTTTCGTCTCTGCTGACGGCTGCACTGCCATCGGCTCCATCTCTGATTCCATCTTCTGATGCGCAGCCGGATGCCTTATTTTCTCCGGTTCCTGAGATTCCTCTGTTTCCGGTTCCTGCACAGCATCCGTTTCCCTTCTCTCATAGACTGCCGCCACCGTATCTGTATCTGAATCCTCAACTGCCTGTCCGGCAGACGGAGCCTCCTTCAAAGCTGCCGTCTCCTGACCTTTCACCGCTGTCGGAGCCGTAAAAGTGTCCCCCTGCTTCACTGCTGTTCCCAGACCATCACTGGCTGTCACGTCCCCCACTGTTTTCACTTCCAGGCTACCGCCGACAGTCGCGCCCTCCATTGTTTCCGCTTCCAGACCTTCACTGACAGTCGCGCCCTCCACTGCTTCCGCTTCCAGGCCTTCACTGGCAGTCACGCCCTCCATTGCTTCCGCTTCCAGGCCAACGTCTTCAGTCACACCCTTCACTGCTCCGGTTTCCAGGCCACCGTTCGCACTCACGCCCTGGCCCTGCGTCGTTTCCGGCTCAATACTCACGGCAGACTGCTCCTGGGCCGCCTCTCTTTGCGCTCTCGCTTCCTGGGCTGCCTGTTTTCCTTTTTCACCCATTTCAAGAAGAATGTCATCTATCGAAAGCTTTCCCGCATTCCTCACCGGCTCTTTGGCAACCGGTGTCTGCCGGATCGTGTGCAGGCGTTCCTCTACAACCGCCGGTATGTCATCCTCATTCGGCTCCGGATTTCTCGTAACGCCTGAGACGACCTTTCTCATGCTCTTCGCCAGTTCGACATTTAAATCCGTCTGCTTCTCTGTCTCCGGAATTTCCAGATTGACAGGCGCACTCGTCTCCGTCTCATCCGGCTTCCGGCGTTTCATCCCCGCAAGGCCCCCAAAGGCAGACTTCTTCGACAGTTTCGGCGCACTCCCTTTCTCCATCTGAGCCTTGCGCGCGGCAATCTCACCGGCAATCTCTTTCTCTGTCTCTGCAAGGATGTTTTCGGCAACTACTTCATCATCTGTTTCCTGGGAATCCTGCGTCACAGAATCCTGTATCACGGTGCCCTCTTCATCCGGATCCGCAAGATACTCCTTCTGCGCATCATCCTGCAGGCATACCTCATAAATCTGCTGCTGCTTCGGCGTAAGTGCGGCATAGCGTTTTTTCAGTTCCAGCGCCTTTTTCACGTAATTTCCGGAATGGAACCACAGCACCAGATCGTCACAGGCAGCCAGACATTTCTGTATCTGTCCCGCCTGCTGGTACACGCTCGCCAGTTCATATGCCCATCGCTCCGTGTACTCCAGCCCAAGGTACTCCTCCAGAATGCCAATCAGCTCCTCCGGCGAGCTGCCCCTCCCTTTGTATATCATGTATTTAAGAATATAACGGTTGTTGTCATGGGGCGCGGTCTGGACATATTCCGAATAATACTCCAGCGCCTCATCAAACTGCCCCAGACGGGTCGTCACCTCGACCAGCCGGTACAGTACTGTGCGGCCCACCGGAGACTTCCGGTACGCGCGCTCCAGCATTTCCTTGCTCTTCGCCAGATTTCCGGCTGCCTCGTATATCTCGCTGATCAGGCAGAGCGTCCTGACATTTCTGACGCGCCTCCATTCGATCGTATCCGCCAGATTTGCAGCAGCCTTATAGTCCCCCTGGTCTACCAGCTTATCAATTTCCTCAAGCTTGAGGTTGTACTCATATTTATCCAACTCCTGTCACCTCGTTCATCTTCTGTTTTGTTTAGTGTATCATACCAGTGTTTTCTTGTCAAAACAAGATGAAAAAAATCGAAAGAATTGCGGGTTGTAAAAGTAACACGCTTTATGCTACAATGGTAGCCGCGCAATTAAAAACTGCTTCGTAGTTGTATATCCCGTACGAAGTGCGGGATGCCACCCCGGCGAGGGGCGCGGCCTTCGTCCATATTCGCTTCGCGAATACGGACATGTAATGGTAGCCGCGCAATTATATATATATTTAAAGAAAGGATCCCTGTTGTATGAATCGACCATACGATATAACTGTATTCTATGCACTGCATGAGTCTGACGATCCGGTGCCGGAGTTTCCTGCGCAATCGATCGCATCCGAGCGCCTTCAGGTCATCCCTGTTTCGGAGCCGGATCCGTATCATCCACGTGCGCAGACGCTGGCGAGGATTTCGGAAGCCAGGGGCACTTACACGATTTTTCTCGACGTCGGCGACAAATTTTCAAAGTCCTTTCTGGAAAATCTGCTCAACGCTGCCGGTTCCCGGGAAAGCGTTTTTATCATGCCGTCCCAGATTGCCCAGTGTTTTCACCGGCTTGTTGAGTTTTTTTCCCTGCTCCCGCAGAAAAAGACCCTTCGTATGAACGCCCGCAAGAATCCGGTTGTTTTTCCCATCGTCCTTCATGGTCTCCTTTTTCAGACACTGGCGCTGACGCAGGCAGTACAGGAAACGCCGGAGTCCGTTGAGCGGGAAAAAATGATTTTATTATCGCTTCTTGCCCGGAATCCAAAATTTACCTATGCCGGTTCCTGCGAGATTGAGTATGCGCTGCCCTGCGAAGCGATCCCTCAATATGATGTCCGCCCGCTTACCAGAGAATGGTACTATGAGTCTATCGAAGAATTCCTGCTTCCTCTCCTTTCAAGGACGCAAAAGGAAAACGGTTCCATTCCACTCATGATCCAGCATCTGGCATTGTATATGGTTTCCTGCCGTTTTCGTGCAAATGTAGACAATCGCAACCGGCATGTCATTGAGCCGGATGCCGTGGTTCCCTATACGGAGCTGCTGTCGGAGGTGCTCCGATATGTCAGCTTCGAAGCGATCCTTGACCGCAACGTGCACATGTCCTATGTTTCGCCGTCCCAGCGGCTGCTTTTGCTGCGCATGAAAAGGAAGGACTGGTCCTGGTATCCAAAGCCCGAATTCAGGGATGGCACAATTGCGCTCACCTGCGATGGCATCGTGTTTGCCACCCTTGACGACACACAGCTTCATATCCGTCTGATTGATTATCGGAACGGATGTCTGGAAATGGATGGTTCCTATGAGGACTTTTTCCCGGAAGGCAGCATCGAAGTCGTTGCCCGGCTCGGCTCGGCCTGTTATTATCCGGTCTACAATCATCGATATTCTCTGACAAAATACTTCGGGATGTCCTTCTCCCGCTCAAAGACGTTTCATATTTCCATTCCGGTGGATGAAACCAGTGATTCCTTATCCGATCCTTCGTCCGCCGAACGGCTCCTTAGCTTCCGGATCCGGCAGGCCGATATGGAAGATGCGGCAGTGCCCGAATATGTCATGGATCTCGCCTTTCTGTCCAGCTTCAGCCGTTTTGCTGAGAATCTGGATCATGGGTATTGGCGTTTTGGGAGATATCTCGCCCTTCAGGATGGCAGACAGATCCATATCCTGTCCTCTTCCCCGCTCCGCGTGCTCCGGGAAGAAGTTTCCCTCTGGGCGGAAATGATCCGGAAGAAAATCGGCCGTAAATATCTTCCTCTGAAAATGGTCAATTTCGTCCTTCAGCCCTGGTTTTCCAGACAGCGGATCTGGCTGTTTATGGACAAAATCTATAAAGGTGGCGATTCTTCTGAGTATATTTATAAATATGCCGCCGCACAGAAGGACGGAATCCGGAAATATTATCTGTTGGATAAATCCTCCGCAGACTATGCCCGCCTGGAAAAAGAGGGCTATCATCCGCTGCGGCGCGGAAGCATTCGCCACCGCCTGATCTTCCTCAATGCGGACATGGTCATTGCCTCCAATTCCACGGTTTTTGCGTTTAATAGCTACAGTTCGGATACCTCCCGCGCCATCCGCGGCGGAATCCATTTTGATACCGCCTGTGTACAGCACGGAATGTCCATCCAGAAAATAGCGATTGCGCAACAGCGACTGCGGGATAACACGAAGCTCTATTTCTGTGCTTCGAAATATGAAATAGAAAATCTTTCAAAGCCAGCCTACGACTACGTCGGCTACGACGCTCTGAAGCTGACCGGTGTACCGCGCTATGATGGGTTGAAAAACCGTGCGCAGAAAATTCTTCTGCTCTCTCCCACCTGGCGTATGAATTCCGTACTTCCTGCTTTTCATGGAGAGTCAAACGCGCGCAGATACAATCCTCATTTTAAGTCGACCAATTATTACCGCGTCTACAACGGACTGATCAATGATCCAAGGCTCCTCGAGGCCGCGGCCCGGTACGGATACCGCATTCAGTATGTGCTGCACCCGCTCATCAGTCCGCAGGTAAAAGATTTTATCAAAAATGACCGGGTAGAAATCATCCCGTCCATTGGCGATATGAGCTATGAAAAGCTGTTCTGCGAAGCTGCTTTGATGGTAACCGATTTTTCCGGCGTACAGTTCGACTTCGCCTATATGCGTAAACCGGTTGTCTACCTTCATCATCATGACATTCCGCAGCACTATGAGGAGGGTACCTTTTTCTATGATACCATGGGTTTCGGAGAAATCTGTCACACAAACGATGAACTGATCGACGTACTCTGTGAGTATATGAAAAACGACTGCCGGATGCCCGATGAGTACCGTCGGCGAGCGGACGATTTCTTCGCCTTCTCCGACAACAACAATTGCGCGAGAATCTACCCGATCATGCTGGAGCACGAGATGGCTATGGTAAAAAAAGGGAAATAAAAGGAGGACTTTTCAGTCCTCCTTTTTTTATTTTGAAATGATATTCTTGTTCTTTCTTTTTTATATAATATCTATCTATGGAGAGAGTTCTTCCTGTTTATTTATAAAATTTTTCCTTCGTTTCTTTACACGAATGACTTCTTTTATAAATCATGTGGCTGTCTTTTACGAACTTTCTTTTTGTGAATCCATTCTTTTTTCTCTGAATCTCACTGCGAATGCGATAACCATTTCTGCGCTAATTCATTCTTTTTTCTCTGAACTACGCTGTTCTTTATTGTCTCTTTCAACAATTTTGAATTTTATTTTTTAAATCTTCTTACAGATTCTTTTCTTAAATGCGGCGCCCTTTCAGGCTCTTCAGGCTCTTCAGGCTCTTCAGGCTCTTCAGGCTCTTCAGGCTCTTCAGGCTCTTTGGATTTTTTTAGAAACGTGGATTCATTTCTCGTCTGAACCTCTTTTGTGAATCAAATCCGTTCCTCCGGATTCTCTACAAATGACTTATACTGAACTCCGGCAGCACAGGTCACCTTCCACTCCACATTTTCTTACGTTTCTACTTTTCTCTGAAATCACCCGGCCATGAACCCGGTATCTTTCTGCTTTCCCGCATTTTGTTTTCACATTCGGCTTTTCTGCTCTTTATCAGCGAACCTGCGCGTCCGCTTTTCTTCTTCATGGGATTCATGTGCTCAGCCAGCAGATTCTTTTTTCTCTCCATTCATCGTTCTTTTACGATATTTCTTGAATCAACTCTGACTGAGGTCTTTTTCACAGGAAACATGCATCCCGCCACATACATGTTCTTTTAAGAAATGTGAGACTGTGTCCACTGGAATCGACCTCCTCTCCTTTGCATGTCATTGTCTATAGGTTTTGATCTATAGGAACAACAATGTGTTTGTTGATGGTTGTACTATATCACAGGATTTTAGTTTTGTCAACACTTTTTTAAATTTTTTTCAATTTATTTTATTTCGGTGGCTTATTTCTCTGATTTTTGTATCAATTTCATTAATAATATATATTTTTCGGACAATTCATTCATCTCCAGCAGCAAAGTTATTGCCTGGGCGGCTTTAGCCGGAAAATTCCTTACGCGGCTCGTGTACAAAAACAGAACGCCTGCTCTACACAGACGTTCTGTTTCCTGATAAATCGCTGCGGTTCAGCCTGTCCGCAGGCGGAATTTCATTGCTTCCTTCTCACTGTTAACCTTCTCAATCTCGGCGCCGAGACTGCGGAGCTTCTCATCAAAGCTTTCATAGCCGCGCTGGATATACATGATATCGTCAATCGTTGTAATTCCCTCGGCCGCCAGCCCGGCAATGACGAGTGCGGCGCCTGCCCGAAGATCCGGCGCAGAGACACGCGCCCCGGTCAGAGTATCCACCCCCGAAATGATTGCGGTGTTCCCTTCCACGCGGACATCCGCACCCATGCGGGTCAGTTCATCCATATATTTAAAACGATTTTCGAAAATACTCTCGGTCACGATGCTCGTGCCGCGCGCCAGGGCAAGGGTTACGCTGATCTGCGGCTGCATATCTGTCGGATATCCGGGATAGGGAAGGGTCTTGACGTTCGTGCTGCTCAGGCGTTTGGAGGCGACGACGCGAACCGCATTGTCAAACTCTTCCACCTCGCAGTCGATCTCCAGAAGCTTGGCGGTCGTCGCCTCCAGATGCTTCGGAATGACGTTCTTGACCATCACATCGCCCTTGGTCGCCGCGGCGGCAAACATAAAGGTGCCGGCCTCGATCTGATCCGGAATGATGGAATATTCCGTCCGATGGAGACTTTCGACGCCGCGGATACGGATGACGTCGGTGCCCGCACCGCGAATGTTCGCGCCCATGCTGTTCAGAAAGTTCGCAACGTCTACCACGTGAGGCTCCCTCGCGCAGTTCTCTATGATCGTATAGCCCTCCGCCAGGGATGCGGCCATCATGATATTGATTGTCGCGCCGACGGAAACAGTATCCAGGTAAATATGGCTTCCATGCAGATGTTCTGCCGTCGCGATAATGAAGCCATTGCGAATAGTCACCTTCGCACCCAGAGCCTTGAAGCCTTTGATGTGAAGATCGATTGGCCTGCTTCCGATGTTGCATCCGCCCGGAAGCGGCACCTCTGCTTTTTTGTATTTGCCAAGAAGTGCCCCAATCAGATAATAAGAGGCACGGATTTTCTTAATATATTCGTAGTCTACGCTGACATCGCCGATGTCCTTGCTGTTCATCATGACCGCGTGACGGGTGACCCGATCCACATGCACGCCGATGCTCTCCATTGCTTCCAGAAGTACATTGATGTCCCTGACATCCGGAAGATTGTCAATCAGCACGGTATCGTCCGTCATGATCGCAGCCGCAAGAATACCGAGCGCCGCGTTCTTTGCACCGGAGATCTCCACCTCTCCTGCCAGTGGAATTCCTCCTCTGATAATATACTGTTCCATAGAACACCTCTGTTATTTATCCATACTCTCCCCTCCCGGAAACCGGGTAATATGGCAGTAAGGAGCTGGCGATAAATAACTTGTGCAGATTGTGCCGGATAATGCGCGAAGCACAGGCTCTAAAAACGCAGCCGTAGCGGGCTACGGCGAGGCTTTTAGAACCTGCGATTCGCGTATTAGGCGGTGCAAGATGCATGAGTTATTTAGCGACAGATCCTAAACACTACGGAATTTTATTCGTGCTTTTTTATGCACAATAGTCAGTATACCACATTTCATTGAAATGTAAACAAAAATTCACAATTTTAAACGATTTCGTCAGAATGAACCAAACGTACATTCGGATAACGCCCGGCGGCAGTCGGAGCGTAAAAATACAAAAAAAAGGACCTGAGCGGGCAAAACGGGCGGCGACGAGGCTTTTATGGGCGGCGCGTTCTGCCGCCGAGCTTAGGCAGGGGCGCTGGGCATCCAGTGGATGCCCAGCGCCGACCGAAGCGAAGCAAAGAGCGCTTCCATTCGCGCGTCAGGCGGTACAAGATGGGTAAGTTATTTCGCGACAGTTCCTAACCCGGACAAACCGGAACCAAAATTTTGCCATTTTGCGCAGGAAATTGTTCTTAAGTTCCTAAGAAGATATCGAACGTTTTAGCTTCGGCTTCTGTGCACCGAAGCGCTCACAGGATGCCGGTTTTTGTTTGCCTGTTCATGCGCTTTTTCTGAATCTGCACTGCTACCTTTTCGCACTTCCATTTTTCTATGCGCCTGCCGTTCTGGCGGCTTCTTCCGGACGCTGAAGCCGAAGCTGCCGAGAGTCTCTCCGAGTGAAAAATACGAGCCGTGGGAGTAGACCATAAGCTCTGAGTCGTTCAGGTGAAGCTTTCCCTTCTCATCCAGATAACGGTCATCGACGTCCACACCGACCACCTCGGACACGAACATGTGGTGCGACCCAAGCTCCAGGATCTGCTTTACCCGGCACTCAAGGTTCACCGGGCTTTCCTCGATCAAAGGAGCAGCCACAAATGCCGCCGGGATGGCGGTCAGATGCATTTCGCGGAATTTGTCCACATCGCGGCCGGAGCGGACGCCGCAGTAGTCCGCCGCTCTGGCCAGCTTTTTGGTCGTCAGATTGACGACAAATTCTCCTGTGCCGCGAATGATATCATACGAATACCGCTCCGGCTTTATGGAAACCGACAGCATCGCCGGATTCGAACAAATGGTGCCGGTCCAGGCGACCGTTATAATATTCGGGCGCTCTTTGGGCCGCGCGCAGCTCACCATCACGGCGGGCAGCGGATACAGCATATTGCCGGGCTTCCAGGTTTGTCTGCTCATTTTATCTCCTCAGCCTCCGGTCACCTGACTGATCCCATTCATCAGAGATGGAACCAGCTGCTTTTTGCGGGAAACAACGCTCTTTAAATAGACGCTGCCGTTCTCCAGCTTTTCATGGAATGAGGCATCGATGATATCCGCATCATTCCTGCCGTAGCAGAGCAGATCCGTGCCTTCCTCTATGATATTGGTCAGCATGAAGCATACCATATCCAGCTCTTTACTTGTGACAAGATTTTCTACAAAAGGAGTGATCCGCGTCTTGATGTCCGCCAGCTCCTCCGCGCTCATTGACGTAATCTGCCCGACGCCGACATTCATATCCCCGAATTCAAATTTTTTGAAATCCTGATAGCAGATTTCCTCGGGAGTCTTCGTCGACAGATCGCTGCCCGCGGCAAACATTTTCTTTGCGAATGGCTCACACTCAATTCCGGCGATGGCGGCCAGCGCCTGCGCGGCCTCGACGTCCATCGGCGTGCAGGTCGGCGAGCGGAAGATCAGGGTATCCGAGATAATCGCACTGCACATCAGGCCGGCGATATCCTTCGGGATCTCAATGCACCGCTCCCGGAACATCGAATAAATGATCGTGCTCGTGCATCCGACCGGCTGATTGCGGAAATAGACCGGATTGATGGTCTCCAGAGAGCCGAGCCGATGGTGGTCAATGATTTCCATAATTTCCGCGTCCAGCACATTGTCCACAGCCTGGGAAACCTCGTTGTGATCGACCAGAATCAGTCCGCGCTTGCGCACACCCAGCAGATTCCGTCTGGAAATCATCCCCACATAGCAGCCGCTCTTATCGAGAATCGGGAAATCACGATAGCGTTTTTTCGACATCGTATCCCGGATGGAGTCCGTGTAATCAGAAAGATGGAATGTCAGGAGGTTCGGCTCCTTCCGCATGAAAAAGTCCACCGGCATGCTCTGGTTGATCAGACGCGCCACCGCATAGGTGTCGAGCGGGGTCACGATAATCGTGCAGCCGCGCTCCCGCGCCAGGCTCTGAATGGTACGCGAAACCGGCGCGCCCAGGCACACGACAATGCACCCGGCCTGCATCTCAATCGCACAGAGTTGTCCCTCGTAGCGGTTGCCGAGGATTACCATGTCATGCTCTTCGATGTAATTTTCCATCACATCCGGATTTGCCGCCGCGATCACGACCTTGCCCTGGTCAAAAACTCCGTCCGGATCCCCGACAATCATCTCCGCCTCGAGCGTCTCCAGAATATTCCGGTACGGCGTCTTCGCCGTCGAAACGATGGAGCTCTCGTATTCCTCCATGTACGACTTCGCGATGTCATTGATGGTAATCAGGCCCTTCAGCTTGTTCCTGGAATTCGTGATTGGAAGCGTAAAAATATTCTGTTCCTGCATCAGCGTCCATGCTCGCTTCAGGGAAATGTTGCTGCGCACACCCTCGACCTTGCGAATCTCCATATCCTTGACCCGCGTGCCGATATTCTCCAGCAAAACCGGCGCTTTCGCGTGAAAATGCTTCAGTACAAACTGTGTCTCCGCGCTGACCAGCCCCGCCCGCGCGGCGACATAATTATAAGGCTCCCCCAGCTGATTTTTCAGATACGAATAGGCGATCGCCGAGCAGATCGAATCCGTATCCGGATTCTTGTGCCCCACGACGCAGACCGTCCGCTTGCGCAGCTTCGCGGCATCCTGATTCATTTCTTCCATTCCCATTTCTTTTCCTCTTCCTTATTAATTTCTTCATTCCACGCCCTGTTCGGTCACACGTGCGTATATGAGCGGGTGCCTCTCCGGGGCCTCAGAGCCGATGACCACCGCCTCGGCCAGCTTCTTTTTCGCGGCCTCCAGCCTGCTCTCATCCGAAGTCAGAAGCGTCGCGATCCTCTCGCCCTTTTTCACTGCGTCCCCTGTTTTTTTCTTTAAAATAATGCCCGCGAGCGGGTCGATCGTGCTGTCCTTCGTCTCACGTCCGGCGCCCAGAAGAGACGCGGCGACCCCGATATCAAGCGCATCCATTTTTTCGATATAACCGCTCTTTGCGGCCGCGAATTCCACCGCAAAAGGCGCCCTGCCCAGCTTTTCCGGATGGTAAATATAATCCGGATCGCCGCCCTGTGCTTCGATCATATCCGCCAGCTTTCTCAGCGCCGCGCCGGAGTCCATCGCCTCCCGCACCTCCTGACGGCAGAAATCAATTTCTCCGTGTCCCGCCAGATATAGAATCTGAGCGGCGAGCGCCAGGCACACCTCCGTCAGATCGTCCGGACCTTTCCCGGAGAGCGTGTGCACCGCTTCTTCTACTTCCAGCGTATTTCCAACCTGATAGCCCAGCGGCACATCCATATCCGTGATCAGAGCAGCGATCCTTTTCCCGTTATGTACGCCGATCGCCACCATCTTTTTTGCCAGAGTAACAGAATCCTCGACCGTCTTCATAAACGCGCCGCTCCCCGTCTTTACATCCAGCACAATGCAGTCACTCCCGGCGGCCAGCTTTTTGCTCATGATCGAGGCCGCAATCAGCGGAATGCTGTCAACCGTCGCAGTCACGTCGCGCAGCGCATAAAGCTTCTTATCCGCCGGCGCCAGATTGCCAGACTGTCCGGTCACCGAAATCCCCGTGCGGGCGACCACCTCCAGGAACTCCTCCTTCGAAAGATCCGCGCGTGTGCCAGGGATAGACTCCAGCTTATCGACCGTCCCGCCGGTATGTCCGAGCCCGCGCCCGGACATCTTCGCCACGGTACAGCCGCAGGCCGCCGCGATCGGCGCGACCACCATCGTCGTCTTATCGCCGACTCCCCCGGTCGAATGCTTATCTACCTTCACACCGGGAAGCCCTGACAGATCCAGCCGCTCACCGGAGCCGGCCATCGCATCGGTCAGAATGGCGGTCTCCTCGTCCGTCATTCCCCGAAAATAAACCGCCATCAGAAACGCGGACATCTGATAATCCGGAATCTCCCCTCTGGTATATTCCCCGATCATCCAGCGAATCTCCTCCTCCGAAAGAGCCTCGCCGCCGCGTTTCTTCATTATAATATCCACCATTCTCATTTCCGGGAATCCCCCTTCCTGAACTATTTTTTACTTGAATATTCATTGTTTTCTTACGACAGCATTGATTTTTTCCTTTTGATGCTATTCGGAACAGCATGCCACAGGCGGTCTGTATTATAGGTTATATACCTCTTACGCGTCATATATCTGAGGCTGATGGGCATCTTCGTTCCACTTCGATCGGCGACTGGTTGATCAGCACCCGCCATCCCGAAAAGAAAATACAGCCTATAGCAAGTAAACCTGTAAAGTCTGCCTTTTCCTTTCAATGCTGTTTGAAACGATGTTACAAATCCTTCAGTCCAAAATTCACAGGCAGCAGTTCCTACAGATCCTTCGGCCCAAAATTCAGCGGCAACAGCTCCTTCAGCGCGTAGCTTTGGTAATCCTCCAGGCTTTTAGCGAGCAGGATCCGGAAGGTCTCCGGAGCGCAGAATTCCGCCATCACCTGGCGGCAGACCCCGCATGGCGGACAGAAATTCTCCGTCTCGTTCTCTGTTTCTCCGACATATCCGCCGACAATCGCGATCTGCCGGAACTGGCGGTGTCCTTCTGAAATCGCCTTGAAAAAAGCGGTGCGCTCCGCGCAGACGGTCGGTGTGTAGGATGCATTCTCAATATTGCATCCCAGAAAAATTTCCCCGTCCTCTGTCTCAAGCGCCGCTCCTACTGAAAAATGAGAGTAAGGAACATACGCGCGCTGCCGCGCCCGGTATGCCTGTTCGATAAGTTCGCGTTCTTGCATTGTTTTTCTCCTGTCATGTTCAGCACCGTCCCGCGATGCCGGATGTGGGCGATGTCCCGATTTCCAGCGGAAATCAAGGACAGCACCACGTCCATTGTACGAAACATAATCTTCCAATGGCGCAGCTTTCCTGTTCCTGCTCTGCCAGTCACCTCACAGAGAACTGTCCCCCAATACAACTGGTCAGTTGTCCTGGCTATCGGGTCACTTCTTCACTTCGCCCCAGAAGCTCTGCCCATCCAGACTTTCCGGTATGCCAAACATCTCCAGCACCGTCGCGGCGATGTCCGCGAAGCTGCTCCTCGTGCCGATAGAGACGCCCGGTCTCACGCTTTTTCCGTATAGCAGCATGGGCACATACTCGCGGGAATGATCCGTTCCCGGAAATCCGGGGTCGCAACCATGATCGGCGGTAATCAGCACGACATCGTCGTCCCGCAGCTTTTCCATCATTTCGGCGAGCTGCCGGTCAAAAAGTGTCGCCGCAGCTGCGTAGCCATCAATATCGTTCCGATGTCCGTAAAGCATATCAAAATCTACCAGATTCACGAAACAGAGTCCGGTAAAATCCTGATCCATCAGCGCGAGCGTCTTGTTCATCCCGTCTTCATTGTCTGAAATCGGAGTCGTGTGTGCAATGCCCTGCCCGGCAAAAATGTCATTGATTTTTCCGACGCCGTAAGTGTCAAAGCCGTGCTCCCTCAGGCTCACCAGCATCGTGCGCTTCGGCGGAATCAGGGAAAAGTCATGCCGGTTCCGCGTCCGCGTAAAGTTTGCCGCTGAATCCCCCACAAACGGACGCGCGATGACACGACCCACACCGTGCTTTCCCTGCAGGATCGCCCGCGCCTTGCGGCAGCAGTCATACAGCTCCTCCAACGGCACCACCTCTTCGTGCGCCGCGATCTGGAACACACTGTCCGCCGAAGTATAGACAATCAGGTCACCGGTCTTCACATGCTCTTCGCCATAATCGCGGATCACGTCCGTGCCGGAATACGGCCGGTTGCAGAGTACGCCGCGCCCGGTCTGCTCCCGGAACGGTGCAAGCACCTCCTCCGGAAAGCCATCCGGATACACCGGCATCGGCTCGGGCGAAATCATGCCCGCGATCTCCCAGTGCCCGATGGTCGTATCCTTTCCCATGGAGCGCTCCCGCAGCCGCCCGTACGCGGCCACCGGCTTCTTAACGCCGGGACGACAGGTGACCCCGTCAATGTTAAACATCCCGAACCGCTCCAGATTCGGCGTGTCATAACGCTCCGATTTTACAATCGAAGCCAGCGTATTGGCTCCGACATCCCCAAACAGGTCCGCATCCGGCTCATAACCGATGCCAAAGCTGTCGAGAACAATTAAAAATACCCGTTTTACATCCATCCAAAAATCCCTCCCCGGGGAAAAATCTAAAATTTCCTGCTCTCCCGGATAAACCGGGGCAGACATTCATAAAACTGCTTTCCTCGCTATCGAATGCAATAATTACGCAATCTCCATCGCGACCTTCACCATGTCATTGAAGCTCGTCTGGCGCTCCTCGGAGGTCGTCACCTCGCCGGTCACCATGCTGTCCGAAACCGTGCAGATCGCCAGCGCATTTTTCCCCGCGCGGGCCGCGTTCATGTAAAGCGCCGCCGCCTCCATCTCAACCGCAAGCGCGCCCATCTTCTGCCACTTCTCCGTCGTCGGGCGGTCATTGTAAAAGACATCCGCCGACACCAGATTGCCGACCCGGTAGCGAAGCCCCATCTTCTCAGCCGCCGCCACCGCATTCTTCAAAAGTTCAAAGGACGCAATCGGCGCAAAGGTTCCCGGCAGCTCAAACTGCGCTGCGTAATTCGAATCCGTGCACGCGCCCATGCCGAGCACCAGATCCCGGATCGCAATGTCCGGCTGCAGCGCCCCGGCCGTGCCGATGCGGATAATATTTTCCACATCATAAAAATGAAACAGCTCATAAGAATAAATACCAATCGACGGCATTCCCATGCCGCTTGCCATCACGGATACCTTTTTTCCCTGATACATACCCGTATAGCCATTCACGCCGCGGACATTATTGACAAGAACCGCGTCCTCCAGAAAGGTCTCCGCAATGTGCTTCGCGCGCAGCGGATCGCCCGGCATCAATACTGTCCTCGCAAAATCTCCCGGTAAAGCCGCAATGTGCGGGGTAGGTGTCTGACTCATAATAAAAACCTCCTTTAATTTAATTATCCTGCTGCCCTGAACAGCTTTCAAAATAATCACCAATTGTTTTGCCCATATAGTTTACCACCATCTGTGCATATCCGACAACAGTTTTTTTATTTTAGTTTGAATTTATGTCAATTTAACTATGTTTTCACATTTCGTTCATACTTTGTTCATATTCTCGTGATAGAGTATCTACAAGTTCAAAGGAGCAAGATAAAAAACAGCTTCAAGAACGGTTCAGATATCCATTGTATATATCGATAAATTTTTTCATAATAGCCTCCGGTATGCCAGATACCGGGGGCACTCCTCATTTTAGCGTAAAAGCGTCGTCAATAGCCGTGCTCATCACTCCCTCGTCTGCAGGAACGCCCACTCCTTCTGCCCCGCCTCGTCGGTCGGGTAGCTTTCCACATAAGCCTCTGCCTTCTCCGCAGCGGTCACAAAGTCCAGTTTCCTTTCATAAGCGACGATCTCATTAAATAAAAGCTCCTGCCTTCCGTCTGTTCCATCGAGCGCAAGGCCGAGTGAGATATAGGCAAGCGCCGTGTCATAGTCCCCCTTCTGAATCGCGCACATTGCAAGCCCGTTGTAGCACTCCTGGCTTTCCCCGAACTCGTCCTGAATCTGCTGGTAAATGGCCAGCGCATGCGTATAATCCTCCAGCGCGAGATACACCTTGCCAATCAGGTACATGGCCGGCTCATATTTTTCTTCGACCGGCGTAATCAGCATCTGCTGCGCCTGCTCATACTCTTCCAGATAATAGTAAATCCTGCCCTGATTATAATAATATTCCGTATCGTCGCCTTTCAGGCTCTGTGCCGCCTCCAGGTAAGCCACACCGACCGCGGAAAGGTTCGCTTTCTCATAACACTGATAAATGTTCAGATAAAGATCATAATCCGATGCTGAAAGTGCTGTCGCCGCGTCAAAATCCGCCGCCGCTTCATCGGTCAGTCCTTCCTCAAGATAGCTGGCTCCCCGCAAAAAATACGCGTCTGCGTTTCCTTCGTCAGATTCATTCAGGATATCCGTGCAGGTGATCAGCACATCCTCATAATCCTCCAGCCGGTATTGCGCTGTGGCAAGGTACAGCCGGATATCCTCCGTATTCGACGGTGTGCGTGACGGGGCATTAGCGATCGCTTCTTCAAACGCGTCGATCGCATTTTCATATTCTCCCAGGCCCATATACGCCAGACCCAGTCCCCGATAGGCCAGCATCAGCTGCTCTCCGGCGTCGATCGCATCTTCAAAAAGCTGCTGCGCCTCCTGATAATTCTCCTCCTCCAGCGCGGCAAGCCCCGCCACCGTATTTTCCCCGGTCGCGCCGCCCATCGCGCAGCCGCCCGCGAATACGGAAAGCATCAGAAGCACCGCACACCCGATGCAGCGAAAAGTATTACAGCCTTTCATTTATCTGTCCCCTCTTATCTGTGTATCTCTCTTCTCATTTTCTGTCATCCAGCCCAAAAACCGAAACCGCATTAAGAATACCATAGCCCTCTGAGTAAAACAAGTATCAACTTTTCTTAAGAAAGGCTGTTGCAGACAAAGTTACCCCTATGTTATACTTGCACCGGGGTTTTTTACACCATGCTATCATCATACAAAAAACTTCAAAAGACGCATCAGACGATTTCGTAATAAACAGAAAAAGAAAGGCACATTTGTTATGATACAAAACTGGTTTTACAGCCTGCAGGACTATCTCGACGGAGCCGGCCCCGCCGCGGTCACGTTTTTGCTGAAGGTTCTGCTGTGCATCCTCGTCTGGCTGATTGGACGAAAGGCGATCAATTGGCTGGTGAACGCGTTCCGGAAAATGCTGCGCCGCGCGAAGATGCAGGAGGGTGCGGTCACGTTTTCCTGCTCCATGGTGCGGATCCTGCTCTACAGCGTCCTGGTGCTCTGGATCGGCATGCAGTTCGGCGTGACGGAGACCTCGGTCGCCGCTCTGGTGGCTTCCGCCGGAGTAGCCATTGGTCTGGCATTCCAGGGCGGCCTGTCCAACCTGGCGGGGGGATTTATCATTCTGGTGTTCCAGCCCTTCCATGTGGGCGATTACATCATCACGCAGGAAAAAGAGGGCACAGTGCAGAAAATTGACATTATGTATACGACGCTGCTGACAACCGACACGCGACGGGTCATTGTCCCGAACGGAACCCTCGCGGAGAATGTCATTGTAAATGTGACGGCTGCGGACCGGCGCAAGCTGGAGGTCAAGGCGAGCATTTCCTACGAAGACGATCTGGAGACCGCCAAGGCGGTACTGAACCAGCTGATTCAGGAAAATCCGGATGTACTCCACGAGGAGGAGACGCTCGTCTTCGTCTCGGAGCTGGCGGAAAGCGGCGTTGTGCTCGGCCTGCGCTGCTGGGTGCCGACCGCGAAATACTACCCGGTGCTCTGGCAGATGAACGAGCGCATCAAGATCGAATTTGACCGCGCCGGGCTGCACATCCCCTATCCGCAGATGGATGTGCATATCAGCCGGGATACGGATTTCCCGCAGAATGCGCTGTAAAACATTGCCAAAAGACAAGGTATACGCTGCAAATATAAAAATCAGTACGTCATATGCTGTTTAAATCTGCTTCCTGATGTATTTCTTATGCACCAGGCAAATATATCAGTCAAATCGGCAGGATCCCGAAAACATTTACCGCCGATGTTTTTTTAATAAGAAAGGAAGCTTTCACAATGTCAGAACAGACGACTCAAAATAACAATCCCCTCGGCCTCGTCCACATCTACTGCGGCGACGGCAAGGGCAAAACGACGACCGGCATGGGGCTGTGCGCCCGCGCGGCCGGATATGGCCTGCGTGTCCTGATTTACCAGTTCATGAAGGACAATTCCACGAGCGAGAGGCAGGTGCTTGGGCTCTCAGACAAGATCACGATTGTAGACGGGTTGCCGCAGGAAAAATTCAGCTTCCAGATGACGCCCGAAGAAAAGGAAGAACGGAAAGCCTATTATGAGAGCCAGCTGCGCTTTGTCACGCAGAAGGCAGCGGACGAGCAGTATGACGTCCTGTTTCTGGATGAGGTCATTTACACCATTCGCGCCGGGCTTCTTGACGAAGCACTGCTCCTCGATTTTCTGAAAAAAAAGCCCACGCATCTCGAAGTCATCCTCACCGGCCAGGGGCCGAGTGAAACGCTCATCGAGTGCGCGGACTATGTCTCTGAGATTCGGAAAATCCGGCATCCGTTTGATAAAGGTGTACATGCGCGGAAGGGAATTGAAAGCTGACAGCCCCGCATCATCATAATTTGACTCAGCTATCCGCACGCACCCCTGTCTTCTCCAGCACCTCGGTCACCCTGTGTACCGGGATGATGGTCAGGGCGTCCTTCACTTCCTCGGCTACGTCGTCAAGGTCGTTCTGGTTTTCCCGCGGAATCAGAACCGTTGTGATTCCTGCCCGCTGGGCCGCCATGAGTTTTTCCGGCAGGCCGCCGATGGGCATGACGTAGCCGCGCAGGGAGACCTCACCGGTCATCGCGATTTCCGGGGAGACGGCGTTTCCGCTCACGAGAGACGCGATCGCGGTCGTCATCGTGATTCCGGCGGACGGGCCATCCTTTGGCACCGAGCCCTCCGGGACATGGATGTGCAGGTCATTTTTCTCAAACAGCTCCGCCTTGTCCGGATACAGACTCTTCACCAGGCTGACCGCAATCTGCACCGACTCCTTCATGACGTCGCCCAGCTGCCCGGTCACGATCATCTCTCCGCTTCCTTTTGTAAACAATGCCTCGATATACAGGATATCGCCGCCGGCCTGCGTCCACGCAAGTCCGGTCACCACACCGGGCTGTTTTTCCTCCAGCTTGCGGTCATGGGGCATCGGCCGCTGATCCAGAAATTCGCGCAGCCGCTTCGGCGTGACGGAGACGCTTTTCTTTTCGCCCTTTACCAGCCGGACGGCCGCCACGCGGCAGAGCGTATCGAGCTGTTTTTTCAGTCCGCGCACCCCGGCCTCCATCGTATAATCGGAAATGATAGCGCGCAGCGCGGCATCCGAGATCCGCAGGTTCTGCGATTTGATGCCCATGCTCTCCTTCGCCTTCGGCAGCAGATGGCGCTTCGCAATCTGGAATTTATCCGAAGCCGTATACCCCGGAAACTGGATGACCTCCATGCGGTTCAGAAGCGGCTCCGGGATCGAATCCGTCGTGTTTGCCGTGCAGACAAACAGCACATCGGACAGGTCATACGGCACATTCATATAATGATCGGTAAACGTGTTGTTCTGCTCCGGGTCGAGCACCTCAAGCAGCGCGCTCGACGGGTCTCCGCCATAGTCCTTGACCAGCTTGTCCACTTCATCGAGCACCATGACCGGATTGGACGCTCCGCTCCGTTTGATTCCTTCCATAATCCGCCCCGGCATCGCGCCAATGTAGGTGCGGCGATGCCCGCGGATCTCTGCCTCGTCGCGGATTCCGCCCAGGCTGACACGCACATAGCTCCTTCCAAGCGCCCGCGCAATGCTCTGCCCGATGCTCGTCTTTCCGGTGCCCGGCGCCCCGACAAACAGCAGGATGGAGCCCGCCTGCTTCTGATTCAGGGTCATCACCGCAAGCTGCTGGATGATCCGGTTCTTTACTTTTTTCAGGCCAAAATGATCCTCATCCAGAATTTTCTCCGCATGTTCGAGATCAACCGGGCGCATCGGCTCCTTCTTCCAGACAAGGGACGTGACAAAGTCCAGATAATCGTACAGCATCCCGTACTCATGGCTGTTCTGTCCCTCCTGCTTCATGCGGTTCAGGACCTTTTTTGCCTCGGCGAGCGCCGTCTCGTTCATACCGGCTTTCTCGATTTTCTGTTCAAACCGTCTCACATCCGAGATGTTTTCCGGATGCATCTCATCCAGTTGATTCTGCAAAAACTCAATCTGCTTTTTAAGCGCCTGCTCCCGGTAAATCTGCTCGTTGGAGGACTCCTGCGCGTCCGCCGCCTCCTTCTTCACCTTTTCTATCTCCACATACTCACAGATAGCTTTCTCCATGCGCTCCGTGCGCTCCGAAAGCGTGTCCGCGGCCAGAATCTTATATTTCTCCTCATTGGATATTTCCAGCAAAAACGACAGCGTCGCCGTCATCTCCCCCAGCGAATCCCACTGCTGCACATAATTGCGTGCAATCAGGCCAAACTGCGTCTTCTGCAAATACTGGATAAAGGCCATTTTCGCATTTTCAAAGTGCGCCTCCGCCTCCTGCGGGGAAAGATCCTCCACATCCGGACGCTCCGTCAGGGACAGTTCAATACTCGTTTCCGTCACATCAATCGCGTCAACATTCACGCGGCTGCCGGTCACAATCTTTACATTGCCCTCCTTGTCAACCGCTTCGATCTTGCCCGTGATCCCGATCGGGTAAAAATCCTCCGCGCGCATCTCCTCGCGGGTCTTGTCCTCCTTCAGCATCAGAAAGATGACCGTCTCCCCCACGACCGCATCCTTCTGCGCAATCTTCTGGAAATAATTGTTCTGAAAATACAGATAAATACCGGGGATAATCACTATATTATAATAAGGAACTGTAAGCATACGACCCCTCTCTTTCGTAATATGTCCGTGCCCTTCTTTTTATTAGCACTCGATTTTGCTGAGTGCTGATAATTCCATATTATAATTCATTATTCCGGAATGTCAACCGTTTTTTCTGAGCGAAATTCTAAAAATTCTGGAAAGAATCGAAAATTTTCCCAAATACAATTTATCTGATTATTAAGAAAATCTTCCGCAAAAACAAATTGTATTGATTCCCTTTTTCCTTTACACTATCATTGATTTTCAGAAATATAAAAGAAAACGGTTCATGCCGTTTACTAAAAAATTTACTGCAAAAGCTACATGGCATTATGATTTAAGTGGCAGTATCGTCTGATATCGCAAAAGGAAGGAGCATCACTATGATTAAGAAGATTTTTTATGCAGCAATAATCTTTTCGCTTGTATGTGCTATGACGGGATGCATTTCTGTAAAGTCAGCCTCCGAAGATCCCTTCACCTACGCCTCCAGTTATGAGGAGATCTATGAAGCGCTTGCCGCCGCGAATGCGTCGAACAGCGTCGCCCGCGCACTCGGCGGAATTATGACCATTGAAGATTCCGGCGGCACAGCGGAATACGATGGAGAAGCTGTCTATGAAATGGACACGGGAAGTACCGATGCCGCTTCTTCGGATTCCTCCGTCTCGGCCGGGTACTCCGGATCCTCAGCCGCTTCCGGCTCTTCCAATGAGGAGGAGGCGGAGTATTCCACCACAAACACACAGGTCGCCGGGGTGGACGAAGGAGATGTCGTAAAGACAGATGGTTCCTATATATATATTCTGCGCACGGACGGCGAGTTCCTGATTGTAAGCGCGGACGGCACGGAGAACGCGAACGGCTCAGGCGACATGGGAAGTGCAGAGAATGCCAATGGCACAACCAACACGGAAAGTGCGGGGAATGCCAATGGTTCAATCGACACGGAAAGTGCGGGGAATGCCAATGGTTCAATCGACACGGATAGTGCGGAGAATGCCAATGGCACAATCGGCACAAAAGGTGCGGATGACACGAATGGCACAGGCAGCGTGGATGGCCTGGACGACGCGGACAGCGCGGTTGACTCGGACGGCGCGGCCGCCCTGGTCAGCGTGACGGCGCTCGATGGCGCGGAGGATCCAACTGCGAAGGAACTGTATCTGGACGAGGATACCTTATGCGTGATTACCCGCGAATACACAACCTCCCTCGTGGAAAATGAGGATGGAAGCTATGAGACGAAGTCCGTCAACCTCACCATTCTCTACACGTACGATGTCTCCGACCGGAGCCATCCGGTGCTCGCAGGCAAGGTAACGCAGGAAGGCTTCTACAGCGATTCCCGCAAGGTCGGCGATACCATTTATCTGTTTTCCATCTGGTATCCGTCGATTGGAGATTCGCTGGATACCAGTGAAATTTCGCCGCTTCTGAATGGTGCAAAAGCGGAAGCGACCGACTACTACCTGCCGGAAACGATGTCCAATACGGAGTGCCTGGTCATCAGCTCAGTGGACATCACAAATCCGTCTGAATTTACGGACAATAAGATTCTCGTCTCCGGCGCGGACAATTTTTATGTGAGCGAGGAAAATATTTACATTGTCAATGAGAATTATGAGAATTCCAATACAGTCTCAGAGATCACTAAATTTCATTATGAAAACGGCGTCATCACCGGGGTGGCGGCGGGTTCCGTGACCGGCTACCTGAATGATTCCTTTTCGATGAGCGAATATGACGGGAATCTGCGGCTCGTCGCCACCTACTATGGGGACGACATTTCGCCGACCGCCAGCGTCACGGACTGGACCGAGCACAATGCGCTCTACATTCTGGACGCGTCCATGAACCAGCAAAGCGTCCTCTCCGATCTCGCGGAGGGCGAGACCGTCCGATCCGCACGTTTTCTTGGGGAAACCGGCTATTTTGTCACCTTCCGCCAGACGGATCCGCTGTTTTCCGTCGACCTCTCCGACCCGGAGAATCCGCAGATCCTCGGCGAGCTGAAAATCAGCGGATTTTCGTCCTACCTGCATTTTTACGGAGACGGACTGCTGCTCGGGCTCGGCTACGAGGCCGATGAATCCACCGGCAGCACGACCGGTCTGAAATTGTCCATGTTCGACCTCTCCGACCCGTCGAATGTGACCGAGGTCTCTAAATATGTAATCGACGGCGTCACCTGGTGCGACTCCCTGGAGAACTATAAAGCCATTCTGGTCGACGCTGGAAAAAATCTCATCGGATTCTACTGCGACAACCGCTATCTCCTCTTTTCCTACAGCGAGGAGGATGGCTTCGTCCAGGAGCTGATCTATGATTTCTACACCGACCAACTCGCAGGGGAAGCCGACAGCGCCTCCATGCGCGGCCTGTATATCAATGACACGCTGTACCTCGCCGGAAGCACCTTCGTCATCAGCTTTGACATGAACAACGCATTTGAAAAGAAACAGGTGCTGATGATGGAAATCGGATAGGGGGTGTCCTCTCTCCCTATCCGCCTGCGCGAGCCGGGTGCGGCTTTAGCCGCAAAACTCCTTGCCCGGCTCTGTGCATAAAAACGAAAGGCTGCTCGCCACAAGCAACGTCTCACCGTATAACCGAACAGACCAAATGCAAAGACAGCCTGTATCACAAGCCCTTGTGCGTATGCACAGACCCGCGATACAGGCTGTTGATATGCTGTCTGATAGCTTTATGCAGCCGCTTACAGAATCATAATTCCTGCCTCCCGGCAGGCGCGCTGCGTTTCAGCGTCCCAGATCCCGGCCTGGACCTCGCCGACATGGGCTTTCTTCAGCAGCAGCATACAGATGCGTGACTGCCCGATGCCGCCGCCAATCGTCAGCGGCAGTTCCCCGTCAAGCAGCATTTTGTGGAAGGGCAGCGCTCTTCTGTCGTCGCAGCCGGCAAGAGTGAGCTGCGCATCGAGTGATTTTGAATCCACGCGGATGCCCATGGAGGAAACCTCGAGGGCACACTGTAGCGGTTCGTGCCAGAAAATCAGATCGCCGTTCAGCTTCCAGTCATCATAGTCCGGCGCACGCCCGTCGTGGCGCTGACCGGATTTCAAAAGACCGCCGATCTGCAGGATAAAGATGGTCTTTTTCTCCCTGGCATACGCATTTTCGCGCTCCTTCGGCGTCAGATCCGGATAGCGGTCCTCCAGCTCCTGAGAGGTAATAAAGGAAATATCGCGGCAGAGCTCCGTATCCAGCTGCTCATAGCGGTATTTCACTTCATCCAGCGTATTACAGATCGATTCTACGATGCGCTTCACTGTCATTTTCAGATAATCAAAATTCCGCTCATCAGCGGTGATAATTTTCTCCCAGTCCCACTGATCGACATAAGCAGAATGGAGATTATCCAGCTCCTCGTCCCGCCGGATGGCATTCATATCGCAGAGCAGACCGTTTCCCACATGAAAATCATAGCGATAGAGCGCCATCCGCTTCCACTTTGCCAGAGAATGGACGACCTGGACATCGACGCCGGCGTCCGGAATCCCAAACGTGACCGGGCGCTCGACACCGTTCAGATCGTCATTCAGGCCCGAAGCGGGATCCACAAACAGCGGGGCCGTCACCCGTTTCAGCTTCAGCGCCATACAGAGCTTACTCTGCATCAGATTTTTGATCAGACCGATCGCCTCCTGCGTTTCATAGCAATTGAGACAAGAGTGGTAATCCTCCGGGATGATAACATGGCTCATTTAAAAATTCCTCCTTTCCATGTCCTGCATCGGTTTTTGATGCTTTGTGTCCTGCATCGGTTTTTCCTATATGCCATCCAGCGCATCCGCGAGCGCGGCAAACTGCTCCAGCGTCAGGGTCTCGCCTCTTACCGTTTCGGAAAGGCCGACGTCCGCTAACGCCTGCGTGATCTGCTCCTTTGAGAAATCCAGATCGGACGCGTTTTTCAATCCGTTCACCAGCGTCTTCCTGCGCTGGGCGAAGGACGCGCGAATCAGAGCAAACATCAGGTTTTCATCTTTGACCTGGACGGGCGGCGTCTGCCTGCGCGTCAGGCGGATAACCGCGCTGCCGACTCCTGGACGGGGGATGAAGCAATTCGGCGGCACGTTCGCAGCCAGATACGGCTCCGCATAATACTGAACAGCCAGTGAAAGGGCACCATAATCCTTGGTGCCGGGACCGGCCTGCATCCGCAGCGCCACTTCCTTCTGGACCATGACCGTGATACTTAGAAGCGGCACCGCACTTTCCAGCAGTCCCATGACAATCGGCGTGGTGATGTAGTAGGGCAGATTTCCAACCACCCGGATTGGGCGGCCGCCGTTTTTCTCCCGCGCAAGTGCGGCAATATCCAGCTTCATGATATCCTGATTGACAATCGTCACATTCTCATAGGGCGCGAGGGTTTCCTCCAGAATCGGGATGAGGTTCCGGTCGATCTCGACCGCGGTCACTTCCCGCGCCGTCTCCGCCAGATACTGCGTCATCGTCCCGATACCCGGACCGATCTCCAGCACGAAGTCGTCCTTCGTAATCTCCGCAGCCGCAATAATTTTCTCCAGCACGTGCGCGTCAATCAGGAAGTTCTGTCCGAAACGCTTCTGGAAAGTAAAATGGTTTTTCTGAATGATCTCGATCGTTTTCTGCGGGTTCGCAAGCTTTTCCATAAAAAATTTCTCCTCGTCTATGAGAGTCGATACACCCTCAGCGCATTTTCATACGTGACTTCCTCGACCTCCTGCGCCGACAAACCCTTTATCTGCGCAATCGCCTCAATGACCAGCGGCAGATACAGAGAAGAGTTCCGCTTTCCCCGGTGCGGTGCGGGAGCCAGGTACGGACAGTCCGTCTCGGTCACGATCCGCTCAAGCGGCGCCGCCGCGACGACCTCCTTCATGACCCGCGCGTTTTTAAAGGTGACGACACCGCCAACGCCGATGTAATAGCCCAGCCTGACATATTCCAGAGCCATCTGCGCGGATGAGGAAAAACAGTGGATGATTCCGCCCGTCGTGCCTGCGTGTTCGGCCTTCATGATGTCAAAAGTATCCTGCGCCGCGTCCCTGCTGTGGATATTGACCGGCAGGTCCATCTCCTTCGCCAGCTGCAGCTGCCGCACAAACCAGGTCTTCTGCGTCTCGTGATTTTCCTTATCCCAGTAATAATCCAGTCCGATCTCCCCGACCGCCACCGTTTTTTCCCTGGCACAGAAGTTTTTCAGATGGCTCATCCTTTCCTCATTCAAATCCCCCACATGGTCGGGATGTACGCCGACCGCCGCAAAGAGAAACGGGTAATCCGCCGCCAGCTGCTGGCTCTCTTCTACATCCCGCAGGGAAGCGCCCATATTCACAATCCCGCCAATTCCCGCGGCGGGCATTCCCGCAAGAAGCTCCTCCCGGTCCTGGTCAAAGGCTTCATCATTATAATGCGCATGCGTGTCAAAAATCATGGTCAAATCCTCACTTCTTTATGTCTCTTCTTGTATAATAAACCCATAACAGCGGACACGTATCTTTCTTCCTGATCTCATTTCTTTTTCTCACTTTTTCCGGCATTCCCGTTTGGCTGCTTTTGTACGGGCTAATCTGTGTTGCCTCCTATCATAGCACTGAAAACGAACCACGACAACTTTTTATTTCTTCTGTTTATTTCATCTTTTTTTACCCGCGTTTCTGTGTTATAATACATCTAAATTGTAACAGCCTGCAGCATCTGCCATACACAAAATCAGATCAGGGAGGATCGCCATGAACTGTGAAAGCAAAAAACTGACCATTGGAGTGCTGGTCAGCGGTATTCTGGACGATTTTACGCGCCACATCTGCAACGGCATTATGGCCGAGGCCTCTGAACAGAATGTGAACGTCCTGATTTTCCCGGGCAAATATCTGGATCGTGATCTCTCAGAAGACCGGGAGCTGATGTATGAATACCAGTACAGCACGGTGTTTTCCTACGTCCGGCAGGGCTGTGTCGACGCGCTGATCATCGCTGCCGACTGCATCGGCTGTTTTGCCACGCCAGACCGTATCCGACGTCTGCTCGAAGAATTTGCAGACATTCCCAGTGTCCTGATCGCGTCAAAAATGGACGGCTATATCGACGTCTCGTTCGACAATGAACCCGGCATCCGGGAGGGGCTGGAATATCTGATCCGAACCTGCGGCTGTCAGAAGATTGGGATGATCGGCGGGCATGACAATAATACCGACGCGGTGGAGCGGCATGCCATTTTTACACGCGTTCTTGCCGAAAACGGGCTCGACTGTCCAAAGCAAAGATACATGGAGGGAGCGCTCACAAAAAACAATCAGGATGTTTACTGTGCGTTTCTGGACGCGAACCCGGATCTGGACGCTATATTCTGCGTCAACGACGACATCGCGCTCGGCCTGTATCCGGAATTGCTGCGCAGGGGGATTCGTCCCGGCCGGGATATCTCCATCCTGGGCTTTGATGACGCGCCCGCGGGAGCCAAGGCCTCTCCGCCTCTCTCTACTGTACTCGCGGATCCTACCCAGCTCGGAGCGGCCTCTGTCCGTTCTTTACTGAATCTGTATTTCCACCGCCCAGTTTGCGAGACTTCGATTCCGACCCATTTTGTTCTGCGCGACTCCATCCTGCAGACGGATAACGGCCGAAAAAGCTGTGAACAGATTTTAAACACGCTTGAGAACAGCTTTCACGATATTTTTTACCACAATTATCATGAGGAAGAACAGCTCTGTCTGGATGATGTCCGGCGCTCCTATATTCGTCTGTTCGAATATTTTGCCGCTTACTTTATGCGGAAAGGGGACAGCTCCGTCTCGTCCGCGGACATTGGGGCCGCTGCGGATCAGTTTTTACAGCAGGATATCGTCGTCGCCGCCGATATCGATGGTCTGATGACTGTTTTTGAGCAGTTTTACCGCGCTCTGCTGGATTTGCAGAGGGACGACGCCTCCCGGTTCGATCTGCGAAATGCATTTTCCATGCTTTACCGGAAAATGGTCCGCGCCATGAACCAGCATTCCGCCAAAGTCATCGAGAATGAATACCAGACCAATTATGATATGAAGCTTTTCGTACAGAATATTCTGCAGTTCGAGCAGGGCACGGACGACAGCTACCGCTCGCTCCTGCACAACCTGGACTGGCTCGAGATTAAAAACGCATGGCTGTATCGTCTCCCGGTTCCCATCGCCCACCAGTTTCAAACGCCTTTTGAGACGCCCGATACGCTCGAATTAAAAGCAGAACTGCGCGGCGGTGTCGTGCAGGAGAATTCTCCTGCTCCTCCTTCACAGAAGCTGGAGGAAGTCTTCCGGTACACGAAGCCGGACCGTGCCAATGAGCACGCCCAGATTCTGCTTCCGCTCTTTTTTGGGAAAATCGTGTACGGCATTCTGATCTGCGATATGACGCCGGCTCTGTATGTGAACGGCGAATTTCTGGTAAACCAGCTCAGCTCCGCCATCAAAATGATTTCGCTGCTACAGGCTAATGAAAAAATCCAGGCGAAGCTGGAGGGCAATCTGGAAACCTTGAAGGATTACAACATTGAGCTGGACGCAATGTCCAAATCCGACCCGCTGACCGGTATCCTGAATATGCGGGGCTTCTACATGCTGGCCGGGGAACGCCTGGACACCCTTCGTAAAGCAGGAAGCACTCTGGTCGCCCTTTATATTGATATGAACAATCTGAAAATCGTGAATGACCAGTTTGGTCACAGGGAGGGTGATTCCTCGCTCCGGCAGATTGCACGGACTCTCAGGGAATTTGCCGATGGGCGCGGCTTCGCCGGGCGCATCGGCGGGGATGAATTCACCTGCCTGATTGAAGTGAGCGATGACGACCTTTATGGAGAGCGAAAAACAGAGCAATGCAATACAAATACTGAGTACATGAAATGCCCCCGCAACGCAGAAAGCAGAAAAAAACAGCGCAGTCCGGAGCCGGAAGACGAGCTCCTCGCCGCGCTCTATGAAAAATTTGACCAATACAATCAGGCCAGTGATAAACCGTATCTTCTGACCATCTCAGCCGGTGCATACACGATCACGCCGGACGATAAGATCTCGCTGAAGGACGCCCTGAGCCGCGCAGATCAAAAGCTGTACGAGATGAAGAAAACACGCAGCCGCGATATCTTAAAATAAAAGAAGAAGTACGGACATGTCACTTAAGCAGTACCGCTGCGGCCTTAAAGCTTTCTTTCGGACGCCAGATGAATGCGCCATCCCTGATTTCCATCTCCGGCTCACTCCCGTTCGTACCTTTACCGGATTCGTCCTGCGGATCCGGTATTTTCGTATCCGGTGTATTTGGATCTGGTGTTTTTGAATCCGATGTTTTCGAACCTGTTATTTTCAAATCTGTTGTTTTTGAATCTGTTGTTTTTGAATCTGTTATCTTCAAATCTGATGTTTTCGAATCTGATGTTTTCGAATCCGGTATGTTTAAATCTGCTGCCTGTACTATGCCGTTTTCCGTTCCGTCTGTCTGCCCGACATCGTTTATCAGTGTATCTGAATACACCTCACGGATTTGCTGCGGGCAGCCATCGGGCAGCCGGAAGCGGATCTGTTCCGGCAACTCTCCAGCGAAGGTATGGAGCACAACAAATGCGCTTCTCTCACCACCACTCTTACCGTCACCCTGGCTTTTTCCATATGACAAAATTCCGGCACTTGCGGCAGCATCTATCCCCGCTGTTCCTGCACTTGCGGCAGCTTCTATCCCCGCTGTTTCGGCATCCACATTTCCTTCGTTTTCTTTCGTTGACCGTTCAACTAATTGATTTGAATCCCTGCCCACGCGCACCAGGGCCTGCCAGCCCTCCGGATGGCGGAAACTGCGCTGGTGCGGGCCGTACAGGTAGGACTGCCCGCTGCGGATGATGGGTACCAGCTTCTTATAGAACGCAATTCCGTTATCAATGACCTGCCACTGCGCACGGCTAAGCTCCGTCACGTCCCCGGAAAGGCACATTCTTCCAAGAAAAGTATTGATCATGGACCAGGCAATCCGTTTGAGGGAATCATCCGTCCGGATAACCGCCCAGATCTGGCTCTTGACCGGATGAATAACACGGTGGAGATGAGCCGCGATAATCGGAATTTCCACGCACTCGTGCGCGTCAGAAAACGAGGCCATGCTCATCTGATCCATCCAGCCCGGTTCCAGACGATGTCCGCCCGAAGCGCAGTTTTCCAGAATGATGCCCGGGATCTCCCGCTTCACTTTTTCCAGAAATGCCTTCGACGCCTCCTGGTTCCGCCGCAGTCCTTCGCCTAAGGATTCCGCGCCGTCGCAGCCGGGACCGATCGTCTCATTGCAGTCGATTTTCATATATTCAAATCCATAGGTTTTCAGCGTACCAATTACCTTTTCCGACAGATACTCCTCCACCCACGGATCGCACATATCCCAGAATCTCCGCGCGTCGGTCGTCAACACCGCGCCGTCCCGGTGAAGCAGATGCTCCTCCATCTGATACGCTCTCGACGCATTCCCAACATTTTCGATCTCGAACCAGATGCCCGGTTTCATCCCGGCTTCGCGGATGGCCTCCACCGTTTTCTCCAGCCCCTCCGGAAACAGTGTCTTTGAAACCTTGTAATCGCCCATGCTGACGTCCCACGGCACACCGTCCTCCTTGTACCAGCCGCAGTCAATGACAAAGTAAGAAAAGCCCCTGTCTCTGATCTGGTTCAGAATTCCGGTAATATTCTCATGCGACGGACAGCCCCAGGTCGTGCAGTATTCGTTGAACACAATCGGCAGCTCCCGCTCGCAGGCCGGTCCCTGGTAAAAGCTTTCCAGCTCCTCGCTGGTCAGCCGCCCGGTCGCCTCGTCAAAGAAATCCGTCACTGCCACCGTCACGATCGCCTCCGGGCTGGTAAATGATTCTCCCGGCGCGATGGTTTTCATCCACTGCCCAAAATCGCGGTCCGCCATACCGCCGCTTAAGGAAAGGCCGTCGTCCTTCCGGTAAAACTCCATCTGCCAGGACGCCGGGTGCGCCACCTGCGCGCCCCAGAAAATCTTATTTTCCCGGTCTTCGACCATCGCAAACGGTAAGAACCGGTTGACCGGCAGAGAGCCGACCTGTCCGAACCGCTCACAGCGAACTGAATGGGGCGACGGCGGCCACGCCGGCTCCAGCAGCAGATTCTCCGCCGGAAGCACCTCGTGAACGCCCTCCTGGCTCCACGCGCTCCGGATCCGGTGCAGGTACAGCTTCTGATAGCCGCTGCCCTCCAGGTAAGGAGAGAGTCCGCCGAGGGAAAAGCTTTCAAACATCTCCAGCGTCACGGCACTCTCCGATCTGTTCTCAAACGTGCAGGAAATCTTCACATAAGGGGTGCCTTTTCTCCAGCGCAGATGATGAATGACGCGGTAACTCCGGCCAACTGCCGCCATTCCTGTTTCCTTCACAGGCACCGATTCCGGCGTCGGTTTATCGATGGTGTCTGCTTCCGATTCAGGCGCCGTATCGGCTTCCTGTTTATCAGCATCGTCCGCCACAGACGCTTTCTGGCAGACACTTTCGTGAAAAAAGGGGCTCGATAAAAGCGGCGTATGTATCACGATCTCACTATCATTCTCCTCACAGCACTGCGCCCCGCCAGCTTCCGGGCAGTAACGCAGCTCCCGTATCGTCTGACTGTTTCTCATCGTCATCCCGACGCCGTACGAGCCGCCAAATACGTCCCCCGTCAGCTTCAGCTGCACCAGTGCTTCCACCTGCATATCTTTTTTCGCAAACACCCGATCCCGGAACGCCTCCGGCAGCAGATAAAACCCCATCTTGCCGCTCTCCGGCTCCAGATAGTAGCGGGCAAGCATATCCCCCAGCACATATTCATTCAGCAACTGCCATTCCATTCCCTGTCCTCCTGGTTTTCTTTCCCTTATAGCAGGAAAAACTGCATTTGTCAATTATGCCGAAGGAAAACGGACCGGGAAGTGAAAATTCTCACTCTCTGTCCGTTTGCATATCAACTGATCTAAACATTTTTATATAAAGAGAACATTTTGCGGGCGTCCCAGTCTCCCGCATCTTAAGGGTTTCCCCTGTCATACCATCGGCGTGTGGTCGGGACGAACTTTACCACCTCAAATGTTCTCTTTATTATCATGACACCATCCATATGTGAATCAATCAATATGCTCGCACGATGCTGCCTACCACCACAAAATATACACCAGCGTCAGGCAGAATCCGATGATGACCAGCAACAGTCCGTAGGACAGGCTCCGTCCGATGACCGTGTTGCTCTCTCTCCAGACATCATAGCGGAGTGCCAGTTCACGCGGATAATCGACCGATGTCGGATTGCGGCGTCTCCAGGTACGGTTCGCCAGCTTCTGAATTGCATTGAGAAACGCTCCGGCAACTGCCGTCAGCCAGTTGCCCTCCGCGCGCTCGTGCGGAATCGGGGAATCCTTATAAATGGACTTGCGCAGTCCGACGACAAAGAAATCAACCAGACTGTCGAAGATGCGGGCCAGCACATGCCCCACCGGAATCAGGATGCGCACGAGTGTATCCGTCATTTTATCCAGCACAGAGCAGGCCGCGCCGAGCACGAATGGCAGAAGCTTCAGCATCAGCGGGCGATAAATGAGATTTTCCAGATCCAGCCAGGATGGCCAGGCATTGATGTACTGCCGAACGGCTGCGGTACTGCGGCCGCGCGTTCCCGCTTTTGCCTTTTTGCTTCGGCCGGCTGTTCCCGCCTTTTTCCTGCTGCTGCGGCCGGAATGTTTCACCGCAGCGCTTTCGCGAGACGGTGCTTCCTCCTTCATCAGCACCGTTCGGATGAAGAACACATAGACAATCACGCCAATGCTGATGGAAATCAAACCGCCGGACAGATTTTTCCAACTGAAATAGCTGACCACGTGGCCAAATTCCTCCAGTCCCATGAACGACTGCCCAAGCTCCGCCGCCCGGTCCATGATCCCGTGCGGAAACAGCCCCCAGATCAGGAGAACCAGCGCACTGCCGGTGAGCGCGAATGTGCTCATCGGATTCATATACTTCTTCTGTGTGTCGTATTTTTTCTGCAAAGCCTCATCCGCGTTTTTCTCAACAAAGATCGCGACAAACAGCTTCGTCATGTACGCCACTGTCAGCCCGCCGCTGAACAGGAACAGATATTCCAGCGCCCGGAAAATCCAGCCGCCGCCGTACTCCAGGATGCTCTCATGAAGCAGGGTTTTGCTGATGTAGCCGCTAAACATCGGGATGCCGCCGATGGCGAGCGCGCCGATCAGAAAAATGACCTTCAGCAGAGGCTTTTTCCGGCCAAAGCCGCGAATCACATTCAGGTCGAGCGCGTGCAGGTTCATATAAATCACACCGGCAGCCATGAACAGCACCAGCTTAATCATCGAATGGTTCATCATGTGCAGCAGCGTGCCATGCACCGCCAGGGCATTTTCCTCCCCGAGCATGCACTGCATCCCCACGCCGATCAGGATAAACCCGATCTGCGACATGGAGGAGCAAGCGAGGGTTCGCTTCAGATCGATTGAGAAAACCGCGAGCAACGCTCCTCCGAACATTGTCGTCGCGCCGATCACAAGTACAAATACTCCCCACTGTTTATCATGCAAAAACAGCCCGCTCGAGATGGCAAGCACACCAAAAATACCCGTCTTGGTCAGAATGCCGGAGAGCAGCGCCGACGCCGGGGCGGGAGCCACCGGATGCGCCTTCGGCAGCCAGATATGCAGCGGGAACGCGCCCGCTTTCGCGCCGAAACCTACAAACATACAGCAGCCCAATGCGTACAGCACCGGCTTGTTCTCATAAGTGGCCGCAGCAGCCGCAAGCTCGGAAATCGTCAGGGTACCCAGCTCATGATAAACGCCAAAGATTCCCATCAGCATCACCAGGCCGCCCAGCACCGCCACTGTCAAGTAGGTGTCCGCCGCCCGGAGCGCACCGTTATTTTCCTCATGCGCCACCCAGACATAGGAGGTAAAGGACATCATTTCAAAAAAGACAAAGGTCGTATACAGATCCGCCGACAGAAAGACTCCCATCGTCGCGCCGAGCGTCAGGAGAAAGAATACATAGAAGCGGTCCGGCGCCGGATGAGAATGTTCGGACGGCTGTGGTAACGCCCCCTCGCTTCGCTCGGCGGCATCTTGCCCCGCCCATTGCGAGACGCGGGCTTCGCTTCGCGTGGGGCGGGGCGGCTGTGGTAACGCCCCCTCGCTTCGCTCGGCGGCATCTTGCCCCGCCCGTTTAGCGTTATGAGTTCCGCTCTGCGTAGTGTGGGGCGCATGTGACGAAAAATACTGCGGACACAGCAGAGCCGTCATCATCCACATAAAACCGGCAATGAGTCCGTAAATCAGCCGGAAGCCGTCCAGTGTAAAATGCAGGCCAAAGCCGCAGACTCCCGGCACGGTCAGCGATATCACGGAGCCGCTTTCCGCCTCGCCCGCACTGCCGATAAACAGAATCAGCATCAGTAAAAATTCTGTGACCGCCACAAAATCCGTGACTGCCGCGCTGCCGGTCGGAAGAAAGGATTGGCCCGCGAAATGCGTTTTATTATCGCCCCGCCCATTAACAGATGCAGGCTCCGCACGATTCGAAGAAGCCTCGCGCGGGGCACAAAGCATCCCGCGCAGAACCCACGCGGCCAGCCCGCCGATCATCGGATAAAAAACCAGCACAGCCAAAATTAAATTTGCTTTCATCGTTTTCTTCCTCCATACCCTGAATCAAACGAAATCATTAATTAACCAAGAGCAGATGCAATCTGTGTAAATGCATCAATCAGTGGTTCCGGATGCAATCCGATCACCAGCATCGCTGCGACAAACAACACAAGCGGCAGAAGCATCATCCAGCCCGGATCGCGGACCTCATCGTATGGAACGACCTTATGCTCCGGAGCCTTTTTCGTCTCTGATGGCATCGCCCAGGCTGTACTCGCGCTCTGCTGCCCGGAGAGCGTCTGACCGTTTGATTTTATGTTTGATTTTCTGTCGGAATCGGATGCGCCCTCAATGGTCCGGGCAGAAGCGACCAGCGTGCCCATCGAGCCCGCGGAAAAAGGAATTTTAGCTCCGCGTGGGGCAGGGCTGCTAAGGTAACGCCCCCTCGCTTCGCTCGGCGGCAGGAC
>JAJQDT010000057.1:0-8304 GCA_021202075.1 Lachnospiraceae bacterium | reverse complement strand
CTCGGCGGCAGGACGCCCTGCTCATTGGAAGACGCTTCGCGTGGAGCAGGGCTGCAAAATGCCCGTACACTGATGGTTATCATATAGATCGCGGTGAGGAGCGCGGAAATCATCAGCGCGGCAACCCCGACGACGGCCAGCGGATGGGTACTGTCAAGCGCCGCTTTCACCAGGTTCCATTTGCTGATAAAGCCGGCCAGTCCCGGCACACCCATCAGCGCCAGCCCGGAGATGGTGAAAATCACGAAGGTCTTTGGCATTTTCCTGCCCAGGCCGTCCAGCTGGTGGATATATTCCCTGCCGCTCTGGCAGATAACAGCGCCTGCACAGAAGAACGAGCAGATTTTGATGACTGCATGGCAGATCATGTGGCAGATCGCCCCGACCAGCCCGAGCGGCGTCATCAGTGCCGTGCCAAACAGGATGTAGGACAGGTTGCTCACCGTGGACCACGCCAGGCGGCGCTTCATATGCGTCTCCTTGAGCGCCCGGCTGCAGCCGTATACAATCGTAAAAATGATCGGAATCAGTATTGCGGTCTGCGCCCACGTGCCTCGCAAAAAATCAGTTCCGAAACAGTAATACGTGATGCGCATGGTCGTGAAGGCTCCGGCCTTTACGACCGCCACCGCATGCAGAAGCGCAGTGACCGGCGTCGGAGCCACACCGGCTTTCGGCAGCCAGCCCGAGAACGGGAACATCGCCGCCTTCACACTGAAACCGAAAAAGCACAGCACATAAATCAGCAGAAGCAGATTTGTCCGGTCCCCGATCTTCTCCAGATCCAGCACACCGCCCGCCGCAAAGTTGGGCGAGGATCCATAAATCAGGATAAAAATCACACCAATAAAGGCGAATGCCGCGCCTCCCAGGGAATAATACAGATACGTACGCCCGGCCAGCACCGCCTCACGCGTCAGTGTGTGTATAACCAGCGGCAGCGTCACAAGCGTGAGCATCTCATAAAAGCAATACATGGTCACGACGTCCTCCGCAAGTGCGATCCCCATCGTGATGCCAAACGTAATCGTATAAAACATAAAGAAAAATTTTTCATGCTCCTCATGTTTCATATATTCAAACGCGTACAGGGTCGCAAGCGGCCACAGCACCGAAATCAGCCCGGCAAAAACCGTCCCCAGACCGTCCACCCGGAAGCTTAAGGTCAGATTGCTTGTAAATCGAAGCAGCACAAACTCTCCTGCCGGACGGTTCAGTAGAAGTGCAATCGCAAGGATTGCATTCAGCAGAACAACGCTTTCCGTATAAACCATCATTTGCGCTCTGCTGCGAAACGGAAGCAGCGGAATCAGGACGCCGCCTACAATCGGAAACAGGACCACAACCGCCAGAAATATGGCACTCATCCCGTTCTCCTCCTTTCCAATATTCCGCATGTCACATGCCTTGTACTTCGTCGGTAAGACTTTGTATTATCTGGCATGACTAAAACATGCAGTCCTAACCCGGATAAACCAGAATCAAAATTATGCCAAAATGGGAGCCGCCCCATTAAGAATCGCTTCGCGATTCGCGCGGCCTTCGTCCATATTCACATTGCGAGTACGGACATATAATGCGCAAGGAATCGTTCTTAAGCGCCTAAATAATTTCCCGTATAGTTCCAGCTGCATCCAGTTACAGCACCGTCGCGGCGATTCCGCTCACAAACCGGATCAGCGGGTTCGGGAAGACGCCCAGCAGAATCGACAGTGCCGCAAAAATCGCAAGCGGAACCAGCATACCTAGAGGTGCCTCCGTGATGTCTTTGCCCGATGCGCCGTGTGAATCCGCATCCTCTGAAACCGCAGCAGCCGTCGCCTGCGCCGCTTCTCCCGTCGGCTGTGTTTTTGCCGTTTCCTGTGATGCTTCCGTCGAATATGCTTTATCCGCTTCCTGCGCAGCGCTTGTCGACTGTGCCCTGGCCGCTTCCTGTGATGCTCCCGCCGCCTGCACTTTGTCCGTCTCCTGCGCAGCGGCTGCTTTAGCGACTACAGCGCCATGAACCGTTCCTTTTACCTTCGGGAAAAATCCATTTGTCACAATTGAGAGCAGATAGCCCGCAGTCAGCAGCGCGCTTAAGAGCAGGACGGCCGGGCCGACCCAGCGGAACGCGCCGATTTCCGCTTCCAGAGCGCCTTGCGCCAGATACCATTTGCTGATGAAGCCGCTCGCGGGCGGAATGCCGACCAACGCCAGCGATGCAAAGGTAAAGCACCAGAGCGTCTTCGGCATTTTTTTGCCGATGCCCTCCAGCTGATCCACCTGGGAGTAGCCCGCCTGGAAGATAAAGATACCTGCGGTCAGGAACAGCGCGCATTTGATAAACGCGTGGAATACCACGTGCAGCAGCGCGCCCTCCATTGCGGTCGGCGAGAGCACCGAAAGGCCGAACAGGATGTACGAAACCTGGCTGACCGTCGAGTACGCCAGCCGCTTTTTGAATATTTTTTCGCGAAAGGCGAGCATGGATCCCATAAACACGGTGAGCAGGGAAAGCGTCATCCATGCGGTCTGCACCCAGGTGCCCCGGATGAAATCCGCCCCCACGATATAAAACACCACGCGGATGATGGACAGCACACCGGCCTTTGCGATGATGCCGGAGAGCACCGCCGACGCGGGCGCAGGCGCAACCGGATGCGCCGTGGGCAGCCACGCGTGCAGCGGGAACATACCGGCCTTCGCGCCAAAGCCGATCAGAGCCGCCATCACCGCCGCCAGCAGGATTCCCGTATGTCCCTGCGCGAGCGCGAGGTTCAGCGTACCCCCGGCCGTAAATGTGATCGTATCACAGTATTTGTATAAGAAGAAAATCGCAAACAGTCCGAGGTAAGCGCCGCACATCGAATAAAACAGATATTTCAATGCCGCCATGATCGATTCGCGCGACCCGGAATGGAGCACCATCGGCATCGAGGTCAGCGTCATCAGCTCATAAAACAGATAGAGTGTGACCAGGTTTCCCGCAAAGCAGAGTGCCACCAGCACGCCGTAAACAATCAGATAAAACCCGAAGAACCGCCGCTCTTTTCCTTCATGCTCCATATAGGTGAACGAGTAAAAGCAGACCAGCACCCAGGCAATGCTGAAGACCGTCACAAACAGCCGGCTGATACCGTCAATCTGAAAATAAATCGGTATTCCCTCCATCAGCTCGAACCAGGTATAGCTGTTCTCCCCGCTCCAGGCTGCCAGAAGCGCCAGCAGGGCGCTGACCACCAGCACCGTCGCAGTCAGCTTATGCAGCCTGCCAAGGCTCTCCTCATCGCCGTCGCCAAACTCATCCTTCTTCAAAGGCATAAGATAAAGCGCGCCCACGATCACCGGCAGAAACACCGGAATCAAAATCCAAATGCCCATTTTTATCCTCCTTCATTCATTACTCTCACCCAAACATCTCCAGCCCCTGCGTCAGCATATTCACAATCGGCTGCGACCCCAGGCCCAGAACGATATTCAGCGCGACAAACAGCACCAGAATCAGCGCCTTCTGCGGCTGTTCTTTTATCGCTATCACCCGCGTGTCCGTCACGATATTTGCCCGGTGCGCCGGTGTGTAAATCCGGATGACCGTCTTCATAAAGTAAATCGCGTTCAGCAGAGTACTCAATGCCAGCGCAACCATCGCCGGAATCAGCTTGCCCGAGGTATCATAGGCCGCCGACGCGAACAGCACCTTTGAGATGAAGCCGGAAAACAACGGAATGCCGACCATCGAGAGTGACCCGGCGGTAAACGCGACGCCCGCGATTTTGTTCCGGTATCCGGCGCCGGTCAGTCCGAAGAAGTCCGTATCCTTGTTGGAAACATCCGTCAGCCCGGAAGCCGAGACAAACAGCATGGATTTTGTCGCCGAATGACTCAGGATATGGAACAGGCTGGCGATGATTCCTGCCGTCGTCCCCAGGCCAAATCCCATGTAAATGTAACCAATCTGCGCCACGGAAGACCAGGCGATCATCCGGCGGATGTTGTTTTCCCGGATTGCGTTGATCGACCCGAAAATCATCCCCAGCACACCAAACACGAACAGAACATTGATGACCTTGCTCTCGCGGATGACGTCAAATCCAATCACGCGGTAGAAAATTTTTACGACGAGAAAGATATATCCCTTGGAGACAAGAGAGGATAAAATCGCGGCCGACGAGAGCGTCGAATAGCCGTAGGCGTCCGGCACCCAGGCGTGGAACGGAAACAGCGCACTTTTGATCGCAAGACCAACCACCATCAGTGTGATGGAGATCAGCAGCGGAATGTGATACTCGCCCGTCGCCGCCAGAACCGCCACCTGCTCCTTAATGTTGCTCATCAGCAGATGTCCGGTCAGGTCGTACAGGTAACAGATACCCATCAGCAGCAGACCGGAGCCCAGAAGGCTCATGATCATATACCGCGTCGCCGCCTCAATGGCGCGGCCGCTCTGGCGGATCATAATCAGTCCGCAGGCAGAAATTGTATTGATTTCCACAAACACATAGGCCGTAAACAGGTCGTTCGTATAAATGAGTGCGAGCAGCGACGAGAGCAGCAGACCGACCATCACATAGTAGATGTTCTGCTTGGTCTCTTCCACCTCCTCGGCCAGCTCCCGCCTGCCCCCGAACATGCACAGCAGCATGACGATGCAGAAAAACACGGCCATGAACGCTTCCAGCACTCCGATCCGGATCTCATTGCCCCACGGCGCGGAGAAATGTCCCATCCGATAGACATAGGCCTCGCCGGTCTGCAGGGTAAAAACAAGTACCGCGCAGGACATCAGAAGAATCAGAGTCAGGACAATGGTATTGACCCACTTCGCTGCCCTGCTTTTTAAAATCGAGCAGAGCGGTCCGGAAAACAGCGCCAGAATAATGGTCAAAAAAGGAAAATTCTGAACGAACGCCATCACAAATCCTCCTTTTTCAGCTGCGTGGAAATCTCATCGAGATTCAGCGTGTGATACCGGCGGTACAGGCGGATGGTCAGCGCCAGCATCAGAGCGGAGACAGATACCGAGACGACAATACCGGTCAGCACCAGTCCGCTCGGGATCGGGTTGATATACGCATCCGTGCTCTGTACCCCGTCCACGACAATCGGCGCCTTGCGCCCGTCAATATAGCCCTTTAGTGCAAGGAACAGATAAACCGCCGTGTCCATAATGTTCATGCCGATGATTTTCTTGATCAGGTTCGGCTGAAGAAGCAGATTCGAAAATCCAATCACAAACAGCAGCATCGCAACCGCTTCCTCATAATTATTCAGCAAATTGGAAAGATTCATAAATTAATATCCCCCTTTCCGAAGCAAATCACCATCGGGCAGGCCAATAAACAATTCATCATCAATAGCCTCCCTTCCGGAATAAATCATTCTCCGGCACATTTGCCTTTGAATTCTCAATTATAAACCGATCGTGCCATCGGGCAGGCCGAAAAGGCTTCATCTTTAATAGCCTCCCTTCCGGAACATCGCATAGAACGTATACATCGTACCGGCTACCACAACGCCGACGCAGATATTCAGGACAAAAATCAGTCCGCTGCTCAGGATCGCCCCCGGCGTCCCCAGCGGGATCACACTCTCAATCTCATTCGCCCCGGTAAAAAACGAATAACACTTTGACAGAGAGTAGCAGGCCAGCGCAGTAAAGCTCGTGACCATGTAGGTCTTCGCCGTGAAAAAGCGCTCCGTCTTCTCAAACCCGAACGCATTCACATACAGAATCAGCCCCGCGCCGATCACCGCGCCGCCGGAAAAGCCGCCGCCCGGTCCCAGATGTCCGCAGAGAATTACATAGATGCCGAAAATCAGAATCGGCGGTACCAGAATATTCGCAGCCGTCTGAAGGATCACGTCATTCTTCGGCTCATAGATGCGGTCGTCCGCGTGCTGCTGTTCCTTATCCTTATCGCGGTCCAGCCGCAGCAGAATCAGAACGGTCATCGTCGCGGCAAACAGCACATGCGACTCGCCCAGCGTATCAAACGCACGATAATCCAGAATCATGCCGGTCACAATGTTGACCGCACCGGTCTCCTGCAGGCCATTTTCTATGTACCGCGCGGACACCTCGTTATTCACCGGCCGGTCCTCCACGCCTTCCGTCGGCAGCCAGGACACCGCTGTCAGAAGCGTCAGCAGCAAAAACACACAAAACAGAGCCGCGCCAACCCGATAAAGAACCCGGAACGCACGCATCTCCCGGTTCCGATTCATATTATAGACCCATTTCGACACACGAGCCTGCTTTTCTTCATTATAAACGCGCCGTTCCTCCCGGTTCTCCTCAAATGGCTTCTGCGGCTTCATCTCGACCCGGTCCAGGAACGAATCCTCAGTGCCGTACAGCCACGCCCTCAACCGCCCGGACAGCGTCTTTCGATACTCTTCCTCTGAGCGTTTTCTACTCATTCTCATCGCCCCCCTTCGACTCCTCCTCGATCTCCCTGCGCACAACATCGGAATACGCTTCGCCGTCCTCTCCCTTTTTGTTGTCCACAACCGCGCGGATCTTTTTCAGCGTCACGAAAAACAGGATACTCGTCACACCCGCGCCGACCGCAGCCTCCGTAATCGCCAGATCCGGCGACTCCAGAACGATCCAGATAATCGACATCACGAGACTGTACGACATATAGATCAGAACCGAATTCAGCAGGCTCTTCGACAGGCTGACCGAAATCGCGCAGACCACCAGAAAGCCCAGTAAAATACACGTAAAAAACTGCATCGTCACGCCTCCTGTATTTTCATCGTACCAGATTCCACGCCGGCAGCAGAACCGGCTGTAGCCTCAGCCGCCCGGTTGGAACACCTCATTGCTTCATCTGTTTCCGACGTATTTGCAAGCTTCCCGGCCCCATGCCCCGGATTCTCCGCTGCGCTGAGATTCTCTTCTGCATTGTGATTTTCTGCTTCTGCTGCTTTGATTTCTTCCAGTTCCTGTGCGTTTCGCCTCTCCTGCAGCTCCGCTTCCAGTTCCTTCAAAGGTACCTCTCGATAGTGTTTCTCCTTCTCCTGGTCCGTCGTCACCTCCAGACGCGCAATCAGATGCGAGGAGGTCGGCGATGAAAACCACAGAAAGCAGACCACCAGAAACAGCTTCAGAGACGTGAGATTGGCCCCGTTCATCACAATCAGGCCGACCAGGGAAAATCCGATCCCGAGCGTATCGCCCATCGCCGCCGCGTGCATCCGGTTCAGCACATACTGAAACCGGAAAACGCCAATCATCTCCACCGCAAAAATACCAAGTCCCAGAAGGAGAAGAACCGCGCCAATGAGAAAACGAATCCATTCAAATCCCGCCATCTGTTTTCTCCTCCTTACCTGCTCTTTGAACAACTGTATCTTTTATCTGAGAAACGTCTGCCGCCTTACCCATACCACCTTCAGCGGAATGCACTCCTGACGTCTCACCCGTAACGCTTACAGGCGGATGCACTCCTGACGCCCCACCCGTAACGCCTTCAGCCGCATGCACACCCGACGCCTCACCCGTAACGCCCTCAGTCGCATACACTCCTGACGCCTCACCCGTAACGCTTTCAGACGAATGCACACCCTGCGCCTCCGTCTCCATATGATCCTTGCGCGCCAGGTACACGCCCATGTATACCTTCGTGAGCACAATCACCGCGAGAAAGCTGATCATTGCATAAATCAGACAGATATCCGCCAGATACCCTTCCTGCAGCATCAACGTGAGAATCGCGATGATAACCATGACCATGGTTCCAATCATATTCACCGCGACCAGCCGGTCCGCCACCCGCGGCCCGATGATCGCGCGGATCAGACACAGCACGAGCAAAATCGCCAGAAAAATCAGCGCCGCTGTAAATAAATACTGATAGGCCGCTGCAAGCCCATGTACGCCCTCTCCCATTCCTATCGTCTCCCTTCTACATTTTCTATACAATCAAACTATTCGTAATTCCAGGCAGTCCCGAAATCTTTTTCATTCATTCCTCAACTGAAAATTCCCATTCCGTTTCAGAGCCATTTTCATTCCATCTCAGAATCCTTTCCGCATTAGTTTCTAAATCTAGCCCGGATCAGCCGGAGCCAAAATTTTGCCATTTTGCGCAAAAAATGTTCTTAAGTTCCTAAGAACCGCCCGTTTCTAGTACATCGTCTTCCAAATAGCTCGACTTTAGACGCAGGATGAATTTTCATATGCGAGGCGGAAGAAGGAGGCGTAGCGTTGCTGAGCGCCAGTGGCGCTCGTTTAGCAACGACCGAAGCGGCAGCGTAGAGGCTACGTCGACTGATGACAACGAAGCAGATGGAAATTCAGGCAAGTATAAAGTC
>JAJQDT010000079.1 GCA_021202075.1 Lachnospiraceae bacterium | reverse complement strand
TGACTTGAGCCTGCGTTCCGGCCAGAGAGTGGCGGACACAGGCTCATCGTCGTGCCAAAGATAATATAAAAAATAATTTGCCAAGTTGAATTTTGAGGCGTGGGAGGAATTGAGAGAATGACATTCAGATTACCGAAAGACATCATAAGAATCAAATGCCAATCATGTGAGACGATAACAGAACTTCACGAAAGCGATTTTGAATATGTAGAGACCAGTCGGGAGCGAGAAATGGGTACAGATGTAACATACCGCTACGATGCTGATTTTACATGCAATAACTGTAACAACGGAATTAAGGTCTGCTATCAGATGTTTGAATATCCTGAAGGCGTTTTTAATGAGGTTGAACCATCTTGTTTAGGCGGGGAAATCCTTGACTGAGCATAGTTTTGTATGTAAATCGCAACCTTAACACACTCGATCAGGAATATCGAGACACTAAAAATATTTGGAGGAAACCTTCCCGGAATCGTGCGGGGGGGGGTATTACGATGAATGAAAGTAATAGATTTGAGAGAGAAAATAACAGAAAAAACACAGGTGGCAAGATGAAAATCCAGCATTGGAAAGTAATAGCAATCGGGCTTATGGTCTATGATGCCATAGCTATCGCCTTTTCTTATTTCTTTGGCTTATGGCTGAGATTTGATTTCCAATTCACAAATATCCCGACGGAATACTTACATTCTTACGTGAGGTTCATTCCGTTCTATATCATTGCTTCAATCCTTTTCTTTTGGTTTATGCGGATTTACAGGGGCATCTGGAGGTTCGCCGGATTCAATGAATTGCTCCGTTATTCGTTAGCATCTCTTTTAGCATCAGCCGCTCATGCAGCTGTGATCACATTGGTATGCAGGAGGATGCCCTTTTCCTATTACATAGTAGGAGCGGTTATCCAGCTTATCCTTGTTGTGGGGATTCGGTTCAGCTATCGGTTCTACACGCAGGTAGTTGTGAAAAAAGATAATACTGCAGAGGAAAAACCGGCGCAGAAAGTCATGATTATCGGAGCCGGTGCAGCGGGCAGGACGGTTGTCAGGGAACTGCAGCAGTCGGATAAGACGAGCATGGTGCCGTGCTGCTTGATTGATGATAACACGAACAAATGGGATCGCTTTATTGAGGGCGTCCCTGTGGTTGGCGGCAGGGAAGATATTCCGAAATTCGTGAAGAAGTTCGGCGTCAGTGAGATCTATTTCTGCATTCCGACAGCATCGGCAGAAGAAAAGAAAAACATTCTGGATATCTGCAAGGAGACTGGCTGTAAGCTGATGAGCCTGCCGGGTATCTATCAGCTGACCAATGAGGAAGTGCTTGTCAGCAAACTGAAAGATGTGGATGTGGAAGATCTGCTCGGAAGAGAGCCAATCAAAGTGGATATGAAAGAAATCTTCCAATACATCCAAGGTAAGACGATTCTGGTCACAGGCGGCGGTGGTTCTATCGGCAGTGAGCTGTGCAGGCAGATTGCCGCGCATGAGCCGGAGAGACTGGTTATCTTCGATATTTATGAAAACACGACATATGCGGTTGAACTGGAATTGCGGGAGAAGTATCCGAACCTGAATCTGAATGTGCTGATCGGCTCTGTGCGTGACAGCAGGAGAATCAATCAGGTATTTGATTTATATCATCCGGATATCGTCTTCCATGCAGCTGCACATAAGCATGTACCGCTGATGGAGTACAGCCCCAACGAAGCGATCAAAAATAATGTAATCGGTACATATAAAACGGCGTATGCTGCGCTTACTCATGGAACACAACGCTTTGTGCTGATCAGTACTGACAAGGCGGTCAATCCCACGAACATCATGGGCGCAAGCAAGCGCCTTTGCGAGATGGTTATCCAGAGCATGGATGCAATCAGCAAGAGCGGAAGACTGGATTTGCTGACTTTTGTCCATGCGCATAAGGACAAAGTGATTGACGGACAGCACGTTTCAGACCCGGTTGACCACATGGCGGCTGGTTGGGATGAAACTCCGCAGACGAAGCTGAAAGTCGAAAGCGTAAAAAATAAAGAGCGGACAGGGACGCAGTTTGTGGCAGTCCGGTTTGGAAATGTTCTGGGCAGCAATGGTTCAGTGCTTCACCGTTTTAAGAAGCAGATTAAAGAGGGCGGACCGGTTACAGTGACCCATCCGGAGATCATCCGTTACTTCATGACTATAAAAGAGGCGGTCAGCCTTGTGCTGCAGGCGGGAGCTTATGCATGGGGCGGTGAAATCTTTGTCCTTGATATGGGTGATCCGGTCAAGATAGATACGCTGGCAAGGAACATGATTCATTTGTCGGGGTATAAGCCGGATGAGGATATCAAAATCATTTATACCGGCCTGCGTCCGGGCGAGAAGCTGTTTGAAGAAAAACTGATGGCGGAGGAGGGCATCAAGAAGACAGATAATGAACTGATCTATATCGGGAAGCCGATACCGTTTGATGTTGAAGAATTCCTGAAGCAGCTGGAGGAACTGGCGAACGCGAGTTATGAGAATAGCCCTGACATTGTGAAGATGGTAGAGAAGATTGTACCGTCGTTCCATCCGGTGGGGGAGAATCCCGATGGCAAGAGTACAAAGAGTGAAAGTCCTGATACCGAGAATAAATTGAAAGATACGGACAAGATTCAGGAAAATAACCAGATGGCAGAAGTGACAGCGGCAAGAAGCTAACGAATGTGTTGGAGATTACTTTATGGAATCTTCAGGTAGGGGAGGAGTATGTTGTTGGGTTGCGAATTTTTATTTGCGTGGGAAAGGTATCAGTACATAGTAGCAACAGTTTTATCTGTAATAGCGATTATTGTTGCTGTAATTACGGCCGTTGTGGCGTGGAGAATTTATACATTTCAAAAACGTGACCATCAAAATGAAGTCTTAAGCAGTGTTGCATCTGAATTTTATGCGACTTTTATTAGAAATTTTGACAGTTTGTATAAAGAATTGATGCCCATAGCATTGAAAGAGAAAAAGGCAACGGTTGAGGAATGTTTAAAGTTACTGGCGAAATATCCTTTGAAGCCGGATTTCCCATACTGGAGCCAATATGCAGGAAGCGTCTTTTCAATATTGGAAGAAAAGCATCATGATGAGGAGAGTTATCTGGTGCGATGGACTGCAATAGAAACGTTTGTAAGAACGGCTCAAAAATTTACAATCAGGATATCCAGTCTGAAAAAAGATTTAAAAGGCGTAAAAGGAATTTCAACAACATATTTTGACACAGTCAATGAAAGCTCTATGGGAATACCGTACCTTGCTATTGCTCAAGATGCTTTGTCAGAAATGTATGAGACCATTCAAAAGCTGCCCGATGATTTACCTATACGTTCATTAAAGAAGGAGTAAATAGAATGAGTACAAATCTATTGATTATAGGAGCCGGAGACCTTGGCGCGATAGCAAAGGAAATCGCAGAGAAAATGGGTCGATTTGACAAGATTGACTTTCTGGACGATAAAAGCGAACTTGCGATAGGAAAAACATCTGATATAGAAAAATATTCAGGTGAGTATCAGTTTGGTATTGCCGCTATCGGGGATCATGAACTCAGGTATAGATACACATTGAAATTAGAAGATAACTGTTTTCAGATTCCAATTCTTGTCCATCCGAGGGCATTTGTCGGAAAGTATGCAAGCATTCAGAAAGGCTGCATCATAGAACCAATGGCTACGGTGCATTCAGGGGCGACATTAGGGGTTGGCGTTGTGGTTTCCGCTGGAGCGATTGTAAACCACAGTACATTTATTGGAGATTACAGCCATTTGAATGTAGGGAGCATTGTGGAGGCACGTTCGATTATGCGAGCGGGGACAAAGCTGAATGCCGGGAATATCTTCAACAAAATAGACGATTTGTCAGATAAAACCGGAAATGGAACACCAACATATAAGGTTGATGAAGCATGGGTACAACAGTATGTCAAGGACTTTGGTACAGAGCCGAGTTTCTTTTGATAGTGCGATTTCAACTAATAAAGCCACTACAGAAATAAGAAAAGGCAGAAAGCTATTATTACAGAAATATTCTTGAGATCAGGAAAAGGCGGCAAATAGATGAAAATCAAGTTTCGGCTTAATTCAATAAAAAACACAGAGCTATTAAGCACGATTGAGATGAAAACGGGAATCTCACCATTTAGTGGCGAGGAAAGAGAGATTCCTCATCATGTAGACCTATCGAAAGAGTACAGTAGCACTGTTTTGGATGAAGTGGTTGTGGGAATACAGGGATATTCTGGCACAATTTACTGCGGATGCCTTGAACGGATTGGCCGTTATGTGTTTGAAGTAAATATCAATCAGATGGTTTATACGGTTGTGTTTGTCATTAATCATGTGGAGGATACTGGTACAAACCTTCAGGTAGAGATAGCTGTTAATAATGTAGAATCTGAAAAGCCATTTGAAGTCCGCTATAACAGGACACTTGAGACTTTCAAGGTTCAGCTAAAAGATTGTCTTTTACAGGATTGGGAAAACTGTGTGTGGATTTATGATGACCAGTCAGAATTTCTGTGTGCAGATCTTTATCCACAAGTGTTTCGGATAGAAAATCACGTTAGAGAATTTGCCAATATGGTATTGACGCAGCATCTTGGGATTCGATGGATAGAAAAATACGGATTGGAAAAACAAAAAGAATCTGCGGATCATCTGAAGATTGATTTCTATCAGTCGGTTCCGGAATTTAGAAACATCAGTACCACGTTGTATTCTATGACTTTGGAAACGCTGAAAAAGGTTTTGTTTAAAGCAAAGATATATGAGGCAGATACCACGCTAACTCCTATGGAAATGGCCAGAATGGAAAAACTGCTTGATGCAAGAAACTGTGATGGTGTAAAGCAGTTGCTACAAGATAAAAGGACGGTTGCTGTTGACGTATGGAATCAAGTTGTTTCGGTTTATCTTAGAAATCCGGAGGAATTTGAAAAACAGTTTAATCAGTTCATAAAAGACAGAAACCATATTGCGCATAACAAATTGCTGACAATCTCCGCATATACAAAAATTAAGTCGGAAATGGAAGCATTTAATGATGAAGTTACTTATGGGATTGAAAAATTTGAAGAAGAAAATCCGTCAGATGAGCAGCTTGAAACTTATATGTGCGAAGAGGAACAAGAAGATCAGGAAGGAGATTACAAAGACCGGTATTGGAGAGATCGAATTGAGGGTGAGACAGGAGTAAAAATACGGTTTTCAGATGAAATTCTGGATATGTTTTTTACAACAGTCCGAACGCTTTGTGAAGTTATATCTGATCGGTATCATCTGGATTCGTGTTTTGAATATTCTGAGAAGGATGACCCACAGGAAAATAGCAAAGAATTAATCGCTACGGTTCAGAGTAATGCATCTGAAAAAGTGTTAGAGATATTTACTTCGATAGATATTGATGATGATATGGAAGGATCAAGTCATCTTGAGTTCACAGCCAGTTGTGAAGAAGAGGTTATCTCCCGTGCCGTGTGCATATATCAGAATGGCAGTGGACATGAGGGAGACGCTGGAGAATGTGTAGCTGATACTGATTCTGAGTACGATGCATCTGCGTTGAAGGAATTTATAGAAGAAATATTTGAGTATATAGAGAGCAAACTGAATCCTTTTGTTGAAAAATTATCCGCTATCCAGTATGAAGCTGTGAAGAATGGGGGAGAAAATCCAGTGGCAGATTTCCCTTGCCAAGAGTGCGGCAATTACAGTGTTTCAGTGGACGATGCATTTTATCAGTTTGGGAAGTGCTGCTATTGCGGGTATGAGAACGAGGTGCTCGTTTGTGAATCTTGCGGGACTGTGTACGATGCCTGTGATTGTGAGGATGTGCATTTATGTAATGCGTGTATGCCCAAACATGATGATTAAGAAGTTTGTATTTACGTGGATATTTAACAATATTACGGACTATAGATTATCTGCATGATAAGGAGAAGATAATGGCTGTAGAACTGGAAAAACCAGATAAGAATATAGAAGAAAACAGCAATATACCATATCAGCTTACAAGTAAGCAAAAAAAGTATCTGCCTGTTAAGAGAGCAATAGATATTGCTGTTGCCGGATGTGCCAGCATTGTACTTTCGCCTGTTATGGGAATTCTGGCTTTGGCAATAAAACTTGATTCTCCCGGACCGGTACTTTTTAGGCAAAAACGAGTAGGAAAGGATAAGGAGCTGTTTGAAATTTGGAAATTTCGAACAATGCGCACCGACACTCCGAAGGATATGCCTACTCATATGTTGGAAAATCCGGATGCTTACATAACCAGAACGGGGCGTTTCATGAGGAAATATTCTTTGGACGAATTCCCACAATTCTGGCAGGTGGTAGTCGGCACCTTGACATTAATAGGACCACGTCCGGCATTGTGGAATCAAAACGATCTCGTGGAGGAACGCGACAAATATGGGGCGAATAGCGTAAAGCCGGGAATTACTGGTTGGGCGCAGATTAATGGAAGGGATGAATTAGAAATTCCCGTAAAAGCCCGTTTTGATGGTGAATATGTAAAAAATTTAAGCTTCAAAATGGACGTCAAGTGTTTTGTAGGAACTATTGTTTCTGTAATCCATCATGATGGAGTGGTTGAAGGAGGGACTGGAGAAATGAAGAAGAAAAAATCTGCCGACAGCGCAGTTTCTGGAGGAATTGTTATGAAAGATACTGAAAATCGTCGGGGGGGGGTAATCCATAACCTTATTTTCTGTACACATCAATCACAGTATGGGTACGAGGAGGTGTGTGCAGCATGAATTATCTGATTGTTGTTGCGCATCCGGATGATGAAGTTTTAGGAGCCGGTGCGACAATACATAAACTTGTACTTAATGGAGATAAAGTGGCTGTAGCTACAATGGCGAATCATGCTGCAGCTCGCGCAAATATATCTGATACTTTAAGTGATGACCAGGCAAAGGCAATGAAAATCCTTGGTGTTGAGAAGACTTATACCGCAGATTTTCCAAATATCAAGATGAATACTGTGCCTCATTTGGATTTAGTTCAATTTATTGAGAGTTGTATCGAGGACTTTCAAGCGGTAGCTTTAATTACACACCATCCATCGGATACAAATATTGATCATGTTATGACAGCCGATGCAGTTCAAGCGGCATGTAGGTTGTTTCAAAGAAAAGACGGTGTACCTCCGCTGAAAAAACTATTGTACATGGAAGTTCCTTCATCTACAGAATGGTCTGTCGATTCTTCATCAAACCGATTCACCGCTAATTATTTTGTAGAGGTTGGAAAAGAAGGAGTTGATATAAAAATAGAAGCACTTTCTGCATACAAGGGTGTTATGAGAAATTATCCACATCCGAGATCAAGGCAGGCATTAATGGGATTGGCAGCATATCGTGGTTCACAGGCTGGCTGTAATTATGCTGAGGCTTTTGAATGTGTATTTAGAAGAGACTAAAGGCAGAAAGGCGTTAAGGTGAAAAAATTGAATATAAGTACGGTAACGGTTGTTGGGGCAAATGGAACCATGGGCAGGAATGTTTCTGCTATATTCGCTTCTTTTGGTCATGCAAAAGTATATATGGTTAGCAGAGACGTTAGAAAATCCGAAATTGCGAGAGATAAGGCTTATCAGTCTGTACGTGCTGAGAGTGTGAAGAATAATATGTTTCCGGCAGACTATTCTATGCTGGAAGACTGCGTGAAAGAGTCGGATATCGTATTTGAGAGTTCGGCAGAGAACTGGAATGTTAAATCTGCTGTCACAGCACAGATTGCCGAAGCCGCTGAAAAACATATGGATGAGTGTAGGAGTACAGTATTCTGCACAGGCTCATCGGGGCTTTCAATCACAGGACTTTCGGAAATCTTTCCGGAAGAGTTGCGCGGGAACTACATGGGGATGCATATGTTCAATCCCCCGTACAGTATGCCGCTGTGTGAGATGACACCAACAGTGCACAGCAACAGGGAATTGTTTGAAGCAGCAAAGGAATATTGCAGGAGTGTCCTTTTCCGCACAGTCGTGGAAGTGAAGGATTCACCGGCATTCCTTGGAAACCGCATCGGCTTCCAGTTTATCAACAGTGCCTTGAAGTACGCTGAAAGATATAAGGACAATGGTGGCATTGATTATATAGATGCGATATTGGGACCGTTTACAGGCAGGAATATGGCTCCGCTTGTGACATCAAACTTTGTCGGTCTGGATGTCCACAAGGCGATAGCGGATAACTTGTACCAAAATACAGATGATTTTGCCCATGAGGATTTTATCTTCCCGGAATTCGCAGACAAGCTGATTAAGGAGGGAAATCTCGGAAGGAAAAGTGGTGGCGGACTTTATAAGACAGTTCTTCATGACAGTGGGGCGAAGATACATCTTGTGTATGACATTGGAGCTGGGATATACCGCCCGTTCATGAAGTACACATTCCCGTTTGCTGAAGCCATGATAGATGCAATTCACGAAGGGGATTATGACAAGGCATTCCAGATTCTTGCCAATAACCACTCGCCTGAAGCAGAAATTTGTTGCGGATTTCTTTTGAAGTATGTGCTTTATGCACTCCGTGCCACAGAACTTGTTGGCTATGACATCGATTCAGCCGATGATGCAATGGCGGCTGGGTTCAGCTGGTGCCCTCCTTTGGCAATGATCCAAGCTTTTGGAGGGAAAGATAGTTTTGCTGTTCTTTGCAAGGAGAGGTTATCCCCTGATATTTTGGAGCGTATCGACCTGGACAATCTTCTCCACAGAGTAGAGCCGTCCAAATACGACTATCGTAGGTTTGTGCGGGCAAAGCGATAGGATAACTAAGCGCTAAGACGGCAAGAAAAAGGATGAGGAGAAGAGAGATGGGAAGATTCTACGACAGTAACAGGGTTTATGTGCTTGGGGGTGCACAGACAGATTTCGAGAGGAACTGGACAAAAGAAGGAAAGGGCGTCATTGCTTTATTGAAGGAAGCCGTGACAGACGGTTTGGATGATGTCGGAATTTCCTTTGACGATATTAAGAAATTGAACAGTGAAAACAGAGTTGCCTGTTTTGTTGGTAACTTCATTGCAGAAAACTACATCAACCAGGGACACTTGGGGGCGCTTCTCACAGAAGTGAATGAGGCTTTCTATGGTGTGCCAAGTGCAAGGTATGAAGCCGCCTGTGCTTCAAGTTCTGTTGCATTGGACGCGGCAATATCAAGACTGCGCTGTGGAGATTATGATGTCGCTGTTGTGGTTGGCTTTGAACTGATGAAGACAGTTGATTCTATAACTGGCGGTGACTACCTCGGCAGAGCGGCATTCTATGAAAAAGAAGGACAGGGAATCCAACTTCCGTTTCCGAAATTATTCGGCAAACTGGCAGATGAATATATAGCGAAATATGGCTTGGATGAGCAGAGATATCTTGATGCCCTGGCGCGTATTTCAGATATTAATTATGGAAATGCGAAGCGGAACCCTCTGGCGCAGACCAGAAAGTGGTTTATGGACTATGAGCAGGCTAGCTACCGAGATACAGAAACCAATATGCTTGTTGGCGGAAGGCTTGGTGTTGCGGATTGCTCACAGGTGACCGATGGGGCCGCTGTGGTGGTTTTGGCTTCTGAACGATATATTGAAGAAAATCCGGAATATAAAGAGAACCCGGTTGTTAAGGGTTTCGGACATAGGACAGCACCGTTCCTTTTCAGCAAGAAGATGGCGGACAACAAGGACAGTGAGTATGTGCTTCCGTGGACGAAACAAGCTGTGGATGACTGTTATAGACGTTCCGGATTAACCATGAATGATATTGACTGCTTTGAAGCACACGATTGCTTTACTTCCAGTGAGTATGCTGCAATATCTGCGTTCGGTCTCACCGAGCCGGGGAAAGAGTATGAAGCTGTTGAAAGTGGAATGATTGCATTTGACGGCAAGAAGCCGATCAACCCGAGCGGTGGTCTTATTGGATGTGGTCATCCAGTCGGCGCAAGCGGAGCGAGAATGTTCCTTGATATATATAAACAAGTATCAGGAAGAGCTGGTAGATATCAAGTGAATGGCACAGAGAATGCAATGATGTTAAATATCGGCGGAAGTGCTACAACCAATTACGTTTTTATTGTAGGGAGAGATGAAACAAAATGAAAGAATTTTTTAGAGTAAATGCATCTAAATATGATAAAAATAAAAATTTTACAGTAACCGCACCGTCTTCATTAGATAATCCTAAAAGCAACACGGTTATGTTTGTGACGGAGGAACATTTACAGGAATGGAAGGCGCTTAATAAGGTAAAAGACTGTATTGTTGTTTGGCCAAAGAATCGAGATATTCCGGAGGAAATTAAAGATAGACATATATTCATTCTCCACCATGAACCCCGTCTGGGATACGCTATTTTCTTTCGGGACAACAACATTACTTACAATGCAAAACCTCAAGAATATGAGGTGGTGAATGGCGCTTTTATTGCGAAGGGAGCTGTAATAGGTTGTAATACCGTTATTTTTCCAGGAGCGTACATAGATTCAGAGGTTACGATAGGTGAGAATTGCTATATTGCATCCGGAGTTAAACTAATGGGTTCAGTGAAAGTTGGTAATAACTGTGTTATTCGTGAGAATACTGTGATTGGTAGTGATGGTCTCACAACTCGGCGGGATGGGTTTGGGAAAGTAGTTACAATTCCGCAGTTTGGTGGTGTGACAATAGAAGATAATGTACAAATTGGTGCTCTCACAGTAATTGGAAAAGGAGCTATAGATGATACGGTGATTCATTCGGGATGTCGTGTCGATAATTGCTGCTTTATTTCCCACAATGTTCAGTTGGGGGAAGACACGTTGGTAGTGGGAGAGACGATTATGTTTGGAAGTTCATCCACAGGAGAACAAGCGTTTATATCGGGCAATTCAACGGTGCGCGACGGTATCCATATCGGGAAGAATGTTATGGTCGGAATGGGATCAGTTGTTGTTAAACCTGTGCCTGATGGCGCAGTGGTTAAAGGAAATCCTGCAAAGTAAAATAACGGAGATAAAAATGAAAGAACAGTTAACTTACGTTCCACAAGCTGTATTTAACAAAGCGCAGGTAAGATATTTAAAGCTAAAACGCGTTATGGATTTTTTAATGGCGCTGATCATGTTATTGATTCTTTGGCCTATACTTTTGCTTGCGATGCTTTGGGTTAAACTGGAATCAAAAGGGTCGGCTATATTTAAACAAAGGAGACCAGGTTACCACCAGGAAATATTTTCTATTTATAAATTGAGAACTATGCGCACAGAAGTTGTTGATAAAAACGGAAGAGCGCTTACTGATGAGGAAAGGTTAACAAAATCTGGTAGTTTTCTTCGTAAAACAAGCATAGACGAATTACCACAATTAGTGAATATTCTACAGGGCAAGATGAGCTTTATAGGGCCGCGTCCATTTTTAATTAATGACCTTGGTACATATAGTCAAGAACAATTGATTCGATTCGATGTACTTCCGGGTTTAACAAGTTGGACAGCTATTCATGGAAGAAATAATCAAACGATTCAAGAAAAATACAACCAAGAAATTTACTACGTGAATCACATCGGCTTAAAAATTGACCTTGAAATTTTTTTCAAAACTATACTCTTGGTCTTTTCTCAAAAAGATGTAGAAGATCATACTACAGATGGCAGAATTGGTGCAGAAATTATAGAAGATAAGGCAGATTAACAACGGGAGTTAATTGTCGTAAAAGTGTAATTCCGTGACGGTACGTTGGAGAATCAGGAGGGGATGAGTAAAATGTGTTTTTCTGTTTTAATGTCCGTATATCAGAAAGAAAATCCTGATTATCTGGATAGAGCATTGAAAAGCAATCTGGATGATCAAACACTTCAGCCAGATCAGTTTGTCCTTGTATGCGATGGCCCATTAAATCCATCATTGGATGCTGTGATTCAGAAATACGAGGAAAAATATCCAACTATTTTTGAAACCCATAGGCTCGAGAAAAATGGTGGCCTTGGGAATGCCTTAAACTACGGACTTCATTTCTGCAAATATGAACTAGTAGCAAGGTCAGATAGTGATGATGTATGTTTATTGGATAGGTTCACAAAGCAGATTACTTATATGGAAAGTCATCCAGAAGTCTCAGCGTCCAGTGGAACGATTGATGAGTTTGACACAGATTACAATCATCCGAAGCGTGTAAAGCATATGCCGTTATCGAACGAGGAAATTTTAGAGTATACGAAAAAAAGAAATCCACTTAGCCACATGGCCACGATTTTTCGTAAGAGCGATGTGATTGAGGTTGGATCTTATCAGCAGGTTCAGTACTTGGAAGATTACTACCTTTGGGTAAGGTTGCTTGCTGCTGGAAAGAAGTTGGGTAATCTTGATGATTTATTAGTACATGTATGTGTTGGGAACGGTATGGTTGAGCGTCGAGGAGATAAAAGATATATTGAAGGTTGGTCTATGTTAGACAAATATATGATTAAGCATGGAATGCTGTCACGCGGACAGTATTTCATAAATATTGGAACGCTGTGGATATGGTGTCATATGCCTGGAAAGGTTAGAGATATAATATACAAAAAAATACTCCGGAATTGAAATTATAAAGAATTGAATTAGAAAATATTAATTTGTAAACAAAGAGGAAACAACTTATGAATTTAGCATTTAAGCAAAAAATAAAAGCCTTATTAACTCTTTTTTGTAGAAATGAGTTACAAAAGAAAAGGTGCCTTATTTTTTATAATAATTTTTTTTATTTTATGAACCGCAAAAAAGAGGCGAAGATAGTTGAGCAAGATTTATTTGATTATGAAACCATTTTAAAACACAAGTATTTTCACTGCGATGAATACTATAAAGCCAACATATTATACGGTATTGCTCCTTCCTTAAAAAAATACGCTGGTTATCATAAACCGATAAAAGCATGTATTGAGCATGGGGTTTTTTTTGGAAAGTCTCAAATCGCAATTGAAAGTTATGATAGTGGTCTTCCTGGAATAATAAATTTTGCAGAACAAAGGAAAGAGTATTTAAGACCAATAACAAGGAAGCCAATTACTTCGATTGGTCCATATATTTGTTACGCGAATGATTATTGCTCAGAAAGTGAAATACATAATTACAAAATTAAATTTGGAAAAACATTATTAGTGTTTCCTACACATTCTGCAGAAGGTGTCATTTCTCATTTTGATTATGATGAATTAATTCGCTGTATAGAAAAAATCAAAGTTGAGCATGAATTCAGGACTGTCCTGGTGTGTTTATATTATAAAGATATTGAACTTGGACGAAATAAGTTATATGAAAAGCAGAATTACATTGTAGTTTGCGCGGGTAAAAGAGAAGATCCTAATTTTTTGAGTAGACAGAAATCATTTATAAATATTGCTGATTATACGGTATCAAATGCTGTAGGAACTCATTTGGGATACTGCATTGCTTTGAACAAGCCACATATGCTTATCAATCAGCATACAAGCTATTCGACAGATAGTAAAATGGCAGGATCACAGATCGCAGAAAATGAAGATGAGGCTATTATTAATAAAAGAGAAGTTCAAAGAGAGTTTTTAACTTACTCCGAAATAATTACGGAGCAGCAGAAAAAGGTTTGTGATAAGTATTGGGGACTGACTAATATAAAATTACCAGATGAATTATATGACATATTTGATAGATATGATCAAGTGTATAGAAAGGCAAACCACAAAGAAAAACTATATGTGAGGGAAGCAGAAGTAATATTTGGATTAGATTCTAGAGAAATGCGATAAATAGGATAGAAATTTTGAAACGGTGGAGATACATATGCAAGAAATGCAAAATAATATTAACAAAATATATTTGCTTCTGTTTTTCTTTATAGTTCCTATAAAGTATTCAAATTACTTAACAATAGGATTTTTCCTTATATCAATGCTTATTTTGGCCATAGCTGCTTTCTATACAAGCACAGTTACAAGATTGATGTTTGGCTTATTCTCATTTTTGGGCATTGCGGTATTGGTTGTTATTGTGCTCTCTAATTTTTCATATACAAATACGGTTATGGTATTTATTTATATGTTGATAATAGCATATGCATATAATTCTGAAAATGAATATTTAAATAATTCAGAAAGCTTTGACTGGTTTTATTGGATTGCTTATATAGCCATATGTATTCAGTTATTAGTACAAGTATCTGCTAATGGTATAGGTATGGATATGTTCACATTACAATCCGGATGCTGGGATGGCAATTATACGTATGTGGCATTATTCTCCTACTACATATACGCAGATGCAAAAAAACATAAAAGTTGGATTCCTTTGGCAATTGCAACAAGCTATTTTAATCGTTCAAGGCGTGGACTTTTTTTGATGTTTGCTCTGTTTATCATCATAAAGTTAATTAAATATTTTAGAAATAAAAACAATCCATCTGATTTGCCAAAAGAGAAAGTAAGTTTTTCTAAATGTTTAGGCATTATTTCCGGGACAACAATAATTACGATAATATTTAGTGCAATATGGATTACTTTTATTTCTGCAACAGGAACAGTATCTTATCATGAAGGATTGAATGATGGTTCAAATGCTGTAAGATTTGGTGCAAATATATATGCAATTGAAACAGTTCTTAACAATAAGGAGTTTCTTTTCTATGGCTATGATAATAATATACAAGAAGCTTTAGGCGATAATGTGTCAGAAAATACATTTGTAACATATAATGGATATAGATTGGTACAGAGTCATAATTCTGTAATCAATATGCTAATGAAAAATGGAGTTATATTTACTATATTATATTATCTCATATTTTGCTATATATTGTCAAAATATTTCCAAGTAAAGTATATTGAATACTGGATTCCTTATTTGGTTAATGCAATGATAATGCATAGTATGTTTACAACTGATTATTTGTTGTTATTTGTTATAGGAATGTCTGCTGTATATGAAGCAGACAAGAGGCGAGAAGAATCAATTTCAAGTGAGTTACTGTTTGAAAGTGGAGATAATATAGAATTGGAAAAGCTGGAGGATTAGGGAAGAATGGAAAAGAATAATTCGCCTCTTAAAGCTGGAGTTGGCTATACAATTTCTAATTTTATTGTTAAGGGAATGGTTTTCCTTACAACTCCTATTTTTACCAGACTGATGACAAGTGAGGACATTGGATCATACTCAAATATACAATCATGGTTTTCAATTTTAGCAATCCTTGTTACGGTGGAATTGTATTCAAGCGTTCAGTTGGCACAATTTGATTACAAAGATTGTTTGGACGAATACATAGCTTCGAATTTGATTTTAGGAACAATAATTACAGGTGCGTTTTATTCTATTATCCTTATCTTCAAGAATTTTTTTGTAGGCTTATTTCTAATAGACTTTGACATGATAAATATATTGTTTATATATTTACTTGTTTATCCTGCAATACAAATGTTTCAAATTCGAAATCAGCTAAGGTTTGATTATATTCCCAACATGGTGGTTTCGATTGGAAGCAGTGTGGTTGCGACGGTTGTTTCATTAATACTTGCAATTGTTTGTAATGATGCGCTTCGGGGACGCGTTTATGGATATTATGTTCCATTAATAATAATAACTGCTTTTATATATATTTTTTTAATTGTAAGAGCAAAGGGAAGAATATCTAACAAATATTGGAGGTACGCTTTATCCATTTCTTTCCCTTTGATATGGCATTTGCTCGCTTCTAATATTTTGAATTCATCTGACCGTATCATGATTAATAGCATGATTGGATCAGAAGAGAATGCATTATATTCAGTTGCATATTCGTGTGCAATGATTGTCGCATTATTGTGGTCGAGTATGAATAGCGCATGGTCTCCTTGGGCATATCAGAGAATGGATGCGGAAGAATATCTGGAGTTGAAAAATAAATCAAAACCTTATACGATTTTCTTTTTGGCTGTGGTCTTTTGCTTTATGCTTCTAGCTCCGGAAATCCTATTAATTATGGGCGGTCGAAGTTACTTATCTGCGGTATATGTGATTCCGCCGGTTATGGTGGGATATGTTTTCCAGTTTATATATTCACTGTACGTGAATATTGAGTTCTATCATAAAAAACAAGTGAATGTTGCAATCGGAACTATTATTGCGGCCATTATAAATATAGCTTTGAATTATATATTTATTCCAAGATTTGGCTATATAGCGGCTGCATATACAACACTTATAGGGTATTTTATCCTTTTAGTTATCCATTATATGTTTGTTTTGAAATTAAAAAAAACAAAATGGTATGATACTGCATTTTTTATAAAATGCATTTTGATTACTCTTGTAGGAATGGGCTGCGCTTTGCTGTTTTACAGGTTAAATAGGATCAGATATTGTTTAATTGTAGTTCTTCTTGTCATAACAATATTTGTGATAATTAAATACAATAAAGTGTTGTTGAGATGTATTAAGAACCGTGATTTGAGTGAATTGAAAAAAATAAATGTTTTGAAGAGAATCATCAAATAACAGGAAACTGGTAAAGGAGAGCATATATGAAAATCCTGGCTGTAATTCCTGCACGTGCAGGATCAAAAGGAATTCCAAATAAGAATATTCGTATTATTGGCGGGCATCCGTTAATTTATTACTCAATCAGGAATGCTAAGATGTCTAAATATATATCAGATGTAGTAGTCTCTACTGATTCTCCAGAAGTTCGCATCATTGCACAACAGATGGGGGTTGATTGTCATTGGCGCAAGAAAGAACTTTGTGGAGATTCTGTTACGCTTGACTCTGTTATATATGATGCAATTCCTAGTGAAACAACATGGGATTACATTGTAACGATGCAGCCAACCTCACCCACATTAAAGTCGGAGACTCTTGATAAGGCGATCTCCTATGCAATTGATAATGATTTGGACACTTTGATATCAGCAATTAATTCACCTCATCTTTCGTGGACAAAAGCTGATGGAAAAACTGTGCCTAATTACAAGGAACGGCTTAACAGACAGTATCTTCCGCCTTGCTATTTAGAAACAGGTGCATTTGTTATCTCTAAAACCTCTGTAGTCACTAAAGACACAAGGATTGGGGCTAAAGTTGATGTTTTCGAGATTCCAGAATCTGAATCCCAGGATATTGATACGTTTGAAGATTTACGAAGCGTAGCGGCAACTTTAGATGAACAGAAAGTTGCTATCTATGTAAATGGTAACAACACCAGAGGAATAGGACATATTTACAGAGCACTGGAGTTGGCGGACGAGTTTTTTGTAAAACCAGATATATATTACGATTCGAATCAAACTAATCCTGCTGTGTTTGGAACTACGACACATAATCTTGTTCCTGTTAATGGTATAGCAGAACTTTTTCAGCTTTGTAAAGAAAAACAGTATACTATTTTTATTAATGATATTTTAACCACATCAATAGACTATATGATTGGATTGCGAACAGTACTTCCTAAAGCAAAAATTGTTAATTTTGAGGACGATGGAGAAGGTATTCTTAAGGCAGATTTAGTCTTCAATGCTTTGTATTCCAGCGGGGATCTTCCACAAGTTTATGCGGGCGAGAAATATTACATATCTGGAAAAACATTTATGTTTTATGAACCGATAATGATTAATGAGGAGGTTAAAAATGTCTTTATCAGCTTTGGAGGTGCTGACCCTCAAAACTATTCAGATCGTCTTTTAAGAATTGTTTCAAAGAATGAATACAAGATGTATCATTTTACAATTGTTCTTGGTCGGGCAAAGAAAAACGTAGAGGTTTTATTAGAGTATAATAAATTTGAAAATATTGATGTTAAATTTGATGTATCTAACATGCCCGAACTCATGACAAGCTGTGATATCGGAATAACATCGAGGGGACGAACAGGATATGAATTGGCTATGCTTGGAATTCCTTCCATTGCAATGGCTCAAAACCAGAGGGAAGAAAAACATGGGTTTGTTTGCAATGAAAATGGGTTTACCTATATCGGATTAAATCCACCTGATTCAATTATTGAAGGAACGCTAAAGACATATTTAGAGCTTTCTTTGGAAGATAGAAAGCATTTCCAGGACATTCTTTTAGGTCATGATCTTCGCAATGGGCGAAATCGTGTAATGGGTTTAATTTTGAATCATTAATTTTGGGAGGATGAGAACTATGAGCAAACCGTATGTTATTGCAGAGATGGGCGTAAATTTTTATGACACAGCAAAAGTGATGAATATCTCGCCTCTTGAAGCAGCAAAGATTTATATTGATAAGGCTGCGGAGGCGGGGATTGACTGTGCTAAATTTCAATCTTATAAGGCTGGCACAATTGTTTCTAAAAATTCACCTGCGTATTGGGACACAACTAAAGAACCGACAAAGACGCAGTATGAATTATTCCTTAAGCATGATTCATTTGGTGAGGCGGAATACAGAGAACTTTGTGAATATACACATTCTAAAGGCATGGATTTTACTTCTACGCCGTTTGACTACGCTTCGGCGGATTATTTAGAGCCTTTGGTAGATTTTTATAAAGTATCTTCCTCTGATTTAAGCAACCTACCATTCATTCGACACATTGCGAAGAAGGGAAAGCCTGTGTATATGTCTGTTGGCGCGTCTTACATTTCAGAAGTAGATGAAGCTGTCCGTATTCTGATTGAAGAGGGATGCTCCGACATTGTCCTTTTTCACTGTGTCTTGTCTTATCCAACAGACCCTAAGAATGCAAATCTTAGAATCATTGAAACACTAAAGAAAACATTTCCAAATGTGAGAGTTGGTTTTAGTGATCATGTTGCCCCAGATGATACGATGATGACTCTTGCGGTCGCATACATGCTGGGGGCAGAAGTTATAGAAAAGCATTTTACGTTAGATAAGACTTTAACTGGAAATGATCATTACCATGCTGGAGACCCAAGTGACTTCAAAAGGGCTATTGAAAATTTTAAATGGATTGATACTGTATTAGGAAATCCTGAAAAAACAGTGCTTGAATGTGAAAAGATACCTCGTAGAGAAGCACGACGTTCGTTAGTTCCTACTCGTGACATGAAGGCAGGAGAAATTATAAAGAAAGAGGATTTGATGCCTAAGCGCCCAGGAACTGGTATTTCACCTAAGTATCAAGATATTGTTGTAGGGAGAAAAATAGTCCGGGATGTTGAAGAAGATACTATTCTCACTTGGGAGATGGTTTAATGGTTTGTTTAATTCTTGTCAGTTGCTTCTGAAAACACAATGCTTATTAACAATTGTTAATAAAAATATTCAAATAATATTTTTTTGTAACTTATTTGACAGTCGTTTTAGTATTTTTGGTCGTTTAATGATTAGTAATGAAATGAGGTTTAAGATGAAAGTAGTAATATTAGCGGGAGGGTTTGGAACAAGAATTTCAGAGGAATCTCAATTTAAACCGAAGCCAATGATTGAGATTGGTGAGATGCCGATTTTGTGGCATATCATGAAGGAATATTCGTACTATGGCGTAAATGAGTTCATTATATGTGCTGGATATAAACAGCATGTTATTAAAGAATGGTTCGCTGATTACTTCCTCCACACATCTGATATTACTTTTGATTTCACAAATGGTAATGAGATGGTTGTACATAATAAAAATGTCGAACCATGGAAAGTTACAGTTGTCGATACTGGCCTTAATACTCAGACTGGGGGACGAATTAAGAGAATAAAGGAATATGTAGGGAATGAGCCATTCATGATGACCTATGGTGATGCTGTAGGAGATATTAATATTCCAGAACTGATTGAATACCACAAGTCAAACAGTTGTATTGGAACAATCTCTGTTTATAACTTTGGGCAGAACAAGGGTGTTCTCGATGTGGGTAAGGACGGATATGTAAATGCGTTTCGTGAGAAGTCTGACTTGGATGGAGACTTGATTAACATCGGTTTTATGGTGTTTCAGCCAGAAATATTTGATTATATTGATGGAGATTCTACTGTATTTGAACAAGAGCCACTTAATAGATTAGTAGCTGAACACCAGCTTAAATATTACACGCACAGAGGCTTCTGGCAGTGTATGGATACGCTACGTGAAAAACAGCAGCTAGAGAAATATTGGAGTAGTGGAAAAGCTCCTTGGAAGATATGGGAGGATTGAGTTATGTTTGATATATCATTTTATAAAGGCAAAAAGGTATTCGTAACTGGTCATACTGGATTCAAAGGCTCGTGGTTATGTAAGATGCTTGCTAATGCTGGGGCAGAGGTGACAGGATATTCTTTGAATCCTCCGACTGATCCTTCGTTGTTTGAAATTGCAGGTATTGCTTCTGATATTCATTCTGTTATCGGTGATGTGAGAGATTATGTTGCGTTGAAAGCCGCATTTGATGAAGCACAGCCGGAGATTGTCTTGCATTTAGCTGCACAGCCAATAGTGCGTGACAGTTACAAAGACCCAGCATATACATATGAAACCAATGTGATGGGGACGGTCAACATCCTGGAGTGTGTGCGTAACAGCAGATGTGTGAAGTCTTTCCTAAATGTAACAACGGACAAGGTGTATCTTAATAAAGAGTGGGATTGGGGATACCGCGAAAACGAAGAACTGGATGGCTATGATCCGTACTCTAATTCCAAGTCCTGTTCAGAGCTGGTAACACACTCTTATAAGCGCAGCTTCTTTGAAGATGGTCATGTAGCAATTTCCACCGCTAGAGCTGGTAATGTTATAGGTGGAGGGGATTTTTCACACGATAGGATTATACCTGACTGTATTAGGGCTGTAGAGCGGCACGAAGATATTATTGTTCGTAATCCTTATTCCACACGTCCATATCAACATGTGTTGGAACCACTGTATGCTTATCTGATGATTACGGCAATGCAATATGAGGATGGAAAGTATGCTGATTATTACAATGTAGGTCCAGATGATGTGGATTGTTTTCAGACAGGCACCCTGGTTGACCTGTTTGTCAGCAAATGGGTTGATGGTGCAAGGTGGATTGACTGTTATGACGGCGGGCCGCATGAGGCTAATTTCTTGAAGCTAGATTGTTCGAAACTTAAAGCCACATTTGGATGGAAACCGCACTGGAATCTTGACATGGCGATTGAAAAGGTCGTGGAATGGAGTAAGTGCTGGCTGTCCGGTGGTGATGTGAGAGTCTGCATGGACAAGCAGATAGAGGAGTTTCTTAAGGAGGACAATCGATGAAGAGAGTTATTATAACCGGGGCAGACGGCTTCGTGGGAAGTTACACAGTTGAGAAATTTCTTTCTGAAGAGTGTGAGGTACTTGCTCTGGATATGAGTGAAGAACCTCATAGGTTAAAATCGCAAAACAATTTAAAGTATATTCGGTGTGACATTTCGGACACAGAGACATTACTGAAGACTGTAAAACACGATTACTATGACACTTTCATTCATTTTGCATGGGCTGGTTCAGCAGGTGCCGCAAGAGTGGATTATAACTTGCAGATGCAGAATGCACTCAATACTGTAGAGTGTTTGAAAGCAGCTAAGGAATTGGGTTGTACAAGATTTGTATGTGCTGGCAGCATCATGGAGTATGAAGTAGAGGCTGCTATTCATGCGCAGGGCAGTCATCCTGGTATGGGATATATCTATGGCATGGGAAAACATATCGCCCATTGCATGTGTAAATCGGTAGCTGTGGATATTGGAATCGAACTTGTATGGCCGATGATCACGAACGCATATGGAGTTGGTGAACTGTCTCCACGTTTCGTGAACACAACTCTGCGCAAGTTGATAAACGGAGAACCGTTGCAGTTTACAGCGGCTACGCAGAATTATGATTTTGTCTATGTATCTGATGTGGCAAAGGCATTCTACCTGATTGCTAAGAACGGAAAGTCTTTCTGTGAGTACATGATTGGCAGCGGAAATGCAAGACCACTTAAGGAATTTATTCTTGAGATGCAAAAAGAGTGCGCCCCAGATGCTGTTCCACTGTTTGGTGATATCCCGTTCACGGGAACTAATATGCCTCTTAGCACTTTTGACATTACCGCAACAAAAGAGGACTGTAATTTTGAGCCCGAGGTTTCTTTTGCAAAAGGCACAAGAACGACTATGGAATGGCTGAAAACCCTCGGGGGGGGGTATTGTAAAGTAATAATTCCGTCAATTGTTACACCATTCTCTTCTTTTGAAGGGAGTGTGGCAGCATGAAAAAGGTAATCGTAACTGGTGCAAACGGATTCATTGGCAGTTCTCTAATTAAGAGACTGGTTGAAGAGAACGTTTATGTTCTTGCTATAGATTTATCGTTTAAGGCTTCCAGATTGCCAGAGAGTAACCTTATAAAAAAGGTTGAAATGAGCCTCAATGATGAATCTTTGATGCTGACAAATATTCCGACTGATAGATACGATGCATTTTACCACTTTGCATGGAGAGGCGTGAATGGGGCAGATAAGGCTAACCCTGTGATTCAACTTGAAAATGCTCAGATGGCTATACGTTGTGTGGGTGTCGCACAAAAAGTTGGTTGCGAAAAATTCTTATGTGCTGGAACTATTGCAGAGAAAGCAACTAATAGTTTGGGGGTTCTAAATAAGACTAGCGGCGGAATGATGTATGGTGTGGCAAAGCACTGCACACATCTGATGCTTGAAACATACTGCAAGAACATCGGAATGCAGTTTGTGTGGATGCAGTTTTCGAATATATATGGACCGTGTAATAAGACAGGGAATCTTGTCAGCTACACTCTTGAACAACTTACTATGGGGCAAGAGGCAACTTTCGGCCCTGCATTGCAACCGTATGACTTTATTTTTGTGGATGATCTGCTTGAGGCTATTTACCGTATTGGAGAAAATAAAAACAAGCAGAATAGTTATTACATTGGTTCCGGTGAGCCGAGGCAGTTGATGGATTATCTTTTGGAGATTGGCAGGGTATATGGAAGAGAAGATTTGATAAAGATTGGTGCTCGCCTTGATGATGGCATTGTCTATACGATGGACATGTTCGATATATCTGAGTTAGTGGACGACATTGGGAATTATGTATCAAAATCTTTTAGCGAGGGCATTAGATATACGATTGAGAAATATTGAAAGAAAATGGGAGAGAAAAAATGATTCAGAAATTTGAATTTGTAGAACTCGACTTAAAGGGAGCATATCATATAAAACCTTTCTTTGCCACAGATGATCGTGGTGGTTTAATTAAGGACTATAATGTTGATACCTTCAAGGCAAATGGTATCGACCATGAGCTGAAGGAAGTTTTCTACACGATTTCGAAGAGAGGAGTTATCCGGGCGACGCATTTCCAACTTGTAAAACAACAGCCGAAACTTGTGCGTTGCATCAGTGGTCATGTGTATGATGTGATTGTTGATTTGCGCCCGGATTCACCAACATTTGGACAGTGGAGAGGATTCCACTTGACAGGTGAAAACACAGAGATGCTTCTTGTCCCGGCGTATTTCGGACATGGATATCTTGTTGTTGAAGACTCTGTAGTCAGCTATAAGTGTGCTGAGGTATTCTATGGCGAAGGTGATAGCGGAATAATGTATAACGATCCGGATGTTGGTATTAATTGGCCCTTTGAATTGATTGGAGGAGTTGATAACCTGATTATCAGTGAAAAGGATAGGAAACTTATGAGTTTGAAGGAATACTCAAATCATTTGAAATGCAATTAATATTTATAGGGTATGCGTAATAGAGCTTGAAATATCGGGAGGCTACGATTATGAAGAAAAATAGATTAGCTATTTATGTAAGTTCACCAAATTCATATCAAGATATATTTAAAGTGTATTATGAATGTTTAAAAAAGTTTTTTTCAGATTGCCCTTATGAAGTTATATTAACTACAAATTCCCAAGAATATGAAGGAATCACAGTAATTAATAATTACATCTCAGATGATTCATGGACGGATAGAACTATTCCTGTATTAAAAACATTAAATGTAGAATATATTTTGCTGATGAATGATGACACCTTTTTTGCTAAAAAGGTTGATGTTGAATCTATTGAGGCTGTTTTAGATGAGATGGATAAAAATAAAATTGATTTTTGCAATTTGAGTTTAAAGTTTCCTGGAAAGTCAGTAAAAGAGTCAAAATATCTCAAATATATTCATCAAAGGCAGGCATACGGAATCCTTTTACAAATGGGGATCTTTAGGCGCGATTTTTTAATAAAATTGTTAGGAAATGGGGAAAAAAGCATTTACGATATTGAAAAAGAATTATTATTTGAAGCACTAAACGCTCCAAATAAATATTTTGATAATATAGTGTCATGTAAATATGATTTGATACCTTCGATACATGGTGTTAAGAGCGGAAAATGGATTAGATATTCATATAACAAATTAAAGAGACTAGGAATAAAAATAGATAGTAAAAGGAATAAACTAAGTTTCCGCGAAGAATTAAATTATCATATAAGAAGAGGAATTGGTACATATATAAATCCAAAATTACGTTTAAAAATTAAAATGTTATTAAAAAGAGTAGGTTTCAAATTTAATTCAGATTATTAAACATTAAGTTAAATGGACACTATGTCAGTTGTTATAGAATATTAGAGCCAGGAATGTTGTGATTTGGTTCAATGAAAACTGTGAAAAAGGAAAAACTGTATATGCATAATCTATAAATAGAAAGCGCTGAACAGGCTGATTCCATAGATGCTACATTACCGCATATTGATAATTGCATCTGGATAAAACGTAGTATATTGCGACCGTATGATAAGTAGGAGGTGAAACAGCATTAGCTGAATACAAATGATATATAGTTCATCATATCTAGGAAAGAGAAAACGACTTGGCAGGATTATGAAAGATGGCAGGATGTTGATTGTCCCCTTGGATGATAGTTTGATCTTTGGACCTTATGATGGGTTGCAGTCATTAGCGGGTACAGTTACATCTATTTGTAAGAGCAATCCGAGTGCGATATTAGGATACAAAGGAACCTGTTCGCTGATTGAAAATCCAGATATCCCCTTTATCTTAAATATAACTGCAAGTACTACGATGGGAAACCATGTCCAAAAGGTAGTGTCCGAATCTGTAGCAGACGCATTGACGATTGGTGCAGATTGTATAGCGGTTCATGTGAATTACACGGGACTTGCGGAGAATGAGATGCTGAAGCAGCTTTCTGAAATAATAGGCGAAGCAGATCAATATGGGATGCCTGTCTTGGCCATCTCATATCCGAGAAAAAGTGTTAAGGGGCAGGATTATAATTATGAGGATATAAAAAAATCTGATACTTGGGAATATGCACGAATAATATGTCATTGTGTCCGAGCATCGGTTGAATTGGGTGCTGATGTCATAAAGACACAGTATACTGGCAACACAGAGTCCTTTAAGATGGTTGTTAGTGCGGCAATGGGGCGACCAGTTGTAATTGCCGGAGGACCTCTTATTGAGGTGAGTGATTCTTATAGGATGGCAAGGGAGGCGTTAGATGCTGGCGCTTCCGGCATCAGTTATGGAAGGAATATATTTAATGCAGAAAACATAGGAGCTTATTTGTTGGGGCTGAAAGAAATTGTCTTTCATGATGCTGACGTAAATGAAGCGTTAAGTATTTACAAAGGAGGCTTAGAGAATGTCTGATTGGAATAATATGGATAGTTGGGAAGTGGTCTTGCCACCGTCAAGGCCAACACCTCCAGAACTTGAGAGAATAGAAAAATATTTATCTGGTCTGTCGCGGAAAAAACCGATTGCGGTACTTGGCAGCACGCCGGAATTCCGAGAACTGCTATATCGCCTTGGCTTTGAAAAGAGGTTCGTTTTCGACAGGAGCATGGATTTCTATTTGAGAATGGGGAAACTGATTCCAGAGCAGGTGCAAATCGGGGAGAAGATGGTTTTGGGTGAATGGTATGATACGCTTCCGGAATATAAAGGGCAGTTTGCCATAGTTCTTTCTGACCTGACAATGGGGAATGTTCCATACGAAAGAAGAAAAGAATTTTATTCGAAAATATATGATGTCTTGAATCCGGCAGGCACATTCATAGACAAGGTACTTGCATTTGATTTTGATGTCCCGACAATAGAGAATCTTTTTAAAATCTATGAAAAGAAGCCGATAAATTTAAGAACTGTCAATGACTTTTCGTCTGAAGTATTGTTCTGTAGCGAACTTGTCGTCCGTGAACAGATGGTAGACAGTACAAAACTGTATGATTACATTGACAATGGCAATTTTTCCGACAAAATTAAATTCTTTTCCAGAAAGGCCAGAATGATTACGCCGGAAGGGTTTGTCTGGTATTATGGCAAGAAGTGGTCGGAACTTGTGGAAGATTATAGTAGCCTTTATTGTAGACAAGAAATCTACTCAGAAGAGGATCGAGAAAGCCCATATTATAGGCGAACAAAACAATTTTTTAATATCAAATAGGAGGAAGGACTTTATGAACAGGGAAAACGTAAACAATTGGATTAATGGTTTTGTAAATGCGTGGAAAGAACATGATGTTGATGCAGTTCTGGACATTTTTGATTGTGTCGAGGAATATTATGAGGGACCTTTTAGTGAACCTGTTTCAACTCGTAAAGAGGTGGAAACGCTTTGGATCGATATTAAATATCAGGATATCAGTAACCTTGTGGTTGATTTGATTGCATTGGAAAAAGATACCTCCGCAATGCATTGGTATTTGAAGTACAGAGATATCCGTGATGATGTTTTTTATGAAATGGATGGAACTTATGAAGTGAAATTTGCTGAGAATGGAAAGTGCCGTTATTTCAAGCAATGGTGGGTAATCAATGAGTAAGCGCGTAAAAATGCATCCTGAAAAAAAATCTTCCGTGGGTGATAACTTCATTTCAGCTGTGATTGCTCTTATTTCACTTTTGATTAGCGTTTGTACAGCTGTCATATCCATACTGGTGGAGTTTGACGCATTCCAGACAGTGGCCACCGCCCTTCTCTCATTCCTTTGCTCGGAATATGTCGTCAATTCCCTGATGCTGAAATCAAGGTATTTTAAGGCAAGGAATGAGTATCAGTTTATGGAAAGCATGAATCAGTGGTCAGATAAGTTTTATGAAATGAATGAATACAGTAGAACTATTTTAGAAGACAGGCACGGCGACAAGGATCTTTTTGTCGCAACCTGTTCTCGTAGTATTGATTCGCTTTATTATTTGCTAAAAAGAGCGGCAGTTGAGAAAAAAATAGAAATCACAACGGACTTCCTGATTAATACAACAGGGGTGTTTGATGCGCTGAACGTTGCTTCACAAAGGACAATAGAGCTGACATTCCCAATTGATGAAATAAAAGACCGGATATTGCAAACAGCGGAGGATGAAAAATTTTTTGAGACAGCATATAAAATGGTTATGGATAATCAGGTACACAAAGTACGGGTTTTGCTGATCTTAGGAGACACAGGTTTGATTAGAAACGAAAAATTACTTGCTTTATGTCGGTTTTACCAGTCTAATAAAGCTTATGAATGCAAATATATCCTTAAATCAGATTTTATTGAGGCATGTAATAATAACATGATACAGTCCGGAACTCTTGATTTTGGCATATATGGTCCCAAAATGCTTTTCAGGGTGGAGCAGTATGAACCATACAAAGGCGTTTATAGTAAAGATGAAGACCAGGTCAGAAGATATCTTTCTCTTTATAATGAAGTGTGGAATTTTGAATCTGTGACACACTCAATTCAGTTAGATAATGTCCAAAGCGGAACGCCGATGACACTGACAGAGTTTTTTGATGAAATGAATAGTAATGCAGTTATTGATAATGCGGATATGGTTAGCGAGTGAGCAGTAGGAGGAAAAAATGAGAAGTCATAATGGGAGGCTGGTTTCAATCAGGACAAGGGAAGAGTTTGAGATAATTGGTATGCTTTTTCAATCAAGGTCTTCTTTTGAAAACAGTGATGTACATGAAAAAGGTGTTCAAATAGAGTTTAACAATCCAATAGTAATCCATGTGCATGGAAATTTTGGCAACTTTTACCAGAATAAATTTTTGTGGTATATGTCAGAAATTTACTTGAATAGAGGAATAGATTTTCTGACAATCAATCTTTCGGCACACGACGGTTTGGCGGAAGGATATTATGGGATGCAGCTTAAATATGTAGGGGGCGGAGTGGCGGATTATGCTGATTCACAGTTGGACATTGAAGCTGTAGTACAGTATGTTCGTGACTTGGGCTACCATAACATTGTCCTGCAGGGGCACAGTCTGGGATGTGATAAAATTATTGAATATGCACTGAATCATGAACCAGATTTCCCATTGATTTTACTATCTCCAGTGGATAGCTATGAGGTTCAAAGCAACTGGATTTATCCAGAAAAGGTGGAGGAACAGATCAGGAGGCTCAAGGGAAATTGCCATAAAGTAGAAAATAAGCAATGGGGTAGTGCAGACTTAGACTGGCTTCCAAATAGGGAATATGGAGCAAAGGGCGGTACACAAGAGTGGACATATGAAATTCCAATTACAAGAGATGCTCTTCTTTCTATCCTTGAGGGTGTTGCTTTTCGGTATTTAAATGTGTCTACCGGAGAAACATTTGTACTTGATAATCCTGTATTCGCATACATAGGGAGGCGTGATGGCTTGCAGATGCATTCACAAGATGACTGGATTAAATTTTTACATCGGTCATTTCCTCATCTTACGTCAGTGACGAATCTGGATGCTGATCATGATATTGTAGGAGTGGAGGATGTACTTGCGGAGAGAATTACGGAATGGATAGACCAAATCATATAAATACTGTGGCAACTTGCACACTTGAAAAATACGCACATAGAACCCTATATGAAATATTACAGAAAGAATTCCCAGAGTCAGAGATGCGTTCCTTTCAAAGCCAGATATCAGCTTTTTTGCACAGAGATTACAGAATAAGTGTATCGGGAGATAATCAGGCATTTACTCTATGGTGGGATTTTATGTCGCTGATCTTTGTTGAGTATGTGCTTGTTGCACCACAGTGTCGGCATTGCGGTAAGGGAAGCATGTTGCTGGATGAATTGAAAAAATATAAGAAATTAATTATTCTGGAGGTTGAAACCCATAATACTGGATTGCTGGAGTTTTATAAAGCAAATGGATTTCAGACAAACAATATAGACTATGAAGCTGTTCCTTTGAATAATAATCCAGCCGATAAGTATTACCTGATGTCCTTCCATCGCGAGTTGACCCATTCGGAGTTTGGGGAGTTTATTGAGTTAATTCATGCACCAGAGTATCAATTTTAAGATGCAAAGGTAACAATAATGAAAATATAGGAACAGAATCTAGTGAAAAGTAATACTGAATAAACCGTTGGAGCGCAAGATTAGAAATGGATAGTTATTTGAAGCCATATCACAGGTAGAGCAAGGAATAGAGGTTATATCTTCTCTGCTTATGAGTTCTAAGGAATATAGCATATTTTGCAAAGAATGTAGTGGTGTTTTATCTGTTTGGGGAAATTAAGAATTATATATGGCATTTTGATACTGAAATGGACAGTGTTCAGGAATGGATTTTTTCCAGTAGAAGATTACAGAAAGCGTATGACAATCGCGGAAAGAGTGAACTGGTTCGGAACAGCAGAAAAGGTGGAAAATAAACAGTTAATAAAAGAGAAAAAAGGTAGTTCTTATGGCGGAAAATATTATCCTCATTATTGAAATATCATCTGCGCTTGTGACATTATTTTCTGGTTTGGGGGCTTTGCTGGGTGCATTATACAAACGACGTACAGAAATCTTTTATGAATTTTGGAAGTTGCCGTTTTCAAATCGGATAAAAGAATATCTGCCTCTACAGTATGCAGCAACAGGTTGTTCGGGGAGGTGCAGCCGGAACGCAGACAGGTTTATTGTAAAGCTGCTTCAGAAGAAAAATGGTCCGAGACTTATTCTGATAACCGGTGAGAGTGGCGCAGGAAAATCTTTTTTGATGCAAAAGGTGTGTCATACTCTGATTATTAAAAATGGTCGAAGGCATAAGATGAAATATGTAAACGCTGTTTCATTGCACGACTTTAAGGAACTGTCCGGCGATAAAGAGTTATCAGAACAAATCTTGTTTTTAGACGGATTGGATGAATATGAGGACTTTCTGAAAGCACAAACAGGGAAGGAACTGCTTGCCATTTTTTCTGATTTGCAGTGTTCATTAAAAAAGTATGGCCGTGTTGTTATCTCTGTTAGAAATGCTTTTTACATGCAGAATAGAGAGCACTTTGAACATCTGGCATTTCGATTGGCAGGAAATGAAGTGCAGCCCATTGTCAAGATTGCAATAAATGGATTGAATCAAAGGCAGATTCAAAAATATCTGCGGCACAAAATGCATGTTGGAGCAGATGAGGTGAAAAAATGTCTGAAAATGGTTTCAGCTTCAGAGGAAGTACTTTCACGTCCACTGTTTTTGCGATTTCTTACAAGCTTGTCGGAGGATTATCAGGTGACGAACCCTGATATGAATTTGTATGAGATATATGAAAGGATTTTGACAGGCTGGTTCCAAAGAGAACGCAATAAGGCTGATGAAGAAGGAAAAATTCTGGAAAAGGCTGATTTAAAAAAAGTGTTTGACAGGATGACGGAATTATATTTCATCAGGAAGCAACAGGGAATCGCAGAAGTTTTTTTTAAACCAGACGAAGTTATAAATGCGAAAGACCGAGTATATGGCGACATCGTAGGAAGTCGTTCTTTACTGGTATATGAAGAGGGGAGGGGCTATGCCTGTATTCATTCTTCCTTTTTTGAATTTAATTATGTCCGGATGCATTATAAAAAATTGTGTTTGTCTAAAAACAGTTCTAAAATTGTTTTCTCACGCGGCGTGAAGCTGTTTTTCGGAGAATATCATTATCGCAAGGTGTTTTCGGCAGCATTCCCAGAGACAGACATTATTTTGTTGGGAACTGGCATGAAGAAACTTTCAGATTTACAACCGGCGGAAACTGGGGAAATTCTGGAGATTCATATTAACTCTTCGAAAGATTTGCTTAATAAGCATTTTAGGATCTTTTTGACAGGACTATTTTATGTAAAGTTTCAGCTTGGAAGATTTAAGATAGACTGCTCAGAATTTAGATGCTTGGTCTGGAATAAAAATATTAGATTATGTAATATCAACAGAAGAATGCGATCATTGAATTGTGTTGATCTGGAATGGTTTGCGGGCTTTCCTGTTAGTTCGCTAAATATCTCTCATATGGGTGTTCAAAATTTATCGTTTTTAAAGTACTTTCCACAGTTGAAAAAACTGATTTGTGTTGGAAATCAGCATGTGATGCTTTCGGATTTAAAGAATTGCCACTCTCTGGAGTATCTTAATGTCTCTAATTGTGCTTTGACCTCAGAGGACATACGGGAAATTCTGCCTGCATCATTACGTATTTTGATAGTGGCCAATAATGAATTGTCCGATCTTGATTTTGTGGCAACATTAAGCTTGAGTTATCTGGATGTCAGTGATAATCCGCTGCAACCAGACGCAGAACAGGTCTTTGGTTCTTTACAGAAGTATCGTTGCGTATATCATTTTAAGTGTCGTACATTGAAACGATTATTTTTGAATCCGACTGATAATGAAGATATTGAGGCACAGTATTCGGATATTATGTCTGCTAATAAGGATCCTTTTTTCCTTATGTCGGTTAATTATTCAGATATTACAAGTCTGTGCGGATTAGAAAATATATGGTTCTCAAAATTGCAAGTACCATTTGAACTTGTTCCTATGCTCTTTCAGATTGATGAAAACAGGTCGCTTCATATAAGGGAAGTTGATATTCCGATGTTTGAAAGGTGTGAATATAAATTAGGGATGGAGTTGTGTCAGATTTTTCAACTTTTAAATATGATTAGTACAAGTCAGCAATCTTTCAACGTTGCCAGAGCCATCTACGATATTGTGGATGATCTTTTCTCATATATTATTTTCTCTTATAAGGGGAAAAATGGAGACAGAGTTTTTTGCTGGAATGATTTGGTGTCAGAAAAGGTAGAGAAAAGTGCTAGGATAGCAATGGCGAACGAATTGTTGCTGTTAGCTGAGTCATGCAGTGATTACATGCTAAAAAACAATAATCATACCATACGGGTAAAAAACAGTACTACGCTTGAAGTTTTGAAATACTATGAAAAACAACCGCAGAATCTTATTGGATTTAATCAGATTTCTCTGCCTGAATTGACAAGGCAATATAAAAAATTTCGAAAACAGGGGGAGGATATGTTAAATGTGTTAACTCATCTGAAAGACCGTGTAAAAACTGGGGAACCGAAAATACAGTGTATGTTTCCGCTTGTAGGAACAAGGCAGGCATTGACATTGTCCAAAACAAAAGAAAATGGGAAAATTCAAAGGAAAGTTATTTGGAATTTTTAAATCCGGCGCAAAGGAAGATGCACGACAGCGTGAGGGCTATTTAGAACCTTTTTTGAAAATTTCATAAAATTTATCGATATCATATAAAAAACGGTGATGACGGAGGTTCAATTGCCTGTGTTAATTAAAATTTATTATAGGTTCTGATTACATAGATGTTAAGAGGGAGGAAACTTCATAATGTGGTGGAAGAAACATATTTCGGATATTTTCAGTTGGGTTCTTGCTGTAGTTGGGATTTTTACAACGATTATTGCTGCTAGAATTGCGGTTTCTAATGGATTCTTTACTGTTTTAATTGGCGTTTTGGCGGCAGATGTTTTATTGGTGGTTGCATGGCTTGTAGTATTGTATCTGAAATTTTCATATGAAAAAGAGAAAAAGAATTTAGAGGAAAGAATAAAGAATCTTGAAGATGAAAAAGAATCAGCTCGAAAGGAGTTTTTACAAAAAGAATCAGATTCAAAAATAATTTCCGATAAGCATCTGAGCGAAACCAAAAAACAGGTTTCCGCGATGATAATGGGATTCAAAAATTCAAGCAAAATGTACAATGAATTATGTAATAGAATACCTGGGATTACTGCATCCAGTTATCGTTTGCTTGCGGGAACAGAAGTTATGCAAGAACAGGATAACGAGCAAATCAAGAATATTATTCTCAATTCCCATAACGATTTTTCAACTGGATTATTTACGCTGTTTAAACAATATACTTCGAATTTGCTGAATTATACTGTAAGTATTATTGGTGAATACTTAGATTTACATCAAAGATCTATCCAGGTTTCGACAACAGTGAAACTGTTTGATAGACCGTATTATACTCACGACGATGAGGGGCGTAATAAAATATTAGTATATACAGCATTCAGGGACAAGATAACATATGAAGAACACGAGCGTGAAATAGGAGAAAATTCATATACGATTGATGGAAATGTGGATTTTTTAAGATGTATAAAAAAAGAACATTATATTGTAAATAACGCGCAGAAACATGATTCGAATTATTGGAACGAGCATGTGGATTTTGATGCTTATTATAATTGTGCTGTTGTTGTTCCAATAAGAGCAAAACTACCGGAAGGCTCTTTTAAAATATTGGGCTACTTATGTTGCGATTGCAAGAATTCAGATTTGGATAAACAAATATTTGATACAGAAACGGCAAATATTCTTTTTACTCTGGCTCAAATGTATTCGAACTTTTTAGAGGCATTGGAAGCTAACTGGATTGATAGGCTTTCAAATATTGATGGTGTTGCAGATTCGTTTCTTGGTGTGATATGCGAAAAGACATACACAGGAAAAAATGAGCCTTGATTTGGTAAATGACAAGATTTTAATCCCTGTTGGAGGTATTTATGGCAAAAAGCAAGCGTAGTACGGGTTCAAGAGGCGTAACTCGTAAAAAGACGAAAAGTTTGAAAGTGACATCAAGCAAGAATGCAAAACAATCTGAAAGAAAAGTGTATGTTGCGTTAAAACCGATGATGCCAAGTGGTTTTACAGCATCACAGAGAGCTAAATTGAGAGAATATGAGAAACGAATAATTGGTAATAAGTAAGGATTTTATGATTAACACCCACTACGAAGAGAATATGGAGAGATACGAAAATGCTTTGGCTGTGGCAGTATATTTGCGGATTGGTTGAACGGCATAATATCATATTGGGATTTTTAGTCGCACTAATAGGAGCAATAGCAGCTGTTCGCGCAGTTTTTCTGGCACGAAAAATATTTAAAGATGGTCTGAAAATCAATAGAAATAAGGTGCTGGATGAATTTTCACTGGAATTGGTTACAGAGTTTATTATTCCTTTTAGCAAATTAAAAACGAGGCTTAAGTCCAGACAAGAAGTGATCGGGAATTCGGTTGAATATTCCACGGTTGCTGTCAATGAAGTATATGTGATTATTAACGAAGCTATGTTTCAGGCAGAGTTTCCATACTTCGAAAGCCATAAGGGCGATATATGGGACTCCTTGCAAGCGAAAACGAAAAGAATTGTAAGAATCTATAGATGCGTGGTATATCACATTATTTTGGAACAGGATAATTATATAATAGACGATAAACAGGCCAAGGATTATCAAATAATTGTAGACTTCATTAGTGAAGCCACCAGATTTTGCAATGGATTAAAAGTGACGAGAGATGCATTATATAAGTACATAAACGGAATAGAGATAAATAAACATGGTGTTGTGAAAAAAAACAAGAAAAAAGAACATGAAAAAGCTACCGTTGCTGCTTTCTATAAAGACCCTTTAATACAACAGTCCGATAAACGGTTTTTAAAAGATGGTATACAAATGATGGACAAACTGGATGAAAAAATCAACAACCTTCCAGACAGACTTCGGATAGATCATATGAAATCCAGACTTGCAAATGATTCGTTTATAGATAGATAATGTTATGTTTGTTCAAGATTTGGAGATTGGTAAAGCGAAAGAACTGTTGGAAATATGAACGAAGAAAAAGATCAAAACATCTATAAAATTGGAGAGCCAATAGGAGGTTTACTGTTGTGATTAAAAATGAAGATAGTGCATATATTCTTACCCGTCTGTTTGGAACAGGTTATTTTAGTTATTACTCAAAACCTGTCATTTTTGCGGCATATTTTCTCCCATTTATCGCATTTGGAAAATCCAGGCCATATCTGGATTCGGAAATTGAGGAGAAGATACATAATTTAAAAGAAAACAAACATGGGATTGTCAATAATTATGCCCAGCAGGGTTTTGGTAATCAGGCATTTCATGAACCAGATATCAATGCTGAGTATTTTTATCAGAGATTATGCACTTATGATGAGGTAAAACTCACATATTTCAATGTTCGTGAAAACGTTTCTCCTGATATTGAATCTCCATATATGAAGGAAGACTTAAGAATAGTTTTACAGAAGAATCCACTTTTCCTGAAACGGAATGTAAAGGTTCCTGCGTCGGTAAAAAAAGAATTATTGACGGATCTGGAACACGGGACGGTAAAAGCTGTACTGGCCAAGTTGCTGTATTATATTGTCAGCGAAGAACACAAGCTGCCAAATGTCAATTCGGATACGCTTGATTCACTATCGCGGAAACTTGGATTAAGTCCATGCCTGAATACTGATTTAAATGTCGTGTTAGGTTTCCGGAAAGACTTTGATGAAGAAAAATCAGATTTATATCAAAGACTTGGAAGAGCAGAAGAAGTCCGAATATTATGTTTGGATGGTATTTCTCTTTTTAGTGAAACAGCGGTTTCCATGCAGGAGAACGGCGATGATAAAGAATTTGAAAAATTGTTAACGGAGAACAGAAAGTTATCTGTTGAAATTATTCTTTCAAAGCCCGGATGCCGCGCGAACGTGGACGCCTGTAATTATCAGGTAAATATGCCACATCTTAAACGTCCGAAGGTAGAGTTATCTGAGACTTCAATTCATATTATCACGGACATGATGAACGCAATCCCTGACAACAAAATAGCATTGAAAGTGACAGACAAGTCAGTTCCATATTCCCTGTTTATTTTGAAATTTGAAGATTCAAACATGGATTACATTAAATTGGATTTGTATTCTCCATTTATCAGCGACAATAGTGAACGTCCATGTATGTATGTTTTCAGAAAAATGACACCGGATTTGTTCCGCCATTTTGAGGGCGTTTTCAATGAAATGTGGAAGGATGATAAATATTCATTTTTTGCGGAAAATCTGTAATGCTGAAACAGTTTAGGAGAATGTTACCAATAACTCAATTTTATATTTTTATATGAGGTGTGAGAAAATGAAGCGAAGAAAAAGCATTTTGTATTCTGTGTTAAAAGAAACTGCGAGTATTCCAGAAAGAGAACAGACGGAGGCACTGCTTTTTGCACAGGGAAAGACAGGTTACTGCTGGCTGGTTTCTGCGCTTTTTTTCTTGTCGGAAAGGACAGAGAAAGAAAAGCAGGGCTTTTCTTTGGAATATCTGATGTTTTATGACAAGTTGGAGAAAGCAAATCACTTTCTCACATTGTTCATGGATCACCTTGAAGAACCGCTGGACAGCCCGGATAACCGTTATCTCCTGAGCAATCCAGTAAGTGACAGGGGACAGTGGGGCATGGCTGTCAGTCTGATAAGAAAATATGGCCTTGTTCCGTTCCGTGAAAATGGCAGCTTTACTGTCCCGGCTCCTACGGGTGAATTGAACACCTGCCTGAACTATATGCTGCGGTGTTTTGCAAAAAAGATAAGGGAAAGCTTTGAAAATGGCTCATCCCTGCAAGAGCTGGGCGAGATAAAAGAGGAAGCTATGCATAGAGTTCGGAATTTATTAGAGGATTATTATGGCTTTCCGATAGAAAGAATTGAGCAGCCAAATGGCAGATCTATAACGCCGCAGGAATATTTTGAGCTGAATTTCGGTGATAATTTCGATGATTATATCAGCATCATAAGTAACGTCAGAATAAAGTCAGGACAATATGTCATTGATCTTGACGGTAATGTAGCCGGAAGTGTTCCAAATAAATTTTTGAATCTGCCGGAGGAAACATTCTGCCAGGCGATAGATGAACAGATTGATGGAGAAGGGTGCTGTTGGTTCACAGCGGATGCCGGGAAATTTTATGTACGGGGATATGATTTGTTTGATGATTCAATTTTTGATCTTGCCCAGATATGCGGAGATGTTGGATGCGAAACGCTAAACAGGAGTGATGTGTGGAATTATCATTTAGGTGGACTTGCCCATACGATGGTATTTTTGAAAACGCCAACGGCAGATGAGGAATATTATAAGGCATTCAACAGTTCGGTTTCCGTGGAAAAGGGAGGTATATGCAAGGTCTCCCCGTCATGGTTCCAGAAATTTGTTCTGCAGGCAGTTGTCAATAAAAAGTATATACCGGAGATATATCAGAAAGATGCGGTTAAAAGTAAAGTAGTAAAACCATGGGAATTCTTTCCGGTAAGCCCATAATCGTATGCTACAAGCGAGGTGTTTAATATGTTGAGCAGTAAGGAATATTATGGTTATGTGAATGAGCATTTTGTAATGAAAAATAAGGCTCTCTTTCGCGGCTGTGAAGAAAATTTACTTGTAGCCCGCCCTATGCCGGATGGCTTTTTTGATGAACTTCTGGAATTGTTGGACAGGGTGCAGGAAAAGTATGAGTTCGATGCGCAGAAATGGTGTGTGCCGAATTATAATAAATTTATTCTCTGGCAGGAAGAATTCTGTGGTGGCTGCAAAAAGGAAGCACTTATTGCTGCGACAAAATTGATTTTGTTCTGCTGTCTGGTGGATCGCTTTCTCGATTCAGCGCGCTTTTCTGCAGATGAAAAGGAGAAGATTTGTTCTAAACTGCACGTTGAATACTTTATCAGCGAAAAGGAATATAAAAGTGACGAATTTACAGAATTGGACGAACTGATCAATGATGTTCGGATTTTCCTGACCGATGATACAAAAGTGAATCAGGAAGACAGAGAAATGATTGTGACCAGTATGGACAAGGCTTTCCTTTCGGAAATTTATATGTATAAAAGTCCCTTGAAAGTAGCAGAAGCTTTTGACCGGAGCGAATTGGAAAAGTTGACGGATAAGTCAGTAGAATTTGAGTTTGCTTGTTTCCTGCTGGCCTCTGTCAATCATAATTCTGAACGGTCAAGGCAGGCCGCAGCCTGTGCCGGACGGATTTTCTGGCTGGCGGATGATCTTGATGACTTTGTGGAAGACGTAAATTGCAAAATAAAGAATTCTATTTTGTTTTATTGTGTGGACGCACCGGAGGAAATCCGTGTTCAGGATAGAGTAGAGCAGGCATTTGCCAATATTGATATTTTTATCGAGAGGCTTGAACAGGAGATTGCATTGTTTCAGAGGTATGTTGGCGGTGACCTTTATAGGTATATGCTGAATAAGGTGTGGGAGTGGTGCAAGGATGTCAGAAAACACGCAGAGTAATATTATGCGAAGTAATATCATGCGAAGCAACATCATGCAGAATAGCACCATGAGGAAGAAAATCCTACGGAATAACCGCATGAACTCGGTGGATCTCGCATTTCGACAGGCTCGTAATACAGACATTTCCGTTCGCAGTCAGCATTTCATGAAGCATCTGCCGGGAATAGAAGAGACACAGGAACTTTTGAAGATCTCTGTTTTGTCGGATGATCCATTTTTGCTTTTGCGTTTTGGACTGTATGAATATCAGCTCTGTTATCAATATCTGGAAAAATTAAATGGAGTGAGAAATGCATATTCCAGGTTTATCCGTGAGCATATCCGTATGGATGCCGGGATAATCGCGGAGAATGATGCAGTGTTGGACGATTACGCACGGTATGTGATAGAGAATCTCGATGAAGCGGATATCATGGCATATTGGAGAAACTATCCTGAAAATAATGTGTTTATGCCATTTTATTCAGGCCATGTTTCTCATGCTGCAGTGAATGACATATACCCATACCCGTTTTGGCATAAAGCAGAGCTTCCGGACTGGCAGTTAAGCCTTGAAAACAGGAAAGTACTGGTAGTGACATCTTTTGCTGAATCTGTAAAGAGGCAATACGCCAAAAGAAATCTTATATGGGAAGATGCTGACAGGATATTGCCACAGTTTAATTTGTATGTTTACCAGTCTGTACAGACGAATGGCGGGGCGGTTGATGATCGTTTCTCCTCATGGATGGAAGCCGTAGAATATATGGAACGGGAAATTATGCAGATGGAATTTGACATTGCACTGGTCAGCTGTGGCGGTTATGGGCTTCCGCTTTCTATTCGGCTGAAAAAAAGAGGAAAGAAAGTCATCCAGTGGGGCGGTTGCTACCAGTTATGGTTTGGTATCATGGGTGGTCGATGGAGAAATGACTCCGCCATACAAAATTACGCGAATGAATACTGGACTCATCCCACAGCAGAGGAGACACCACCATTGGCTGAAACTGTAAATAGTTCAGCATATTGGTAAGCAGCTCCATTAAATTCGCATGGAAGTGATGGAAGCGTAGTTGTATAAATTGATGCTGAAATGAATTATAATGATACCATCATAACGAAAGGAGGTAAAACCGATGAGAGGAATCGAAGTTTATTCTGAAAAACTCGGAACCATGGTCAAAGTTTCGGAAGACGTTTCCGAACAGGAAATGCAGATCATCATGGAGGACACCAATTCGTCTCTGGCAGGATGGACACATGGTGGTTGGAACAACGATAACGGCGGAGCAGGCTGGTAAATCTTTAGCGCCTGCGCAAAAGAAAGATCCCACAGTATTCTCCGCAAAGACAGAGGAGGCGGTACTGTGGGATTTTTTCGTTTTCAGGCAGATGGGAGTAGGTATTGAAATATGAGAAAGAGTGCATATTTAGCAATCTGTTATATCTGTAATGAAAAATGCTTGTTTTGTCCATGCTCTGCAGATGAGAAAAACGCGCGGATGGTTACACCTGTTGCGGAGATTAGGAATGCGGTGGATGGCATGGCGGAGGATGGAGTAACGGAAATCACTGTTTCCGGTGGTGAACCGACTATGCATCCGGATTTCCTTGAGATTGTCCAGTACATACAGAGTAAGGGAATGAAACTGACTGTTCTAACGAATAGTGAGCGTTTCGCGGATGAGCGGTTTTCAGATGCTTTTCTGGAGATTGCGGACAGGTCTTCCATAAAAATTATAACCACAATCCACAGTGAGAAAGCCGCAGAGCATGAAGCGGCGAACCAGACAGCAGGCAGCTTTCACAGGACGTTGCGCGGACTGTTAAAACTCTCTGAAAGCGGTATCCGCGTCATCGTGAAACACTGCATCACGAAAGTGAATTACAGGGATTTAGTTTCATTCTATGATTTCTGCGAAGATACTTTCATGCAGGATGTAGATATTCAGCTGTGCAGCATTGATTATTGCGGGATACCCGAAGAAAAGCTGCCAGAGGAAATGCTTTCTTTCCCGGAACTCCGTCCATATCTCGAAGCGATGTTTGACCGGAACATCGAAAAGAAAAAGGCGGGCGGAAAAAGAAAACTGTACTGTATAAATATACCGCTGTGTTCCTGTGATGCTTTCTACTGGAAAGAGTATCTCCAGGACTGCCGGAGGAAGATGTATGACGAATATAAAGACCCGCACAAAAAGGATATGTCCGAAGTATCCAACAATGTTGGGGCGGATGGGGAGGCCTGTAAGACCTGCAAGGTATATTCCATCTGCAGCGGGACATACCATTCAGCGTTTCAGTATTTTGGGGATAAGATTGTCAAACCTTTTTCGTGGGGGAAGACAGAAAGCCAGATATCGGACCGATTGCAAGGACAGATAGAATCACCAATACCGAGTCATCAGCCGGGGCTTGAAAATATACCATGTGTACCGGCAGGAGAAGCTTCTCATTCCGACAGGCAGGCTTTAAGCAGGTCAGAATTAGATGGAATGGTATCAGAAAAGCAGGTTTCAGACACGTCATTATCGGATAGAACAGACTCGCCTTACATAACAGAATGTCCTAGACAGGTTTATCCGGAGTTTTTCATGATTGATCTGACAAACCGGTGCAACATGAGATGCAGATACTGCCTCAGGAATGTAAGCGGTGAGGACAGGTCTATATCAAAAAAAACACTGGAGGATATTTGTGACTATATCGTCCGGTACTGTGAAAAACACCATTTGAAGGATGTATCTGTTCAACCTTGGGGTGGGGAGCCTTTGCTGGAGCTGGATGCAATCCTGTTTATGAAAGAAAAGATTGCTCCGGCAGGCACAAAAGTTCATTTCAGTATTGAGACGAATGGGCTGCTTCTGAATGAAAAAACCATAAACCTGTTATATGAAAACAGGATTGGCATTGGCATCAGCATTGACGGAACAAAGGTGCTTCATGATGCCCAGAGAATTACAGAATCAGGGGCGGGGACACATACGATTGTTGAGAAGAATCTTCAACAAGCCCGTCAACTGTATGGTGAGCGGCTGGGGACGATTACGACGGTAACAAGTAAAAATGTGGATGGCATAGAAGATATTTTGGAATATTTTGCCGTGCAGCTGCATCTGACGAATGTGAAGTTTAACTTCGTCCATGAAAGCATGTTTTCAAATTGTGACGGTTTATGTCTTGGCAAGGAGAATATTGCAGAAGTGGCTGTCCGTATTTTGCAAAAAATTGTGGAGCTGAATGAACGGGGATACCGCATTTCAGAGTACAATATGAAGACAAAGCTGGTAAACATCCTGCATCAAAAGTATACGGATATCTGTCATTCACAGGGGTGCTGTGGTGGACGTAAGATGATTACCTTTGACATGGAAGGAAGGATATATCCCTGTGAGCTTACAGACACACCGGAAGAAAACATAGGCTGTATTTATGATGGCACTGACCTGATTGCTCTGGTGTCTGATGCCGTCCAAGAGAGGGATTTCTTTATCCCGAAGAGAGCGGATGTATGCGTGGATTGTGAATGGTACCTGTTCTGCCGTGGCGGATGTACGGTCAGGGCTATCAGTGTCGGGAAGCGGCCACCTACGATTGATGAGATAGAATGCGCGGTTAACCGAAGCCTGTATCCGGCACTGATTGAGCTGGTTCAGACGAAGCCGGATATTGTGAACCGCATTTTAGATGGCAAAGAGAGAAAGTGAAATCTGTATGGAAGAATTGCTGACGTGGGTTGATGAGAATGATGATGTTATTGGCTATGGGGAGAAATTAAGGACACATGAGCTTGGCCAGCTTCATCGTGCGTTTTCACTTTTTATCTACAACCGGTATGTTCAGAAGATGCTGATCCATCGAAGAGCCGACGGTAAATATCATTCCGGCGGCCTATGGACGAACTCCTGCTGCTCACATCCGAGGAAAGGCGAGGAATTAAGGGAAGCCGTGATTCGCAGGATGCGTGAAGAACTTGGCATTGATTTGGCAGATAGCGGTTATGGAAACGAGGCAGAGCTTATAAACGGTCTCGCTGAAATTGGAAAGTTTCGGTATTATCATAATTATGGCCGATACTCGGAATATGAGATAGACCATGTGTTTTATCTTCCCATCAGGAAAGAGAAGGTGGAGCTTATGATTGACAGGGATGAGATTTCGGAAATAAAGTGGATTTCAGTTGCGGATTTAAAAGATTGGGTAGCAATCAGCCCGGCTGATTTCACGGCATGGTTTCACACAGCTTTTGACATGGTTTGCAAAAAGATGCAGGAAGACGAAGGGCTGGTCTTAAGGAGGGATGTAAATGCCGGAGAAAAAGAAAATTCCGTATAACTCCAGAGAGAAGCGTGTAGAGGAAGAAAAGAATGTGCAGGAGAATCTGAAAAAATTCTGGACAGAACGTAAGAATGTGGTATCTTGTTACAAAGATAAAATTACAGAGCCTCCGGAAGAGCTGGCAAATGTGCAGCCATGCCTTTCACCATTTTCAAAAGAAATACAGGCTGATTGCGTACTGCTGATCACGGCGAATCCCGTAGAGACCAATATGGTCACGAGACTTCTTGCAAAAGAATCAAAAGGTGAAATGAAAACCTTTGTTACGAGTGGTTCTGAACATTATTTATACAATGTGGGCAGGATTCATAAAACGCCAGTTGTCCACTTTATTCAGGGGACTACAGGGTCAGATTCCCCAAAGGCTTCAAGGGATGTTCTGGAGGAGGCATTAAAAATATTTGATCCCAGACTGGTAGTTTCCCTTGGGGTTGCGTTTGGGATAGATTCTAAAACACAAGAGCTGGGAGATGTATTGGTTTCGAGAGAAGCCTGCGCTTATGGTGATTACATAAAAATATCCAATATGAAATACACACTGAAAAACAGGGATTTATATGAGACCGATGACCTGTTAGTGACGGTATGGGAACATTTAGTAATCGGGAATGATTTTCCGGCTGCCGATGCCGACGAGGGAAAACAAAGTTTTAAGTGGTTTTTTGAGCCTATGCTTTCCGGGCCTATTGTCCTCAGTGACCCGCAGATAAAAATGAGCCTTGTGGATGCTGCTGCAAGAATAGGATGTAATGTGTCTGGCGGTGAGATGGAAGGATATGGGATGTACCATTTCTGCAGGAAAAACCATTTGCCGTGTGTGATTATAAAGGGAATCTGCGATTGGGGCGCGTCTAAAAACAGCTGGGAGGAAATCCTGGACGAGCTTGAAACTGAGAGCGAGGAACGTGACCAATACTCAAATGATCTTGTGAAGGATTGCGTACAGGCAATGGCAACGGAGAACGCATTCAGGGCAATGAAATACCTTCTGTCAAAGACAGAATCTGTTCTCCCGCCAACAGGTGGAGGAGAAAAGGCATTCGTACTAAACGGGGAGGCATCAAAATCTGCTGTAAAATATATTACTTCGTATGTGAAAAAGGACAGGATGTTTCTTTTGGGTGTTATCATATGCATTGCAGTTATCGCAGCATGGGTTTTCGTATGGCCGTATATCTGTATGTACTATGAAGCTCCGCCTGGTTTAAGGGTGTTTTTCGTTATCCTTTTCTGCGGAATAATGGCAGTCGTCTCCAGAGGGCTGTACTTGAAACGGAAAGAAGAACGGTGTTTTCCAAAATTGGAGGGCATCGGTCTCCCATACATAGAAACAACAGCATTAAATTTTGAAAAGTTTAACTGTGCTTTATCAGCAACATCATCTTTTATACGGATGCTGGAAGAGCACGAAAAGAATCTTGTTGGAGAGCCGGTAATGCAGGTAACGGCCATATGGCAGAATCGAAGGAAAAATATGCAGTGTGCTTACAATAAGTATCGTATGGATATCGGTTCTGAGAAGATTTTTACAATGGAATTTGAAAAAGTAGAAGATAACCGAAAATATAAAATTTATCCAATACAGGCAGATACCCTGCAGATCATGTATCAGATTTTTGGATGCGGTTTCTTCCATGTAATAAGAAAAAGCCCGGTAAAGGGAGTGTATCGTGAATATGTATTCAGAGAAACTGTCACTGGTTATCAGATGATGTGCAGAAAGCAGTATTCTGTGGCGGAATGTTGACGAGGAGGAAGTGATAGAAAGATGGCATACAGCAATGATTTAAATGGGAAGAGCAATAAAAAAACAGCATGGTGGAGCGAGTTGCCGCCGGAAGAGCGTCCGGCGGTTGGCGAGACGGTCGAGGTTATTCGGGGAAAATTCAAAGGTTATCGCGGTACGGTAAAGGGAACAGTTCCAAGGGGTGTTCAGATCGAGGTTTCCCAAGGGTCATTGCAGGGAACAATTACCGTAATGCGTCATCTTCTGAAGGACGCGGATGGAAAACTGATGCCGGAAATAATCAGTGAGGAAGAAGCAAGGCGGCGTGAAGAACATCGCAAACTTGTGGAAGAACGCGCCATTCAGGCTGACCGTATGTATGAGGCGGTCAGCAGCAAAGGACATGATTTCTGGCAATATTGTAAGGATATGATGGGTCTTCATTCATCGGAAATAAGCGATTTGCTGGATGGGGAGATGGATTTGGACGAATATATGCTGGATGAGTTGGAAAACAATCTTGGCGTCGGCAGGGATTGGATACTGCATGGGGATGAACGATGCAAGGAGCATACATGTAGCGAGAAGATGAGGAAGTATCTGAACACATATCCGGAGAAGCGTGAAATCGTATGGAACTGGATGCAGGATGATAATTGGACGGATGAGGATGATTTCGTTTAAAGTGACGATTAGTATTTTTAAAATGTAATTAAACAATACGGGAGAGGACGAATGCATGAAGTTTATTATAATTTCGCTCATATTGATTATTGGCATTATAATCTACAAAAAAGCAGATCGGTCTAATTCTCTTACTGCCTTGATTAGCGGTGGATTGATTACAACGATTGTCTGTGCATTGCTTATACCTTCGGATATAAATCTTTATGAAATATTCATAGAGCATGAAACGTCAAATATTGAGTCAAAGAGTGGTAATGAGAGTAATGAAGTCGAGAATAGCGACTTACAGAGCGATGCAGTAAATGGTGGATTGATAGCGAAAAAAGATGATCAAGAAGAAACCAATCGTAATGTTGAGACAGAAAATGTTGTGCAACAAATATCAGATGACAACCTTCTATTGCTTTATGATTTTTCCGGGAGTATTTTGGTGGAAGGGCAGGAAGACAATTATTCTTTTAATGCAAATTTCACTGGTACATATTATATTGCGTTAGAAAATGCAACAGAAAATATTTTGGTCAACATCGTTCTTACGGACGAGAACAATAATGTGTTAGGAGAGACAGATGAAGCAATACCTGTTAATTATGGAATTGTGGTAGAGAATATCGACATTGGTGATTTGTATACGATTCAGGTAACTGGAGTTGAAAACACAGGGGAATATAAGATAATTGTATATATGATAATAGACTAATATGATACAGGTGTTTATGTGGGTTGATTTATGAATGGACGAAAAGTGCATATTTACATGTTGCCAACGTTGTAAGTGCTTGAAAATAGAAACTAAAAATGATAAACTAAGAAGCAAATATTTTTCTCGCAACGGTTCTATATTATATGCGGGAAATTTATTCTATGTGGTCAGATTTTGAGCAATCATTAGTGATTGTGTTAGTGATAAAGTGATAGATAATTCTTAATTATCCGTCAAAAAAACAAATTGGAAGGACAAAG
>JAJQDT010000063.1 GCA_021202075.1 Lachnospiraceae bacterium | reverse complement strand
TTTTACATTATTAAGTGACATTGTTTTGAGTTGGCATTAGCCGACTTTCAGGATCCAAAGACTGCCTGTACGCCGCTTATGGAACTACTTTATTTTTCCCAGAACGAAGGATACTTTTCATAATACCTGGCATTCGCAAAAGCTTTTTACTTTAATAATCTCGTTCCTGATTCCTCCTGCTCTTTATACCGCTTCGGAAACAGGATATAAGACACGAAAAACTTTTTATATCTCCTGTAAAGCCCAGGATCGGCGACTCCCTTTGTCTGCGTAATTGAAGTAGCCAGCCGCACCGGCGAAATCCTCCTGTCGTAAACCAGATACCGTTCTTTCCATACAGTCGGATCAAACTTGCTCTTAAACCGGTAAAGGTTTTTGAAGTCATATCCAAAATCCATATTGTTGTAAATGACATGCATCAGCTCTTCGATCCTGTCCGTATCCGGCTTTGTCACATCAATCCCCGCAAGCGGCGCAATATTCAGGCTGACCTCTTCCACACCCTCCTCTTTCATTTTCATGGCTGCCGAAATAATCGCATGCTCCATCTCCCCGGTCGGCCCGTCCAGCTCCCGGTACATCACATCCACGCAGTATCCTTTCCCGCTCTTGTACGGCAAAAAAGATAAAACCGTCAGAAGATTCCCATCCGCATCTCTGGAAATAAAGTAACGTCTGCCATAAGGCATATCGAATTGTAAATCTCCGACTGAATAGGTAAGCTTCAACTTTTTATCAGCGAACCACTGTTCTTCCAGTTTTGCAATTTCTCCTTCCAGTGACTGATCTCTGCCCGCCTGCGGACAATATTCTTCTGATGTGACTCCCGCACGGTCAAGCTTTGCCACATTTCTTCGCAGAGCGCCTTTTTTCCCTCCTGACAGAGAATAACTCTCCAGCTCCAGTATCGCCTCTTCTCCATATTTCAGCACGGAAAAACCTCTTGTTTTGAGTAACCCGGCCATCTCGTGACTGACAGAATTAAAAACAGGCCGGTATCCCTTACTTCTGCAAAACGCTATATATTCGTCTGTCAGCCGTGGGATATCCTCCGGTCTTCCCGCCGGGTCTCCCTGACTCATGGCTCTTTTCCCTGCAAGCGTATAAGGAACCACTCCCGGCACACTCTTTCCAAAAAAATAACTGTTATCCGGATGAAGCGACAGGCCATGCTGAGAATCCGTTCCATATGTCCCTATAATCTTAGCGGCAGCGTCCAATTCCAGATTCCCGGATAAATTTTTTTCCATCATTTCAATCATCCGCCTTCCTGCGAAAGGCACCAATGGGGCTATAAAACCCAGTCACTGGCTCCTTTCAATCCTCGCTGAGCTGTTCAGAAGCGCCACCCAAACACGCAGTGTTTCTTGATATGGTGGCGCGTTCTTCCCTCGCCGGGTGGCATCTCCGCCTTTTGGCGGGATATCCGCCGAGCAAACGCGAGGGCGCTGAACGTCCAGTGGACGTTCGCTTAGCGCCGACCGAAGCGGAGCGGAGAGCATTTCCATAAAATAATCCAAAATCAGTCTGATTGTCTGCTCATTCTGTTCTTTCCACGAAATCGAGGCTTTCCCATCGCGTCCGGATGAAGAGCTGTACGCAGCAAAGCCCTGGTGATTCGCGCCTTCCAGCACGATATTCGAAGAGTTTGCCGGCAGGTTGACATTGTATTTTTCCATGAACGTATTATTCATGATACCATCGTGATCGGCGGTAATACGAATGGCTCTGATATCCAGCCCGGAAAGATCCACAGATGCATATGTGGCCAAAAGCGCCACTCCAATCAATCCTTTCGGTTGTGCGGCCGCAATCCGGCTGACAGGCATACCACCGAGAGAATGACCGATCAGAATCCAGTTTTCAATCTGCGAATTGGACTCCAAAATCTCCATTCCATGTTTTGTTCCAAACATACTCAGATAAAACAGCTGCTTTGGGATCACCACCGTATGTCCTTCTTCATGCAGCAGCTTCGCGAGATATGTATAAGCCTTTTCATCTGTTTTCGCACCAGAAAAAATAATGAAACCTGTTTTACTGCTTCCATAGAAATAATAATCACTGCCAACCCGTTCCATTTCTTCAGCAATCTCCTGCGCCTCCGGAAACGCCCGATTGTGATAAAGTAAAAGACAAAGAAATCCTATGGCAAGGATTCCGATCACACAGAAAACAACCATCATCCGCTTTCCCCCTTTCGATCATCGAAGTTTCGTCGGTGAAATTCCCTTGACATATGCTGGCATCCCATCATACAATACGTTTATTGATTCCATATCGTTATTCATAAATTAACACAGACAGAATGCAAGTATCAACCAACAGATTTTTTTAATTTGTCGGAAAAACAGAGAGTTCGCATTGGAAGGAAGCGAAAGCAGATGATACAGAAAAATCATATAGCAGAATTGCAAAGCTGGATTTATCACAACTCCGTTGCCATCGTTCTAGCGCTCATCTTCTTTTTACTCTATATCCTGCTTCCGGGTACAGAAGATACGTTTGTATCCTTCGGTGCTACCAGCATACAATACTTAAACGGAGAGTATTACCGTTGGCTCACCTGCCTTTTCCTGCATTACAATCTCCGCCATTTGCTGGCAAATTCCATTGGTATACTCGCTGTTGCTTCTTTGCTTAGTCCATTTTTAAAAAAGAGGCAGATATTATTTATTTTTTTATCTGGAGGAATTCTTGCCGAGATTGCTTTTTCTATTGTAGTTTCAGATTTGATTTATGATATCGGAGCATCAAGTGGAATTTTTGCGCTTATCGCATGCCTGACCGTATGCATTCTCAGATTCCCGAAGCAATTTCATTTTATATGGTACAGGCCGGATGTAATTATCACAATTGTATATTTTCTGTTTGCAAATACAAGTGTCAGTGCTTTCCTGGTTCACTCATTTGGTTTTGCCGCTGGCATTATTATCAGCTTTATCCTTGTAATGACCGGCAGGATAGAAACGGCTGACACATCATCGAAATCCACTTTTTTATAATCTGCGCAGCAGCGCCCAGATTCCCATCATGACCTCACTCGGGATAAATTTTGCCGCGATCCGGTGAACCGTACAGACCAATCCGGGCGTGGACACAGGCAATCCCAATCTGGCATCCATCAGAGCATGGCACACGACATTCTTCCTGCGGGACGCAAGCGGGAAATGCCGGATATACGTGCTGTCTTCTGTATTTTGTGCTGTACCGATAAATTCCGTATCCTTTACCCAGTAAGGACAGACCGCTGTCACATGGATACCCTCTCCAAACAATTCCACACGGAGGGCGCGGCTGTAATGGTACAGGAACGATTTGGACGCAGAATAAATATTCAGGTAAGGGAATGGCTGAAATCCTGCGGTCGAACAGAGTTCCAGCACATTTGCTCCCCTGCTCATAAAGGGCAGCACCAGCTGTGTCATATCCACTGCCGCGCGACAGTTCAGATCAATCATATCGTCGCAGTCTTCTATGGAAATATCCTTCCATGAACCGATTTTTCCAAAACCGGCCGCATTGATTAAATACCGCACATCTGGTTCTTCCTCCTCCAGCAGGACATGGATTTTCTGAAAGGATTCTTTCTGCGTCAGGTCAAGCGGAATCACTCGCAGAGTCGTGCTGATCTGGCTGCGCAATTCAGCCAGCCGCTCTTCCCTGCGTGCGATGACCCACATTTCATCCAGAATTTCAGTCGGGTTTTCAGTCTCTGCTCTTTTCTTGTGAAGCGTTTCTGTCTTTTTATCGAGCTGCCTGACAAATTCTCTCCCCAGGCCACTTGACGCACCGGTAATAATCGCGATTTTCTTTTTCAATTCTTTCCTCAGCTTCTTAATTTTTTTCAAGAGACAAAAAAGCGTTTCTGTTATAAACGAGTTATAACGTATGTTCCTTTATGTGTCAAGTCCGAACCAGTCAATCTGTCTAAATCGAGTAGAGGGACTTGTCCTCTACTCGCCCGCGCGGGCCGGGGCGGCTTTAGCCGCAAAACTCCTTGCCCGGCCCTGCGCATAAAACCCCCGGCACGGAAGCCAGATTTTACCTGTGATCATCGTGCCGGGGTACCGTTATCTAATCAGGATATTTTCTAATTCTTTACAGCGGAAGATCCTTTTTCTGGAACCGTATCATACCAACCACATAGCAGACCACCGCGATCGCAGCTAATGCCACAAGCTTTGGTACAAAAGCGTAGTCTACGCTCTCGGAGCCAACGGTTCCCAGTGCTTCGATATCAAACAGGCCTACAAGCGTGAGCTTGTTGAAGTTGCCCAGCATTTCCACGCCGATGCCCATGCTGACCATGCTCTCCGATCCAAACATACCAAGAAGCGAGCAGAGGAAAAACCATACATTTAAGCCGCCGCCCAGTGCCAGCGCATTCTTGCTCAGATTAAACAGGCAGCTGGCCAGATAGCAGATCGCCGCCATTGCCTCAGCCAGCACGTACAGACCTCCATAAAGCGCGGCAAATCTCGCGGTGTCCACTTCCCCGGCAAAAGCCTGCGAAGCAGCCAGCTTTACAAGGAACGCGCATCCAACCATGATAAACGGCATGATGATCATATAAATCGCCTGCGTGATTACCACCGCGCTGCGCTTCGTTGGGGTAGAGAGGATATAAGCCATGGAACCCTTATCTACCTGATCGACCACCAGCGCATTTCCGGCAAATACAAGAAACAGGATCAACGGCAGCAGGCTCATAATCGTAAAATACATCTGATTCATCATGGCTGTCGTGTCCATTTCACTCATGGTCTCCAGCATATCGGACGGAATGCCCATCATCTCCAGCATCATGGTCATCATGGATTCGATATCCAGATCGTCTCCGGAGAAGCAGCCCTTCACGGAGCCGAGGGCATACACATACTCAAACTCGGAAATATAGGCATCCAGACCGGCTTCCGAATCTGCCAGAGTATTTGCCGCTGCTTCAAAATTCTCACAGGAAAGATCAAGGTCGTCGGACTGCGCAGAAGCCATCTCAAAGGCTGTCTCATACATGGTCTGATCTTCTGCTTCCGCAAAATCCTCATAACTCAGTTCTGTTCCTGCCATTTCATTGTAAGAAGCCAGCACATACAGATGGCTGTAGAAATCCGTCTGTGCATCAGTATAATCCACGGTTTCCGTTCCGCCCAGCAGATTATTCGCGTAGGTAGTGACCACCGTCATCAGGCAAAGGACAACCGTGCAGGCGATAAACAGGACTTTATTGGCATTCAGGCTCTGCTTCATCAGCGGCCAGGAAAATATTTTTGTAACTTTCATTATTGTCTGATCTCCTTCCGATAAATATTCATAAAGTACTCCTCCAGATCCTCATGCGTCTCATCAACCGAAACCACCGGCAGCCCTTTTGTTGCCTTTATCGCACGGTCGGTTTCTGCAGCGGAAACCGCAAGGGATACTTTTGCTTTATCCGCCTCATCCACGCTCGCTTCCAGAGCGCCGGCCCTACGCGAAGCGTTCTCTAAATGGTCGGCGCGACCTGCCCTCGCCGGGTAGCATCCTCGCCCTTCGGGCGGGATATCCGCCGAAGCGCAGCGAGGGGGCATTTCCTTAACTCTATGCACGTATTCCAGCGCAGCTGCTTCATTGGCAAACATGATCCGGAACATTCTCGGCGTGTCGTGGCGCAGCTTATAAAGACTCAGTACATCCTTAATTTCCCCGTTCCCGATGATGGCAACCCGGTCGCAGACGTCCTCGATTTCCTCAAAAATATGGCTGGACATAAAGATGGTCCTGCCTTTTTTCTTTTCCTCACGTACCAGCTCCAGGAAAGTCTCCCGCATCAAAGGATCCAGGCCGGTGGTCGGCTCGTCCATGATCAGGATTCTCTTGTCTCCCATAAGTGCGGCAACAATCGCCGTCTTCTGCTTCATTCCTTTGCTCATACGCTTCAGATTAGCGGAAGGGTCCAGGCCCAGAAGGTCAATCAGATGGTTCATATAGGTAAAATCCTTCACGCCCAGGAACTGCGCCTGCACCTTAAAAAAATCCGTGCCGGTCGTCAGATCCGGAAACGCGATCTCCCCGGGGATGTAGCTGACGTCCCTCATGACCTCCGGTGCCTGTTTCCATGGGTTCAGCCCATTCACCAGTACCTCGCCGGAATCCGGCTTCAAAAAGCCCATCATATGGCGGATGGTCGTCGTTTTTCCGGAACCGTTGGTTCCCAGATAGCCGAAGACCTCTCCTTCCTGAATATCCAGGGAAATGTCAAACACTCCCCGGTTATCACCGTAATCCTTCGTCAGATTTTTTACAGATATAAAACCTTCGCTCATGCGCTCACCCCCTTGAAATGATGGCCGGTATCATAAAAGCCCATGAAGTAATCTTCCAGCGTAAACGGAATCTCAATAAAATCCGCGATATTGTAATCACAAAGACAGTTCATCAATTCGCCGACCCGGTCTGCCTCCATCTGCACCCTCGCACGGAGCTTCCCTTTGTTTTTCGATGTGAACCGGAACGGCTTCTGAACAAAATTCATATAAGATATTTCATCCGCAAATGTCACACGGTAAATGCGGTCATGCTTCTGCTTAAGTTCCTCCGACTGAAACTCAGAGACAATCTTTCCGTCTCTTATAATCGCGATCCGGTCACAGGTCGCATCCACCTCATGGAAGATATGGGAAGAGAGGAAAATCGTCTTGCCCCGCTCCTTTTCTTCCTTTACAAATTCAATGAACGTCTCCTGCATAACCGGGTCAAGCCCGGAAGTCGGCTCGTCCAGGATCAGAATATCCGGATCCTGCATAAAGGCTGTGACAACAGCCAGCTTACGCTTCACGCCAAGGCTCATCCGTTTGATACTGACATTCGGATCCAGGTCAAACTTCTCCAGCAGCATCTTCAGATAGCGGTCATTTTCCACATGGCGCATCTGGCCCATCATGCGCAGAAACCCGGTTCCGGAAAGTCCGGCCGGCAATGTTACTTCCCCAGGAAGGTATCCGACCATATTTTTCAGCGTTGCACTGTTCTTCCAGCTGTCCATTCCGGAGATCGCCGTACTGCCTTTCTCCGGCTTCGAAAAACCCATCAGATGGCGGATGGTCGTGGTTTTCCCGGCTCCGTTCGGGCCGAGGAAGCCATAGCATTCGCCCTTATTTACCTGAATTGATACATCAAACACACCGCGACCGTGGCCGTAGTCCTTTGTCAGATGATCCACAGAAATTACTGTCATAAAATTCCTCCTTGATTTTTCCAACATGTTGTTGTAGAATGCATTATACACACGTAAGAAACGGAATTCAACCATCAGATTTTTAAAATCTGTCGGATTTTTCAGTGCATGGAAGATTCAACAACTGAGAGCCTGCTGAGAAAAAAAGAAATTCCAGATAAAAAATATGGTGTAAGATATCCTGCAAGAAGTTCGCCGCGCCGACGAGGTGCTGAGAAAAACTTCGTAAGTCAACGAGCAGCCGCTTTTGTTGCGCGGGTACCTGCCAGGGAAAGAGGAAAAGCAAATGAAAAAACAATCTAAAACCGCCAAACATACGCGTCAGTGCTTTCTGGATGCCTTCTGGTCGCTGCTTGGCGAAAAACCAATTTCCAAGATCGCTGTGAACGAGCTTACCAGGCGCACGACTTATAACCGCGGTACCTTTTACGAATATTTTTTAGATATTGACGACCTGGTCGCAAATGCGGAAGCAGAACTGCTGGAAGAAGTGAAACAGACGATCCTTCAGGTTATGCCGGAGACGGATTCTCTCGGACACCTGTTTCAGATTGTTTTTACAGCAATGAATGAAAAGCTCTATTTGCTTCTTGGACCGAACGGAGACTCCGCTTTCTTTTCCAGGGTAAAATCTGAACTCCTGCCTCTGGTAGAAGAATATCTGCCAGTTTCACCTGATATGCCTTATTTTGATTATCTGATGGACTATGTAAATTCCGCCGTGTTCAGCCTTTTGAAGCTCTGGAACGAAAGAGGAAAAGATCTGAGTACGGATGAGATCAGCGCATTAATGCAGAATCTGGTCCTGCACGGCTTAATGGATTACATTCCGTCCGACGCACTTATAAAAAACAGCGAGTTTATCACTGCCTCAAAATAATCAATCGTTTTTTTATTGTTTTTGCCTGACTATGTGTTATAATCATTCTATAACGCATAGAGTTTTGCAGACGATATCATATTTTATACGGCATGGCAAGTCTGCAAAATCTCAGCAAAAAAGAATGATTTAAATGTTAAAATGAACGGAGGTATCCTACCCATGAAACAAATTATCACAATCAGCCGGGAGTTAGGCAGTGGAGGACGTACGATCGGAAAACTGGTGGCAGCGCAAAAAAATATCCCTTACTATGACAGGGAGCTCATCGATGAGGCAGCTAAAGTATCCGGTGTACCTGCAGAGTATGTTGAAAAGTCTGATCAGAAAATCACCAGCAGTTTTCTGTATAACCTTGCAATGGGAACCAGCTACGGTTACGGAATGCTGGAAGAAGCAAGCAATCAGCCACTTCCTTTAACCACACAGATTTTTTTTGCGCAGCAGGAAATCATCCGGAACTATGCAAATTCCGGAAGCTGTGTGATTGTAGGCAGGTGCGCGGACTACATTTTAAGAGACCGCAAGGATGTACTCCGTGTCTTTATCTATGCGGATATGGAAAAGCGTATTGAACACAGCGTAAAGGAGTATGGTATGCATAAGGCAACCGCCCGCGAGGAAATCAGCCGTTCTGACCGTGAGCGTGCCCGCCATTACAACATGTTTACTGAAAGGAAATGGGGAGACCGGGCAAACTATGATATCCTGTTAGACAGCGGGACGCTTGGTTATGAAAACTGCGCCCAAATCATCTGTTCCATAACCGGAATGGATTTATAGGAATACTTCATTACTCCCCGTCCTGCTGATTATCGAAAATCCTATATTTTCGATAATCAGCAGGACGCTGTTTCCAATTGATTTAATCTTTCTGGTTATAGGCACGCATTCTCGGCACATGAACCGTGCAGAAAAATTGCTGCTTCCCTATGCTGAGTCTCTTATAGATACTCCTGCCAATACAGCCCTTCCAGCCATTCAACAATATCGCCTATCACGTGTTCCTGGCATGCTTCATGCAGAATATCATGGCGTCCCGGGTAAAACTTTAGGGAAACATCTTTGATCTCCGCCGCTTTATACACATTCATCAGCCGTTCTACGCCTTTTCCCATCTCACCGACAGGGTCGTCTTCCCCGGAGAGAAAAAACACAGGCAGCTCCTTTGAAATTTTTTCTACCTGTGCGGATGAATTTCACATTCTCCCCCTGCTAATCTGGCAGGGGGA
>JAJQDT010000167.1 GCA_021202075.1 Lachnospiraceae bacterium | reverse complement strand
TCAGAAAAATGAGCGATATACTTGGGTTGAGTAAGCATTATCCGACTTTCAGGTTTGGATTTAGTCACGAATAAATTTGCATTTGCTCTATAAAATAACAGGCAGGAGGAAAAAACATGGAGGATAAGAATATTATCTATTATTATTCCGGCTCCGGAAACAGCCTTTCAGTGGCGAAGCATGTCGGCAGAAAGCTGGGAAACACGGACATTGTATCAGTCTATCAGCTACGGGACAAGCCGGAGGTTCCGGCAGATTACACGCGGGTCGGTATCGTGACCGCTACCTGGTTTGTCCGTCCGCCGCGGATTGTGAGGGAAGTTTGTGAAAAAATTCATCTCTCGCGGTCACAGAAGGTGTTTATCATTGCTACCTGCGGCGGCTATGACGGTTATGTCTGTATTGACCTGAAAGCAACCCTACAGCCCAAAACGGATTTTCCGGTTCAGACGTTTATGCTGCCGATGCCGCCAAACCACATCGTAGGCTTCTCCCCGTTTCCGGACTGGATTGTCCGTATCTATCTGAGGCATGAGAAAAAAGCGTCCGTGAAAATAGCGGAGAAAATTAAAACAGGCCAGCCGACAAAAAACAGAAAAGGCATAAACCGCAGATTTCTTTCCTGGGCATCCAGAACATTTAACGGCTGGCTGGGCGTGGACAGAGATTCGACAGAGGGCGGTTTTTATACAACGGACGCCTGCACAAGATGCGGTACTTGTGAGAAGCTGTGTAAGAACGAAAACATTCATTTGACGGAAGATGGTGTGGTCTGGGGGCATGACTGCCAGCAGTGTATGGCCTGTATCATGTGGTGCCCGAACCATGCCATCCGCCATCCTAACGTGCCGGAAAAGCGCAGGCGTTATCAGAACCCGAATATCCGGCTGAAGGATATGACCCATTCCAGATTCCATGTAAGCGGTGATGGAAGTGAGACGTGATATAAAATGGACTTTTTCTTTCGCCGGGCTATATTCCAGTCACTGATTGTGGGACGTGAGAATTTCGCACAGCGTGTGGGATAAGCTTCGCAAATTTGAAGTTGCCGAATAATTACAATATGAGCTATTGCAAGGGTTAAAGAAAAATTAGCAGAAGCAGGAGGGCGACTCGTGAAATATAAGATTAATCCCAGGAATGGCGACAAGCTTTCTGTTCTTGGCTATGGCTGCATGCGTTTTGCCGGGGACAGCATCGTGACGTCATTCGCCGGACGTTTTGACGAGAAAAAGGTGGAGAAGCTGATTGTCTCTGCAGTAGAGCAGGGGATCAACTATTTTGACACGGCTTATGTTTATACCGGAAGCGAGGAAATCCTGGGGAGTGTCCTGAAAAAGCACAATCTGCGGGATCAGGTTTATATTGCCACGAAAATGCCGCTGATCATGTGCCGCAAAGCGGAGGACCTGGATAAGTTCTTTGATAAGCATCTGGAGCATCTGCAGACGGATCACATCGACTATTATCTGCTGCATATGCTGACGGATATGAAAACATGGGAGACGCTTTGCAGCTGGGCTATCCGTGAGTGGGCAGAAGAAAAGAAAAAATCCGGACAGATCCGGAACTTTGGCTTTTCCTTCCATGGCGCTCAGAGCGAATTTCTGGCTTTGCTGGATGCTTATGACTGGGATTTTTGCCAGATTCAGTACAACTATTCCGATGAAAACTATCAGGCAGGCGTTACCGGATTGAAAGCGGCTGCGGCAAAAGAAATGCCGGTCATGATCATGGAGCCGCTTCTGGGCGGCAAGCTGGCCAAAAGTCTGCCGAAAGCAGCCGTGGAGCGGTACCGCCGGACAAATCCCGATCTTTCTCCGGCAGCATGGGGATTTCGCTGGCTGTATAACCAGCCGGAGGTCACGGTGGTCTTAAGCGGCATGAATGAGCAGGAGCAGCTGGATGACAATGTCCGGATTGCGGAAACGGCCGCGCCCGGAATGCTGTCAGAAGCGGAACAGGAGGCCATCCGGGATGTTCGGGAAATCTTCAAGGCTTCCTATAAGGTGCATTGTACGGGCTGTCATTATTGCACGCCCTGCCCGGCAGGTGTAGATATTCCGGCCTGCTTTACCGCATATAACACCCGTTACTCCATCAGCAAAAGCCAGGGGATGATCCAATATTATATGGGTACCCTGATGAACGATAAGCCGAGCTATGCCAGTCTGTGCAAAGAATGCGGGAAATGCGAGCAGCATTGTCCGCAGTCCCTGCCAATCCGGCAAAACCTGAAGGCGGTAGCGAAAGAATTTGAAGGGCCATTATTTAAAGGCGCAAAAGCGGTTCTGCCGTTTTTTGTAAGAAAAAAGAAAACCTGATGGATCTGCGAAGATACTGAATAATTAAGTTCTGATGCAGGAAATCACAGCAAAAAAGGAGGTCATTATGACATTACAGGAAGCAATGAGCGCACGACACAAAGTAAGCAAGTACACGGATAAGCCGCTGTCGGCTGAGATTATCCGGCAGCTTAATGACAGAATCAAAGCTCAGAATCAGAAATATGGTCTGAATATGAAGCTTGTCACGGAAAGCAAGGATGCGATGCCGGGGATTATAGCTGCGCTGATGTCAAAGGGCGTCAAAAACTATATCATTCTGGCGGCGGTTTTTCACATCCTCGCTCATGTCTTTTAATGTTCCGGATTTCAGCCCCACAATGCACAGCCGCTATCAAAAAATTTCAAGCGGATTTGACCAAATTGCGACATTTGCGGAAATATGTCGCTTGATGTTTTTCTATTTCAGTGTTATGATACGCGGTATTTACAGTAAAAGCTGTCGAAACGAAGCGCGGACGATTGCGAGTAATGGTGCGGCGATAATCGCTGAAGATGATTTACGATAGAATCCTGCGAAAGCAGACTGCTTATAGAAAGAATTGGCTCTTTTAACTGGGATATGCGGAGTACGTATGTTGATACGGAGCTGATGCTGGTAATCGACAGTGAAGAACTGAACCAGCAGCTAAGGGAAGAAATGGAGGAGTATAAGGACGATGCCCTGACGGTGATTGATCTTGATACATCTATTGCACCGGATGGGAAAACAGCGCAGGAGGCCAGTGACGGCAAAAACCGGCTCCTGCGTATTTTAGAGTTCTTTAACTGGGGTCGGTTTATTATGTAAACAGCTGAGCCCTGTTAATCGTTTAAATCCATTTCCGGCCTGTACCAGTTATCGAATAAATTCTGAATAATGTTTAGCAGGTCTTCATCCGGCAAAGCTTCCCGGCTTTGCAGATTGACGGAGATCGCGTAGAAAATGCCATAGAAATAGATATTCCGGATCGCTCTTTTCTTAGGTTCATTGAAATCCGGACGGTTGATGCTGTTTGTAGTGTTTTCACTGATTTTCCTCAGAAAATGGGAACGGTTTTCTTCAGAAAGCAGGACGGATACCCGGTATTCATTTTTGCGGAAGCATCTTATCATGGCTTCAAAAAACTGGCGTTCCCCAAACTGGCTTTCATTGCACGTTTCTTCAATGGTCTTCCGCATATCCCGCAGAAATTCATATTCGGCATAATCAATCAGGGCATAAATATCTACAAAATACCGATAGAAAGTGGCATGGTTGTAATTGGCAAGCTCTGTGATCTCACGGATAGTAATCTGGTAGATTTTTTCTTTGTGGGCGAGCATAAAGAAAGCGTTGAGAAGGGCTTCGCGGGTCGCGTTTGTGGCTTTGATATACTTTTTTTCTTTAATTGCACTTTGCTCTTTCTTCATTGCAGAATTCTCCTTATGCATGAAAACTTTAAGGGGCTTATCCCCGTTGCTTTTCTGAATTTTCGGCACATAGTGTACAACCTGTTTTGCAAAAAAACAAGGGCAAATTCCGAAAATGCGACAAAATCGGAAAATTGTCGCTTGAATATTTGTTTTTGCGGTGTTAGTATACATCCTGCTACAAATGTTGTTCATCCGTGTATAGATTTTCCTGTACCCGGATTCTGCAGCTTTCCCAGCCCCGTCCACGCGAAGCGTTTTTAATGACGGGGCGATCTGCCGCCGACCAACGGGAGGGGGCGTTTCAAATACATGGCAGGGAAATGGCAGAATCCGGGAAAACCAGGGGCTGATGCTTTACAAGTGGTGGCGCACGTTCGTTCTTTTGTTCTATATATTCTATATCAGATGAGCAACATGGATAGCTGGAAGGTAGTAAAAGAAAGATGAGGAGTGACGAGAAATTATGAAACTTGCAGATAAAGCAAAGACAGCGATTACAGAAGCGGTGGTGAAGCAGAGCCTTGGGTATCTGGAAAAAGACCCGGAGACCAACATCCCGAAGCTGATGGCGCTGGTTGACAAGTACACACCAAAGGACTGGTTTGCGGGACAGAGGAAGGCAATCCGGAACGCGATCCAGGACAAGGATAATAACTGGTATCAGCTGATCATGCGTCTGTATCAGCTGGATCCGGGCGTCCGCAAGACGTTCTTTGAAAATTTTATGATCAACGCCAGTCTGAATGGCGGAAAACTGCAGGAAGAAAATGCAAAGGGAAACAACTGCAATTCCCCGTGGGCGATCCTGCTGGACCCGACCAGTGCCTGCAACCTGCACTGCACGGGATGCTGGGCTGCGGAGTACGGGCATCAGCTGAACCTGACGCTGGAGGAGATTGATTCCATCATCCGCCAGGGTAAGGAAATCGGCGTTTATATGTACATATACACGGGCGGCGAGCCGACAGTGCGGAAGAAGGACATCATTAAGCTCTGCGAGATGCATCCGGACTGCGAATTCCTGGCATTTACAAATGGGACACTCTTTGACGAGGAATTCTGTGATGAAATCCTGCGTGTAAAGAACTTTGTCCCTGCGTTCAGCCTGGAGGGTTCCGAGGAAGCGAACGATGGCCGCCGCGGCCAGGGCATTTACCAGAAGGTGATGCATTCCATGAAGCTTCTGAAAGACCGGGGGCTTCCGTTTGGCGTTTCTACCTGTTATACAGCGGCAAATGTAGACAGCGTGAGCAGTGAGGAGTATTTCGATAAACTGGTTGACTGCGGCGCGATGTTTGCCTGGTTCTTCCACTATATGCCGGTCGGAAACGATGCGTCAGCAGACCTTCTCCCGACACCGGATCAGCGTAAGAAAATGTACAGCAGTATCCGCGAATTCCGCAATACAAAGGCACTGTTTACTCTGGATTTCCAGAATGACGCGGAGTTTGTCCATGGCTGTATCGCCGGCGGACGGTATTACCTGCATATCAATGCAAAAGGGGATATCGAGCCGTGCGTGTTTATCCACTATTCAAACTGCAACATCCGGGAAACGACCCTGAAGGACGCCCTGAAGAGCCCGCTGTTCCAGGCATATCATGATAACCAGCCGTTTAACGACAACATGATGCGCCATGTCCGATGCTCGAAAATCCGGAATGCCTGCGAAAAATGGTGAAAGATACCGGAGCAGTCAGCACGGATTACCAGAGCCCGGAAAGCGTGGATGACCTGTGTGATAAGACAACGCCTTATGCAGAGAACTGGAAAGCGACCGTAGATGAAATCTGGGCGGATAACCCGAAGAGCAAGGTAGTAACAGAAAGGAAAAGGTAATAGGAAATCGCCCAGAGCAGAGGTAATTTCCTGCAATACGATATATGACGCATAATACGTAGAGCCGTGTTTGAAAGAGGCTCTGGCTTAATAATGAGGAGGAGATTCTTATGCTTCATATTTTAAGAAACATGAAACCGAGGGACCGGTGGCTTGCACTCGTCTGTCTGCTGCTGGTCTGCGGACAGGTGTATTTTGACCTGCGCCTGCCGGATTATACGGCGGAGATCACGGTGCTGATCAGCAGCGAGGTCACGGAGCTTTCAGAATACTATTCGGCCGGCGCAAAGATGCTCGGCTGTGCGCTGTGCAGTGCGATTATGACTGTGATCGTCGGCTACTTTGCAGCAAGGATTGCATCAGATTTTTCGTTTGATGTACGCGCAAAGTTGTTTGACAAGGTATCGGCACTTGGAGCCGGCGAGATTAAGAAATTTTCAACGGCCAGCCTGATTACCCGTACCACGAACGACATCACGCAGATCCAGATGCTGATCGCGATGGGGCTGCAGATGATGCTCCGTGCGCCGATCATGGCCATCTGGGCAATTATTAAGATTATCGGGAAGAGCTGGCAGCTGTCCGTTGTTGTGGCTGCGGCGGTTGTTATTGTGGTAACGTCTCTGGTCATTCTGCTGGCAGTGATGATCCCGAAGTTCCGCATTGTTCAGAAGCAGGTTGATGATGTGAACCGGATTACACAGGAGAACTTAAACGGCATCCGTGTGGTACGTGCGTTCAACGCAGAGAAATACCAGGAAGAGAAGTTTGACGGCGCGAATACCAGCCTGATGAAGACACAGTTGTTTACCGGCCGGGGGATGGCATTCCTCTCCCCGATCATGATGTTCGTCCAGAGCTGTGTGAGTGTCGGTATTTATTACGTGGGCGCCCGCCTGATCAACAATATCAATGTCCCATTAAATGGCACCGTGTCGGAAATGATGACGGCCGTATCGGACCGGGCGACGATGCTTGGCGACGTCGTATCGTTCAGCTCCTATGCGCTTTACGTAATCATGTCGTTTGTGATGCTGCTGATGATCTTCATGATGCTGCCGCGTGCGCAGGTATCCGCAACCCGTATTAATGAAGTGATTGACTGTGATATCGCGGTACAGGAGGGCACGGAAACGACAGCAGCGGAGAGCGGTACAGTTGAATTCAAGGATGTGTCGTTCCGCTATCCGGACGCCTCGGAGGATTGCCTGAAGCATATTTCCTTTACAGCGAAGAAGGGTGAAACAGTGGCCTTTATAGGTGCGACAGGTTCCGGGAAATCAACGCTGGCGGGCCTTGTCGCAAGGCTCTACGATGCCACATCGGGGAGGGTTCTTGTGGATGGGAAGGATGTTTCCGGCTACAGCTTTGAGACCCTTTATAATAAAGTGGGTTATATCCCGCAGAAAGCGACTCTGTTTGCGGACTCAGTCGAGGGGAATATCTCCTTTGGCAAGAGCGCACAGAAGGTGACGACAGATGACGTTGAGAAAGCACTGGATATTGCCCAGGCATCTGACTTTGTCCATGCGATGGACGATGGCCTGCAAAGCCATATCTCCCAGAGCGGTTCCAACGTGTCCGGTGGACAGAAGCAGCGTCTTGCTATTGCGCGTACTATCGCCCGGAAACCGGAAATCCTGATCTTTGACGATTCGTTCTCGGCACTGGACTATAAGACAGACCGTATCCTGCGCCAGAGAATTAAGACAGATCTGAAAGGGACAACCTGCCTGATCGTGGCACAGAGGATCGGTACGATCCGCCATGCGGACCGCATTGTAGTGTTGGATAACGGTGCAGTGGCCGGAATCGGAACACATGAGGAACTGATGAATAACTGCGAAGTTTTTAAGCAGATCGCCCTGTCACAGCTCTCCGCGGATGAGCTCGCGGCAAATGCATAATAGAGAGCCGCGCCATTGAAAGTTCGTGCTGAAGCACGAAGGCGCGGCCTGCATCCCGCATCAAAACCCGATGCGGGATATATAGGAGGTGTGTTTATTATGCCAGAATCGAATACAATGAACAGATCAACGCAAAGCGGCGCTCCGATGAGGCGTGGGCCTATGGGCGGCGGGCCTATGGGCGGCATGGGCGGCGGAAAAGCGAAGAACATGAAAGGTGCCCTGATGAGCCTCCTTTCCTATTGCAGGAGCCAGGCGGGGATCATCGCCCTGGCGCTGATACTAGCCGCTGCCGGTGCGGTTTTTACAATCATCGGCCCGGACCAGCTGTCCCGGCTGACAGATTATATCTATGACGGCCTTTATGGAGGAGTCTCCTCGGAGGATATGGCCGAGGATATCCAGGAACAGATCATGAACGGGGAGATCAACATCATGGAGTACCTGCCCGAGGGGACGGATGCTTCAGAACTCGACCTTTCCAGCCTTGACCTGACTGATACGGAAGATGAGCTTACCCAGGCCATCCTTGAAAATATCACGTTAAGTGAGGAATACCAGGAAGCCCATGCGGATGAGGGCATTGATATGGATGGGATCGTTGGAGTGGCACTTCTTCTGGTCGGGATCTATCTGGCCAGCGCCGTCTGCAACTTTGTCCAGCATTTCATCATGCAGACCGTCACCCAGCGGACCGCGAAACGGCTGCGCGGGGATATCAGCTCGAAGATCAACCGCCTGCCGCTGAAATATTATTCCGGCAACGCTGCCGGTGATGTGCTCTCCAGAATGACAAACGATGTGGATATGATCGGGCAGGCCATGTCCAACAGCCTGTCGAACCTCGTGACCGCAGTTGCACAGTTCATCGGCTGCCTGATCATGATGTACTACACCAACTGGATCATGGCGACAACGACCGTGCTCGCAACCCTCATCGGGCTGGTTCTGATGGTGGTGATCATGAGCCGCTCGCAGAAATACTTCACCGCCCGCCAGGAAAGCCTCGGCAACCTGAACGGGTATATCGAGGAAATGTATACCGGGCACGATGTGATCCGCATCCTGAACGCGGAGGATGAGGTAAAGGGTACGTTTACCTCCCTGAACCAGAAGGTGAAGGACGCAAACTTCCGTTCCCAGTTCCTCTCCGGCCTGATGCAGCCGCTGATGACCTTTGTCGGGAACCTGGGGTATGTGGCAGTCTGCGTGGTTGGTGCATCCCAGATCATCAATGGCAACATTACGTTTGGCGTGATCACAGCGTTTCTGATCTACACCCGCCTGTTCGAGTCGCCGCTGCGCCAGATCTCACAGGCCATGACACAGGTGCAGTCCTGTGCGGCAGCTTCCGAGCGTGTGTTTGAGTTCCTTGCGGAAGAAGAGATGGAGGATGAGTCTGCGAAGACGAAACACATCGACCATGTGCGCGGCGAAGTGGAGTTTAAGAATGTGAAATTTGCGTACCCGAGCGCACCGGAAAAAGAGATCATCCACGATTTCAGCGTAAAGGTAAAGCCGGGGCAGAAAGCCGCCATCGTCGGCCCGACCGGCGCAGGCAAGACCACCCTGGTTAACCTGCTGATGCGCTTCTACGAACTGACCGGTGGCAAAATTCTAATCGACGGTGTACCGACGACGGACATCCCGAGGGAAAACGTGCACAGCCAGTTTGGCATGGTGCTGCAGGATACCTGGCTGTTTGAGGGAACCGTGAGAGAGAACCTCCTGTATAATACAGAAGGCGTCACGGAAGCGCAGATGATCGAGGCGTGCAAGGCCTGCGGTATCCACAACTTTATCTCGGCACTGCCGCACGGGTATGATTCCGTCCTGAGCGACAACACCGCGATCTCCGCCGGCCAGAAGCAGCTGATGACGATTGCGAGGGCGATGATCCAGAACAGCCCGATGCTGAT
>JAJQDT010000090.1 GCA_021202075.1 Lachnospiraceae bacterium | reverse complement strand
CACTCGGCTGTTAACCGAGGGGTTGTTGGTTCGAGCCCAACTCGGGGAGTTTTTCACATATTGGGTTTCGTTTCCAATATATGAAAAAGTTTGTAATTAATTTGTAATTGAATTGTGTTTTCATATTTTGGCTCCATGGTCAAGCGGTTAAGACATCGCCCTTTCACGGCGGTAACCCGGGTTCAATTCCCGGTGGAGTCATTTTTTATTTTTATATGGCTGTTCTGACAAGATAATTTCATGAATCTAATCGAAGGAAAGATTCACCAGAATCGTTTCATCAGAACATATTGCAGTTTAAAATGCTATATTGAAAGAACATGGTGCCATAGCCAAGCGGTAAGGCAAAGGTCTGCAACACCTCTATCGCCGGTTCAATTCCGGCTGGCACCTCGCAGGGAATCACAGAGATGTGGTTCCCTTTTTTCGTGGAAAAAGCCGCCAAAATCAAGGGTTTGCGGGGTTCGGTGGATTTTTATATGTGGGCTTCCATATGGCAGCTAATTTGCCGTCAAATGTCGGCTCAGACCGTCCTGGTACACTATTTTTCGGAAAATAGTGTACCAATAGTGTACCAGATTATGATGGATTTGATGAGTCGTTCTTTATTCTTCGATTGGCAGACTTGATAAGGTAGGGGCTATCATTATAAGAATGAATCCTTCCGTATATATTGTCAAAATCTTGATAATGAAATGCATCATAAATGACTGTGAAAGTGTAATAATCATCAAGTGATGAAGTTAAATTCTTATAGTTTTCATCTTTCACAGCTGGTTTAAAAAAACTCCATGGCACATCTGGTACGAAAAAACCATTTTGCTTCTCCCTGTCCGGGGTAAGATAATGTAAAATTTTTTCCTTTAGTTTTTCCATAGAATGTGTGTTGAGAATATTATGAAGAACAATATCTGAATGAATATTTTCATCGTTGTAAAAACACTGTTCAGCAGTTAATAATGTAAAGAAGAAACAGTCTATCATTTCCTGGATTATGCTTAAGATTTTACAAAAACGTTCTCCAAGGATAGGATATTCTTTATTGATTGTAGAGTATCCAATTAATTTTGTGAATTCTTCGGTTGAGAGATTACTATGAGTGAAATCAAAAGAAAAGGAAGACTCTATGGTGTACTTTAATAATTTGAGCTTTAAAGTGTTTAAAGGACAATTTGCTATGCTGCCGATTAATTGCCTTGAACTGTTAAAACCAGTTTCAAATGATTTACCTTTATACCGTTTAGAGAGATCTGTATAAGTTTCGAGCAGTGTGGACATATAAGACATCTGAAAAATATTTTCAGCATTGATAAGAAAAAGAAGACATTCAAGACTGCCAGCGCGGATAACTGCTGTAGTTTGATATATTTCAAAAAATAGCCGATATAGAGAGTCTAATGATTGCAAACTCATACCGTCTTGCGCCTTGGTTGTATATGGTGTTTCTCTGGAATTTATTGCTCGTAATAATACCGATAGAAAATATTTGTTTTCTTTTGATATGAGATACTTAGCTCTGTTGTCAAGTCTTTCATGATCAATTATTCTATAATATTCTCCGAAGAAAGGTGAATTTGTAGTAGATTCTATCTCTTCAAATCCTTTAATTGGAGCAAAAATGATATGGTTATATATATACTGCGATAAGGGTGAATCTACCAGAAAAAAACCATTCCTAAAATTCTTTTTGGAAAAATAATAAGGCATATTCTTTTCATCTGATTGAGGAGTAAAAGAATTTGCTTCAATCTCATTGAGCTCTTTCATGTCATTTGCTTTAGGAAGAATATTCTTTAGAAATGGTTCTCTCAGGGATTTTTCGGTATTGTATGTAGGATATTCTTTTACGCCGACAATATTCTTGTAGGTAAATTTTGTGGAAGCGACAAAATTTGTAAGCCCTGCAAAATGTTTGGATGTACAACAGGAGAGGAAATTGAGCAATTGAAGTAATAGTTCAGATTTTATTTGAATTTCCTCGTTATCGCTAAAAGCGAAGTCGGCAGGCAACTCGTTTATATAAGCCTGCTTAACTAGATCAAATATTTTGTCACACAATGTATCAAATGATTTTTCTGGCTCTCTTTTGATAAACTGTTCTATTTCCTCATCAGTAATATTATATTCTTGCGTATAAATGCGCAAAGGATCAATAATAGCGTACATTTGTGAAATATCCTCTTGATTAATTATTCCGATTCCAATGTCAATTATATATTTTCTTTATAGTATAACAATTCTATGGTATATTTGTCAATCTTTTGAATAGGAGGTTTTATTCTATATCACAAGAGGTTTCCAATGTAATGTGTGTGAACGTGTATTATAGATACCGTTTGATAAATATCAAAAATCAAGTCCAAATACCAACTGAACTCAATATGAGATGATACATATGCATATGAATCTACACAATTTTCACCTTCTCATTACCGGTATTTTTTCTTAAAGATAAGAGGAGTACAATGATGATGTGGCCACAGAATCACTATTAATCCTATGAAAAATGAGAAGGAGGATAATGAAACTTAATATGTTTTATCAAGATCAAATGCCTTATCACAGTTACACACCGGTGCAAGATATTTCTCGGCCGATAGAGCAGAAATCTGCGCAAGATGACCTGCTGTCCAGAGAGGTTCAGAAACAGCAGATAAAAACTATGGGCAGCTGGGATCGAGAACAAAACAAAAGAAGCATCCAATTAGAAGAAGCACAAGGGAAAGCCGATATTGACCTTCGTAAATCGTTTGAGTTAGAAAAAATTCGAACTGCTGCGAATGTTGAAAGGGCGAAAGAACTTGCGAACGTTCAGTCCTGTCGTGAATTACAACAAACAGAGGTTCAAGTTTCGACAGATGGGAAAATTATGATAACGCGGGAGTTGTTTGGTGAGGACAAAAAGCAAAAGGCTGACTTTCAAGTCATGGCAGATAGCCGCGTTTTAATTTGTGAGAACAATGGGAAGGGGGTGTTATATGCAATCTTTAGAAATTCTAGTGGAAAGGAGAGGGAGGTGATACTTCCCTTATCCCAAACTGACGCAAAAACAATCGAGCAAAAATTTACGGCTGCAGGGATTGGCTTTAAATTTTCACGTAAAAGGAACCTTGAACTTTTGATTAAGCTGGTTCAGACATTGATTGAAAATTTGCCAACTGCTGGCCTACCTTTGCGAAGCGGTTGGCAGAAGAATGCAATGGAAGAATGGGAATATGTCCCAACAGAGATTCTTACATGGGAGGAGATTGAAAATGCAAAACTATAATAAACAAACAGAAGTTGTAGATGATAATACCACACTTGCTATTTTACTTCACGCCACAGCAATTTTTTATCCATTACTTGCAGACTACGGTGCTGCAGTAGACGCTCCGATTCTGGTCTACTTAAAGGATGAGTCGGCTTTTCAGGATTTTGTTGAAGGTATAGGTGGTAAAATGCATGAGATTCATACGACTGGAGATTTGCCCAAAGAAATCCGGAGGTTGTTCGCCAACGAAAAGAGAGCAACATATTTCTTCCGTTTTTCATGCTCACGATATGTTGAGGAGAATCTGCAGCAAATACAGATTGCCAGCCAGTCAATAAGTGATGTTGGAGTGCGCTCGCTTGTATTTATTATCGCAACGAAACCTGTCCCGGAAAAATATTTTCGATATTTCGCAGGAAATATTCTCTTGCAGAAAATGGATACGGAAAATTTTTCCGAATATCGGGCTAAAGAAGCAGAATTGATTGCAGCAGCAGTTTCTGGTCAAAATATGATCCGTGAGCGAATTAGAGAAATCTCCGAGCATGATGAGGATGGGACAGGCGTTTTTCCTGCAACCGTGGCATGCTTGGAAGTTGCCCTGAGAATAGCTGGTTTTGATTCCTCAAAATTTGAGTCTTTTGTAGATACGGCTGAAAGCATCATCCAGAATATTCGTGATCATTGGGAGTTGTCTGGGAATCCAGATGCATACGTTGTGGCTTTCCGTAATGCGTTCGTGCAGTGGATTGATCTGATAGACACACTGCCAGTACTTCTGGATCGGAGAAAGGTAGAGGGTAGGGAAATCCAGCTAATTGGTGAGGCAATCTTTTATGATGAAGTAAACTATTATTTGCCAATGGATGTCTTTTACAGTATATGCGCGCCGATGGTGGCAGATGTGGGAATTAATTATGCAAAAAATCAGTTGGTTTCTGCTGGCCTGCTTACAGCAGACTCGGGGGTGCGAAATTATTTTACGCGCAAGCTCGAGGTCGTGACAGTTTATGGAATTCTTTATAGAGTGCGACGAGTTTGCTTGGATCGTTATAAACTGGATGGTGATATGGAGTGGAGTTTTTTGGAATTGATTCAATCAAAAGAAAGAGGGACGAGAAATGCAGAAACAGGGGATTATTTTGGGAACAGCAGCGGGGTTGAATTGCCCCGTTCGGCTGATTGATACAGCTAATCCTCACCTTCTTGAGGTAGGGATGTCTGGCTTCGGGAAGACTTTTGCTATGCAACGCTTGGAGAAAAGCCTTGCTTTTGTGGGTGCTGAAATAATTGTATTGAATTATAATTCAACCCATTCACATTTGCAAGCGGATGAAGAAGCCGTGATTCACTGGGATATCTCTGAAAAAGGGCTTCCGTTTCCATTGTTTTCAGCTTTTAAACGTCCGGATGGAAGCCGTGAGGATTTGTTCGATATCGTTGAGTCTGTAGTCGACGTGCTTGGTAGAGTCCATCCACTTCAAAGTCGGCAGAGAGCAGCTTTACGCTCCGCAGTACGAAAAACACTAGAGAGACATGGAGAGCAAGCAGATTTTAACAAACTTGCTTTTTACTTAGAAAACACTGGGGAGGAGGTGCCTTTAAGCATATGGGAAAAATTTGCTCCGCTATTTGAAAAAATCAAATTTACTAGGCTAAATGGGAACCTATTGGAAAGCGGAAAGATTCTAGTCTTGGATATGGATAAATTTACCAGTCAATTGCAATGCTTTGCGTCCGAACTAATTCTGGCAGTGCTATGGCGCTGGTTTCAGTTATGGGGGCAGTTTGCCAAAAGACCGCTGTATGTCGTTTGTGACGAGTGCCAAAACCTGAGTCTCAAGAAGAATTCGGTTCTGAGCCAGGTTTTGCGAGAAGGGCGAAAGTTCAACATAGGTGTGCTGTTGGCTACTCAGTCATTGACGAGTTTTAGTAAAGAGCAAGTGTCTGTGATTATGCAGGCAGCTACGCAACTTTATTTTCATCCGGCTCCAAATGAAGCACGTACTTTAGCGCGGTTGACCGGCGTAGAAGACATACGAGAAATGGAGAGAAAACTTATGGGTTTACGCCGTGGCGAATGTATAGGGGTTGGACGTTTTCGGGTTGGTTCCATGGTAGTGGAACATCCTGTGAAAATCTGTATTTAGGAGGAGAGTTTTAAATGATAGATAATGAAAAATCGTTAAAACTTGAAGAAAATCACGAACCGCTTGTTGTATACACGCAAAAGGATTTGTTGAGGATTTTCCCCTTTAAGCGTACAAAACTGCAGCAGCTTCTTAATGCCGGTGCGCTGCCGGTCGTTAAGGTTGGAAGAACATATCTATCATCGGATGAGATGATCAGCAGATGGCTGCTGGAGAATGCCGGACGGACAATTTATTACTGATTTGGAAATTTAGTAACTCCCCTGCAGGTGTAGCACTTGCAGGGGAAATCTTTGAAGTGAGGTTTAATGAAATGAGCAATGGAAATAAGACTACGCAAAAACGACGCAAGAAAGGACAAGGCTCTATAACAAAGAAAAAGAATGGTACATACCTTGGAAGAATTAGCGTAGCTGGCTATGAACCATATTCCTGTGTTGGGGCAACAAAGAAGGAAGTAGAGAAGAAACTGGAGGAATTCCGGATTCGTACTTTAAGGAGAGAAGTTATTCCGAAACAGATCAGCGTTAGTGACTACATAGAGAACTGGCTGGAGAATGTTAAGAAGCCTGCACTGAAACCAGCGTCGTTTGATCGTTTGGAAGGAACCTATCGGAACCATATTAGAAACACACAGGTTGGACGGTCGCAGATGGGTAATATCAGGGCAATGGATATACAGAAATTGATTAATGAGGAGAGCAAGATGTTGTCGTATTCTTCGTTGAAGAAAATTTACGAGCTGCTCAATGATTGCTTGTGTTATGCAGTTATCAGCCGTGAATTAGACTATAATCCTATGCAGGCTGTCTGTATGCCGAAACAGGAAAACTTATCAAAGCAAACGAAGCAGATACAGATTTATACGCAGGAGGAATTGAAGCGAATGGAAGAGGCGACTAAGATTACATACGCTACAGGGGAAAGCCGCTTTAAACATGCCGCGCTGTTTGTGCTTATAGCTAACACGGGATTACGTGAAGGTGAGGCTGTTGCTCTTACATGGAAGGATGTGGACTTCAAACGTAAACTGATACACGTTAGAAGCAATGCTTCGTGTGTAAAAGATAGGGAAGGGAATACTGGAAATAAATACAAGGTGATTATTACTACGGTTAAAACAAAAAATGGAATCAGAACGATTCCATGTAATGAGAAAGCTATGGAAGCTCTTAATTGGTTGAAGAAGTTTCAGGAGGAACACCATATTCATTCGCAGTATGTAGACTGTAATAAGGTAGGTGATATTATCAAGCCATATACACTGCCTAAGATTTTCAAGTCTATTCTGGAGGCTATGGATGTAACGTATAAGGGCATTCACTCTCTTCGACATACATTTGCGAGTAATTTAATTGCGGCTGGCGTTGATATTAAAATCGTGAGTCAATTACTGGGTCATGCTTCTGTTAAGATTACATATGACACGTATGTTCATACGAATCTGGAGAACGCGTATGCTGCAGTAAACAAATTGAATAATGTATAGAAAACGGTGAATCTGCACAGCCATGCCGAAATTATCAGAGAGGGATATACTCTTCCCTTGAAAGCAATAGAAGGAATGCTTGTTGCTATAGGATTAAAATACAACAGAAGAAAAGTATTTGGTAGATTCAAATTGAGTAACAGTATTAACGCTGCGAATGCAACAGTATAGGGTGTCGCATTCACAGCACTACTGTTGTGGCCGGATTCTATGGAGAGATGGATCATGCGCCGCGCCCACATCTAGAACAATTTTAGAAGAAAATTATGTCACTTTGAAGGGACTTCCGGTCAAAATATTTTAAATTTTTGTAACGAATGTGGGCATGAGTCAGATGGGAGCCGCGGATGAGACGGCTCCCATCTATTGTTTTACTTCCTTTTAGAGGGTGCCATCATTCACATGAGTCTTTAATGTTCGATGCTAAGTAGTTAGCCGTGTGTAATTCTGCCTGCTCACACGGAAAGCAGGAGAACAGGTATACAGTACAATCTTGGGACAGAAGCCGGGCTCTCCCTACACACTGTTCCATCTCGCTCTCTATCGAATAGAGCTGGATTTCCCTAAGCAGGTCATCATTGTAGGTGGTTATCACAAAATTCTTGTTCTTATAGGACACTCTGCGCCGACGTGGAGATTTATCCATTTTGTTATTAACATCCGCCTTAAGATACAGGGCAATGAGCTTGTAGGCTTGTTCCTGCTGGAAGTACGTGCCAACCACTCCTATATTTTTTCCTTTAAGCTTGTTAATGCCAGTCGTATTGCCGAAATGTAGATCACTGAAGTGGATTCCTTTGATTGTACTTTTTTTGGGAAAGCAAGCAAAGGTGATAAAGCAAAGATCGTGATCATTAGCCTGCTGGCAGGCGTAATGGAATACATCTGGCTTATTACCCAGGTCAGATCTTCCTAAAGAGTGATAGGGCCACTGTTTCAGTGTGCCTTTGTATCTTGCTTTTTTCTCAGGATAGGTATATACTTTCATCCTCTGTCTGCTGAAATATGATTCATAGACATTCTCGTTCAAAGTAGCGGACATTACGATATATTTCTTTGGATATATTTGTTGAGGACAAAAGTAGTGTACCATTATCTGTCCTGTGTCCTTATCTTTCAGTCTTACAAATGTTCTGGCTAAGGTCAGGTCACGGACATTACCATCCCAGCCGCCCTCGATATCGTTCAAGTCCTCTTCTGTAATAGCTGATACTGATGGATTTGGGTAGATAGGACAATACTGATCGTCGGGTGTGTCTACGATCTGCCTTGCCAGTGATGAATACTCGTTGAAGTTCATCTTAGCTACCTTCTCCAGGGTATCTAACGGAACGCTTTTTATATTATGAAAGATTTGTAAGAGCAGAATGTCCTCGTCTATGATAATCTCATAGTCATTTAGAAATTGAGGATTAACCTGCATCAGACACAGCAGGTAAGCATGTGTCGTAACGATTACCCGCTGATCCTTTACAGGCTTAATACCATTTAGTATATCTTCACATTGCTCCAACACTGCCAGGCTTTCAGGTGCTTCCTTCTGAATCTTTCTCATATACTCACTTATGGTTGACTTTGTTGTGTTATGAATCCCTCTGTCATGGTCAGAACATATTGCTTCTTGTACTTCCGGTGGAATAAGATAATTGTCATTCACACTTGCTGTTATAAATACTTCTTCATTTGACAGCTTTATACATAGGTTGTCGTAAACTTGCTGCTTTAATATATTCGTCGGTAATGCGACGATAAACTTTTTCTTTACATACTCCTCTATCAGATTTATGTACGTGAAGGTCTTGCCCATTGCAGTCTGGGCTTTGATCAAATGAATTCCGATGTCATTAGATTCAATCGCCATTTCCAGATTCTGCTTCAGACATTCCCGCGCTTCCTCTAATGTATAATAAGTCTCTGGATCAACGGTTATTGACCTGTCATCAGCCAGGGTATTGACAATCGTTCCTTTATCCTCACAGATTGTATAGTGTGGGCAACAATTCTTTGAGCATCGTTGAGGATGGTATCCTTTACAATACTTTTGATTACTCTTCCAGTAGTCGTACTTAGCCAGGTCTCCTCTGCGTTCGAGCACATCAAAGAATAGTTTCGAACCCCCATCAATATTCTTCAAGTTAGTAAAAAGATGAAACATCCCTTCATGGTTAATATATTGTCCTTCACAAAAGTTATTGAGCAATAAACAGCCCTTATTGGTTTTAATATGTACACCCTTCAACTGCTGCTGGCATGTATTACCTTGGTGAAAGCTTCTTACCTCGTGCTTTCTAGTGTCCCTTACAATGAAAAATGACGATTTCGAGTCTTCTATTATTATTCTATGGATAATAGAATCCTTAAAATCGTCAATTTTGCCGAATACGGATTCACTCTCTTCACTTCCCATTACTGGTCGGTCACTCATCATAAGAATATGATTGGCATTACAGAAGCTCTTAATGTTTCTGACATAGTTACCATTCCTGTCTAACGCCTTGTTTAGGGCGTAGAGCAGATCCACAAAGGCGATATATGCCTTATCATCTACGTATATAATATCTTTCCCACCATAGAACAACCGGCATAGATCTTTACAGCAGGGGTCACATTCTGGAAATATCTCATGCAGCATGAGCAGGATGATCTTAGCTACGTAACGGTCATCGATTACTTTTGGGAATGTAAAAGAGACTCTGAACTTCTCACATGCATGACTGCTGCTATATGTGTGGTAAGCGAAGAAGATTGGCAGATTATAGGAGCTGGCTCTTTGGGCTACTTCCCGATAAGTTATTCCACTATCGAAGTCAAGTATAAAGAGCTGCATCTCTGTCCAGTTCTCAGCTTTACATCCACCTACCAGATGCCCGGGCAGGAGTGCATGCCCACTGGCAGCTAATTCTGCCAGCTTGTTAATCTCAATTACCTGGTAATGCTGTGTAATGCGTTCCCGTATGATTCCTGCGCACTTCTTCTGTGGCTTACTTGTATAAGCCAGGATGTCAACGCCTGTAAATACTTTCATGTGGTTACCTTCCTCTCTGCTTATCTGGCAAGCTTTGGCTATTACAAATTAGTTAGTGAGGAAATAACATTAAAATAAATTAGTAGTGCTGGCAGAAGCTAATGAGTGAGGACTGGGTTCGCTGTATCTATATTAAACTTATCTGTTGTAGTTTTATAATTCATAGATAACTTTTAGATGACAAAGAGAAATCATATCAGTTACAAAGCGGCTAAATAAATCATGTTTAATTTGTGACGGTATAGTAGAGATTAACCTGTCACTGCATTAAGAAAGGAGAAACTTTTATGACAAAAAAGAAGACGAATTCTTCAAATCTAAATGAGAATAATAAGATTACTCAACGGATGATGATTCTTGGTAATAGATATGCGTTAAACTTTAATGTGGAGTATAATAAGCCTAAGGGCAGTGATGCTAACAAGGATGTACTTCCTCATAGCCCACATAAATATGATGACAGTGCCGCAGGAAATACTGGTATGCCAATCGATTGTTACTTATCGCTTGAGGCGCTAGGTACTTCAGGCGTTAAGGTAACTATGCGTCCAATCCAGGTTAGCAGACTTTTATATACTATTGAGCATAAAGTTCTGCCATGGTTTACAGCATATCTAATGTATGGCGATACATATACTTTTAAAGGGGTAATGGAGATGAACGAAGAATATGAAAATGTCAAGTTTTGGCTATCCTCTGATTCTTATTTGACTTTTACTATCTTTTGGCTTCATCTTATAGAAGAGTATGAAGATGGAAAAAAAGAAGAATGCTATGTTACAGATGACAGGATAGAAATTAATGTTAATGGATTAGATATATTTGATGTATGCATTAGCGAATTTCTGCAGTTCTATTATATCATTTCATACACCAATATTTATGAAGCTGCAGTTAAGATTCTGAAAGAGTATAATATTATTAAGTGATTGGTATCCTACACTCTTATATTTATGTAACTGATATGCCGGAGATACAGAGAGCATTTAGTAAGCTTGCTGTATCTCCTTCTCTCTCTTGTCGTAATCGGATTTGTACTACTGATTCATTTAAAGGGTACAGAAAGTCTATATGCTTCTTTCTCTGTACCCTTTAAATTGGACGATGGTTGTCATTATGTGTCCTTCTCCATGCTAATCTGAGAGAGGATATAATCTTGTAGCGATTGCTTAGGTATCTTCCAGACATGCCCGATACGGAAACCTTTAAGCTTACCTTCTTCTAATAAGGCATAGATTCGATTCTTACCAGTACAGAGTATCTTAGCCGCATCCGATACGGACAGGATGTCTTTATACTGCTCTAACACTGTTACACGCCTCCTTTTAATTTAGTGCTATCTTCTTGTACTACATTACTCTGTGTTGTTATGTATTCTTCGATCGCTCTCTTGGGTACTTTCCAGAGCTTGCCAATTCTGAAGCATTTGATTTTCTTTTGTCGAACCAGATCATAGGCAGTATTCTTACCGATCCCGAGAAGCTGTTGTACTTCTTTTACAGTAAGAAGTTCTTCATAATTGTTATTGGACATAGATGTCACCCCTTTCTTTAAAGAGATGTTAAAGAGTTAGACGGTTACAAGAGGAAGGTTGATGCTGCTGTTGGTATAAGATAAGAAAAGAATGCACTAAATGGTACTAACATATATGTAATTAAAAGATACTTGCTATCAAGTAGCGAGGGAGTAAATATAAAGAAAGGTAAAGGTGGCTATGAATAAAACAAAGACAGATACCTCTTCTGAAAGAAATGAGACTATTATTGTCAGATGCTCGGAAGAGGAGAAACAGAAGATTGAAAAGAATAGTGCTCGAAGGAATCTGCCAATTGATGTTTATCTCTTAGAGAGAGGGCTGGCATCGGCAGGACGTAGATGCCCGAAGAGCAGGGAACGTGCGGAGACTATGGTATACCTTCAACAGATTATAAATGATCTGGAACAGGACGAGGAGCAGCGTAGATTATCCAAGAAAGATGCGATTAAAAGGATTCAGGAAGGAGTAGACAGGTTATGGGACGTTTGATATTGACATCGAAGAAGGGTTATACCAATGAGGATGCGGTAGGGAATGTTATTAATTACCTCTACCGTGCCGCTACGAAGGAAGATCCTACAGAGAAGATTCTTTGTTTCGGAGGACTTGGTGTTAGTCAGGAACCTGATAGTATGGTTGCACAGATTACATATGTACAGATGGCTTGTAGATCTCCAAGTACAATTGGAACAAGGACATTTCATGAGATATTTACATTTACCCCAGAAGAAGCCGAGTTGTTTCGGAACAGGTATGATTTATTAAGCAGGTTTACAATGGAATCTGCTTATGTTTATTACTCAATGGGACATCAGATAGCATATGCTGTCCATTATGGCAAAGTATTTGGCTTACATATACATTTTGCTGGGAATGCGGTGAGCTTCTATGATGGCAGTAAATGGTATAACAACGAAATGAAGCTGAAACTGATGGAAAGAGAACAGTATATGAATCAGATACTTGAGCATTATATGGCAGAATCAGGAAAGGAGATTATCTTATGAGCGATAAAATGAAAGGAATGGCCCTGGTCCTCTCAGATGACACGTATTTAAAGCTTTTAGAGGAAGCTGAGAAGCGAAATCTTAGTCTGGATGCGTACATAACGAGCCGACTGCTGCCATCAGAAGAGTATAGAACCTCTACAGATAAAGTTGAAGCCAAAGAGATTGACGAAACGGAGGCAGGTGTACTTTGTGATCTGTTGAGTGGTCTTGGCCAGCTGGAGCAGTGCATGGCAACTGCTATGAGAGTTGTACACAAAGCAGATGAAGCAGAGAAAAGGATAAAGAGCCGTCGTTTAAAAGATTCTTGCTGGCATTGTGAGGATAGAAAGGAACAGTAGGTGCGCTAACACACCCTGATCTAAAGCATTAAAGAGGCAGGCTCCTTTGTGAACCTGCCTCTTATGGTGGTGCCAGATATGTATATCATGCTCAGATGCAACGATGGAGCCCGTGAGCTCAAGATAAGAGATGCTTACCGGTCAGTCCTGCTCGTCATCAGATGTATCGATCTTCTCAAAGAGATCACCGACCGGACAGCCCAGCAGGTCGCTGATCTGTTCCAGAATGTCGAATCGGATGGAAGTGGTTTCATTGTTCAGGATTCTGTTCAGGTTCTGATAGCTCATGTCCATCTGCTTGTAAAGCCAGTATTTAGTGTGATTCTGTTCTCTCAGTATGTCCAGGATTCGTAGGCGCAGCATTAGGATTCCTCCCCGCTTTTCATTAATTATAACTTTTAAAAACCTCTTGCATAACTGACTTGAGAATTATATAATGTAGACATTAGGTAATATTGTTGCATGAGTAAAAAACTGTTCCAAAGTTTTCGTAACCGTTTAGAAAAGATCATTTAGCGAAGGGGGTTTTTACATGAAAAAGAAGAAACCAATGTTCAAGTTTTTATGCACGCTTTTGCTGCTGATTCTTTGTTTTGCTGTGTAAGTAAAACGGAGGTTCCAGCGACATCGACTGGTTCTCCTGCAGCGTTACTGAGAAGTGTTACCTGACGGGGGAGCTGACTACCTCGCGTGACTCCAGCGGCATAGTGACAGCGATGCTGTACAGGATGGAATCGAACTGCTTGATGACGGAACTGGGCACGGTTACGAGCGGGAGCGATCCTTATATTTCGTCGGCGAAAGTACTGTATGCCGTATGATACCAGCTTGGGCTGCGAACTGGTGGTGGCGATTTCCGCAGTCGAAATGTCCGTGACGGTTCAGAATCAGGTATCGGATATCTGGCAGGTGCTGGAAAGGTGTTATGAGAAAACGTTAACGCTGGATTTGTATGTTGTGAGTTAAACAGGGAAATGGTGAAAACGTAAGTTGCCTATTGTTGTTTAGTGAAAAGTGAACAAGTTTTTCACAAATTTGGAGGATAATTGAGATGAAAAAAAATGGATTTGTTTTTTTGTGGCTTCATATGGTACTTTTAGTGTTTTGTGTAGTTATATCAATTATTGGCAGTACGGAAAAAGTGAGTGCAATTTCTGGGACTGCTAGTGAGGTTGATTTGAACAGGACATATTTAATATGTGATTTAGAGTACGATTATGCTATAGACATTGAAGTGCCGGAAGCAGGGAGGATATGCATTGAAATCAGTGATAATAATGAGGAGATTCATATTTATGATAAAGGCCCTTTGTATTATGATAATGAATTAGATCCATGTTTTTATATTAAAACTACAAATGGCCTGAGTACCGGGTGGATAAGCGTTAGCGCGGGAGCCTATTATATACCTCTTCAGTTTTGGCCTTATGATCCAAGCGACAGTGCTACTATTCTTGTGCGATATCAGAGCGGGAGTGAATATCATGGTGAGACAGAGACGAATGATTCTTATGAGACCTCCAATGTGATTCAATCAGGAGTGAGCTATGAGGGCAATTTTCTTTACTGGAATGACAATATGGATGTCTATAAATTTGAACTGAGCGAAACCGCAGCTGTGAGCATTACTCTTACTACACAATATAATTTGGATAAGAATGGGACTGAGAGTGAGAATGGATATACTTTTGCGCTTGAAAAGGAGGAATCAAATGGGAATACATCAAGCATAGGTGCGGGAAGTTCAGGTAAATGGAGACTTTCGGCAGGAACCTATTATATCGTGTTATACAGTGAGAGCTGGGGACAGTATACTTTAAAAGCGGAAATCCTTCACGAATCTTCTGATAGCAATGAACAGGAAGATAATGACACAAAGAGTACCGCGAACATTATACAATTGAATACGACATACACAGGGAACCTGAATGATAGTAATGATGTGGACTATTATACATTCACGGTTTCTTCTCTAAGCAAAATTCAGCTGAAATGTACAGTCCCCGTATCTTCTGGATCGCAAAATTTGAGATTCACTTTGTATAAAAGCAGTTCCAGTAGCTTATACACGGACAATGCATCTGGTACCAGTACTAGCTTAGAATCTGACCAATATGAGGTATCTGCCGGGACATATTATTTAAAAGTGGATTGCTCTAGCAGTTACGATTCAGCTACAACGGAGGACTACAGTTTTATGATCAGTTGTCCTGTGTCGGTCAAATTAAACAAAACTAAAGCGACAGCGACTGTTGGTGATACGATTGCTTTGCAGCTAACAGCAACTGTATATGGGTCTAAAGCGAGTGTGAAATGGACGAGCAGTAAAAAATCCGTGGCGACGGTATCTTCTTCTGGGAAAATTACAGTTAAAAAGGCAGGAAAGACAACGATTACTGCTACGGTGGCAGGTAAAACCGCTAAATGTGTAGTGACTGTGAAGAAGAAAACCGGTTGGAAATCTGCGTACAATAAAGTTATTAAGAACTGGAAAAGTACTATAAAAAAGTACAGCAATCAGGATTATTCTTACTTATCTCAGTACTTTGGGAAGAAATTTAAATATAACAAGTATTTCCTTTATGACTTAGACGGGAATGGAGTACCTGAATTATTTCTGTATTCGACATCAATGAAATTAACAGCTGTTTTTACATATAAAAATGATAAACTGGTTTCACTCGGATATCAGTATTTCTATGCAATCAATACTTCAAAGAAAGCTCTTCTGGTACATGGACATTGGCATGGAGCAGGTGGATCTGGAACATATGAATATAGTGCTTATAAAATAAGTGGAAGCAAATTAAAAGAGATCCTTGATATAGACATTACTGGAGACTACTATTGCTGGTATAAGGGAAAAACACTCAGCGCAACATATAAAAATTACTATACCTATTATGAAATGTATTTTGAATCTGGAGCCAATGTAGTCAAATTTTCTAAGGTTCAGAAATACAATTTGTCCAAGAAAATAAAATAATATGGTAAAAGTTGGGCATGAATATACGACGTGAGTTGATAAATGCAAGTGCATTCATGGGAACAATGGACGGACTGCACTGAGTGGTAGAACCCATGCAGTCCGCCATTTTATGTACACAGGTACGAGAGGAATTTAGCAGCTTCGCTATTCACGTATAGCAATAGAATGCAACATATATTCTTAACGGCACAATTCATAGTGATATTTAATATAAACCTCTGCATAAAAGGAAAAGTTATGGAATATGTACACATATCGTTTTTGACTAAAGCAGATAATTCCATATTATAATTATTTATCCTTTATTTCCCACTTATGACCACAGCTCTGACATACGGCCATACTTTTGTGAATTGTTTTGATTTTCTGCCTTTTTGGTGCAAAAATTTTAACGATGAGAGCTGGGATAGTAAATATTATCCACTTAATTGGTACCCAGTACCAGCCAATAAAAATCCACCAGAAGATACTGTGGTGTTTTCTCTTTAAATCTGACTCAGAGACAACTTGTACAGTTACATTTTCACTACCGCAATTTGGACACTTCATTTTAGTACCTCTCTTTCAAATGACATATGTATACATTATATAATAGAAACATGAGAAGCGCAAGAAATTTATAAGATAATTTTTTTGACAAAAATAATATGCCCTATAATACATTATCTGGATTATTCTTTGCAAATCTTATTGGGTTCAATCATAAACCATATCTTTGAAATAACTAACCAACCAATTTCAAAGGAGGTAATGATTTATGGCAGCGAATGTTGAGACAATGTTTTACACGAGGGAGAAACCGTGGCACGGACTTGGAACGATGGTGCAGGAGGCTCCGGACTCCGCCCATGCGCTGGAGCTTGCAGGGCTGGATTGGGAAGTGGTACAGAAGCGAATCCAGACGATGGAAGGAACTTTTGTGCCGGGATTTAAAGCAAATGTTAGAGAATCGGACGGCCAGGTGCTCGGTATTGTTACAGACCGGTACAAGGTCGTCCAGAACAGGGATGCCTTCTCCTTTACAGATGACCTGTTGGGCGAGGGCATTACTTATGAGACGGCAGGCTCCCTGCAGGGCGGTCGCCGGACATGGATTCTGGCGCGGCTTCCACAGCGGTACATCATCAATGGTGATGAGATCACGCCGTACCTCGTTTTCATGAACAGCCACGATGGCACGGGAGCAATCAAGGCGGCGATGACGCCGGTCCGGGTGGTCTGCCAGAACACACTGAACCTGGCTTTATCAACTGCTAAGCGGGCCTGGACGACAAACCATGTCGGGGATATCAGCGGCAAGATGGAGGATGCGAAGAATACGCTTTTCTACGCGGACCGGTATATGGCGGAGCTTGGCAAAACGTTTGACCGGCTGACGCAGACGAAGCTTTCCGACAGGCAGGTGTATGACTACATCGACACTATGTTTCCGCAGCAGGAGAATGCGACGGAGCAGCAGAAAAAGAATATCCGCCGTATAAAGGAAGATGTGAAAGCGCGGTATTTTGACGCACCGGATTTACAGCAGGTGGGGAAGAATGCATATCGGTTTGTGAATGCGGTGTCGGATTTTGCTACCCATGCGAAGCCGCTCCGTGAAAGGGCAAATTACAGGGAAAGCCTTTTTGCGAAAACTGTGGATGGGAATGCGCTGATTGACAAGGCTTATCAGCTGGTGCAGGCGGCGTAAGAGATATCCGCCGCGGTGGATGGAAGAACTGCAGGTTTCATAAAGGAATGCAGCAATTGTATGGAAGCAGACAGAAGCGGGAGTATCCGGATTGGGTACTCCTTTTTTTTACGCGCTGATGTCTGGGAGAGATGATTGTCCCGGAGAGGAGGAGACGATGAATAAATTCAAACGGAAGAGATTGGAAACTGCGCTTGAACAGGTTTCCAGTGCAAAGAGAATTCTGGAAGATGTGAAAGCGGATGAAGAGGATGCTTATGATAACCTGCCGGAACAGTTCCAGAACGGTGAGCGCGGAGAGGAAATGCAGGGGTATGTGGAGATGTTAGAGGAGGCCTTTAATTATCTTGATGATGCCGCATCTGTGATTGAGCAGATTTAAGGCGCCGGGAAAGAGGTGAGATTTTAAGATGGAATTTATAAGGCAAATACTTTCTGCCGGATTATTGATGGTGCTGCTGGTGGCTTACATTCAGATGCCGTGATGGGAACTGCGCAGGAATGAAGCAATTACAAAGGAATCAGGACGCTATGGGAATGATTTATATGCGAAGAATGGAGAGTGAATATGAGACAGAATACGATTTCTACCAGGGATTTGAGCCGGGAACAGTGGCTGGAGCTTCGCCGACGCGGCATCGGCGGTTCCGATGCTTCGGTTGTCATGCGGCAGAACCCATACCGGTCTGTCATCCAGCTGTGGGAAGAAAAGACCGGGCGGCTGCTGGTGGAGGACACAGGGAATGAGTATACCTATTGGGGTAATGTGATGGAGCCGATTATCCGGAGGGAGTTTACGAAGCGGACGGGCCTGAAAGTGCGGCAGAAACACGCGATGATCCTGCACCCGAAGCATCCGTTTTTATTTGCCGACCTGGATGGTATCGTGACGGATGGGGATGGCAGGAAGTGCATCTTTGAGGCAAAGACGGTTTCCCAGTACAGGGAAGAGCAGTGGAAGGATGGAATACCGGAGGAATATATGCTCCAGGTGCAGCACTATATGGAAGTGTGCGGCATGGATAAGACGTATATTGCGGGCCTGATCGGCGGCAACCGTTTTGTGTTCCATAAGGTTTACCGGGATGAGCAGATTATCAGGGAACTCCTGGAAGCAGAAGTGTCATTCTGGAATGAGAATGTTATCGCGGACAGACGGCCTGCTGTGGACGGCACGGACGCGACCACGGATTATCTGAATGGGAAATACAAAAGGGCAGTGCCGGACTGCATTGCCCTTCCGCAGCCGATGAAGGCTGTCCTGGAGCGGTATGATGAGGTGAATGCGAGCCTGAATGAACTGGAGACGCAGAAAAAGGAACTGGCAAACCAGTTGAAGGAAGCCCTGCAGGAACACGAGGCCGGGGAAATTGACGGTCGGCTGGTCAGCTGGAAGAAGGTGCAGAAGATGACCTTTGACAGCGGGCGGTTCCGTAAGGAAGAACCGGAATTGTTCCGGCAGTACCAGAAAGACAGTTCCTATCGGCGGCTGTCCGTGGCGCTGCCGGCGGCATGATGGGGTGGCAGTCAAACAAAAGGGAAGGAGTGGACTTATGGATGCATTAGAAGAGACTGTTGAAAGGAAACCATTCATACGGCTGCTGCGGGCGGATGAAATCGAGTGCCGCGTGGCCATGGTGAATGAGAAGGGGCTGAGCCTTCTGCTGTTCAAGGATGCACGAGTAGACCAGAAAATTTTGGATGAGACATTTACACCGTTCGGGTGGAAGCGGACGCACCAGGAGATCGGAGGGAACCTGTATTGCACTGTGGAAATCTGGGATGCTGCACGAAACCAGTGGATATCCAAGCAGGATGTGGGTACGGAGAGCTACTCCGAGAAAGAGAAAGGACAGGCTTCGGACAGCTTTAAACGCGCCTGTTTTAACTGGGGTATTGGCAGGGAACTGTATACCGCGCCGTTTATCTGGATACCGGCGGCACGGACGGTGATTGAACCGCGCGGGGACAGATACTACTGTAAAGACCGTTTTACTGTGGCAGAGATTGGTTACGGTGGGAACCGTGCAATCTGCTCTCTGACTATCGTAAATGGCGCCGGAACGGCAGTATATTCGCTCTGCCCGGCGGGGAACAGCACTCATGGTTCCAGGGAGACGGGAACTGCCAGTGCATCGAATGGACAGCCCAGCACCGATACTACGGAGGGGATTGATGGAACAGCCGGAGCAGCGAGTGGAACGTCTGGAGTTGCGGGTGGAACGGACAGAACTGCGGGGAGAACGGTCAATAGTAAAACCAGAGCCAGGAAAGCTGCCACGAAAACAAAAAGGGGCCGGACAGATGATGGAGAGAGTGAAAAAGCAATTGGAATAGGTACAAGTTCCGGTATCGGGCTTAGCCTTGCACAGACGGCGGAACTGGAACGGGAACTGAAACGGACAGGTGTGCCTCTGCAGACAGTTCTCGACCGTTACCAGATTTCATCCTTGGAACAGATGACGGGAGAGGTCTATGAGAGTGCGATGAGGAGCCTTTACAAATCAAGCAGCAGAGGCAGAAAAGCGGCATAGCACAGAGCAGTATTTAGAAGGAGTGATGGCATATGGTAGGATTAAGCGAAATGGCAAAGACAATTGTGGTTGGGGTGCTTACAGTGGTACTTGCGGTTATTTCATCGGACGACAATATCTTCGACTAAACAGTTATTCCATCGTTCCATCTCATCCACCTGACAGGAAACATATATGCCAGGTGGCAACAATGCTTTTCCAGCCGGGTGAAAGTGGTGGAATGATGGAAGCGCGGTATGGCACTTATTATTTCAAAGGAGATGCAGACATGATTGTGGGAGATGAGAGTAAACAGTTGGATATTACATTTCGTCTGGCTATCGCTGGAGCATTGGCGGTGGCCATTGTGGTTTTATTGAAGAATGTAGAGTAAAGGAATAAGGGTGAATACATAGTTTTCACCGTCAAAAACAAAGGAGGAACTTGCAATGAGCATTATGGAATTGATCTTTGATGGGTGCATTTATCCGGGGGAACAGGCGGTTCCGGATTCACCGGAGTACCACAGCTTACACAGAGAGACAGGTGCTAAGATGGAAAAGCTTTCGGAAAAACTGTCAGCGGAGGACTATGATGAAATTGAAAAGGTATGCGACATGGTGGTTTCCGAAGACGATATGGTCAATAAGGAATGCTTCCGTTACGGGTTTGCGATGGGACTTCTTCTCATGCAGGAGGCCATGGGGCTTCGGTATTTCAAACCGAAGAAAGACATGAATCAGGAGTGTCATGCGGAAAAGGGCCATGAGGATACGGAATGACGGCAGACTGTGGACGTCAAGGCACCACAGAGAACCACAAAGCACCACAGAGCATCGTGCGTCTGTAGCATGGACGGCGGCGATTTAAACCGTTAGCGTACAGGCGCGCAGGTATCTGGAAGTCAGCGCCGGACAGGCTGGAATGGGAAATGCTTATCGGCCTGCCCGGCGTTTGATTAGGAGGCGAGAATGGAACGAAAAGGAAACGTGATAATGCTGCAGATGAAGATGGCAGAAGAGCTTAAACAGATTAAGGGGAGGATGTTAAAAGAGCCTCCGGATATCATTTACGGGAATGCTTACCAGATTGATACCAAACAAGCAATCTGCGGAATACTGATGGATATGAGCCAGAAGATGAGGGAAGACGAGCTGCGGGTGCTGCTCAGCGTTTCAGACCTTCTGGCTTTCCTTTATTCAGAATGGGTTCAAAGTAAATATGAAGACCCTGCAGCGGAAGTTATTCGAAAAAGCCTTAAATCGAGTGTAATGAATCTGATGGTTTTGAATGGAACTGTGGAAAACGAGACAACAGAGAAAGTTTCTGGATACACAATAAAGGAAGGAGCTGCGAAGCGATGAGGAAAGGAGCTGATATGCTGGGATATACGCAGGTTGAAGTAATGGGTATCCCGGCATTGTTTACAGATGCGAAGGTGGAAAAGGAGTCGGTACCGGAAGGGTTTTATCTGTATGAAGTCCGGTATGGTGATGCTGTGCTTGGTGAACCGGTTCAGATCGGGAAATGCGTCATTGCAAATTTTTTCGGCTCATTGCTTGTGAGCGAAGAACTGGAAGTGCCGTGGGGTGGTTATCTGGACATCAATCTGGAGGATGACTGGGAATACGGGGAATTTATCGGTACCCTGGCAGATGGTATCCGTGCGGTCAGGCGAATGATTCTCAGAAATACACTGTACCGGGAAAGCAGATTGATCGGCAGGAAGGAGATGTACAGAAATGAATGGATATGAGGTGGATTTCGCATGGGCAAGGGAACGACTGGTATGCCGTCTGGTGAACTATGAAATGAACCGTGAACTGTTGGAAAAGATACCGCATACACGGTTCCTTGACCTGGCAATGATATATTTTTATGAGATGGAAGCGGAAGGAGAAAATTGCGGCATCCTGGTGAGGGGCAGGCATCTTGAACTGTGGGGAATTGATTTGGAACAGCTTCATGCAGTGGCAATCCAGAACACCCGTGCCCGCCATCCATTCCAGTTAGCTTCAATCTCACAGCTCATTGAACGGATGCTGTTCGGCTTTGCGCTGCACGATGGGGAAGAAACTTTGTCGGTGATACCGGGAGATCCGCGTATATTTGTTCTTTCCAACAGGGAATTGAAATTCGGGGCGGTTAATATCTGCTTTCTCGATATATGGGAAGAAGTCAGCAGACAGACCGGCGGGGACTTTTACGTATTGCCGAGCAGCATCCATGAATGCATTATTCTTCCGGCCTCTGCATGGGGAGAAGAAAAAGAGACGGAGCTTCAAACGATAGTAAGAGAGGTTAACGCCGGATTCATAGTACCGGAAGAGATATTAGGAAGTTCTGTCTATCGGTACTGCGCGGAGAAGCATGCGCTGGAGGTAGCGGCATAGGTTTGACGGGAAAGTGATACGAATATTAATTAACGTAATGAAGAAATAGAATGTGGTGTGAGGTGAAAATGAAAGACATGAAAAGGCCAATGACGACAGCGGAATATTTTGATCTGATTTGTGGGAATCTCCGAAAGAAGAACCGGATGCCGGATGACATGTTGGACTATGCGCTGGCTGCCTTTAGTCCAGTTCCAATTCTGACCTATGAGTTTGACATCCGTAACAATCTTGATTACGGGGGAAGCGAAGGAATCTATCTGGACATAGCAATTGAAGTCTGTGAGCATGGGAAAAGAGTCTGCAGGAGCCTTGGTACATTCAAGACCCTGCAGACCAGCCCGGAAGCAATGCGGACAATGGCTCAGCTGCTGGCAGATTTTATCCTGGAGGAAAGAGCTTACGTCAACTCTCACCTGGATGATTTTACATGGACAGGAGCCGATGTCTATGCCGTAAGGGAAGATGGAACGAGAACCGGATGGGGTTATTCCTGCTGCAGTATGGAAGCTGCCATAAAACGGAAGGATGAACTGCTGGGAAAATATTCTATTGTTGTTATCAGGGACAATGCCTCAAGGAAGGAAAAACATTATCTGAGTGGTGGAAATGTTGGCTTAGATTAAAGTAGTGAGAATGTTATTGCCGGTCGAGCCGCTGTATTCTGTGGCGAAGCTGGCAATGATATTTTCAGGGATTGCCTGGCATTGGAGGAGGTGGTTATAGTGCGTTACGACGCAAGGAAAGAGAAATGGACGCCTATGGAGATAAAAGGTGTACAGGGTTATTTTTCGGATGCGAGGATTGACAGGGACAGCGTTCCGGAAGAGTATCACTTCTGGGAGCTTGCAGACTGTGACAGCGATGGGATGCCGTGTCGCTACAGATCAGCGATACTGGTAAACTTTTTTGGAACGTTCATCACGACAGGAGAGCTGCCGATTGATGATGAGGAAACTCAGACAGGTTATGTGGAGCCGGAGGAATGGAGCTTTACAGGAGAATCTTCTGTTCCCTGTTATGCTTTGGCTGACACTGCCAGAAAAAAGCATGAACCAGGATGAAGAAATGTGGCTGAAAACTGACGGCAATTGCTGGTGGTTTTTTCGTTGAGGCTATGCTATACTGCTATTAAGAACTTAAGAACAATTTCATGCGCAAAATGTGGAAATTTTGGTTCCAGCTTGTCCAGGTCGGAATAAATGAATTTTGGCAGGAACGATGGATATAAAGATGACGGATACTTTTTTTCGGATTTTCAATCGGTCTATAACCCAAATTCCGTTATCAGCGCGATAAAATACAAACGCTTTAAGACGTATTGGGCAGAATCCGAGTCGTATGAGCCGTTGAAAGACTACATCAGTATGAATAAAAATGGGCTGCGGGACGCGATTATAGCCATGCTTGGCGGGAGCCGGGTGGAGATTGTCACACGTAAATTTCAGAATGATATGACAATTTTAAAGAGTAAGGATGATGTGCTTACACTATTGGTTCACCTGGGCTATCTGGCGTATGATGTTTCGACGAAGGAAGCATATATCCCCAATCAGGAAATCGCAGATGAATTCCAGAATGCGGTAGAGGGGGAAAGCTGGCAGGATGTTCAGGAAGCTTTAGATGATTCGGAGAAGCTGCTGAAGGCGACCATCAGGGGAGACGCCAAAGCGGTAGCCGATGGACTGCGTCGGGTTCATGCGCTGAATACATCAATATTGCAGTATAATGATGAGAACTCTTTAAGCTGCGCGCTGAGCATTGCTTATTTTACTGCAAAGAGAGACTATACGATCATCAGGGAATTACCATCTGCTGGAAACGCCCCCACATTCGTTCGGCGGCAGAACGGAACCGCCATTAGAATCGCTTCGCGATGGGGCGGTTCCTGGCGAAGGCTTTGCTGATCTGGCATTTTTACCCAGAAGTGGATCAGACAAACCTGCAATGATTATTGAATTGAAATACGATAAGTCGGCGGATGGAGCCATTCGCCAGATCAGAGAAAAAAGATATGACGGCGCACTTTCACATTACACAGGCATTCTTCTGCTGGTGGGCATCAATTATGATAAAAAAACGAAAGAACACGAATGTGAGATTGAACGTTGCAAAGGCGTGCGGTAGCAGGGAGAACTGGTTCATTTGATAGCATGCTGATATATGCGGAACAGAGAATTTCTGAAATGACAGAATGGAGGGAACCCATGAAGAAAGTAGTTGCATTAGGTATCACTGCTTTTGAGGATATCATCGGCAGAAATGTCTTTTATGTGGATAAAACCCGATTTATTAAGGAGTGGTATGACAGTGCAGATCAGGTGACGCTGATTACGAGGCCGAGGCGTTTTGGAAAGACCCTGACTTTGAACATGATTGAGACGTTTTTCTCAGTCCGGTATCAGAACAGACCAGAGCTGTTTAAAGGGCTCTATATTGCAGGAGAGGAACGTTTTCAGGCGATGCAGGGAACCTGTCCGGTCATTAATCTGAGTCTGGCGAATGTGAAGCAGGACAACTATGAAAGTATGTGCTATGATATGCGGTTGCAGCTTGCGGAATTGTTTGAGAGACACTCTTATTTGCTGGAATCAGATAAATTGTCGGATGCGGAGAAGGAAACCTTTTCACAAATTATCTGGCAAAAGGCTCCGGATGAGATGTGCATGAAGGCGCTTCGGTTCCTTTCTCAGTGTATGTATGAGCATTTTGAGAGGAAGGTTCTGATTCTTATTGATGAGTACGATACACCTATGCTTGAAGCCTATACGGCGGGATACTGGGACACGGCGATTGAATATATACGCCGCATGTTTCATGCTGCATTTAAAGACAACCCATACCTCGATCGAGGGCTTCTTACGGGCATCACAAGAATCACGCAGGAATCAATCTTCTCGGACCTGAATAATCTGGCAGTTGTGACGACCACTACGGAGCAATTTGAGGACTGTTTTGGCTTTACGGAGCAGGAGGTTTTTGCGGCAATGGATGCCTATGGCTTCTCTGACCATAAGGAAGAGGTCAGACGATGGTATGATGGCTTTCAGTTTGGCAGTCATAAAGGGATTTATAATCCATGGTCGATCTTGAACTACTTGAAATATAAGAAATTTGCACCATACTGGATGAATACTAGTGGGAATACGCTGGTAGGCAATCTGGTACGGCAGGGGTCGCTTAAAATTAAGGATGAATTTGAAACCTTGCTGAAAGGCGGCACAATTCTTACTGAGATTGATGAATCAATTACGTATGCGGAATTGCGGGGAGACTCTAAAACAATCTGGAGCTGGTTTTTGACGACGGGTTATGTGAGAATTGTACGGGAACGGGAAAGCGAATATGAGATAGCTCTGACGAATTATGAAGTACGGGAAGCTCTTTGCAAGCTGGTGAAAAAATGGTTTGCGGAGTCGTATGATGAATATACAGAATTTATTCGTATGCTACTGGCCGGGAATCTGGAAGGGATGCAGCGGTATATGGAGAAGGTGGCGTCAAGGACATTCAGCTTTTTTGATGTAGGAAACGGTTCTTCGGAGAGCGAGGTGGCGGAACAGTTTTACCATGGATTTACGCTGGGACTGATTGCAGACCTGGACCGCACTCATATACTGACATCGAATCGGGAGAGCGGCTTTGGAAGATATGATGTTTCGATTGAGCCGCGAGATGGAAAATCAGATGGGATTATCATTGAATTTAAGGTGTTTGATCCCAGACAGGAGGAAACTCTGGAGGACACTGCAAAGCGGGCATTAAAGCAAATCGAGGACAAGAAATACGAGACAGACTTGAAAGGACGAGGGATCACGGAAATTCGCAAGTATGGGTTTGCTTTCAGAGGGAAAGAAGTGCTGATTTTGGAGAGCGAGGTGTAGTATATTTGTCAGAAAAAAAGATTAAGCAAATATCGGATTCAGAATATGCATGAAAGCTATGGAGTGCTTTGGAACAGGAAGCATATGAGAGGAAATGATATAGATGCCGAGTGAAATTTATACAGTTTCTCAGATAAAAAGTATTTTGAGGCCTGTCTTTCAGCGATACAATATAAGGCGGGCGGTACTGTTTGGTTCCTATGGAAAAGGATGCGCAAAAGAGAACAGTAATTTGGATTTGCTTGTTGACAGTGGACTCAAAGGATTGAACTTTGTTGGGTTCATTGAGGATGTACGGGTAGCCATTGACAAAGAAGTAGATATTATTGATACTGCTCATCTGGAAAAGGACTCAGAGCTTGACTTTGAAATCCAGAGGACAGGGGTGGTGATTTATGAGAAATGAAATGGAAGTGATCCATTCTATATGTTTGCTGGAAAGGTTGTGAGGATAATGGAGCAGAATAGAGAAATATTGCAGTCATTTTCCAATGACGTAATTAAGTGTATGGGAGGCTCAGTAAAGAAGATTATATTATATGGCTCTTATGCTAGGGGCGACTATACCAACCAATCTGACATGGATATTATGATTCTGACATCTCTTGATGATGCAGGAATCAGAAACATTGAGAATCAGATTTATGACATAGCTTTTGACTATGAAATGTCGCGGGGGATCGTAATAAGCGTTAATATACAGAATATTGATCATTTCAACTATTGGCTGGGGGCTTTGCCATACTATGACAATGTGGAAAAGGAGGGGATTGTGCTTGCAGGATGAAAGAAGAGCTGATTTGAGTAAATACCGGATTCAGAATGCGCATGAAAGCCTTGAAGTGGCCGAAAATTGTTGCTTGAATGCCCATTATAGGGATTCGATTAACCGCTCTTATTATGCAGCGTTCTATTCCGTGAAAGCAGTTTTGGCGTTGGAAGGCAAAGATTTTAAACGACATAAGGATGTCATGGCATATTTCAACCAGACATATGTAGCTGGCAACGCGATCCCCCGTGAATGTGGAAGAAAAATCGCACAGCTACAGCAAAAGCGAGAGAAAAGTGATTATGATGATTTTTATGTCGCATCAAAGGAAGAAGCAGTGCAGCAATTAGAAAATGCAAAGGCTATTATTCGTGCTGTTGAGACCTGGCTTGAGAAGGTGAATCAGGCGGATGATAGCAACTGAATTTGAAAATAGTGTACCGATAGTGTACCAAAACCGCCTTCGCCGCCCGGAAATGCCCTGTTTACAAGGCCTGCGGGCACCTGTCATCGCGGTCTGCAACACCTCTTTCGCCGGTTCAATTCCGGCTGGCACCTCGCAGGGTGTCACGCGGCGAACTACAGATGTGGTTCCCTTTTTCTTCTGGCTTTTTTAGTGAGACAATAATGATGCTACATTCTTCAGGGCTACTACGAGGATTAGATTGCAAATATGTTAAGCATGCCTCGCTGGCTGTCACATTCCGCCACTACATCAAAGACAGGAATACAAAAGCAGAAACGGCAAAAGCCATCGAAAATATCCTGAAAAATGAGTGTGTAACACTATTTCTGGAAATAAAGAAGCCCCGACTTTGGCTTAAAATCAGGGCTTAGAGCGAATTTACCAAGCTGATGACGAGAATCGAACTCGTGACCTCCTCACTACCAATGAGGTGCGCTACCGACTGTGCCACATCAGCAGATTTCGAATCGCTACAGTTAGTCATTTTAGCATACCTTTACGGCAATGTCAAATGGAATGTGAGGAATTTTTGAAAAAAATGGGCGATAAATTTGCTGAAATTTTTGCGGCGATTTATACCCGGATTCTTGCTGATACTTTTGAGAAGCTGCCGGGCGCAGCATGACGCTTTTTAAGGATGCGTGCTTACTGCTCCATCTGGCGTCCCATGAAACCTGCCGCGCATTTGGCGAGGATCTGTTCGGTCTCGCCCATGCGGTGGCTGTTGTCCCGCCCGCGCAGGATGACGGAGCCGATGACGTCTCCTTCGCACAGGATGGGACTGATGACCTGCGGGAGGGTATCTCCGGCGTCCTCGCTGGTGATTTTGATGTGTTTTTTTGAATTTTGGTCAGCGGTCAGGTATTCGCGTTCGTTCATAACCTCCTCCAGCTGCCCGGTTACCGGGGCGCCGATGCTGTCTTTGCGGATACCGCCGGCGGCTGCAATGACCTGATCGCGGTCTGTGATGCAGACGCTGTGGCCGGATGCGGATGCGAGCGCTTCGGCGTATTCTTTTGCAAAGCTTCCCAATTCCCCGATTGGGGAATATTTTTTTAAGATGATTTCACCTTCCCGGTCGGTAAAGATTTCCAGCGGATCACTTTCACGGATGCGCAGGGTACGGCGGATTTCTTTTGGGATGACTACGCGGCCGAGATCATCGATTCTTCTAACGATTCCAGTAGCTTTCATGTTGTATTTTCCTCCATCTTTTTATGCGGTTTGTAACGTTCGGTTCCGAATGGCAGGACGGGAGTGCAGGGGCCTGCATTTACATTTCTGCGGAAATGTCCGGCGGCATTCGGTTGTCCGGATTAGTATCTGTAAATGAAAGGAATTTATGCGGGAAAAATGGCATGGAAAAATGATGTAAAAATGAGGGGAAAAATAGTATGGGAAAACGATATGGTACAATGATGCGGGGAGAGGGCATGGAAAAATGATGTAAAAACGCAAAAATGATGTACACGGTCCGTGAATGAAACTGGATCGAGGCGCGGACAAAGGCTCGGACGGATGGTTGGACAGGGACCCGGAAAGAGGCAGGGACAGAGGCCCGGACAGAGGCTTGGACAAAAGGCCGGGCAAAAGTTAAAAAAGGTGTTTCCTTATGAAACCGTTTATGTTAAACTGACAGAGATATGGCGCGTAAGCCTGAAGATGAAACGGGTGGCTGAAGGTAAAACGCGCGGCCATTGATATGGATGAGGCGATGGCTCGACTCGGTCGCACACAGGTAAGTGCGGAAAAATGAAATCTGGCCGGGCCGATAATGAAAAGAGAATGGGGGATTTTTATGTGCAGAAGAACTGGATGGAATTGGAATCGTAAGATGATAGCGGCTGGGATGGGCATTGCACTGGCGTTGTCGTCCGTGCCGGCACCGGGCGCTATGCTGATGGCGATGGCGGAAGAGGACGGCTCTGAGGATGCGGCAGACGGCGGGGATTCGTCGGATACGGAAGTGATTGTGGAAGATGGAACGGTGATCGTGAGTGATACGGAAGCATCTGCGGATGACGGGGATACGGACGCCGGGGCGTCGGATGAAGGAACAACTTCAGAGGATGGAGCATCGGACGCGGGAACAACGAATGATGGCACGTCAGATGACGGGGATGGGACAACTGATGCAGGAACCTCGTCTGACGATGCTGCGGGCGATGATGACGGAACCGATGCGGATACGGCCGATAACGAGGCCGTGGATGTGATTCTGGAATCGGTGGAGGATCTGGATGACGCGGCAGACGAAACAGCGGAGACGGTTGTTGAGGTGACGGATACGGTTGCGCCGGTGGATGCGGATATTGCGGTGGATCACATTGATCTGCCGGAGGATTTTATGGAGGGCGTTGACATTTCGTCCTTTGCTTCCCTGATTGACAGCGGCGTGACGTTTTATGATTTTGACGGAAACGAGCTGGACGAGGCCGGGTTTTTTGATCTGCTCGCGGATTGCGGGGTCAATTATGTGCGCATCCGTGTGTGGAACGATCCGTATGATTCGGAGGGAAACAGCTACGGCGGCGGCAACTGCGATGTCGATCAGGCGATCCGGATGGGACAGTGGGCGACCGAAGCGGGGCTGAAGGTCGCAATTGATTTCCACTATTCTGATTTCTGGGCAGACCCGGGGAAGCAGTTTGCGCCGAAAGCATGGGAGGATATGACGCTGAAAGAAAAGGTGGAGGCGCTTGGCAGCTGGACAAAGGAGGCGCTGACAGAGATTCTGGAAGCAGGCGTCGATGTCGGTATGGTGCAGATTGGCAACGAGACGACGACCGGCATGGCGGGCGAGACGGACTGGTCGAATATGTGCAAGCTTTTTTCTGCCGGCAGCGCGGCGGTGCGTGAGGTATCGGAAGCGTTTGAGACCGAGATTTTGGTGGCGCTGCATTTTGCAAACCCGGAGAGCGGAAAATATGAGACCTTTGCGAAGATTCTCGCGCAGAACGAAGTGGATTATGACGTGTTTGCCTCTTCCTATTATCCCTACTGGCACGGGACGCTGGAGAACCTGACGGAAACGCTCTCTTCGATCGCTGAAAAGTATGATAAATATGTGATCGTGGCAGAGACATCCTGGGCGTATACGCTGGAGGACGGCGACGGAAGCGGAAATACGGTAGCCGAGGGAAACAACGACACTGCTTATGGCGATCTGGTATATTATGATTTCTCCGTGCAGGGACAGGCGGACGAGATCAGCGCGGTGATTTCCGCTATGGCGGAGACAACCAATGGTATCGGCGTCTTTTACTGGGAACCGGCCTGGATACCGGTGCAGGTATATGATGCGGACGCGGACGACGCAGAGACGATTCTGGAAGAAAATCAGGAAATCTGGGAAACGTACGGTTCGGGTTGGGCGAGCTCATACGCGGCAGAGTATGACCCGGATGACGCGGGCGTCTATTATGGCGGTTCAGCGGTCGACAACCAGGCTCTGTTTGATTTTGAAGGCTATCCGCTGGAGTCGTTAAAGACGTTTGAATATGTAAAGACCGGCACGACGGCGGAGCGTGTGATTGTGGAAACAGAGGCGGAGACAGAATTCCTCGATACCGTTGAAAACCTTCTGGAAAATGGCGATTTTGAGGACGGGGATACGGCCTGGACGGTCACCGGCACCGGGGGCGGCATCAAGGATACAGAGACCTCCAACGTCTGGTCGGGCGTATTCTGCCTGCATTTCTGGAGCAGCTCGGACTTTGCGTTTGAAGCAGCGCAGGAGGTGACGCTGGAGCCGGGCGTGTACACCCTGACCGTTTACCTGCAGGGCGGAGACGCCGGGGATGACGACACCTTTACCATGTATGTGGAGACGGACGACGGAACTGTGACAGTAGATGCAGAGTTAACCGGTTGGAGAAACTGGTCGACGCCGACCATTGAGGACATTGAGATTACGGAGACGACCACCATCACGGTGGGCTGCACCGTAGACGCATCCGCCGGATGCTGGGGCGCGTGGGACGACTTCGTGCTGTATAAGGCGGCGGATGTGGAGTGATGCGGTGAATATGCTGGAAACAATGGCAACCGAAAACAGTAACCGAAAACGCAACCGAAAGCAGTAACCAAAAAACGCAACCAGAAGTATACCCTGTTACCAAAAAGCGCAATCGAAAGCAGTGATCGAAAACGGTCATCAAAAGCAGTAATTAAAAGCAGTAATCGGAAGCAGCAACCAAAAGCAGTAATCGGAAACCGTAACCAAAAGCAATAACCAAGAGCAGCAGTCGTGAAAAACAATAATACGGAATGAACACACCCGCCATTGATTACAGACAAAAGAAATATCTGTACTCGATGGCGGGTGTTGTTGTTTTGCAATATACTGTTTGTTTTGCTGCTCACTGTTGCTTTAGCTGACACTGAGCGCAATGTATTTGCAGGCAAGAAGCATAAGTTATTTCGGAACAGATCCTTATCGCCTTGTGCTGTCAGGTGCATAAGAACGATTTTTTGCACAAAATGGCAAAATTTTGGTTCCGGCCTGTCCTGGTTAGGGTCGGGCCGAATCAGCCATGTGCAGTCGCTTAGGAACTGGCACGGAATAACCTGAGCAGATTGTGCCGCCTAATACGTGAAGCACAGCCGATAAAAACGTAGGCGTAGCGGGGCGCTGAACGTCCAGTGAACGTTCGTTTAGCGCCGACCGGAGCGGAGCGTAGAGCGCCGAGGATTTTATCGGTTGCGATTCGCGTATTAGGCGGTGCAAGATGCCCAGGTAATTTCGTGACAGCTCCTTAGAATTAGCGCAGAATAAAATGCAGGAATAATCAGTGTTTTAATTTGCCAGCGATGCCTTCCCCATCTGGTTGAGCAGCTCGCTCTTAATCGCGTAGAGCTTGTCCGAAAGATCTACATAGACGTCGTGCGGGTTCGTCAGACGCCGCGTCTCCGGCCACAGGGTATTTTTCTCCTGCTCGCAGTAATCGCGGATGTCCATGACAGACGGTGAGGTGTAGACACATTCTCCTTTGCGGAAGACCTGCACAAGCAGCTCACGCAGCTCGTAGGATCCGCCCTTGATTTTTGTCTTCTTCCAGGTTTCGATCGGATCAAAGATAATCAGGTCTTTCGCCGGATCGTAGTCCTCATCCTCGAGGCAGATCAGGTCGGCACGGATTTTTCCGCTGGCCTTATCGTAAATCCGGAGAATTTTCTTATTGCCCGGGTTGGTGATTTTATCGGTATTCTCGGACAGCTTGATTTTCGGAATAAATTTCCCGGTCGAATCATCGAGGACAGCGGCCAGCTTGTATACACCGCCGAACGCGGGACAGTCCTTTGAGGTGATCATATTCGTACCGACGCCCCAGGAGGTGATGGCCGCGCCCTGCGTTTTCAGGCTGGCAATCAGGTTTTCGTCAAGATCGCTCGAGGCGGAGATAATCGCATCCTCAAATCCGGCTTCGTCAAGCATCGCGCGCGCCTTTTTGGACATATAGGCCAGATCGCCGCTGTCAAGACGGATTCCGTAGCCCTTTAGCTCCTGACCGGCTTCGCGCATCTCGCGGAACACGCGGATGGCATTCGGCACACCGGAGCGCAGCGTGTCATACGTATCTACCAGCAGCAGGCAGGCGTTCGGATACAGCTCAGAATAGCGCTTGAACGCGGTGTATTCATCCGGGAAGCTCATAATCCAGCTGTGCGCATGCGTACCCTTGACCGGAACGTCAAACATCTGCCCGGCGAGGACATTCGAGGTGCCGACACAGCCCGCGATCATCGCTGCCCGCGCGCCGTACACACCGGCATCCGGGCCCTGCGCGCGCCGCAGCCCGAACTCCATAATCCCGTCGCCGCGCGCGGCCTGCACCACACGGGCGGACTTCGTCGCAATCAGGCTCTGATGGTTCAGAATCGTCAGAATTGCCGTCTCGACCAGCTGTGCCTGCATAATCGGCGCGATCACCTTCAGCATCGGCTCATGTGGGAACATCACCGACCCCTCCGGAATCGCGTAAATGTCGCCCTCAAACCGGAAGTCCTTCAGGTACTCCAGGAACGGCTCGTGGAAAATGCCGAGGCTTCTCAGGTACTCAATATCCTCCGGTGAAAAACGCAGATTGTTGATATAGTCAATGACCTGGTCAAGCCCAGCCGCGATCGCGTAGCCGTTGCCGCACGGGTTGTTCCGGTAAAAGGCGTCAAAGATAACAGTTTCATTGGAATTAGTTTCAAAATAGCCCTGCATCATCGTCAGCTCATACAGATCGGTCAGCAGGGTCAGGTTCAGTGTACTCATGGGAAACACTCCTTTAAATGTGTGAGTCTTAGGATTACATGGTACCGATTTATAATTGCGCGGCTTCTATTCTATCACATTTCAGTGGAAACGGAAGATAAAAATGCGGAAAAATTGAAAGAAAATGAAAAAAAGACTTGCATTCCACAAAATCTTACGTTATAATAGCTTCTGCCTGTGAGGAACAGCGGCAAAACATAGCGGGCTGCCCGAAACAGAGCGACAATTTTATAACAGATAGGGCTATCGCCAAATGGTAAGGCAACGGACTCTGACTCCGTCATTTCCAGGTTCGAATCCTGGTAGCCCTGGTTAAGCCATTACATTCGAACACATCGGACGTAATGGCTTTTTCAGTATTTTTGGCATTTTGGATATCGTCTGGTGAGAGGAAGAGTTGAGTTTTTTGCGCTTGAATAGGAATAGATTGCGACGGACTATAAGTTGGAGCGGGAGGCAGAAATCAGAATAAAACGAGGGGTATGTTTCTGTATGCTAACATTTTTGCAGGAAAGCAAAAACATGGAATAATCCGCTTGCTAAAGAATCTTTGGATGATATAATAAAAGCAAAAGGCCGCGCGGCCTGTTCCGATGCGCTTCGCGCAGGGCGGCTCTGCGGATTTGGCCGTTACAATGTCTGTATTGAACCGCGTGATGGAAGGACAGATGGCATCATCATTGAATTTAAGGTATTTGACCCGAAAAAAGAAGATACCTTGGATAGACCGCTAAGCGGGCTCAGGAGCAAATTGAGACTATGAGATACGAAGTCGATCTGAAAGCCAGAGGCATCCGAACAGTTCAAAAGTATGGATTTGCGTTTCGCGGGAAAGAAGTGCTGATTTTGAAAGCGGAAGATCAACAAACCAATGAAGAAGTGGAGTAAGGGTATATGGCGAGGACATTTAACACAGAAGGCGATTGTGACCCAGACTATAATTATATGGTGGATTTGACAGGGCGGCTGGCTCTGTGCCGATGCAGGTGAAGTCGGAGATGGAATCTTATTCACAGGGATATGCACCTGAGATGACATTATCCGTTTTATTCAGAACACTGGAAAAACTGTGCATGGAGTCGGAAAAGAAAATTGTTCTGATGATTGACGAGGTAGATTCTGCCAGCAACAATCAGGTGTTTTTGGATTTCCTCGCACAGCTTCGGGCTTACTATTTGATAAAGAAGAAAAACGACCACATTTCAGTCCGTGATTCTGGCGGGAGTATATGATGCCCGCGAATGGGGAGCCGTGCCATGCAGAATCGCACAAAGTGCGATGGCGTGGCCTACGTCCGAAATCTTCGATTACGGACAAGAAATTAAAAGAAAAATCAGACCGGAGGAAGACCATAAGGCTAATAGCCCACTTTTTGAATCGCTGATGAATGAGTTGTATGATTATCCGGAACTGAATCTGATAATCTCACGCATGTTGTTTCAGGAAGAAAAGATTTTATATAATCCGGATGATAAAGTGATAAAAAATGCTTTTGTGTTAGGCTTTCTGAAGGTTCAGGATTCCTCGGTTCAGATCGCAAATCGCATTTTTGAAACCCGATTATACAATAGGATTCTTTTGGATAAGAGAAGGGAATCGGAGTGAAAAAAATTCTTGGAGATAAAGTTTTGATAGATGTGATGACCTGAGATATGGGGGACAATAAATGTTATTTGTGCCAGTCGTTCTCTGACTCTTATTCAGGTATTGGATGATGGACAGCTGATTTCTCTGGATGGGGAAATTGAAGAATAGTACTCCGGACAGAGTATCGAGGATATCGTTGAAACGATTATGGGTGTCATGAATCCAAAATATAGTGAGAAAAAACAGAAAATGTATGATGCGGCGAAAGCTTAGCATGTGGTGAGAAAGAGGTGGTCTGAACTGTGTTTGAGCTTAAAGATTTTAGCGCATGGGAGACATACCATGGAGCTTATGAAGGAAGCGGGCGAAGCGAGAAAGAATGGATCTGCCTTGGAATGGAACGGATAGGATTGTTCAAATATCCAAAAATTGATCCGGCTACAGGACATGAGACAACTGAGCACATTTCAGAGCATATTGCTGCACAGCTTGGCACAATTCTTGGCGTTGAGACAGCAAAGGTTGATATTGGAATTCGAAATGGCAGAATAGGCAGTATGAGCTATCTTGCCAGAAGACAATCGGAAACACTTACGGAAGGAATTGGATTTATCAACAGAAAGTTTCCTCAGTACAATGAAAATAGTATGATTGATGAAGAAACCGGGAAGTATTATTGTGTCGATATGATTATAGAGCCAACGAAGGATTTACTTAGTCCGCAAGAATGGATAGAGATGCTGATATTTGATGCGCTAATCGGAAATTCTGATCGGCACCAAAATAATTGGGGAATCTTGGAAGAGTATTCAGGTTCATATGAAACATTGACTAAACGTCGGCGGTGCCCACTATATGATAATGGATCGTCATTGTGCTGTTATGTGAATGATGCCTATCTGGATAAATTATTTGGCAAAGACCCGGGACCGTTTAAGGCCTTGGTTGATTCGAAATCAAGAACGGTTGTCAGAATAAACTGCAATGAGAAGAAGCAACCAACACATAAAGATATGGTGTATTACCTGTTAGGCAGGTATCCGGATGAAACATATAAGATTTTGGAAAGATTTGGTGAAGCATTAACAGATGAGAAAATAGATTTACTTATGGATCAATACTCTACTGAATTATTGTCATTAAAAAGGAATTTGCTTATTCGTAATTTCCTGAAGTCGAAATTAAAGATGTTGAAAGAATCAGGAGGCAATCAATGAGTAATACTTTATATTTGAAGTGGAAAAACCCCAGATCAAGAAGAAGTTATATTGTAGGGAAACTGACCAGAGGAAATCAATATGAGTTTCAATATTGCGGAGACTATGATCTGGCAAAAAAGGATGGTTATCTGGAACTGAAAGCTTTTCCGACAGATACCGTGTATACGAGTAAAAAACTGTTTCCTACATTTTCCAGCCGTCTTCCGGACCCGAAGAGAAGGGATATTGATAAAATCCTTCAGAAATATGGCATGGATCAATTTGATGATTTTGAATTGCTGCGTAAGGGAGGTGCGAAACTTCCGATTGATACTTACGAGTTTGTAGATCCGGAAGGTACTTCAGATTGAAAGATGCTCAGTAAGGTCATAGGTCAATTTTCAAATCATTGGTCGCGGAAACCTTGTAAAATGGCTGCCTGGAGTGCCTGAGATTACGGACTTAAGGCTCCGTCATTTCCAGGAAAAAATTTCAGGCAATAGCCGGGCTGCATCTAAATCCGGCTCAGATAACAGGAATGGGAGGAATTGTAGTGTTTAAAGATTCGACAACCGGACTGGACCGGATTCTGCAGGAGGCAGGCCCGGTGGATATTGATTCTTATCTGGAAACGCATGCGGAGAGTCTGGCGGATCCGGAGCGGCCGTTTGCCGCGTATATGCGCCGGATGTTTAAAGAAAAAAAGGTCTCCCAGCAGGATGTTTTCCGGAGAGCGTATATTCCGGAGCAGTATGGATACCGCCTGATCGGGCAGACCAGAAATACCGTCCGGCGTGATTATATTCTACGCTTCTGCTTTGCCGGAAGATTTAATCTGAAAGAGACGCAGCGGGCGCTGAAGCTTTACGGAATGTCGGAGCTTTATTCCCGCATTCCCCGTGACGCCGTTCTTATGATCGCGCTTAACCGGGGGATCAGCGACATTGACCGTGTGAATGAGTTGCTGGCCGCGCATGACATGGAGCCGCTTATGGAATGCAAGCATGAGGAATAAAGGTACGCAAATCAAGTGTGGACGACGGTATATAAAGCCGCAGCAATTACCATCGCCGCGACCAGGATGAGAGTATTGTAGAGAAGAATACCGAAAACTCTTACGGCAGTTTTGTCGCTTCTGGTAAGGGGCAAATGAGACTGCACGCCGACATAGTCCGCGGTAAACAGGATGATCACAAGAAACGAGATCATGAGTGTGCCGAAGATGACCGGATCGTCTGAACCGTAGCGTATTTCCAGATACAGGATTAAGATCAGAAAGCCATAAACCGTAGTCGCGGCAGCCATGTTTACAAGCTTTCCGCTGCGGAATCCCGGCGGAAGAAAACGGCGCCAGGGTTGCTCCGGGTCAGCAGAGGCCGCACGGGAAGAATCGTTTTCATGGGAAGAGCTGCTTTTATTGAAAGCTGCGGTTTTGCTATTACTATTACCAATGCCATTATCAGTATTATTGCCATTATCATCTGGCTCAATGTTTCTATGAGGGATCTCATGCAGGTCTGCGATCAGCTCTGAGATGTCTTCATAGCGGCCAGCTTCGTCCATCCCGGAACATTTTGCGACAATCGAAGCCAGTTCTTTATCAACCGTTTTTTCTGAATGTGACATATTAGCCAGAAGGAAACGGAGTATTTCACCAATGGCCTGGATGTCCTTATGCACGGAGGCACTATCCGAAGCCATGTCTGTAGCTGTATCCGGATTAGTCTGTCTGCACTGCCGATCCTCTTCCCGATTGAAATTTGTACTTACAGCCGCCTCTTGCGCGGCAAATCTCGCTGCGCGGAAATCATACAATTTCAATTCTCCGTCCGGAGAAACGACTACGTTGGAAGGGAGAAGGTTGCCATGTATAATGGGCGGATTCATGTGATGAAGGCTTTGTACAACACCGGCGAGCTGCAAAACAAGATTAATTGCCTGGTCCTCGGAAAAAGGTCTTTGCCCTGGAAGGACATCCTCACTGACGAGGACATCATCATTGACGTTTGGCGGAGTTTCCGTACGTAGTGTGAGAGGCCGCCCGGCAAGGGGCAGCCTGTAGCCGCTGATGAAATCGCTTCGTGATGGGGCGGCATCGGTCGGGGCGGCTTCGATCTGAAAAAGCTCCTGCAGGGGCTGCCCCTGAAAGAATTCTTCGATGATAATCAGTTCACCATCATCTTCTACAAGCTCATAAATAAGTGGAATCCCCGGAAGGCGGCTATGCTGTAAAGCCCTGTATACCGCTACATCACAGTCACTGGCAGCGAGATGCTTGCAGACGAAAAATTCTCCGGTCTCGGTATGACGGACAAGGCTGATTCCCTGTTGTGCATCAAGTGTTCTGATCTGCTCATAAAAAGACAGTGCATATTCATCTTTCAAATCCATGTGAATTTTGCTCCTTATGGTAAAATGCGTAAGTCAAAGCCCCAGATGCTGGCATACGGGGCATCAGGCTTGCTATGATACAGGCAGCGTGGTGCCGCTCCGGCCGGCATCTGCACTTCGTTTCGGTCAGCGCCGCCAAATATCACAGTAATTGCGAAAGTGCGACAAGCAGGAAAAGGATAATTAAATCATAAAACACAATCCCGATTGCCCGTATCGCCCGGTTTTTGCTTCTGGTGACAGGAAGGTAAGACTGCACATTGAGGTAATCAGCTGTAAAAAAGATAACAGCAATATAAGGGAACGTCAGTTTGATTCCTGCCAGAAACAGATACAGATATCCGGCAATCGCGATGGCCATATTGACAGGCGAGCCGCTGCGGAAGCCCGGGGGCAAAAAACGTCGAAACGATTGGTCCGTTTGATCTCTGATATCCTGTTCAGGCTCTGTATCTGTATTTTTACCACTTTGCCCATAGACAGGTTCAGCCTCTTCCTTTGAGATGGTTTCTTCCCCTGAGAGAACGGTCCAGCTATTCGGTTTTTCTAAAACAGCGATCAGCTCGTCAATATCAGAGAAACGATCAGACGGATTCAGCTGCGTACATTTTGTGATGACAGCAGATAACCGACCATCAGCCAATTGTTCAGCCGGAAGTTTTCCGGTAAGAAGTACGTTCAGCAGCACCCCGATCGCGTAAATGTCCGTCTGCAGACAGGATTTGCCAAATCCATATTGTTCCGGAGCCGCATAACCGCGCGTGCCAAGCAGAACCGTGTCCTGTCCCTTATCTTCTGAAACGTACTTTGAGGCGCTAAAATCCAGAAGCTTCAAAGCATGATCCTTTAGAGCATGATCTTTTAGGGCATAATCCTCTGAAGCAGACTTTCCCAAAACAGGCTCCATCAAAGCAGAACCTTTCAAAGCAGAACCTTTCAAAACGGAATCCGTCCAGGCAGAATCTATCGAAGCAGAATCTTTTGAAACAGATTCCCTCGAAGTGGAATCCTTTGCGGCAGATTCCTTTATAACATAATCCTGCGTGAGGATAATGTTGGCGGGCTTAATGTCCCGGTGGATAATGGGCGGATTCCTGTGATGAAGCTGCCGCACAATTCTGGAAAGAGCAAGAACGAGCGAAACCGCCTCACTTTCTGAAAGAGTTTCCTGTTCACCAGAACCCTGCTCATCAGATTCCTGCTTGCCAGCTTCCCACTCATCCAGATAATCCTGCAGAGTCCTTCCCGGAAGATACTCTTCGATAACGGTCAGAATACCGTTTTCCTCTACGAGTTCATAAATGCGCGGCGTATCCGGAACCGGATGCTCACGAAGATCCTGAAAAACGCTTAGATTGTATTGCGCCAGCTTTTTTTCTACAAAAATCTTGTTTGTTTTTGTGTGCTGCACAAGCCGGACCTTATGCCTGGCATTGACATCAGCAAGCGGCTGGTAGAAAGACAATACGGATTTATCTGATAATTTCATAACTGAGGTTCCTTAATCTTTCGTTAATTTTACGTTGCGCGGCTCCCTGTTACATACCCATACTCGCGATGAGAACATGGGCGAAAGCAGTGTCCCGATTTATGAAGAAACTGAGAACGGTACCGTGCCCCTTGCCGGGAGGCATTCCGCACTTCGTACGGGATATACCATCGCCGGGTTTTGCCCTTCGCCGGGTGGCATCCCACGCTTTGCATGGGATATTTCCCAATCTCTGATTGTGGAGCGCGGTATGTCCACAATCGAAGCTTGGGGATGCGGGCATCCCGCGCTTCGTACGGGATATACAATCGGGAAGGGATTTTCGCTGCGCAGCTTCTATTATATCACATGTCCGTCCTCGCATAGCGAGGATGGACGAAGGCCGCGCCAATCGCGAAGCGATTCTCCATTGCGCGGCTTTCATTATATCATGGAAGTAAGAGATTTGGGAGAAAAAACAGAGATTACAGAATATTGCGGAATATTGACAGATTTCGAATAACATCTTTCCATCGAAAAAAGAGCAGAATTACCAAAATCAGCCCAATTTGGGGCTAAAACCACTGCCCGTTATCAGCTATAATTCGTAATCATACCAGCAGATGCGGGTGTTTTTACTTACTGTAAATGTAAACCACGAGAGACGGAGGGAAAGAAGAAAATGGGAGATGCGATTTTTTCAATTGCAGTTGTCGTTCTGGCGTTTATTAACTGGAGAATCTACCACAGAATATTTAACGTGACCTACTTTGGCGCACGAGGGATTCTGAGAGAACTGGTTGGCTGCCTCATTGCCGCAATTATAGAGGTTGCGCTCGTCATTGGGATTGTGAATAATCTTTTCGGGACGAGTTTTATGATTGGCTCATAAGGAAGATATCCGGGCAGGAAGAAGCAAACCGAAAGAAATGTGGCGTGAAAAATTCACATCGCAATATTCCGGCGTGGGGCTACTATCCCGATGCCTGCTGCATTTTGTGAAAAAGAAGTCACGGTCGAATCCTCCGATCTTGCATTAAGGCGGTTCATTCGCATTACGAATTACAGCTGATCAATGATTTTCGAAAGCTGGCGGATAATCAGCAGATATTTTTCGACCTGCTTTTCATCTTTGGAACGCCGGAGCTCTTCCTGAAGCTGGGTTAATATGTCATTGTCCGAAGCAGAGGAACCAAACAAGAGTACATCTGTGGAAACGGACAGGCCTCTGGAGATCTTCGCAAGGGTTTCCAGGCTCATCTTCTTGTCTCCGCGCTCGACATTGCCATAAAATGAGCTGGTGATATCACAGCGCTCGGCTGCCTCCTCCTGGGTGAGCTTTTGCGCCTTGCGTGCCTCGCGGATCCGTTTGCCAATGGCTTTATAGTCTAATTCCCCCATACAGATGCCTCCGAAATCTGCCACGCATATACACGGCGGCATGGTAAAGTGTATGATGCTGAACAGCGATTGAATGACTGAAATATAAGTGTCTCTTCCATTCTACGGTAATAAAAAATGATTTGAAGCGCCCAATAGAGCGGATTTAATATTGCCTATTGGCATTATTTGTGCTACAATTCGGGTAACAATATGAGGGAAGGAGATAAGGGAGAATTCCGCCTACTGTGCGGCAGATCTCCGCTCCTGGTAAAAGCAACCGGAAACCTGTAATAAAAATGAATGGAGGCTTTGCTATGAAAAAAAAGATCGTGTTATTATTAACAACGGCGATGCTGGCAGCTTTTTCGGGCAGCTATGCGCTGGCAGAGGAGGCGGTTGTCGAGGAGGACGTAATCCTCGAGGAAGACATTGCCGCCGTGGCGGATGAGGCAGGGACGGCAGAGGACGCCGGTGCTGTGGAAGCGGGAGAGGACGCGGCCGTAACGGAAGAGAGTGATGCGGCCGTGACGGAAGAGACAGATGCCGGGACAGAGGCTCAGGCGAACGATGGAATTTCAGTGGTTTCCGTCGAGGAAGTGGAATCGGATGCGCAGACCATATCAACGGACTCGGAGACCGAGCTGGGAGTCAATACAACTTACTACATATCGGATATCCTGAATACGACGCAATACTTTACGGTATCAGGAGCAGGACGTGTGCAGTTCATACTGGAAAATTGCACGTATCCGTCTTCCTTTTCGGTGTATATAAAAGGAACTGGACTAATAGGTGATAATACCAGTCTGGGTATGATCACCAGTCTTGAAGGCGCTGCATCCTATTATGCGACGCTGCCTGAGGGAAAGCAGTACAGCTTCAAGCTTTCCGGCAGCACAACGACTACAAACAGTGAGGCTACGCTGTATATTAAATATGAGGCGGCGGGGACTTATAACGGAGAAACGGAATCAAATAATTCGTTTGACACTGCGAACAATATTTCATTGAATAAACAGTATGACGGTACAGTTTGTGGTGATGGTACGTATAATAGTGGTAATGATACGTGTGATTATTACTGCTTTGCGTTGAGTTCTGCATCAAAAGTGAGTATTTCTTTTGAATTTTATGATGAAAGTAATTATTGGAACTATCTGTATGCGTATTTGTATTCGGAAGACAGCAATGGAAATACAACCCTTCTTTATAAGGACTTAATCACCAGCAGAAATAGCAATTATGGGACGACTTTTTCAGACCTGCGGCTTCCGACGGGGAATTATTATATAGTTGTAACAAGATACATGTATAATTATTATGTACCCTACAGCCTTACCGTCTCCGGCACGGAAGAATCCTCAAGCTCATATGAGATCGAGAAAAACGACATCACCTCGCAGGCAAATTCTAAGAATGTTAACACTTGGTATACCGGAAATGTCAATATATATAAAAACAACGGAGGCTCTAGCGATATTGACTGGTTCTCCTACAGTGTCACAGAGAAGTGTTACCTGACGATGGAGCTGACGACTCCGCGTGATTCCAGCGGCACAGTGACAGCGACGCTGTACAGGATGGAATCGAACGGCTCGATGACGGGACTGGACACGGTTACGAGCGGGAGTAACCCTTACATTTCGTCAGCGAAAGGGCTGTATGATGCCGGAACTTATTACATTCAAATGACAGGCAACTCGGCGGACTGGGACTATTCCATCTGCCTGACGCAGGAAGAGTATATTCCGCTGACCGGCATAGCGATTCCAGAAAGTGCACAATTAAGCGTTGGAGGTAAAGCGTATCTGTCTGCGACATTTACTCCGTCCAATGCCAGTGAGCAGGGAGTTACTTGGACAAGCAGTGATACGAGTGTTGCTACTGTGGATGAATATGGTACAGTAACCGCTTTAAAATTGGGTCAGACGACGATTACAGCAACCTCTTCTTTTTCGGATTCATCGGACATACAGGCAAGCTGCGTGGTTTCTGTTGTGAAGTCCGTGACACTGAGTATTAACGGGGCGGAGAATACTTCTACCGGAATTACTCTGACATGGGGAAAGGTGTCAGACGCGAGCGGCTATTATATTTATCGAAAGTCTGAGACAGAGGAAACCTCTGTTTTGATAAAGACGATTTCGAGTGTGTCCAAGGTCAGCTATACAGACACAGAAGTAAAGAGCAGCAACGGAGTCACATATACCTATACAGTGATTCCATTCGGCGATTCGATCATAAGCAGTGGAGCAAGTAAGGAAATCGTCCGTCTGACAGGTACAAAGCTTTCTTCCGCGAAAAATACTTCTAAGAAGAAAGCAACCATAAAGTGGAAAAAGACGAGTGGTGTGACCGGATATCAGATTCAATATTCTACCAGTAAGACTTTTTCGAAGGGAAACAAGACGAAGCTGGTATCGGGTTCGTCGAAAGCGAAGGTAAAGCTGTCTGGGCTGAAAAAAGGAAAGACCTATTATGTAAGAATCCGGACTTACAAGACGGTATCGGGGAAGAAGTATTATTCTGCGTGGAGTAGTAAGAAGAAGGTGAAAATCAAAAAATAAAAAAGGGATTAAGAGGGGAATGAGAAAATGAAGAGAGCAGTGAAAATAAAAATCATGTTAGTTTTCGCAATATGTGCAGCTTTGACTACAGGAATGGTTCCGGTATGTGCGGATGCGGAGGAAGTGTACGTGATTGGCGAGGATATCGGAAGCGAAAGCCAGGAGTCTGTGATGGATTATACAGATCTCTATACGCCGGTACTGGACGGGATCATTGAATATAGTCAGTATAGCCTGCACGACATCGATAATGATGGCGTGAGTGAGATGATCGTGGGATATGGCAGCACGGCAGATTATATAAACATGGTCTGGACAGCGGATACAGATGGCAGACTTGACTTTGTGGGATATTTTTATCTGCCGCAGTCATTTTACACGGCGCCTGACGGAAATGGGATCTATGGGGTTTATGGCCACATGGGATATGAGCTTGTGACACGGTATACTATCGCAGATGGTTTGATTGTCGAGGAACGGGTGAGCGAGCAGGAACTTGTAGAAGACTATTATAGCAACGACATGCCCATTGCTGCGTATGATGTCAGCGACAGAAGCATTCTGGAGAAGTCGTCAGGTCAGACAGCCAGCGAAAGCAGCATTGAAAGCAGTGGAAGTGAGACGGTCAACATTTACGGCACCTATTCCTATGACAACGGCGTAGACAATGTCATGACAGCGGAGATTGGATATAACACAGACGGAGACGAGGGCGACTACCTGTACATAGAAGCCCTGTCCTATGGCGACCGCTATACCGTGATCTTTTATGGGATGCTGGTTGACGAGGGAAATGGCGTCTACCGTTCAACAGAATATGAAGAGGCTTCCTGTGCGCTGGAGGTGACCATCAGTAACGAAGGAATGCAGGTGTCGGTTACACAGACAGCTTACGACTCCTGGCTTGTGCTGGACGGGTATTATGAAAAGATATCCTCATTCGACCCGAACAGCGTGAGCTGAGTTTGTGGGAAGGTAAGTGCAAATTACCAATTGTTAATTAACAATTAGCAATTACGGATTCGCCTTGGTATCGAACGATATGTCTGTGACAGGCGGTGTGACAGGGGGATGAATCGTCCCCCTGTACGATTGAGAATTGGGACATTGTGTTATATATCTATGAGCCGGTCATTAAAGAGATTGACAGCACATATGTGTCAGAAGCTTATACTTCGGCTTTATTTATTGGATGCTTCTTCTCCTTGCTTCTCAACAACATCCTTGTAAAATAGTAGACAATGATGGCGATGGAAATCCATTGAGAAGTTGAAATTCCAAATAAAAATCCTCTGAGTTCATCCCCTCTGAGGAACTCAATAAAAAATCGAAAGACGGCATAAGAAATTAAATATACGCGCAATAAATCATCAACGTTGTTTTTATGGTCAGCAAAAAGAAGCACAGAAAATAAAAAGAATTCAAACGCTGATTCGATCAACTGCACAGGAATGCGATCAATACTGAATATTCCAAATAATGTAATTGTCTGCGTTAACTCCTTTCCATAGCAGCAACCTGCCAAGAAGCATCCAATGCGTCCGAACCCATGGAACAGCGGAAATGCCGGGGTTGCGAGATGAAACAAGCGCTTTCTTAACTTCAGATCATTTTTTGTATATAAAACGAGAACAGTAATTGCACCAAACAATCCGCCATAAAACACAAAACCACTCGTAGGAATCAGCAACAAAAGGTTCACAATAGAGAAGTTGCTTATTAGCCATGATATTTGTGTTATCGCAAACAGTAGCTTGCTTCCTGCATAACATCCAATTACGCATAAAGCCAGAATTTTAATAAATTCTGAAAATAGAATTTCATATTTCCCCAACCGTAGATATAGAAAAATTATAGCAGAGAAACCGCCGATAAATGCCATTACTGAATAGGATGGAAGTACAATATAAATGTATGGATACATACGCTCTTCTGCTCTCCTTAGCCAATCCCCAGAAATTCTTCAATATCATCAAGGTCTAAGCGTATGAGGCTTCCAGTGTTAGAACAGCCGACGCAGCCTTCGATACAACCAGCAAGATTGGCAGACTCTGCTGAACCGCAGAAAATGCCTGCTGAACCTTCCCCGCCTAATTCACCAGAACTAATCCATCCGCCATAGCAGGATTTTTGCTCACGGCAACTGGTATAATATTCCGTATCGCATGCCAGAATAGTATAGTTCTCATCGGAAGAATCTGAGATACTGTTGTAGGACAAGAGCTTACAGGACTGAGGCCAAAGGCAGCTGTTACAGCCCTTTCCTGAATTTAAGCATCCGCCTATCCCTGGAATGGAGATTCCACGGGCTGAATAGTCAGAGCCGGACTCGTTTCCATATTGAATTGATTCACAGGAAGAACCGCCGCAGCCACTCACGAACAACAATGCGAAACATAAAACACAAAATAGCATTAGAATGAATAGCTGCTCACCCTTGGAACGTCTGTCCAGGTTTTTAAGATTCTTTTTCACAAGTGTTTTCCTCCCTGTTCTTTTTTTGCACCATTAATTTAAAGAGCAGTTTTAAATTATTTGTTCTGACTAAAGATAACTGATTATATCACGAATAATGCTCACAGACAATAAAAAATATGCCTATTAGAATGGATTTCCATGCCCGTAAGCATTATTTGTTATAGTATGAAGTCGGATTTTTGCAAAAGCAGACAGAATATTTAAGCCTGAGAAAAACAGACAATCTCGGAGGCGTAGCATACCTCTGGATTTCTACGAAATTCCGATATCGGAATTTTCTGGATTATTCCGATTCTTGTGTTATTCCGATAAACCTACTATTTCAGCCTCTATCAC
>JAJQDT010000044.1:89619-151266 GCA_021202075.1 Lachnospiraceae bacterium | reverse complement strand
ATCTTCTGCCAGAAGAATTCTCATGATATCCACCGTTCTTTCCTTTTCATGTTCTGCATCACTCTTTGATGCATTGTCGTAATCATTCCGCTTTTTTGATTTTAATGGCTGGGGCGGAGAATGTCAACGACAATTAATACGGCTGTCAGCAGGAGCCACTTATAAATTTAAAGTACGCGCCTGTACGAAGGGTCCGATGGAGTAAACTATTATGGTGATTTCTCCGATGTCTGCAAGGCAACCACAAAACAGGCCGGCAGCTCGGGCACGGCAGCAGCACCTCTTCCGGCAGCTATATCAGCAGTACGAAAGCGAAATCCATCGCTCTTAAGGATGCCGGTGTGAACGAATCAGCCGTATATGATCTGGAAGTTGAATTTGACTGGGAAAATGGAGTTGTCGTATATGAAGTCAACTTTGACTGCTCCGGCTACGAATATGACTACGAGATCAACGCAACTACCGGTGTGATTATTAAGAAAGAAGTGGATCGTGACTGAGAGGACGTAAGTGAAAATAAATCGGATAGGGGGAGTTCTCACCCCTATCCGTATTGGTAAATCAGTTGCATTAAGAAACCTGTTCAAATTGACTGTTATACAGCTCCGCGTAGAACCCGTTCTGCGCAAGCAGCTCTTCGTGGCTGCCCTGCTCGACGATATCGCCGTCGCGCATCACCAGGATGATGTCGGCGTTCTTGATCGTGGAGAGCCGGTGGGCGATCACGAAGCTGGTGCGCTTGTCGGTCAGCTTATCCATCGCCTGCTGGGTAATCATCTCGGTCTTTGTATCGACGCTCGATGTAGCCTCGTCCAGGATCAGCATCGGGCTGTTCTGGATCATTGCCCTGGCGATCGTCATCAGCTGCTTCTGGCCGGCGGAGATCGCGGTGTTGTCGCTTAAGACGGAGTCATAGCCGTGCGGCAGTGCCGAGATGAAATTATGGATGCCGCAGGCCTTGCAGGCTTCGATCATCTGCTCTTCCGTGACGCCCTCGGTATTGTACAGAAGGTTCTCACGGACAGTCCCCGCGAACAGCCAGGTGTCCTGCAGCACCATGCCGAACTGACTGTGTACATTTTCCCTCGGGATGTCGGTGGTCGGGACGCCATCGATGAGGATGCTCCCGCCGGTCGTCTCAAAGAACCGCATCAGCAGGTTGACCATCGTGGTCTTGCCCGCGCCGGTCGGCCCGACGATCGCGGCCTTCTGGCCCGGTTTTACAGTCACGCTGAAATCGTGGATGATCTCCTTCTCCGGCGCGTTCGGGTACGCAAATTTCACATTCCGGAATTCCACTTCCCCGCGCACATGGTCGATGCGCTTCGTCTTGGCGGACTCATCCTTCATCTCCTCCTCCGCGAGGAACTCGAAGACACGCTCCGAGGCGGCCGCGCAGGACTGCACCTGTGTCATGGCCTGGGAGATCTGGCGCAGCGGCGACTCGAACAGGCGGGTATAAATCAGGAACGCCGTGATCACGCCGAACGTGATGTTCCCATTGATGATCTGTGATGCGCCCACCACGCAGACGGCCACATACCCTAAATTCCCGATAAAGGTCATCAGAGGCTGCATCAGGCCGGATAAAAACTGCGAGCGGAAGTTCGCGTTTTTCACTGCCAGGTTCAGAGAGTTGAAGGTTTCCTTTACCTCATCCTCCGCGTTGGAAATGCGGATGACGTCGTGGCCGCTGTACATTTCTTCAATGTAGCCATTCAGGTCGCCCAGGCTCTCCTGGCGGGCGGTGAAGTATTTCTGGGAGTGGCTCATGATCACGACCATGAGGACAAGCCCGATGATGGTCGCGAGGACGGTCGTCGTCGCCATGATCCAGTTGGTGTAATACATCATAATCAGGCAGCCGATAAACTGCGCGACTGCGGTGACCAGGTTTGACAGGCTGTTCGACATCGCCTGCCCGATCATATCCACATCGTTCGTCATGCGGGAGAGCACATCGCCCGCGGCGTTGCCGGAATAGTATTTCAAGGGCAGCCGGTTGATCTTGGTGCTGATATCCCCACGCAGGCGTTTTGCAGTCCGCTGCGTGACAGTCTGCATGATAAAATGCTGGACGAAGTTACAGACGGCGCTTGCGAGATATATGCCGACCAGCAACAAAGCCACGCCCAGGATCCCGTCCATGTCGATGCCGTCGTCCGCATGGGCTTCCTGGTATTCTTCACTTAAAGTAATGTTGTTAAAAATCTCCTTCGTAAGCTCGCTGTCCGTATCCGTAAGATCCAGTTCACTTAAGTCTTCCATGCTCGTACCTTCCGGCAGGTAGTCCATGATATTGATCTCGCCGCTCGCGATCTGGTTCTGGATATCCTCCGCCATCTCCTCAGAGGAGACGCCGCCGGAGAGCCCGTCATATATATAGTCCGTCAGGCGGCTGATCTGATCCGGTCCGATGATGGTAAAGACCGCGCCGGCAGCGGCAAGCAGCAGTGCAAACAGAATAATTCCCGCCTGGCTTCTGCAATAGCCGATCAGCTTTCCAAGGGCACCTCTCGTATCCTTAGCTTTCCCGCCTCCCATGCCGCCCATCGGGCCGCCTCCCATCGGGCCTCTGCCGCCCATCGGGCCTCTTCGCATTGGTGGGCCGCTTCTTCTATAGGATGAATTTGATGTATTTGATTCCGGCATACTATAAATACCTCCTTAATTACATGTCACTCCCTGTCCATGCACTTGCTGCATGACTGCGGACAGAGGTGATTCAACAGCGGTTTTGACCTATATATCCCGCGCATCGGTTTTGATGCGGGATATATTACGCGTTTGCCGCAAGCTCTTCCGCAGAGAGCTGCGACAGGGCGATCTGCTGATAAACACCACAGGTTTCCATCAGTTCTTCATGGGTGCCAATCCCGGCCACTGCGCCGTTATCCAGTACCACAATCCGGTCCGCGTGGCGGATCGTCCCGATTCTCTGCGCCACGATCAGGCAGGTCGTCCCCTGCAGGTCTGTCTTCAGCCGCTGCCGCAGGATGCGGTCGGTCTTATAATCCAGCGCGGAGAAGGAGTCGTCAAAAATCAGGACCTCCGGTTTTCTGGAAATGGCCCGCGCGATGGCAAGCCGCTGCTTCTGGCCCCCTGAGACGTTGGTGCCGCTCTGGGAAATCCGGCTATTTAAGCCTTCATCCATGGCCTGGACAAAGTCTGTCGCCTGTGCGATATCCAGCGCGTTTTCCACATCCCGGCCGTTCCGTTCATGGCCGCATTTGCCGAAGGTCACATTGCCCTCCACCGTATCCGCAAACAGGGTCGCCTTCTGCGGCACGTAGCCGATCTTATTGTAGACCGTCTCAAAGTTATATTTTGAAATATCCTTCCCATCCAGCAAAACGGTTCCCCCGGTCGGGTCATACAGTCTTGCGGCAAGCCCGGCGAGTGTGGTTTTCCCAGAGCCGGTCGCGCCGATAAAAGCCACCGTTTCTCCCTTCTTCGCTGAGAATGAGACATTCCGGATGCATTCCGCAGAAGCGTCCGGATAGCGGAACGAGACATTCCGGAATTCGATGCTCCCCTTCTCCGTGGATGTGGTCTCCGACCCTTCTTTCACCGAGATATCGGAATCTATGACCTCATTGATACGGTTTGCGGACACCTGCGCACGGGGCAGGAGCATGAAGATCATCAGGAGCATCACAAACGACATAATCACATACAGGGCGTAAGAGCTGAAAGAAACCACCTCGCCCAGCATGACCCCGCGGTCAGAGACCGCGCCAATCATTTCCGCCACCGTGCCGTTAAGAGGCACTTCTATCCCATTGATGAGCCGGGCGCCCACGTAATAGATAGCGACGGTCACACAGCTTTGGACAAACATCATAATCGGGGAAAGGAACGCCATGCCCCGCCCGGTAAAGAGCTGTGTCTTCATCAGGTTTGTATTTGCGGTGTCAAATTTGTTTTCCTGGTATTTCTCCGCATTGAACGCGCGGACGACGCGGATGCCGTTTAAGTTCTCATCCGTGATCCGGTTCACATCGTCAATCTGCTTCTGGACGATGCGGAACTTCGGAATCATCACCGCAAGCAAGACAATCAGCGACGCCACGACGATTGCTACCGCCGATGCCACGACCACGGAGAGCTGCCAGCTCTTCCCGACGATCTTGATAATCGCCCAGACCGCCATGATCGGCGCACGGAGCATCATCTGCAGGCCCATCGCCACGATCATCTGGATCTGCGTGATATCATTGGTAGTACGGGTGATCAGGCTCGCGGTGGAAAACTTCTTGATCTCACCGGCGCCCATTTCCGCGACCTTGTGAAAGATCTTTCCACGGACGGTGAAAGAGAAATCCGCCGCGATCATCGCCGCAAAATAACCGACGATCACGGTCAGCAATGCGCTGCAAAGGGCGCAGCCGAGCATCTTGCCGCCCGCGGCATAGTATTCCGACAGCTCCGTGACCTCGCTGCTGATCAGCACCGTGATTTCTGCCGTATAGTCCGGCAGGCGCAGGTCAAAGTAGACCTGCCCGCAGACCAGCAGCAGACAGAGCAGCGCCAGCCACCGGTCTTTCACTTTCATGTTGCCAAAAATGTGAAGCATAAAAACTCTCCTTCCTTCTTCCTTACCTTACTCTGTCAGTCTTTTCTCATGCATTCATCACCTGCATAAAAAACTTCCTTGACATTTCCGACAACCCGTCGTATAGTGCATTATACAGATACGGATGGCAAACATCAACCATCAATTTTTTTAATTTTGTCGGATGATATGCACACAAAGGAGGCATCCCATATGAATAAGCAACCGGCAGTCACGGAAAAGACACGCCAGAAGTTTGTAGATGCGTTCTGGGCGCTGGCGTGGGAAAAACCCATGTCCAAAATAGCGGTCAATGAACTCACAAAGCGCGCGGGATACAACCGCAGCACATTCTATGAGTATTTTCTGGACACAGATCATCTGCTTACCTATATTGAAGACCAGCTGCTGGAGGAAGTGAGGCAGACAGCCCTTAAAAATATCGCAGAGACTTCGGATGCCAAAACTGCAACAGATCTGGTCCGGACCAATCTGTTTCCAAACATCTTTTCCGCCCTGAATGAGAAAGTATACTTACTCACCGGACCAAACGGAGACCCTGGTTTTTCCTCGAAATTAAGAGACGTACTGATACCGGTTGTCGCGCCATACCTTCCGATTTCGCCGGAGCTGCCCAATTTTGACTACCTGATAAGCTTCATCAATTCTGCCTCTTTCGGCATTCTGCAGCACTGGCATGAGCAAAATAAAAACCTCAGTTCAGAGGAGGTCTGCATGATGATGCAGAACCTGGTACTCCATGGTTTATACGCTTATGTATTGCCAGTTTCCGAACAGGAGCCTGCATCTTAAAATGAAGTATAAAAAGTTTACCACGAAAAATCAGATAAGCAGAGGACGCCTTTTTATATTTTGGCGCCACGGGCATAAATAACCTCAACGGAGAATATTATCGCTGGCTTACCTGCCTGTTCTTGCATTACAATCTCCGGCATCTGCTGGCCAATTCCGCCGCTCTGCTTGTTGCCGGATATTTGCTGGCTCCATTTTTGAAAAAGCGGCAGACGTTATTTTTATTTTTGTCCGGCGGTATGCTTTCAGAGATCGCTTTTTCCGCAGTGTGTACCGGGCAGGTTTATGATATAGGGGCATCAGGCGGTATTTTTGCCCTTCTGGCCTTTCTGGTTGTCTGCCGTCTCAGGTATCCGGAAAAATCTCATTTAATCTGGTACAGACCGGATGTCCTGTTCATTTTGTTATATTTTGTATTCGCGAACAGCAGCGCCACAGCCTTTCTGGTCCACTCGTTCGGTTTTACCGCAGGGATCCTTATCAGTTTTCTCATGGTATCAGCCGGTTCCAATCTCTGAAAAAGCATATGGCCGCCGCCATAATCCTTTGCCAGCTTATCCACCTCATCCAGCACCACCACCGGATTCGAGACGCCGCTTCTTTTAATTCCGTCCATGATCCGCCCCAGCATGGCCCCGACATACGTGCGACGGTGTCCGCGGATCTCCGCCTCGTCACAGATGTCTCCCCTCACATTTACCTCAATAAGGTGTATACCGGCCGCGTATGCATAAGCCATAAAACTCTTTACGCGGCAGTGTGCATATAATGAGAAAGCCGCAGAACATTGCTTATTCTGCGGTTTTCCTCCTTATCCGATTTAATGCTCCAGGGTCTTATACTTTAACCTCATATGGATTTCACATTTAAATCTGAATGATTGCATAGCAACACTTATACAATAATATTATACCGCGCCTTTTCCTGTTCATCAAGATACAATTCAAGACAAGTGTCTCACGATAGACAGGTGTCTCTTGTTTTTCATGGATATCTGCTGTAAAATGATATGGATTGCTCATAGCAAAATGGGAGCAACTTTTTTATTTATGGTTTATGCTATAGGAGGCCAATATGAATAAACAGCCTGAAATTACGGATGCTACAAGGGAAACCCTTGTCAACGCATTTTTCCAGCTTGCCAGGAAAAACAATATAAACCAAGTCACCGTCCGAGAAATTATAAATTTAGCGGGATATAGCCGGGCAACTTTTTACCGCTACTTCAAAGATGTCTTTGCTCTGGTGGAATACGCAGAGGATAGTTTTTTCCAGAAGACAAGAGCGGCGTTAGCAGAACATGAAGCAGGAAATGGTGTATATGACCGGCGCTTTTTTGAAATCTTCATCAAGTGCTTCAATGAAGACCCCGCGCGTATATCTGTTCTGATGTCAGAGCAAAACCTTTCTCATTTTATCAGGAGAATGCGAGAAAAAACAATTGACAACATAAATACACAGATTGCGGGCACGCCCAAAAAGGGAGCTATAACAGATATGTTTTTTTCCAGCGTTTTTTCTGCAATAGCAAACCATATACAAAACCCGAACGCTCTGACGGATGAAGATTTGTTGGACATTATCCAGAATTTATTTGTCGACTGGTATTGGCCGCAGATGACAGTAGAAATATGAAAAAAACAGTAAACTGAATATGGTTGACGCCTGCTGGGGGATTGACTTCCCTGGCAGGCGTTATTTTTTTGTCCGCTCAAAACGACTGTTTTTCTCCAGTGGAGAGTGAAGGCAGGATACTGCCTGCCACGATTCACAAGGAGAAAATCCATGACTGACGAGCAAAAAAGCAAAATTAATGATATGCGCACCAGTGGTCACAGCTATGCGGAGATTGCAGATGTGCTTGGAATATCCAAAGATACTATTAAAAAACATTGTCAACGGCACCTGATATCTGCCGCTTCCACTGCTGACTCCGATACACTGCACTGCAAATTCTGCGGTACGGATATTCCTATTGTTCAGGGCAGAAAGCAGCCACAGTTCTGTTCCACGAAGTGTCGCAGAGCCTGGTGGAAAGCACATCCTGGCAGCGGAACACGAAAAGCCTATTACACTATCGTCTGTGCCAGATGCGGTCAGGAATTTCAATCCTACGGCAATGCCGGACGGAAATACTACTCCCACGATTGCTATATCCGCAGCCGCTTCAAATGTGGTGTTTCAGATGAATGAGGAGCAATTTGAAGCGTAAAAGGACTATCAGGCGTCCATGTTATGCTTCAGGCTGAGGTTCGAAAACGGCAAAATCACGCAGAAAAATACGAGCAAATTGATACAATTCTGCTCGAAAAATACCGACCATTATTGGGTACATTATTCTGCAACAATTGCTTGACTTAAGTGGCTTTTAGAATGATGTATGCAACAACTCCACTTCCTCTTTTTTGCTGTCAGGCCATGCCGAGCAAAAGCCCTATCACGCGCACGACAAGCGCCGCCAGCCACGCTATGACGCATTGCTCCGCGATGACGAACAACGCCCATCGCCCGCCCAGTTCCCGCCTTACAGAAGCGATCGCGGCGACGCATGGCGTGTACAGCAGGCCAAATACCAGCATGGTCGCGGCTGCTAAAGGAGTAAGTGCTGACGCAACTTCACCCGCAAACAGAAGCTCCATGGTTGCGACTACGCTTTCCTTTGCCATAAATCCGCTAATCAGAGATGTGCAAATGCGCCAGTCTCCCAGACCGATCGGTCTGAATATCGGAGAGAGCAGACCCGATACCGCGACCAGGATGCTGTCCTTAGAGTCTGTTAACACGCGAAGCCCCGGATCGAAGGTCTGCAGGAACCAGATCACGATGGTCGCGAGCAGGATGATTGTGAAGGCGCGGTGCAGAAAATCCTTTGCTTTTTCCCAGAGAAGCTGCAGGACATTTCTCGCAGACGGAAGCCTGTAGTTTGGCAGCTCGAGCACAAACGGCACCGCTTCCCCGCGGAACAGGGTTTTCTTATACAGGAAGGCCGCAAGAATGCCCACAGCGATACCGAGAAAATACAGGGCTGTGACGATAAGTCCGCTGTACTGCGGGAAAAATGTATTAACAAAGAATATATATATAGGAAGCTTCGCCGTACAGCTCATAAACGGCGTCAGCAGGATTGTCATCCTGCGGTCGCGTTCACTCGGAAGCGTCCTTGTAGCCATGACAGCGGGGACGGTACATCCGAAGCCGATCAGCATCGGTACGATGCTCCGGCCTGAAAGCCCGATCGTCCGAAGCAGACTGTCCATGAAAAACGCTACGCGCGCTATGTATCCGCTGTCTTCAAGCAGGGACAGGAAGAAGAACAGACAGACGATGATGGGCAGAAAGCTTAAGACGCTGCCGACCCCCGCGAAAATGCCATCGTTGATGAGCGAACGCAATACGGGGTGGACGTCAGCGACAATAAGCGCGCTTTCTGCTATATCGGTGAGCCAGTCTATGCCCATTTCCAGAAGATCCTGGAAAAAGGCTCCTATGACATTGAACGTCAGATAAAATACCAGAAGCATGATAACGACAAAGCAGGGTATGGCAGTATATTTGCCGGTCAGTACGCGGTCGATCCTTTCACTTCTGCGCCTCTCGCGGCTCTCCTTCGGCTTTTGCACCGTCCGGCGGCACAGTTTTTCAATAAAAGAGAAACGCATATCGGCAATCGCTGCCGCGCGGTCGAGCCCGCGTTCCTGCTCCATCTGGACAAGTATGTGCTCCAGCATTTCCTTTTCATTTTCATCCAGATTCAGCTGCTCCAGAATCAGTCTGTCGCCTTCGGCCACCTTGGTCGCAGCAAAACGAACGGGGATACCTGCGTGCTGTGCGTGGTCTTCGATCAGATGCATGATGCCGTGCAGCGCCCTGTGCACCGCGCCGCCATGATCGTCCTTATCGCAGAAGTCCTGTCTCTTGGGACGTTCCTGGTATTTCGCCACATGAACCAGGTGAGAAACCAGTTCATCGATGCCCTCATTTTTGGCTGCCGAGATCGGGACGACGGGTATCCCCAGAATCTCCTCCATCTCGTTAATCAAGATAGATCCGCCATTCTCACGCACCTCGTCCATCATGTTCAGCGCCAGCACCATGGGCGTGTCCAGTTCCATGAGCTGCATCGTCAGATAGAGATTACGCTCGATGTTCGTGGCATCCACGATATTGATGATGCCGTGTAGATGTTCATTCAGCACGAAATTGCGTGTCACCAGCTCCTCACTGGAATACGGCGACATGGAATAAATGCCGGGAAGGTCCGTAACGAGGGTGTCCTCATGCCCCCGGATCACACCGTCCTTTCTGTCCACGGTGACGCCCGGGAAATTACCCACATGCTGATTGGCGCCGGTCAGCTGATTAAACAGCGTAGTCTTGCCGCAGTTCTGATTGCCCGCCAGAGCAAATGTCAGTACCGTCCCGTCCGGAAGCGGGTTTTCATCTGCTCTGCTGTGGTACTTGCCTCCTTCTACGAGGCCCGGGTGGGCGATTTCTTTTTTACTGCCGGATATGACGCTTTCATGCGTGCCGGAGGTTTCCTCAATTTCAATCTTTTCCGCGTTGTCCACGCGCAGTGTCAGCTCGTAGCTGTGAACACTAATTTCCAGCGGGTCGCCCATCGGCGCGAACTTTACCATGGTGACTTCGCCCCCGGGTATCAGACCCATGTCGAGGATGTGCTGTCTCAGCGCACCTTCGCCGCCGATACTGCGTATGACGGCGCTTTTTCCTATTGCAAGTTCATTCAAAGTCATGGATTATGACCGCCTCCTTTGCAGACAGCTGGTGCATTATATATACTTCTCGTGGCTGGCACCAGAGGCCGCCGGGAATATTTATCGAACGGCAGCTCGTTCGCGCCAGGCACAGACAGCGAAAGCTGTCATGGTTCCTTATGCGCCTGTGCGCATATTATAACACGAATGACATGCTAAGAAAAAACCGTTTTACCACCTGCCAGGAACCTTTCTGGCATCTGTGTTCCTTTTCTCCCATAGCACTTGCCCATTTCCTCCAATGATCCAAACAGGTTCTGCATTTCCATTTCTTAAAGATTATACCATTCAACCATTTTGCTTTTAATAGACTCATCCAGTTCAACTTTTTTTTGCATAAAAACACTCTTTTTGGACAAAAACATTTTTGAGGGCAACCTCATATTCTGTATTGAACCTGTTTTCAGAAAGGAGTCATTATGTCTGATATCAAGCATCAGGGCTGCGGCTGTCAGGATGGAAGAAACATCCGGGTCGACAGCGTTTATCATCATCTGACAGAGGCGGACGCGCCGCTTGCGATGAGCTATGTGCCCTATCAGCGGTGGGAAACGCCGTACGATCCCTGTACGGCATTAAAGGTCGGGACGGTGTTCCAGAGTCTTTGCAAACCATTTTGCGGGAAAGGGGGTAAATGCTGGTGAACAGAGAAGAGGCAGTATACGGAAACGGAAGATCGATGCGCCAAAATCCGCAGGGACGCATGATGGCGAACGGACGCGGTGCTGACGGCTATGGCCGGGGCGGCAGTGATGGCCGCATGGGCAGAGGAAGCAATATGCAGAGCAGCCGCGGAATAACAAACGGCTGCGGAAACCCTAATGAACGCGGTACAGCAAATGGCAGCAGAAATCCGAACGGACGCGGCATGGCAAATGGCTGCGGAAATCCGGAAGGATACGGTATGCATGGAGGACGCGGCACGGCGGAACCGTTTGCAGCAGGCGCCCGGGCGATGGAAGCAGCAGCAGAATGCGGCTGTGTAACCGAAGAAGTGGTGGATTGCGGCTGTGTGACGAACGAAACTGCAGATTGTGGATGTGTGGACTATTCAGATATACCCGCAGGAAATGAAGCAAAGCTTCTCTCCTATATTGATGAGGTAAGCTTCTGTGCGTACGACGTCATGCTGTATCTGGATACGCATCCGACCGATGAAAGTGCGCAGGAGTATTTTCGGATCAGCAACAGCAAGCGCGACAGGGCCATCGACATTTATGAAGAAAAATACGGACCTCTCCGCTATGGGCAGACGACCGTATGCGGCACTGGAAGCGTAAAATGGGTAACACAAAGCTGGCCGTGGGAAGGAGGCGTATGTTAAATGTGGTATTATGAGAAAAGACTGGAATATCCGGTGAATATTAAGACCCCGAACGCGAAGCTGGCGCAGGTGATTTTAAGTCAATATGGAGGTCCGGATGGGGAGATGGGCGCCTCCATGCGCTATCTTTCTCAGCGATACACCTCCCCGAATGGAACCGTGTCTGCTGTGCTTACCGACGTTGGCACGGAGGAGCTGGCCCATCTGGAGATCGTAGCGGCGATCATCCACCAGCTGACACGCGGACTCTCCCCGGAAGAGATCGAGAAAGCGGGATTTGCGCCGTATTACGCGGATCATACGATCGGCGTCTGGCCGCAGGCCGCGGGCGGAGCTCCGTTCTGTGCGACAGAATTTCAGTCTACGGGTGATCCGCTCACCGACCTCAGTGAAGACCTGGCAGCGGAAATGAAGGCGCGTACCACCTACGACAATATCCTGCGTCTCGTAAAGGATCCGGATGTGTCGGATGTGATCCGCTTCCTGCGGGCACGCGAGGTCGTCCATTTCCAGCGTTTCGGAGAAGCCATGAGAAGTGTGCAGGACGATCTGGACGCCAGAAACTTTTACGCGTTTAACCCGGGCTTTGACGCGCCGACCGCATGCTTCGCGCCAAAGAACAATGACTGCGGCTGTGAATAAACAATCTCGGTACCGTCACATCTGATTGTAAAGAATGAGATTCCGTCAAAATGCTTTTCGAAACAAGGCTGTCCGGAACTGAATCCGGGCAGTCTGAAAAAAAATATGCATAAACGTGTGCAGGCCAGACACATTCAAAACAGGAAGAAATCAACTATATAAACTATATAGATGCGATCAGATATAGCACCAGTGCTTTGCACACGCTAAGCATTGCCAGCGAAAGAACGGATGCTGTTACCATCAGTCGATCGACACGGGAGATGTCCTCCGGCTCAACAGGGCGGTCGTCATCACCGATTGTAGGCTTTTTATAGAGTTTACCAAAATAATACGCGTCGCCTGCCAGCTGCACGTGAAGGGCGCCGGCGGCGACCGATTCCGTCTGCGCGGAATTCGGGCTGGCATGGTTCCTGCGGTCGCGTCTCCAGATGCGCCATGCGTTCCTGCCATCGAGCCCGGCAAGCGGTGCGGACAGAATCAGAAACAGCGCCGCCAGCCGTGACGGGATATAGTTCACGACATCGTCCAGCTTTGCAGCGAATCGTCCAAAGTACAGATAACTGTCATTTTTATAGCCGACCATAGAGTCCATCGTATTGATGCTTTTATAGGCAAAGCCGAGCACCCCTCCGCCAATCATCATATAAAGCATCGGCGCAAACACCCCGTCAGAAAAGTTCTCCGCCACAGTTTCAACAGCGGCTTTTACCACTCCCGCAGCCGAAAGCGCCTGCGTATCCCGGCCGACAATGCGTGAGACTGCCTTCCGCCCCGCCTCCAGTCCATCCGTATTAAGAGCTCGCTTCACATTCATGCTCTCTTTTCTCAGAGATTTCACCGCAAAAAGGAAAAAGCACAGAACTGCTTCCACGGTTATGCCCAGCCAGAACCGGATGTGGTAGCAGATAAATAACAGCAGAGCCGGGATTCCGGTGGAAATCACGATCACCAGCAGCGCCATCGCCATACCGCCGAGGAATTCTCTATGGGGATTGCCACAATTCTCCCGGTTTGTTGAATTCATGGAATTTGCTTTGTTTATTACATCCATTTTTTTCGTGTGCAGTCGCGGCCGTATCCCCCTCTCCAGTCTCGCGATCAGGTTCCCAATCAGACAGATTGGATGAAGCGGGGTCGACGGATCCCCAAAAATCATATCCAGCACAAACCCGGCCACTACGGCGACCAAAGAGCCGCAAACATATCGGTACATATCCGTTTCTCCCGTCTATCCCCAATAGTAAACCCTATTTGAGCCTTGTCCCGATTCCACAGACCACGCGCACGACTTCATCCGCCCGAGCGGCAATACAGGTGCACACGCGCCCAACTGTCTCCCGCCAGAGTCGGTCCTCCTTTTCTATCGGAACGACGCCATATCCAAGCTCATTCGACACAATAACAAGATTTGTGTTCTTTTTATACAGCCAATCGGCGAATGCTTCCGCCTGCTGTTCGATCATAGATGGATTATCCGTATTTATAAAACCAGCACCCGCGATTTCCGGTGATTGCCCGGATTCGATCTCTGAAGCAGATTTCCGTTCTTTCTTTTGATTTTGATTTCTTTCCGCTTCAGATAAAGAATCCTCAACTGTATTTTGGTTCTTCTCTCTCTCGGCTGAGGATTTCTGCGTCATCTCCGGCATTCTCCGGATATATTCATGAAAATGATGAATCCCGCGGCATTGCGTGATTTCCTCCGGATCACATATGCGTCCGTCAATCCAGCCATCCGATATCTGATATGTCTTCTGCGCAAATTCCAGTTTCCCCTGAAACGCGCCGCCAATTACCAGTTTCATTTCTATTGTCCGCCTTTCCGATGACCCGTAACATGAAATTGCAAATCTTTATGCGGCAGCTGATCCTTCGTTCTGACAGTGTGACAGCTGTCAGCTTCACAACAGCTATTATATGTCATTGATGTTCCAGCTTCCATGCCTTGATTTTTTCCAGCCTGTCTTTGTACTCCGCCTCCGCACCCTGCCCGGCCGGGCGGTAGTATCCCCGTCCAAAAAGCGAATCCGGCAGGCACTGCATATTTGTCAGTTTCTCTTCCGTGTCGTGCGCATACTGGTAGCCTTCCCCGTATTTTTCATCGCGCATCAGCGCCGTGACACCGTTTCGGATGACGAGCGGCACCGGCTCCGCCAACTGCGTCGCGGCATCCTCTCTCGCTTCTCCATAAGCCACATAGAGCGCGTTGGACTTAGGCGCGAGGGAAAGATACACCACTGCCTGCGTCAGATGGACGTTGCACTCCGGCATTCCCAGATAATGGCATGCCTGGTAGGCGGCAATCGCCTGGGGGAGCGCCTGCGGGTCGGCCAGTCCGACGTCCTCACTTGCGAAGCGGACAATTCTTCTGGCCACATAGAGCGGATCCTCTCCCGCCTCCAGCATCCGCGCCAGCCAGTAAACAGCCGCGTCCGGGTCTGAGTTGCGCATGGATTTATGCAGTGCGGAAATCAGGTTGTAATGCTCCTCGCCTTTTTTATCATAGAGCAGCGACTTTTTAGAAATACACTGCTCCAGTGTATTTCGGGAGACGCGAACCGTATCCCCGTCAATCTCACCGTTTAAAACCACCATCTCCAGTGTGGAAAGCGCCGAGCGGGCGTCCCCGTTCGCAAAATTTGCAATCAGCTCCGGCATATCCGGCTCCATCGCAAGCTTCTGACTGCCGAATCCCCGCGGGTCGCGGATGGCATGCATAAGAATCTCGACAATCTCATCCGTCCCAAGCGCATGAAGGACAAACACCTTGCAGCGCGACAACAACGCTCCGTTGATTTCAAAGGAAGGATTCTCCGTCGTCGCCCCGATCAGAATAATACTGCCCTTCTCCACAAACGGCAGAAACGCGTCCTGCTGCGCCTTATTAAAGCGGTGAATCTCATCCACAAATACAATGGTTTTTTCACCGAACTGCCTGTTCTGCTCCGCCTGCTGCATCACCTGACGGATTTCCTTAATTCCGCTGGTCACTGCGGAAAAATCAATAAAGGAAGCCTTCGTCATACTGGCAATGATCCGCGCCAGGGTCGTTTTGCCTACACCCGGAGGCCCCCAGAAAATCATTGACGATATCTGGTCGCTCTCAATCAGCCTGCGCAGCACCTTTCCCTGCCCGAGCAAATGCTTCTGCCCCACGAACTCATCCAGCGTGCGCGGACGAAGGCGCGCCGCCAGCGGCTGCAATTCCGTATTCACGAAATCTCCAAAGCTTAACTGATCCATGATTCCTGCCTTTGTTTTTCACCCAACATTCGTTTGCTGGCCGTTTACGTATTCCCTGCTGACATTCGTTTGCTGACCGTTTACGCATTCCCTGCTGACGCTCGTAATATCGCATTTCCGCTTACTATGTTCTCATTTGCGTCTCTGACCGGCCTGCACGATCAGAGCAATAGAAACATACCTTGTACATATACGTGCCAGTAACCAGCTATCCGAAAGCTCACTATCTGGAAGCATACGATCCGCTACAGCATTTCATTTTCACTCAAAAAGTTCAACAAGGCCTCACACCCCTCAACCAGATCCGAGTAAGTCTTTCCAAATTCTCCGGTATACCATGGATCCGCAATATCTCTCGAGCGCCCGTTTCCGCAAAAATCGAGCAGCAGACGAACCTTATGCTCCGGATCGCCGCCGAGAATGCGGAGCATATAGCGAAGGTTCAGCTGCTCCATGCCGATGATCCAATCAAACCGGTCATAGTCCTCCTTCGTCATTTTCCTTGCCCGCTTTCCTTCACAGCTGATGCCATGCTTCTTCAATTCCCGGCGGGCGGGAGGATAAACCGGATTCCCGATTTCCTCACTCGTATGCGCGGCCGATTCAATCAAAAACTGATGCTCCAGATGGCGCTTCGCCACCATATCCTTCATGATAAACTCGGCCATCGGCGACCGGCATATATTCCCCCAACAAACGAATAGTATTTTTGTCATTTCTTTTTTCCTCCAGATTAACGTCCGTTCCTTATTTTATCCTATTGCATGATTTTTGTAAATGCAGCAGTACAAATATCCTTTCGGATTTTTTAACAGATTTTTCGATGTAAACATTCTCCGTTCCATTCCTGAAGTATGAATTTCCTGCGGAAAATGACAAAACAGCTTGCTTTTGGGCATATACGCGAAGTATAATGGGGTGACTAATATGTCTGATTTTTATAAAAGGAGTCGTTATGAAGCAAAAAAGACCTTACACGATTCTCACAGTCAGCAAAAAAGCGGAGCGCTCCATCCTCAGCGGTCATCCGTGGGTTTATGATGCAGAAATCCGGCAGGTAATCGGAACGGTAACCAATGGCTGTCTGGTTGATGTCGTTACCTCTCCGGCCTGGTCAAAACAGGAAACTGCAAAATCCGAATGCCGTGAATCCGGCGGTAATCCGGCTGTTGGAAAATATCTCGGAACCGGTTTTTACAGCGAGCACTCAAAGATTCGTGTCCGCCTGCTTTCACGAAACGCAAACGATAAATTTGACGCCGCGTTCTGGGAGAGACGGATCCGTTACGCATGGGAGTATCGAAAAACAGTGATGGGAGATGATATCGGCTGCTGCCGTGTGATTTTTGGGGAGGCGGACCGGTTTCCGGGTCTGACTGTGGACCGTTTCAATGACATTCTGGTGACACAGACACTTTCCTACGGTATGGAGCTTTTGAAACCTGTTATTTTTCCGCTTTTGTACCAGGTTCTGACCGGGGATGGACAGACAATTCGGGGAATCTATGAACGAAATGATGTTTCCATCCGCGAACTGGAAGGGCTGAAGCAGTATAAGGGATGGTATCCTCTGGAAAATGCTTTATCGCTGTCCGCAGCCCCGGATATCCATGAAAACTGTTCTAAATACCCGGTTCCCGATAAAAACGAGTCCCGTTCTTTATCTCCGGTTCCGGATCATGATCAATTATGCTTCCATACGGACTCCTGCCTCACAGAAATCACGGAGAACGGGATTGTCTATCAGGTGGATGTGGAGAACGGCCAGAAGACCGGCTTTTTCCTGGACCAGAAATACAACCGTCAGGCGGTCGCGCGCCTCGCCGCAGGCAAACGGGTGCTGGACTGCTTCACACACACAGGCTCGTTTGCTCTGAATGCCGCCAGAGGCGGCGCTGCCCATGTCTGCGCCGTTGACATCTCCGAGAGCGCCATCGAGATGGCAAAAAAGAACGCCTGGCGCAATGGGCTGGACGACCGTATGAGTTTTCGCGTCGCAAATGTGTTTGACCTGCTTCCGCAGCTGGAGCAGAGTCATGAAGAGAAATATGACTTCATCATTCTGGATCCTCCGGCCTTTACGAAAAGCCGGAAAACTGTCGGCAATGCAAAAAAGGGCTATAAGGAAATCAATCTGCGGGCCATGAAGCTTCTGCCCCGCGGCGGTTATCTCGCCACCTGCTCCTGCTCCCATTTCATGTCCGACGAGCTGTTTATTCAGATGCTCCATGGCGCGGCCGCCGACGCCGGAGTCCAGCTTCGGCAGATCGAGGCCCGCCAGCAGGCGCCGGACCACCCGATTCTGTGGAATGTTCCCGAGACCGATTATCTCAAATTTTACCTGTTTCAGGTGATTTAGAATCTGAGCAACAGCGAAGCCGCTGCCATCGCTAGCGGCATCACAAGCTCACAGACGGTCAGGAAATATCCGGCCAGGTCTCCGTTGATCCCGCCAAAGTACTTCATCGCCCGGTGATAATACCACGCAAAGGAACCGGCTGCCCCCGCCAGAGCCGCTGCAGCATAGGCTGGCTGCAGTAAAGCCATTAAAATCCCCGTCGCCAGAATATAACAAATGGAGGTCGTCTGTATCACTCTTGTCTGCGCGTTTTTCGAAAATCCGGCGACAGTTCCTTTTGTCGAAGCCTTTGGAAACGTAACAACCGAAAACGCGCTCAGCGAGCGGGATATGACAAAGCAGCACGAATAAACGGCCATCATCTCCCCGCGCACAGAATCAAGCACGCCATACAGCAGAAAAAAATATACGATACCACAAATAACTGCAAACGCACCCGCATGAGAATCCTTGAGAATTTCCAGCCGCTTCTCCATCGGCCGCCAGGAGCTCATGGCATCGGAGGTATCCAGGAAACCATCCAGGTGAATCCCGCCGGATACAGCGACCGGAAGTATCAGTAAAATCGCGTTCCGGAGCGCATCACGCAACCCAAGATACATCGCCAGTGCATCCCATCCAAAGCAGAGCAAACCAATCACCACACCGATCCACGGAAAGAAACACATCACGTATTTCATATTTTCTTCCGACCAGTCACACTGTGCCGCCGGAAACTTCGAATACATCGAAACTGCGATATTCAGACTGCTCCAGCATCGTTTGACCATTCGCACATTATCCAGCCTCCATCTTTACTTTCATCGCTTATGATAAAAAGGAAATCATTGGCATCCATTATTTCACTTTTACCGGTATTCCATACACAACTTCGGTAACTGTATCAGCCTGCGCTGCCAGTGCCTGATTCACCGCGCCAAGATACGAAAGATAGCATATCGTCTCCGCATCATAGGTAATGCCGTCTGAGAACACCTCATTCGTTACGACCATCAGATGGCGCACCTGCCGGCGCAGCGACTCTATGCCGCGCAAAACCGCCGGGACGGTATCCTCCCCGGCTCCGTTCGGTTCAAACATCTCATTCGCCACCAGGTTAGACATGCATTCCAATAAAACTGTAATATTGGAAGAATGAGCGTCCTCGTTTAAAGCTTCTGATTCACACGCTGACAATTCCTGGGCTGTTTTCCAGACAGAACACTTCAAATCCAGCTGTTCCAGCCCCGTATAGCATTCGACTGTCACGAAATTCTTTTCCCTGCGAAGGTTCCGGTGCCGTTCCACTCTGCGCTTTCCATCCTCGCCATAGGGAATCATTGTCGCGATATAAACTCGCCTTGAGGAGACCGCTGTAACGCAGTTCTCCGCATACGCAGATTTGCCGCTGCCGCTTCCGCCTGTAATCAAATGAAATGAAGAAAACCGTTCCTTCCCTGCCATCTATTTTAGCCTCAATCCTGCATCAATGCTCTATCGGATCCTTCTAGTGTGCCGTCTCAATCATTTTTTAAGTTATAGCGCTGAACATCCAGTGGACGTTCGGTTAGCCCTCGCCGGGTGGCATCCCGCATTTTATGCGGGATATTCGCCGACCGAAGCGGAGCGTAGACCAACGCGTCAGATGGCGACATAGTCAGTGCTGTTTCTCCCTCAAAGCAAAATACCTTCTCACCAATTCCAGCACATCTGCCAGTTCTTCTCTCGTGTGCGCTGCCGACAGGAACATCGCTTCAAACTGCGATGGGGCGAGATAAATATGATTCGATAACATATAACGGAAATATTCTGCATATTTTGCAGTATCCGATGTCTTTGCGGAGGCATAATCCACCACCGGCTCCGATGTGAAAAACATACAGCCGAGCGAGCCGCAGGAATTGACCTGTACCGGGGCGCCTGTTTCCCGGGCAATCTGTTTTATGGAGCCAAAGAACCACTGCCCTTTTTTATTCAGCTCATCATAGATCTCCGGCTGCTCTTTCAAAATGGAGAGCTGTGCCAGCCCGGCCGCCATGGCCACCGGGTTGCCGCTTAAGGTACCCGCCTGATAGACGGGTCCGACCGGAGCCACCTGCTCCATGATTTCCCGCTTCCCGCCGTAGGCTCCGACCGGCATGCCCGCACCGATGATCTTGCCACAGGTCACCAGATCCGCGTCCACGCCAAAGTAGCCCTGCGCGCCGGTAAAGCCGAGGCGAAAGCCGGTGATTACTTCGTCAAAAATCAGCACCGCGCCGTATTTTGTGCAGAGACTGCGCAGGCCCTCCAGGAATCCTGGTTCTGTCATTTCCCTGTCAGCCTGTTCTGCAAAAGAAGCATTGTCATCTGCCAAAAGACTCTCCGAGGCTGCCGATGCTGCCGAAGATTTCGAATGTCTGCCTAAAGGCGGCACGACTCCCATATTCGCCCCGACCGGCTCGACAATGACTGCGGCAATCTCGTCCGGAAATTCTTCGAACAGGCGCTCCACGCTTGCCAAATCGTTATAAATGGCAGAAAGCGTGTCCTTTGTGCAGCCCTGCGGCACACCTGCGCTGTCTGGAATACCGGCCGTCATCACGCCGGAGCCAGCCTGCACCAGCAGTGCGTCAGAATGCCCGTGATAGCAGCCCATAAACTTCACAATCTTATCCCGCCCGGTGTAGCCGCGCGCCGCGCGGATCGCGCTCATCACGGCTTCGGTGCCGGAATTGACCATGCGCACCATATCCACATTCGGAACCGAGCCGCAGATCAGTTCCGCCATTTCTACCTCGCGCTTCGTCGCTGCGCCAAAGCTCAGGCCGTCCGCACAAGCCTTTATCACTGCCTCACGCACCGCCGAATCGTCATGTCCCAGAATCATCGGCCCCCAGGAACCAACGAAATCCAGATACTTATTACCATCCTCGTCCGTCATATATGCGCCATGAGCGGACGCAATCACCCGCGGGGTCTGGCCTACTGATCCAAACGCCCTCACCGGACTGTTCACCCCGCCCGGGATCACCCGACAGGCACGCTCAAATAGTTCTTCTGATTTTGTCATTCCTTTCATCCGCCTTTCATTCTCCCTGTGACCGGCCATCCGTTTTCTCTGTCTTCGCCTGTGATCAATAAATTACCATGTCAAATCAATCATCCTAACCCGGACAAGCCGGGACCAAAATTTTGCCATTTTGCGCAAGAAATGTCCTTAAGTTCCTGATTCGCACTTCTTCGGTCGCTTAATCACTCATTCGGATTCCGTCCTCTGATTATCTTTTGTGCGAGTCCTTCAGAAACCGTAAATGTACCCACGTCCGTTTCTACATAGCTGGCAATTATCACGAAATGTAGCAATCAGCCTATTTTCCCCTCAAGGATATACTTCGCAATCTCCTCCGCAAAATAGGTCAGATAAATATCACATCCCGCGCGGAATGCAGAGATAGCCGTCTCGCAGATAATCTTTTCCTCATCAATGTAGCCGAGCTGTGCGCCCGCTTTGATCATCGCATACTCGCCGCTCACGCTGTAGGAAGCGATAGGCACATCCGTCACTTCCTTTATTTTCGCGACCATATCCAGGTAGGACATTGCCGGCTTTACCATAATGATATCGGCGCCTTCCTCCACATCGAGCAGGGCTTCCTTAACCCCTTCACGGCTATTGTGGTAGTCCATCTGGTAGCTCCTGCGGTCGCCAAACGCCGGTGCGCTTCCGGCTGCATCGCGGAACGGTCCATAAAAAGCGGACGCATACTTCACCGCGTAAGACATGATCGGCACATTCAGATACCCTTCCTCGTCCAGAGCGGCACGGATTGCCGCCACCCGCCCATCCATCATATCCGACGGGGCGACCATATCCGCCCCTGCCCGCGCGTGAGATACCGCTGTTTTCGCGAGCAGCTCCAGCGTGCGATCATTATCTACATAACCCTTTGGAAATGCCGGAGCAGCCTGTCCATTGACATTCAGCTGTTTCTTTTTCACTGATAATCGTTCTGAAGACGGCCTGATATTGTCATCGGAAACGGAATCGGAATTTCCGCATCCGCAGAGCACCCCGCAATGTCCGTGCGAGGTATACTCACACATACATACATCCGTAATCAGATACATCCCCGGAAAATCACGCTTCGCCTGCCGCAGAGCCTTCTGCACGATTCCATCTTCCGCGTACGCGCCGCTGCCAACCTCATCCTTATGATCCGGGATGCCAAAAAACATGACGCCCGAAACCCCCGCGTCGAGCAGGGACTGCAGCTTCTCTCCCATCCGGTCCACGCTGTACCGGTACTGTCCCGGCATGGTCGGTATCTCTTCCCGGATTCCGGTTCCTTCCTTTACAAAAATCGGATAAATCAGGGACGACGCATCCACGCGCGTCTCCCGCACCATCTTACGCAGGATCTCATTTCCGCGCAGCCGCCTCGGGCGGATTGTCATATCCATTTTCATCACTCCCTGTATCTTTTCATACCGAATATATATCTGCAATTATGAGGCTCCGGACATTCAGTGGCCGTCCGTTTAGAGCCGACCGTAGTGAAACGAAAACGGTTTTCTACTCATAATTACAGTTCACTATCTTCATACCCTGTTTTGCTTTTTAGACAGAACGCAGATAACGTTACCCTTTCAGTCCGCGCGACTGGCGGTCCATATCTTCCACTACAATATCGTAAATCTCGCCCAGCGTCGCGCAATACTCCAGAACCTTCCACGGTTCATTGGTATGGAAGTGGATTTTAATCAGTTCCTCATCGCCGACTGCCAGCAGGCAGTCGCCTTTGAAATTTTCCGTGAAGTATTCGCTGATCGCGTCTTCATCCAGATCCTCTCCCTCAATTAATAACTGTGTGTCATACTTAAACTCCAACATAGCTTAACAATGCCTCCTGTCATTATTCTTGTATTATTTATTGTATCGATATACCCGATTGAAGTCAAGAAAATTATTCTTGCGAATGCATTATATGAATATACAGTCTTTCACCGGATATTATTATTTACCTCACATAGCCGCTCTATCAGGCTGTCAACGGAAGCGTTCGCAGCCACATATGTTTTCATGCCAAGCCCGGCAGCCGCTGCCTCGGTCTGTTTCCCGATACAGATGGCCTGTACGTTTGTATAGTCCATCTCCTGAGCCTCTCCTTGCGGGCGGGATTCCCGTTGAGCACAGGGAGGGGGCGTTTCTTCCACCGCCGCGGCAAATCCGCGGACAGTGGAGGCGCTGGTAAACATCACGTAATCAATTGCCCCGCCGGCAAATTCTTTTCTCAGATCCACATATGGGCTTGTCGCATATCTGGTCTCATAGGTTGGGATATCATCTACGCAAACTCCTTCTCCCAGCTCTGCAAGCAGTTCCGGTGACCCGGCGGCGGCGCGCGGGATGAGAATATGAGACAGGTCGCGCCCATCATCCAAAAAGCACTTCCCGCTCGATTGACGCTGTGAGTTTTCCTCCATAAATATGCGTTGTTCTGAATTCATGTTCACGATGGCATTCCGCAGTGCCCGCCCTAAATGCGCGGCGTCATAAACATCCGGCATAAGATCCGCGTAAAATCCATGTTCTGCAAGAGCCTTTTTCGTTCCATTGCCGATCACGGCGAACTGAACAGAGCCAAGCGCCCGGCAGTCGATCCCGCGCTCTTTCATTTCCTCAAAGAAAATCCGCACCCCTGTCGGGCTGGTAAACACAATCCACTGATAAGTGTCCAGCCTTTCAAATGCCTGCGCCAGTCGCCCATTATACGGAATTCGCTCCGTGCGGATCGTCGGAAGCTCCAGCACCTCTGCGCCTTTTTCGCGCAGCTTTGCAGCTGTTTCACTGATCAGCTCCTTCGGGCGGGTCAGCAGCACCTTTACTCCTCCGAGCGGCTGCCGGTCGACCCACGAAAATTCTTCTGCCAGAGCGCAGACATCCCCGACTACAATGATTGCAGGTGTATCGGAACCCTGCCGTTTTACTTCCTCCTCCAGCGTTGCCACCGTCGCGATAATCCGACGCTGATGCGCGGTCGTTCCCTGAATCAAAAGCGCTGCCGGTGTCGATGGCTGCATACCGGCGACCAGCAGTCCGCGGCAAATATCGCCGAGGGACGATACCCCCATCAGGAATACCAGCGTTCCCTTCGTGCGAACCAATGCATCAAAATCAATATCCGGCACAGTTTCATTATCCGGGAGCGCATGGGCAGGCTCCGCAGCGTTCAGGAATTCCCCCGTCTGCGAATGAGAGCATCCTGCCGACGCATTCAGAGATTTCTCCGTTTGCGAATGAGAGCATTCTGCCGCAGCATTCAGGGATTCCTCCGTTTGCGGATAAGAGCATTCTGCCGACGCATTCAGGGATTTCTCCGTTTGCGGATGAGAACATCCGGCCGCAGCCCGTTTATGTCCTGTGATGATATGCACCGAGGAGCAGAAATCGCGGTGCGTCACCGGGATTCCCTGATACGCCGGAACCGCGAGCGCTGACGTCACGCCCGGAACGACTTCAAATGGAATCCCTTCCTGAACCAGTGCCTCGATCTCTTCGCCGCCGCGTCCGAAGAGAAAGGGGTCGCCACCCTTTAGCCGCACCACGCGTTTACCCTCTTTCGCCTTCTGCACAAGCAGCTGGCTGATCTCATTCTGGGGCATTGTGTGATGGTTCGCGCGCTTTCCGACATTGATTGCCTCCGCCGTACCCGGAATCATATTTAAAATTCCCTGTCCGACCAGCGCGTCGTATACCACGGCCTCCGCCGCTTCAAGAGCCCGTTTTCCCTTTAATGTGAAAAGCCCGGGATCCGACGGTCCCGCACCCACCAGGGTAACCTTTCCGACTTTTTCCATTGACATATGCAGCAAGCATCCTTTCCTTTGCAAAACCCTTTCCACACTTCCCTGTTCAGTTCTTCCGTTTGTTATTCCGGCCTCAAGCTCCTGATTTTCTCCGCCAGAATCTCCCCAGGTTCTTCCGGTTTTCTCATGCTCCCTGTCGCGCTATCGCGGTAGCTTTTTCCGGTATCTTCATCAAAGTAAAAGACATCCATTCGTAAAAGTCTGCAATCATTTACCCCAGGCGCCTCGCTCCCAGCGGCATCCTGCCCACAGACAGAAGACGCGGATCTGTCCGGCAAATCGCCTGATAAATCTGCCCGTAAACGAACAGATAAGTCAGTCTGCAAATCTGCCCGTGCTTCTGTATCTGAAATCACCCGCGCATACGCCGCCACCGGTGTACTGCAATTTCCACCCAGCGCCCTCACAAATGCACGCTCCGCCTGCGCACAGACCGCTGCCTCCTCATCCGAATAGCCGTTCAGATAGCTGTAATCTTCCCCCGCGCGCCCCTGCACTGCCAGGATTCCCTGCCCGGCGGCAGGAATCAATTCTTCAGTAGTAAAATACCGGCTGACGCGATGCTCCAGTCCCAGACGTTTCAGACCTGCCGCAGCCAGAATCGTCGCGCAGTATTCTCCGCCATCCAGCTTTTTCAGCCTGGTCTGCACGTTGCCGCGAATCGGCGCGAAGATTGCCTGTGGATACAGCTGCGCGAACTGCAGCATCCTGCGCCTGCTTGAGCAGCCGACCGGCTTTGAAAAATCCAGTTCCTTCACTCCATCAGGAAGAATCAGTGCGTCGCGCACATCCTCCCGCGCAGAAAATGCAATCAGGGGAAGTTCATCCGGAAGTTCCATCGGAACATCCTTCAGACTGTGTACCGACAAATCGGAACGGCCATCCAGCAAAGCCGCATCCAGTTCCTTTACAAAAAGTCCTTTCCCGCCCAGTTTCTCCAGTGACTGATTCAGGATTTTATCTCCGGTGGTCTTCATTGTGAGAATTTCCACAGCCATTCCGGGGCAATGCTCCTGTATGTACCTCTGTACCCTCTCCGATTGAATCACGGCCAGCCGGCTCTCCCGGCTGCCAATCGTTATTTTCCCAATCATTTTTCATCTCCGTACACCTTCTCCAGTCCGGCTATGCATTCCCGGAATGCCGCTTCACTTACCGTACCGCGCAACCCGAACAGGAGCTTATTCATCATGCGCTCCGCCGCTGACTCAATGTCGCCCTGCAGCGTCACCTTCTCCGGCTCCTCCATCGGCAAAGCCCGCAGCTTTTTTGTCAGACGCTTCTCCAGGTCCATGGCAGCCTGTTCCTTGATCGACTGGATCCGCGGAACCACGTCTACACAATCATACCAGTTGAAAAATTCCTCCATCTGTTCCGAAAAACAGGCTTCCGCATCCGCGATCGCCTTTTTCTGCGCCTCGCTCACAGCTTCCTCGCGAAAACAGTCGATATCATAGAGGTGCACACCGTCCAAATCCGCTACACCGGGATCAATGTCGCGCGGAACAGCAAGATCAATCAAAACGACCGATTTCCTGGCCGCGTCGATCCGGCATTCTGCCACAAGCTCTCTGGTCAGCGTGTAATTCGGACTGACAGTCGCGCTCAGCACGTAATCACAGGCACCGAACAGTTCCATCCGGCGTCCATAGTCGATGCGCGAACAATGCTCTGGGATCTCAACCACACCGCTGCGGTACTGCCGTACCGTCACGGTCACGTCCGCCCCCTGCTGCTGCAGATGAGTCGCGGCAAGCTTTCCCATCACACCGTTGCCGATCACCATGCATGTTTTTCCTTCAAAAGTATAGCCTTCTTCTTTCAGAGCGCGGATGGCCGTCCGCACAACAGACTGATCGGACGGAGAAAGCTCATCGCAGCTCTTTACTTTTTTCGCCGCCGTGACTGCCTGACGAAACAGGGTCTCCAGCACGTGGTCGGATGCATATTGTTCCCGTGCAAACGCAAGCGCATCCTTCACCTGAGTGATGATCTGGTCATCTCCGAGAATGCGTGATTCGAGTCCTCCGGCCAGGCGGAACAGGTGATGCACCGCCTCCCGCTCCTCCCGAAAACGAAAGTAGGGACGATACGCATGCGACAGTTCCCCTGAAAGGCCTCTGATCTTACAGAGCAGGTCAAAAATATTACTGTCAAAATCCTCTCCGGTGCTCAGGTACAATTCCATGCGGTTGCAGGTGGAAATCAGAACACATCCCTCCATACCCTTCACCTGCTTCAGCCGGACATAGGCTTCCGCAGTGCTCTTTTTCGTAAATGAAAATACCGTACGTATGTCAATCGGAGCGATGCTGTGATCGATCCCCGCCATCAAAATACCCAAAACCGTTCCCCCTGCTTCTTACTTATCAGGCTTTACCCGGTAAGGCCACCGATTCCGGCACAGTTCTTTGGCATACCAGTCATGCGCCCATTCCATTGCCAATTTTCTTTCTTTTCACACAGTACCGGTCAGTCTTTTTGCCGAAATCACTCATAGATTGCATTTTTCTCCTCCAGCGCGTCCCGCACATGTTCCAGAAACATCTCCTGGACACCAGCATATTCGCCAAGGCCCTTCAAAATACAGGAGACCTCAAAACCAGCTTTTTCAAAACAGCTTTTCCAGGATCCGGCACCATCTCCGGCCAGATCATTCTCCGCATGCTCACCGGCGACAATCATAAACGGCGCAAGTATGATACGAGTCGGATGCTGCCCGCGCACATTGCGAATCAGAGAATCCAGAGCCGGGTAGGCCTCCACCGTTCCCATGAAAATATTCGGGAAACCCATATCCTTAAACTGATAATCCAGAGCCGCGTAAATCGCATTCGCGTAGTGCTCCGTCCCATGCCCCATCAGCACCAGAGCCTCATCTTTTGCAGGCCTCAGCTCCTGTGCCACCACCTGCACAATGCGCCGATTGTCCTCCTGCGTCGTCAAAAGCGGTCTTCCCACCGCCACATGAGAAAAAAGATGCCTGCATTTATTAACATCCTCCAGCATCTGGTCGTTTTCAATCCCATTAATCACGTGCGTCGGCTGAACCACAAGATCCGTTATCCCGTCTGCCGCCATCTGAACCAGCGCACCCTTTACGTCTTGAATGCGGATTCCATCCCGTGTTTCAATTTTCCTGCGGATGATCCCGCTCGTCCACGCGCGGTGCACTTGAAAATCCGGGTACCGCTTGCGCATACGATCCTCAATGCGGTCAAGCGTTTTTCTTCGGGTATCCTCATAGCTTGTCCCGAAGCTGACCACCAGAATTGCTTTTTTACTATCACTCATCTGCAAAGAATAATTCTCCTCATCTCTTTTTACTGTGCTCCAGGCATTCCAGGGCATGCAATATCTCAAAACAGCAGGCTAAGGAACCGTCGCGAAATTACTTGCCGACCTGGCACCGCCTAACGCGCGAACAGAAGCGCTCTTCGCTTTGTATTTGGGCGGCGCTATCGCAGACCATAAAGCCTCGACGCAGCCCGAAACTGTTCCTGCCATCCGTCTGACCATCCGCCAACATGCTATAGTTTATCAAAGGTACGGCTTAGTTACAAGCACAAATTCCGAAAAATGCCCGATGGCATAAATTCAGAAAAACGCCTGCCATCTCAAATTCAGTAAGCCTCCCATCCTGTACAGGTTCGATGGATTTCTCATATATTCCAAAGCAATGCGATTGCGGCTGGCTGATATCAAAATGAATAAAGCGGAAAAATACGGAAATACTTTCCATATTACAATCACCTGCGCCTGAGATTTTTTGCGCAGGATATAAATTATCGATTCCGGTTCAACCGGGCAAGGAGGACATTATGGCGACAGATTTTAAAAACAGCATCACAAAAGACAACCTGATGCGCGCATTCGCGGGTGAAAGTCAGGCGCGAAACCGTTACACCATCGCCGCTGCACAGGCAAAAAAGCAGAACCTTCCTGTCATCGAGGCGGTTTTTACCTACACCGCCAATCAGGAGCGGGAGCATGCGGAAATATTCTATAAGCATCTGCAGGAGCTTTCCGGCTCTACGATTCACGTGGACGGCGGCTACCCCGTGGATATCAGTGACAGCATCAGCGATTTGCTCCGCAGAGCCCAGCACAACGAATACGAGGAAGCCGATTCCGTATATCTGAGTTTTGGCGATACCGCAAAGGAAGAAGGATTTGCTGCCGTCGCACGCTCCTTCCATCTGATTGCGCAGATAGAAAAATATCACGGCGACCGCTTCGGTCGGTTCGCGCAGTTCATGGAGGAAAACAAATTATTTGTCTCCGACGTTCAAACCGGCTGGATCTGCCTGAACTGCGGCTATGTCTATACGGGTACAAATGCGCCTGCCATATGTCCGGTCTGCCAGCATGACCAGGGCTACTTTATTCGTCTGGAGCTCTCTCCATTTGCCGGCGCCTGACCGCTCGTCAGCCGTATAATTCTCTGCTGCGCGGCTCTCATTTTATCACATGTCCGTACTTGCAAAGCAAGTATGGACGAAGGCCGCGCCTTGCGCAAAGCGCAACTTTAAATGCGCGGCTCTCATTTTATCATAAAATCATATGGAAATGTTAATAATAAAATCAGCAAATAAATTTGACCTGCGGAAGATTTTTCCATATAATATGGGTAACAGGCTTTCGCAAGGCTGATTCAGACGATGATTCGGGGAGTAAATGGGATAATGCCACGGAATGTGACAGCAAAATCGTTTTGAGAAAATACAGAGGGGAGCATTTATTTATGTACAAAAGACGCATCAATTATTTTGACAAGGCAGCGATAAAACGACATTCCCTGTTGTTGGGGATGCTTCTTGCTGCGCTTTTTCTCCTGGCCAGGCCTGCCAGTGCCGCCACGACGACATTCACTGATTTTTCAGAAGAATATATGTCGGGGGAATATTATGAAAAGCTCATGCAGGTGAATCTGACCGGAAATTACCGGCAGGATCTCCTGGCCGTCGCGCAGTCCCAGATTGGATACTGCGAGGGAGATGATGAAGACGATCTGGATGGTTCTGTCAGTGGAAGCTGTAATTTTACAGAATACGGGAGATATATGGGCAGCAACGGCAGTGCCTGGTGTTCCGAATTTGCTTCCTGGTGCGCCAGAGTCGCCGGAATTCCGACCAGTATTCTGGGAAGCAGCAAAACCGCCAGCGTGAAGAATTTCGCCGCACCATACTATACCTGGAGTGAAACCGTTTTTGCCGGAGGCTATTACACGCCGCAGCCAGGAGATCTTGCCCTGTTTGCCTGGACCGGCACTTCTACAACCGCCAGCTACCTGAGCCATACAGCCATTATTTCTGATGTGACCTGTGTGGGGGATACCGTTTTGCTTACCGTCATCCACGGAAATACCGGCGGTGAAGTAAAGGGAGATTATGTATACAAGATCACCGCTTCAACCGGCGCCTGCAGCAAAGGATCCCTGGTCTACATTGTATCCCCAAACTATGAGTGCGGCGGGAATCATACCTGGGTGGAAAGCTCTGTCATCACAGCCGCCACATGCACCACGGAAGGCGAAATGCTGTACACCTGCAGTCTCTGTCACAAGACCAAAACAGAAACCATTGCAGCGACCGGCCACAGATTCAGCGCCTGGACGACGCTCAGCGCCGCCACGGTTTTTGCCAACGAAATCCAGATACACACCTGCACCAATCCGAATTGTACCGTGTCTGAGACCCTGACGATTGCAAACACGAAGCTGAAACCGACGATTAAGACCAATGTCTCATCCATCCGGCTTCAGGTCGGGCAGACATCGAAGGATATCGTTGTTTCCGGACTCGCGAACGGCGATTCTGTCGTCTCGTGGACTTCGGCTGATAAAAAAATTGCGTCAGTAAACAAAAACGGAAAAATCAAAGGCAAAAAGGCAGGAACCACAAAAATCACGATCACGCTTGCCAGCGGCAAAACGAAGAAAATCAAGGTGACCGTGCAGGAAACTGAGGTGGCCGCAACAAAAGTATCTGTAGAATCCGAAAAAATTGTGATGGCGAAAGGAACCAGTACAAAACTCAATCCTGTAGTTTCACCCATCACCTGCCTTCAGAAAATCACCTATACCTCCTCCAACACAAAGGTAGCGACGGTAAATTCCAAAGGCAGAATCAGGGCGTTAAAAAAAGGAACCACAAAAATCTCGATTCAATGCGGCTCCGTAACGACTGTTATAACCGTCCGGGTAACGAAATAGGTTAGATATAGAAAAAAGCATCCTGCCGGATCGTTTCATCCGACAGGATGCTTTTTCTTTTTTTCAGACTTCTTATGCCTTATGCCGCCGGCTCCTCAGTCATTTCCTCCGCTGTCTCATCTGCAATGATGGTAATATCACCTCTTGCATCACCGTAATCTGCCTCAGATACCACACCGTCAAGTTCCTCTTCGATGTAAGCGATCACCGCCTCATCCATAGGTGTTCCGGTATCCATTACTTCGGAAACGGAGAATGCGTAATAGGTATCTCCGCCCGCTGCCAGGAAGTCATTCGTAACAACCGCATAAGTCGCTTCCGGATCAAATTCCTGTCCGTTGATCGCGGTAATCGTCACACGCTGAATGGATGCCGGACCATAATAAGTGGAGCCTTCGTACTGTTCGCCCTCGTCATAAGCTACGGTTGTATCAACTGTAAACTCAATGCCCGAGGTCTGCGGGAATGCGCCAATCGCTTCTGGTGTGCTGTAAGTGGACGCCTCCAGGGATTCCAGAAGCACCTCACCGGTCACATACACGACTGCAACGGTATTTCCAAACGGGAGAACTGTGTTGATATCGTTCATCGTAATATCTCCCGCCTCAATTGTCGCGCGAATTCCGCCGCCATTCGTGATGGCTACGATATTCTCTTCTTCAATACCAAGGATTTCCACTCCATCCTTCGTCACATACCAGAGCATCGCATCCGTGATAAGGTCGCCGAGATTCGTCTCTTCCGTCCGGACACCCGGCTCACGCTCACCGTTCAGCAGAACCTCAGTGGTTGCAAATACTTCACCGTAAACCGCTTCGATTTCATCAATGATTTCCTGCGCCGCAGCAGCCACCGCATCGTCCGACCCGGAATATGCTCTGGTCTCGACCAGATAATTGTCTACGATTTCCCCGTCTGCGCTAATCTCAATCACGCCAATGTTCTCAAACGCGGTACCGGTTGACTGGATCGGCTGCCCGTCCTCGCCTTCCGTCATAACTGTATGTGAGTGCCCGTCGATCAGGAAATCTACGCCGGAGATATTCGCCCACAAGTCTACGGAGCGGTTCGGTTCACTTTCATCATCTACGCCCAGATGAACCAGCCCGATGATCAGATCACAATCCGCGTCGCTGAGTACATCAATCTCATCCTGGGCAGCCGTGTACATCTCCTCCTCAGCCAGGAAGGTCACACCCTGAATTTTCGCGGGATGCGCTTTGGTCGCCGTCTCCGGAGTCTCAACACCAAAAAAGCCAATGTTCAGTCCGCCCTCCGTCGTGATAATCGTGCTTCCGTCAAAAGCCGCTTCATCATTATAGAGAATATTCGTATTCACTACCGCAAATTCCGCATCTTCCAGAATGGAAACCAGATTCTCATAACCATAATCAAACTCATGGTTGCCAAGCGTTACGACGTCATAACCTGCTATGTTCATCAACTCCACAGCTGTGGCACCCTGCGAGGTGCTGACATAGGTAGTACCCTGAATAAAATCTCCCGCGTCCACTACAATTACTTCTGCTCCAGCTGCTTCATAATCCGCCTTCAGCGCAGCAACCGCAGCATACCCGGAAATGCTTCCATGCACATCATTGCTATGCAGAATAATCGTCTCTCCAGAATAATCCCCTTCAACAACAAACGGGATAATTACTTCTGTTTCTGTCTCTTCTTCGGCCCACACACAGGCTGTCTGTGAGAATACCATCCCCACAGATAATGCTCCGGCAAGCAGTCTTCTGACGTTCATCCTTTTCATATCCTTTTCCTCCTCGGTTTACAGCTTCCTCGTAACGGTCCTCCGCAATCACCGCTACGAGGAAATCCTTTCGCGTATCGATTCACAAATTACTGTCTACTTACCATACCCAGGATAAGGCTCCTGCAAAAACATGTTCCTGCTTATTTGTAATTGACTATCTTTCCGAATTCTTCCTTGAGGGATGCGCCGCCTACCAGGCCGCCATCGATGTCTGCCTGCGCGAACAGATCCGGAGCTGTCTTTGCGTTTACAGATCCGCCGTACTGAATGCGGATCGCTGCTGCGGTCGCGTCGTCATAGATCTCTGCGATGCACTTGCGGATTTCGGCGCAAACCTCCTGCGCCTGCTCCGTCGTAGCAGTCTTTCCGGTACCGATCGCCCAGATCGGCTCATAAGCGATAACTGCGGTCTTTGCCTGATCTGCCGTCACATTCAGGAAACCAACCTTCACCTGCTGACGGATCCAGTCCATTGTGATGCCCTGCTCTCTCTGCTCCAGAGATTCACCGCAGCACATAATCGGTGTAATACCATGCTCGAACGCCTTGAGCATCTTCTTGTTTACAGTCTCGCTGGTCTCCGCAAAATACTCTCTTCTCTCCGAGTGGCCGAGAACCACATACTTCACGCCTGCGTCTGTCAGCATGTTCGGGGAAATCTCACCCGTGTAGGCGCCCTTCTCCTCGAAATACATATTTTCAGCACCAATCTGAATGTTGGTGCCCTTTGCTGCTTCCACAACCGGAATGATATCAATTGCCGGAACACAGAATACGACATCCACTTCATCATTCACCACGAGCGGCTTCAGCGTCTCAACCAGCTTGACAGCCTCGCTCGGTGTCATATTCATTTTCCAGTTACCAGCGATAATTTTCTTTCTTGCCATGATGATTGTTCTCCTGTTCTTTTATACTCATGCTTTTCCCGGAACGGCTTCGATACTTCTCGCCATGAACCGTCCCCTTTGATTTGGCTCCTTTTCGGTCCTTATTTGTTGTCTGCCGCTACGACGCCCGGAAGCTCCTTGCCCTCGAGGAATTCAAGGGAAGCGCCGCCGCCGGTAGAGATATGGGACATCTTGTCGCCGAAACCAAGCTGATTCACCGCTGCAGCGGAGTCGCCGCCGCCGATAATGGTGGTCGCGTCGGTCTCTGCCAAAGACTTCGCTACCGCGATCGTACCTGCCGCCAGAGTCGGGTTCTCAAACACGCCCATCGGTCCGTTCCACACAACGGTCTTCGCGCTCTTCACAGCCTCTGCATACAGCTCCTGCGTCTTCGGCCCGATGTCCATACCCATCTTGTCCGCCGGAATCGCAGTCGAATCATACACTTCCGTAGCAATCTCCGCATCGATCGGGTTCGGGAACTCGCTCGTCACAACGGTGTCAACCGGAAGCAGGAGCTTCTTGCCAAGCGATTCCGCTTTTGCCATCATCTCCTTGCAGTAATCCAGCTTTGTGTCATCGCAGAGAGAGGTGCCAATCTCATAGCCCTGTGCCTTCAGGAAGGTATATGCCATACCGCCGCCGATAATCAGGGTGTCGCATTTCTCAAGCAGATTCGAGATCACGTTCAGCTTGTCCGCTACCTTCGCGCCGCCAAGGATCGCCACAAACGGTCTTACCGGATTCTCTACCGCATTGCCGAGGAAGTTGATTTCCTTTTCCATCAGATAGCCAACCGCACACTCGCCGCCCTTTGCACGAACGACATCGGTCACACCCGCTACGGAAGCGTGTGCTCTGTGGGAAGAACCAAATGCGTCGCATACATAAACATCGCACAGATCCGCCAGCTCTTTGCTGAACGCTTCACCGTTCTTTGTCTCTTCCGCACCGCGGAAACGGGTGTTCTGCAGAAGCACAACATCGCCCGGCTGCATTGCCTCAACCGCTGCTGTCGCCGCTTCGCCGGTCACATTATAATCTGCAACAAAATTCACTTCTTTGCCAAGCTTCTCACTCAGTCTCTTTGCCACAGGCGCCAGGGATTCGCCCTCGTTCGGGCCATTCTTCACCTTGCCCAGATGAGAGCAGAGAATCACCTTGCCGCCGTCCGCGATCAGCTTATTGATGGTCGGAAGCGCCGCTACGATACGGGTCTCATCCGTAATCTCCCCGGCTTTCAGCGGCACATTAAAGTCGCAGCGAACCAGGACTCTTTTACCATTCACGTTAATGTCATCAACTGACTTTTTGTTAAGCATTGGGAATTCCTCCTGAATATTTCTGTTTGAACGATAGTCCGAACCAAACATGGTTCGATTTGTTGTTCTCTTATCTTTTCACTATAATTGTTTACCCGGATTTTGCCCCAATCTTTGATTATGGGGGCATGGTATGTCCACAATCTTCGATTATGGATGTGAGCATCCCACGCTTCGCATGAGATATGCCCTGTGCATCAATGATAAGAGGCCCGGTCCAATCAGACCGGACCTCTTTTCGGGTCTTCCAGTTTAACTGTCATACGTTCCCGCCTGTCATTAATCGGATAGAGGCTCCTTCTCTCCCTGTCCGCCTGCGCGGTTGCTGTGTGCCAGTGGCACACGTTTAGCAACGACCGAAGCGGAGCGTAGACGCGTGTGGCGTAAGCCACAAAACTCCTCTCGCGCTCCTGTGCATAAAAGGGATGCCTCCCGGTAAACACACAACATCGGAACGCACTTTTTACAAAACCGATTAAGCCAGCTCAGCGAAATACTTAATGGTGCGAACCATCTGGCTTACATAGGAGTTCTCATTGTCATACCATGAAACAACCTGTACCTGAGAAGTGCCATTGCCAAGGTTAACAACCATCGTCTGGGTAGAATCGAACAGAGAACCAAATCTCATGCCGATCACGTCAGAGGAAACGATCTCATCTGTGTTGTAGCCGAAGGACTCCGTAGCTTCCGCCTTCATTGCCGCGTTGATACCCTCTACAGTAGCCTCGCCCTTTACAACCGCGTTCAGGATCGTGGTGGAACCGGTCGGGGTCGGAACACGCTGTGCAGCGCCGATGAGCTTGCCCTTCAGCTCCGGAATAACCAGACCAATCGCCTTTGCAGCGCCGGTGGAGTTCGGAACGATATTGCAAGCGCCTGCGCGGGATCTTCTCAGATCGCCTTTTCTCTGCGGTCCGTCAAGGATCATCTGATCGCCGGTGTAAGCGTGAATCGTGCACATAATACCAGACTCGATCGGCATATAATCATTCAGAGCCTTTGCCATCGGAGCCAGGCAGTTCGTCGTACAGGAAGCAGCGGAGATAACGGTATCTTCCGGTGTCAGAGTGTCATGGTTTACATTGTATACGATGGTCGGAAGATCATTTCCTGCAGGTGCGGAGATAACAACCTTCTTTGCGCCCGCGTTGATATGAGCCATGGATTTCTCTTTGGAGGTGTAGAAACCGGTGCACTCCAGAACAACGTCTACGCCCAGCTCACCCCACGGAAGCTTGGAAGCGTCTGCTTCTTTGTAGATCGTGATGGTGTGGCCATCAACTACGATCGCATCGTCCGTATAGGAAACGGTGTCAGCCTTCTCATATTTGCCCTGTGAAGAATCATACTTCAGAAGGTGAGCCAGCATCTTCGGGCTGGTCAGATCATTGATCGCTACTACATCGTAGCCTTCTGCCTGGAACATCTGTCTGAATGCCAGACGACCGATACGTCCAAAACCATTGATTGCAACTTTTACTGCCATGATGATAATTCCTCCTATATGTGTTTTTGATAGGTCAGCGTCGGGGCGCTTCCACAGCGTCGGCCAGATGAAAAGTATATCTCCCATTGTCAGCGCAATCTGCTGCCGCACTTCTGCGGGAGACACTTCCGCACCTGCCAAAAATCCCCAACCTGCTGCTATTCTACCTAATTCTTTCTGAAATTTCAAGTGCTAATGTGCATTCCCGTAAATTTTTTTATAGACTTTTTATGAATTATTCGCTATGATAAACGCACAGCATGGGATCGGCTGCAGAAAATGGCTGAAGCCACCACATTTATCTGCTGTCACTGCGTGCCTCACTGGCAGACCACAAAAAAGCTTGCGAAATCAAATGCACCTTTGGACAAAATCAGAAAACAGCAGAAAGGAAACAGCAGAAAGTACGAGGAAGGATACGGATATGAGTATACAATATGATTATCACATGCATTCGGAGTTTTCCGGAGACAGTGAAACACCGACGGAAGTCATGATTAATCGCGCCCTGGAGCTCGGGCTTAAGGGCATCTGTCTTACGGAGCATCTGGATCTGGACGCGCCCCCTGGCGATACGGATTTTTCCCTGGATCTGGACGCCTATTTCCCGAGGCTTCTGGCATTGCGGGAGAACTACCTTGACAGCATCCGGATCGGTATCGGCATGGAGTTCGGCATCATGGCTCACCTTCCGGGCGCGCTCTCGGATCTGAACAAAAAATATCCGTTTGACTTCATTATTGTCTCCCAGCATTTTGTGCGCGGCATGGATCCCTACTATCCGAAATACTTTGAAGGCCGAAGCGAGAGGGAAAGCTACGAAGAATTTTTCCTTGCTGAATATGAAACGCTGCGCAAATTCTCTCCGGACGATTACGACACGCTCGGTCATCTAGATTTTGTCGTCCGCTACGGCCCGAACAAAAACCAGAATTACTCTTATGAAGCATACGCGGATTTCATCGACCCCATCCTGCGCCATCTGATTGAAAACGGAAAATGCCTGGAGCTGAACACAGGCGGTTATAAAGCCGGCCTCGAGGAGCCAAATCCCTGCACGGGAGTCTTCCGCCGCTACCGCGAACTCGGCGGAGAGCTGGTCACCATCGGCGCCGATGCACACCGTCCCACGCATGTCGGATATGCCTTCGACCGCGCCGCGGCAATCCTGGAATCACTGGGATTTCGTTATTATACGATATTTGAGCAGAGAAAGGGACGGCAGATCCGGCTTTAAGCTGATTTCTCTGTTTACAAAACCGTTTAAAACGTGTATCATAGTGTGCGATGGATGCGGCTTCTTTTATGACAAAAAGCCCTTAGGAGCTGTGCAAAAATAACTTGTGCGAATTACGGAGCATTCCAATATGTTTAGCGCATTCTTAAACAAAGCATGCACAAATTAATTCGTAACAGTTCCTTAGTACAATCAGAAGATGTAAGAATTACGAAGCTTTCCGGCTGCCGGACAGCCGGAAAAAGCCAGCAGAAACAGACGAATAAGAGAAAATATGTGAAGAAGAGGAGGATCTTATGGCAGTATTGGTAACAGGCGGCGCCGGTTATATCGGCAGCCACACATGTGTGGAGCTTCTGAACAACGGATATGAGGTTGTCGTGATGGACAATCTTTATAATTCAAATGAAAAGGCGATTGAGCGCGTGGAGCAGATTACCGGTAAAAAGATTACCTTTTATAATGCGGATATGCTCGACCGCGATGCGGTAAACGCGATTTTCGAAAAAGAATCCATTGATTCCGTGATTCATTTTGCCGGGTACAAGGCGGTCGGGGAATCGGTGCGCAAGCCGCTCGAATATTATCACAACAATATCACCGGCACACTGACCCTCTGCGATGTGATGCGGAAGCATGGGGTGAAAAAAATCATCTTCAGCTCTTCAGCGACTGTCTATGGCGATCCTGCCTTCGTGCCGATTACGGAGGACTGCCCGAAAGGACAGATCACGAATCCATACGGCCAGACGAAAGGAATGCTGGAGCAGATCCTGACCGACCTGCACACGTCAGACCCGGAATGGAATGTGGTCCTGCTTCGCTATTTCAACCCGATCGGCGCGCATAAAGCCGGAATTATCGGGGAGGATCCAAAAGGAATCCCGAACAACCTGGTACCTTACATCGCGCAGGTCGCGGTCGGAAAGCTGGAGAAGCTCGGCGTCTTTGGGGATGATTATGACACGCCGGATGGCACGGGCGTCCGCGATTATATCCACGTGGTCGACCTGGCCAATGGCCATGTGAAAGCGATGAAAAAGTTTGACGACGAGCCTGCGGTGCGCATTTACAATCTCGGCACCGGGAACGGATACAGTGTGCTCCAGGTGCTTCATGCGTTCGAAAAAGCCTGCGGAAAGACGCTCCCATACGAGATCAAGCCGCGCCGCGCCGGCGATATTGCGACCTGCTACGCGGATCCGGCTAAGGCCAGAGAAGAGCTTGGCTGGGAAGCGCAGTATGGCATCGATGAGATGTGCGCGGATACCTGGAGATGGCAGTCGATGAACCCGAACGGGTACAATGACTGACCACGGATTGCGGCAGGCCAGACCCAAATGTCCGCAATGCGGGCACGACAGACTGTAAAAGCAATTGTATCATATGTCCGTACTCGCTTGCGAGTATGGACGAAGGCCGCGCCTTGCGCGAAGCGCAACTTTTCATGCGCGGCTTTCATTGTATTTTGCCCCCTGGAGCTTTGTGTCCCGGGGGCTGTCCAGTTTTTATTGCAATTCTCACCCGACCCGCAGATTCCGTCTCAGACATCCGGTTATACGTCACTTCCACGCCAGGCAGTATGCAGCCTGAGACATCCGCAGTCAGATGGCAGACGCCCCATTTTTGTATAATACGCTTGCCCGTACCCGGAAAAGAAGGTATAATCGGAACGTATGTGAGTAAGTCAAATTTAAAAGGATGTAACAAATGCAAAAGGATCGAAACGATGATTATAACGACAGGCGGAAAAACAAAGCCAGACCTTATGGCAGCCGCTATGCGGACAAGAATGAGAATGGCCGTCGTACCAGAAACACGAAAGCGGCCAGAAGACGCCGTCATAGAGGCTCCGGTGATAAAAAAGCAATGATGCTTTGTCTTCTGCTCTTCCTGCTTTTGGTGGCTGCTGTTCTGGCCGGCATCCGGATTCTCGGACGCGGCGGGCAGGAGAACACGGCGGATGGTTCCGGTTTCTTCCATCTTTTCCGTTCGGAGGATTCTGAGGTCTCCGCTGTGCCGGATGTGTCGGTGAGTCTGGACTCTCTGTACAGTCCGTATGCGGTGCTGATTGACCGGGAAACAGGTACCATCATGGCATCAAAGAAGAGCGATGAGGTGATTTACCCCGCATCTATGACCAAGATCCTTTCGGTCTTGGTGGCTATTGAATCCATCAAAAATCTGGATGCCGAGGTCACCATGTCCGCAGACTATTATGACGAACTCTATGCGCAGAATGCCTCTCAGGCCGGGTTCGAGCCCGGAGAGACTACGGTCATCCGCGATCTGCTGTACGGCGCGCTTCTGCCATCCGGCGCGGAATGCTGCATGCAGCTGGCAATCGAAGCCGCAGGTTCTGAAGAAGAGCTCGTGGCTCTGATGAATGAGAAGGTGGAGGAGCTGGGGCTGACGCAGAGTCACTTTATGAACTGCACCGGACTTCACGATGGCGAACAGTACACGACGGTTTATGAGATGGCGCTGATTTTGCGCTCAGCGCTTGAAAATGAGACCTTCCGCACTGTGTTTACGACTCATTACCATGTCATGTCTGCGACGGACATGCACCCGGATGGGTTTACGGTATGGAGCACCTTCTTCAAAAACGTCGCGGACGAGATTGTTACCGGCGGCGAGATTCTCGGCGCAAAGACCGGCTATACGGAAGAAGCCGGGCTGTGCCTCGCAACAATGGCCAATGTGGGCGATCGCGAGTACATTCTGGTCACCGCGGGATGGACGTCAGTGGATGTCGGTTCCTACCATATTCTGGACGCATTTTCCGGATATAATCTGCTTGGAGATGCGCTTGGATACGGTACGGATGACAGGGATGACAGCATCGAGTAAGGAACTGTCGCGAAATAACTTACCCATCTTGCGCCGCCTAATACGCGAATCGCAGGTTCTAAGCATTCTGATAATATGTCAGGAGGAGATAGATATTTATGTTTGATTTCTTTTCGCAGGATACGTTCCGGCAATCTTTACACGGTTATTCCATTCGAATGGTGGCCTGCCTTCTGTCACTGGCCACGGCAATGTCAGCGTTTTCTTTTTCCCTCCCGGCAAGCGCCGAAGAGGAAAAGACCTCGGATACCGGTTTTTTCCTTGATACCGTCATTACCATCACGCTGTATGGAGATACCGATTCCACAGCTATGGACGGCTGCTTTGATCTGCTGGAGGAATACGAGCAGATGCTGAGCCGCACGATTGAGGGCAGTGATGTCTGGAACATCAATCACAGTGCCGGAGAGGCGACGGAAGTAAGTGCGGAGACCGCTTCCCTGATTGAGACGGCGCTCTATTATTCAGAGCTGTCAGACGGCGCTTTTGATATAACGATCACTCCCCTCGTAGAGCTATGGGACATTGATGGAAAGTCCGGTACTGTTTACGAGTCGGATGCGGAATCTGCCGCAGCTGGTTCCGAAGCGGACAACAGTACCGATTCCGAAGAAGACTCAGATTTGAATGCGGGTTCTGATTCGAGTCTCATCCCTTCGGATGCGGAAATTGAAGAGGCATTATCTCATGTCGATTACACGAAGGTTTCTCTGGATGGAACGATGGTCACCCTGTTGGATACTGATGCAGAAATTGATCTGGGCGGCATAGCGAAAGGATACATCGCCGACCGGCTGGAGGAATATCTTCTGTCGCAGGGGATTGAGAGCGCCCTGATCAATCTGGGGGGCAACGTGCAGACGGTTGGGACAAAGCCGGACGGCAGCAGCTGGAAAATCGGCATCCAAAAACCCTTTGGCCAGACCTCCGATATCATTGCGGTCGTCGAATGCATGGGAGAATCTGTCGTCACATCCGGCACGTATGAACGATACTTTGAAGTGAACGGCACGATCTATCACCATATTCTCGACCCGGAAACCGGCTACCCGGCTGATAATGGCCTTACAAGTGTCTCGATTCTTGCGGATTCCTCAACCGAATGCGACGCGCTCAGCACCACCAGCTTCCTTCTGGGACTGGAGGATGGCATGGAGCTGATCGAATCTCTTGACGGCGTCGAAGCTCTGTTTATCACGGAAGACGAAACCATGTACCGCTCGAGCGGATTCCCGGAAGACTGAGTAAACTAAATCGCTTCGCGATGGCGCAGCCTGCATCATGCACCGTAAACAATGCATGACATATCATGTACCGTAAACGGTGCATGATATGTCTAAGGTGAGCCGCGCAATTAAATCGCTTCGCGATGGCGCGGCCTGCATCATGCACCGTAAACGGTGCATGATAAGTCATGGAAGGGAGAAACCGTTCAATGCTGCACGAAAACCATCCTCTTGGCACTGCGGAAATAAATTTATTAGAGGGAGACCTGTTTCGGCATCTCCTCTCCGAAATTCCTCCGGAAGACAACCTGGAGCCTTTGAATCCAGAGGACTGCCTGTTTTTTGACATCGAAACGACCGGCCTTTCTTCCGACACATCCTTTATTTTTTTGATTGGCTGTATCTGCCGGGATGATACGGCCTGGAGAGTGCATCAGTTTTTTATTCGCATGGTTCAGGAAGAAAAGGAGCTGCTCTCTTCTTTCCTGAAGCTTGCTAAAAAATGCCGCGCCCTGGTTCACTTCAACGGGAATACCTTTGATTTGCCGTTTCTGCGCGGGCGGGCCGCTGCAAACCATATGGACGCAGGTCTGGACGATTTCATTTCCATCGACCTCTATCAGCATTTCCGTCCTCTTCGCAGGAAGCTGCATCTGCCGCACATGAACCAGTCTTTTCTGGAAAGACAGGCCGGGTGGATGCGCGAGGATACCCTGAGCGGGAAAGAAGTGGTTCAGCTGTTCTGGAACTATGCCGCCCAGATCCAATCAAATCAGCTATCTTCTGATCTTTCATTGAAGTTTCCTTCCGGGCAGCTAAGCACACGGGAGCTTTTGCTAAGGCACAATCACGATGATCTGACCGGCATGCTTCATGTGCTGAAGCTGGAGGCCTGTATGGCTCTGTTTTCCGGACAGATTTCATCAAATGTAGCAGCCGAAGAGTCGGCTGATTACGCGTTCCTGAATATCCATTTTCAATTGCCGCATCCTTTGCCAAAAGCGCTTGAATTGTCCATCGACCTGCCGGATGGCGGACAATGCCTTCTTCATGTTCTTACAAATCGCGGGAGGCTTCAAATCCCGTTTTTTACTGGAACGCTTCGATATTTTCTTCCGGATTATAAAAATTATTATTATCTTCCGGTAGAAAACCAGGTCGTTCACAAGAGTGTCGCTTCCTATGTAGCAAAGGAATACAGGGAAAAAGCAAAGCCGGAGAATTGTTTTGTCACAAAAGCCGGACGATTTCTGCCCTTTCCGAAATTCAGACCAGAAAACCGGCTGGATAACGAGGCAGAACGGAGCATGCTGACCGAGCCGCCGTTTGCGCCAGTGTTCCGGAAAAGCCATGAATCAAAAGAAGGGTATTTTGAATATACATCTGACCTGGGGCAGAAACCGGATGTAATCTTGCTCTACACAAAACTTCTGCTTCGCCAGATGTGAAGAATGATCGGATAAAAGAAGCGGTATTTTCTATAATATGGTAGAAAATACCGCTTCTTTGCTGTGTGAACAAATCTGATTTAATTTTCTCAGTGAGCCGTAAACCTATGCTTCGGTCTCAGCAGCGCTTTCCGCTTCCTCGGCTGCCGTTGCTTCGGTCTCAGCAGCGCCTTCCGCTTCATTGACTGCCGGTGCTTCCGTCTCAGCCGGAGCCTCTTCTATCGCTTCTGCTTCCGGTGCTTCCTCTACGGGAACAGCCTCTCTTGCCGGAACCCGATTCTCAATCGCTTTCATGCTGAGGCTGATCTTGTGGTCTTCGCCATTGAAATCGACAACCTTCGCCTCGATCATCTGGCCAACCTTGAGAATGTCAGACGGCTTATCTACATGCGTGCGGGAAATCTGGGATACATGAAGCAGCGCATCAATCCCCGGCTCCAGCTCGATAAATGCGCCGAAATCCGTCATCCTCGCGACACGGCCTTCCACGATGCTGTCCTTCGCATACTTCTCTTCCGCATTTATCCACGGATTCTGATCCGCGAACTTGAGGCTCAGCGCAATCTTGCTGCCATTGATATCCTTGATCAGAACGGTCAACTTCTGGCCTACCTTGAATACCTTCTTCGGGTTCTCTACATGTCCCCAGGACATCTCAGAAATATGAAGAAGTCCGTCTGCGCCGCCCAGATCAACAAACGCGCCGAAATCGGTCACATTCTTCACAACGCCGTCCACAACATCGCCCGGCTGAATGCGCTCAAACAGTTCTTTCTGCATCTGTGCCTTTCTCGCAACAAGGATCTGCTTGCGATCGCCGATGATGCGTCTTCTTCTCGGATTGAACTCTGTAATGATAAATTCAATCTCCTGACCGTTGTACTTCTCAAGATTCTTTTCGTAAGTATCGGAAACCAGGCTCGCCGGGATGAACACACGTGTACCTTCCACAACAGCACTCAGTCCGCCCTTCAGCACCTGCACCACCGGAGCTGTAAGTATTTCCTGAGAATTGAACGCTTCCTCAAGCCTCTTGTTGCCCTTCTCTGCGGCGAGACGCTTGTAGGTAAGAACCACCTGTCCGTCCCCGTCATTCACCTTCAGAACCTTCGCATCCATTTTGTCATTCACATGGACCAGTTCCCGAAGGTCAACGCCAGAGTCATTTGTATATTCGCTTCTGGTAATTATGCCGTCAGCTTTATATCCGATGTTAAGGATAATTTCGTCTTCCTTGACGTCAATAACAGTCCCTTCGACTACCTCCCCATTATGAATTGTCTTGAATGATTCATCCAGCATTTGTTCAAAACTTAAATCTGACATGTTTTGAAACCTCCTCAATCAATTTATTTGGGGTCGATGCCCCTGCTGTAATGCCTACGCAGCCCCTGGATGGCAATAGTCGAATATCCAAATCTTTCATTGTTTGTATATAGTAAGTATTTGCACATTCTGTTCTGCATATCTCGAACAGCTTGCGCGTGTTCGAGCTGTGGGTGCCTCCAATCACGATCATGCAGTCAGCCTTGCGCGCAATCTCGCGGGCTTCCGACTGGCGTTCCTCCGTTGCACTGCAAATCGTGCACATGACATCTATAGCATAATAACGCATTTTCAAAAGAATTTCAACTAATTTATCAAATTTCTTGTAATTAAATGTCGTTTGAGAAACGATAGTAATGGGCTGCCCCGTTTCTGAATGAAACGCCCTGGCCTCTTCTTCTGTGCCAATCACCGTCGACGAACCGTCAACCCACCCTTTGATGCCTTCCACCTCCGGATGTCCGTCGTTGCCGATAATCACAATCTCATGCCCTGCCCTGCTTCGCTCCTCGACAATCCGATGAATCTTTTTGACAAACGGACAGGTAGCGTCCACCATGTGCAGACCATTTTCCTCAATCAGGGTATAGATGCGCCTGGGAACTCCGTGGGAACGAATGATTACGGTGCCTTCCTTTATCCGGGAAAGTTCTTCTTCGTTCGATATGACACGGACACCCTTTTCCTCCAGCTCGTTCACAACTTCTTCGTTGTGAATGATCGGGCCGTAGGTGTAGATAGGCTTTTCGCCTTCTTCAATCTGGCGGTAGACCTGATCGACCGCGCGCCGGACACCAAAGCAGAAGCCGGCGGTTTTTGCGATGAGTATGTCCATAGGATTTGTTTAACCTCCCCGGACGGCGAGAGGCCTATGGTTCCCCTTCGGACACGCTCGCGCTTGGAAAATGGCGTAGCGGTACTAAGTTCGACCTGCGCCTGACGGCTTGGTCTCACTAAGGACCGACGCCATTTTAACAGTCCTCAGGGGAACCATAGGCCTCTCGCCTGTATTTCATGATATTATGATTTGCCCGACAAAGGTCAATTTCCAGTCGGCGGACACTACATAGGGTATACGATTGCATATGAGTATTACCATGTATTGTGTCCGATTCCTAGAAAACAGGCTTTTGTCGCTCGAATCAAATTATCTTACAGACAGTGCTGTTTATCGATTTTCAGTCCTCGGTAGAAGCATAACTTTCCCGCCTGGATTTTATGAAATCGTTATCTTTGGTTACATCCTAAAACAAGCCAGCTTTATGATTTCGGATACGACTTCCTCGATGGTCATGTCGGAGGAGTCGATCCGGATGGCGTCTTCAGCCTGGCGGAGGGGCGCCGTTTCGCGGTGCATGTCGCGGTAGTCACGCTCACGGATGTCCTTGGCGATCTCCTCGAGCGAGCAGGCCATTCCTTTTTCAATCTGCTCCTGATAGCGACGGCGGGCGCGTGTCCCGGCGCTGGCGGTCAGATAAATCTTCAGGTCTGCGTCCGGCAGGATCTCCGTTCCGATGTCCCGGCCGTCCATCAGGACGTTCTCACGCGCGGCAAGCTCCCGCTGCAGCCGGGTCAGCTTCGCGCGCACACGGGGCTTCGCGGAGGAGCGGCTGGTCATGTCGCTGACCTGCTCGGTGCGAATCAGCGAAGATACGTCTTCTCCATTCAGATAAACATGCTGCTCGCCTTCTTCGTAGCGGATACCGACTTCAATGGTATCCAGCGCCGACTGGAGCGCTTCTTCGTTTTCGATGTCCGTGTTTTTGCGTAGCAGTCCGAGTGCAATGGCGCGGTACATGGCGCCTGTGTCGACATAGATAAATGACAGTTTTTTCGCGGCCAGCTTTGCGATCGTGCTTTTGCCCGCGCCGGCCGGACCGTCGATGGCTATGTTAAAGCTCATAGGGTTCCTCCGAAAACAATTCATACGATTTTATCATTCATACATCAGGATTACCAGACCGCTGCAGCCCCGATAAAATAGAACGAAATTATTATAAGGAGCAAAATCCGCTCTTAAATAACCTGATCTGAACAGGCCAGATCCTGATTCTGCAAAATAAAATTTAAAATGTTTACCAGATCCGGCCTATACCGATGATCCGGCCGCATATCCGGTGGACCATGCGATCTGCAGGTTGAATCCGCCGGTTACCGCATCCACGTCAAGCACTTCTCCTGCGAAATAGAGCCCGCTTACCTTTTTTGACTCCATGGTCGCCGGATTGATCTCCTTTACGCAGACGCCGCCCCGTGTGATGATTGCCTCATTATAATCTCTGAGGCCAAGCAATGTCAATGGAAAATGTTTTGTTGCCTGAATCAGTTTTTTCCGCTCTTCGCGGGTGATCTCATGAACCGGCCGCTCTTCGGGAATGCCGCAGGTTCGGATGATTACGGGAATCATTTTCGACGGAAACAGGATACCAAGTACGTTTTTGAACTGCTTATTTTTTGCCGCATCAAATTCCCGCAGGATCCGCCGGTCGAGCTGCTCTTCGGTCAGGGCAGGCTTGCAGTCAATAAACATGGAGAGCGGACGCTCGTTCAGGCGTTTCTGTATCACGCAGCTCGCGGTCAGCACCAGCGGCCCGGTCACGCCAAAATGAGTAAACATCATCTCGCCGAATTCCCGGAACAGTTCTTTTTTTCCGTCAAATATAGATACCTCTACGTTGCGCAGGGAAAGCCCCTGCATCTGCTGTGCTTCGGTTCCGTCCGTCTCGATCGGAACCAGCGAGGGCGAACAGTCCGTCAGCCGATGCCCGGTTTCTTTTGCGAACCGATATCCGTCCCCCGTCGAGCCGGTGACCGGATAAGAAAGTCCGCCGGTCGCGACGATTACCGCATCCGCCTTCACACGCCGACCGTTTGCAAGCTGCAGCCCGGCAATATGTGTGGAAACAGCGGATTTTTCCAAATGCCCTGCCAGATTCTTTTGATCTGAAGCGCCGGCAATGGCCATGCCCACGGTTTTAGCCGCATCTGTATTGTCCTCCATCAGAAGTCGCTTTACCTCCTGGTTCAGGTAAATTTTCACACCGGACTGATTTAATTTTCGGGTCAGCGCCGCGATCACATCAGAGGAATGGTCGGAGGCCGGAAATACCCGCTGACCGCGCTCTGTCTTCACCTGTACGCCTTCCTCTTCAAAGAATCGAATCGTACTCTGAGAGTCAAACGCATAAAAAGCGCTGTAGAGGAACCTAGCGTTTGCACACACCGCCTGAAGAAGCTCCTCCACACCGCAGTTATTTGTCAGATTGCACCGGCCCTTGCCGGTGATAAAAAGCTTCTTTCCAAGCTTTTCATTTTTCTCATAGAGAGAAACGGTATGTCCGTTCTGTGCGGCAGCGATGGCGGCCATCATACCGGCCGCACCGCCGCCAATCACTGCTACTTTACTCATTTTTCTCCTGTCTCCAAACATCTGAACCATTGTATTATGCAATCTTCAGATCTGATGATAACTAAGGTTTCCATTCGTTAATTTTCTGACATCACCGCTGTGATCAGCAACGCATCAGCCCGGTCTCCACTCCCCGTCGCATATGTCCGCATCCTCATCTTCCGCGGACGCCGCACCGGTGGAAATCATTTTTTGCCCGGCCGCAGACTCCGGTTCATGGCGCGCGATATCGCCATATTGCAGCTCAAACCAGAATGCCACGCCATTTTCCTGATTTTCAACTCCATATGCCTGATGGAAGGACTCCATGATTGCCTTTACAATCGACAGCCCGACTCCGCTGCCCCCATAGGCGCGCGTCCTCGCTTTGTCAACCTTATAAAATTTATCCCAGATCTGTCCAATATCCTTTTCCGGAATCGGCTCGCCGGTATTGAATACCGTCACACGCACCTTCTGATCCTCCGGCTTCTCTCCCTGGTGAATACTCGCGGTTACCTCAATTTTCCCTTCTCCGCTCACATGGTTCAGTGCGTTGCTCAGATAGTTTGTGATAACTTCCTCTACCTTGAACTCATCTCCCCAGGCAAAGATTGTCTCATCGCCGTCATATACAATCTCCGCTTCTTTTTGCTGCGCGAGTATGGCCACTGCCTGGATTTTATTCTGTACCAGAAGAGCCAGGTCAAACCGTTCCATTGTAACCTCATCATTCCCAAACTCCAGCTGATTCAGCGTAAGAAGCTTCTGCACAAGCGTATTCATTTTCGAAGCTTCATCCATAATGACGTCACAGTAAAACTCGCGGCTCTCCGCGTCGTCATTGATGCATTCCTGCAGCCCTTCCGCATAGCCCTGGATCAGCGCGATCGGTGTTTTCAGCTCGTGCGACACATTTGAGAGAAACTCCTTGCGCATATCATCAATCTGCTCTTTTTTCTCAATATCCCGCTGCAGCTCGTTATTTGCGGTCATCAGCTGCGCGTAAGCCTGCTCCAGCTTCGTGGACATCTCATTGAAATACTCGCCAAGCTGCCCGATTTCATCCGTGCCCCCGCTCGTATATTTGACATTAAAATCCAGATCCGCCATCCGCTTCGACAGCTCGGTCAGCTCGTTCAGAGGCTGCGTCACCCGTTTTGTAATGAACCATACAATAATTGCCGTGAGGACAACGCCAAGAATGCATATATATTTCATAAACTCATTCGAAATGCGCACACTGTCCCGAATCCCTTCGATATTGATGCGCATGATGAAATAAAACCCATCATCCAGGCTTCCCCACATTTCAAGATAATTCAGCCCGATTTCCGAATCATATTTTTTCTGTATCGTATAGCTTTCATTCGAATCCAGGATCGTGACGTCGTCCTTATCCACACCAATGCCATAGCCGTTCAGACGACCCTTCATAATGCTGGCGTAAAAATTAGACTGTGACCCGAGAACCTCATTGTAGCTCAGATCCGTCACCAGATAGGAAATCCCGTTTTCGTTGCAAAGGCTGTCCAGCTCTTCCTGTACTTCATCGTCCAGATTCCCCAGGGAATCAATATTCCCGTTCAGGATCCGGTAAGCCTCGAGGAGCACCTCTTGTTTCTTCGTATAATAAAAGCTCTCCAGAAAAAAAGAATTGATCAGGAAGTTTGCCAAAAACATGGCCGCCATCAGTGCGCCGAAAATAACGGTCAGCTGTTTTCTCAAAGAGTGCTTCATCGGTTATTCCACCTCAAACTTATAGCCCATTCCCCAAATGGTACGGATGTAATCTCCCTTATCGCCGAGCTTGCTGCGCAGCTTTTTCACGTGAGTGTCGATCGTCCTCGCATCTCCAAAATAGTCGTAATTCCAGACACTGTTTAAAATCTTCTCTCTGGAAAGCGCAATGCCCTGATTTTCCACAAAATAAGTCAGAAGCTCAAACTCCTTAAAGGACAGCTCCACGCTCTTGCCGTCGATCGTGACCTCATGCGCGGCCTTATTGATCTCAATACTGCCGGCGCGGAGAATATCATCCGCCGAGAAATTGCTGGTCCTGCGCAGAATCGCTTCTACCCGCGCCACCAGAATCTTCGGGCTGAATGGCTTGGAAATGTATTCATCTACGCCAAGGTCAAATCCAAGCAGCTCGTCCCGTTCGTCGCCCTTAGCCGTCAGCATAATAATCGGCACGTTCGAGTACGCGCGAATCTCCCGGCACACCTGCCAGCCGTCCATCTTCGGCATCATCACATCCAGAATGACCAGCGCAATATCCTTCTGTTCAAAAAAAATATCGATCGCCTGCGCACCGTCTTCCGCTTCTACCACATCGAATTCCTTCTTTACGAGGAAATCACGCACCAGCTTGCGCATCCTGCTCTCATCGTCCACCACAAGTATTTTTAAGCGTTCCATAAAAATTCTCCTTTCTCCCGTGCCGCATCTGGCAGCTCCGACAGCAGCGGCCCCGCCACTTACATTTATATAGCGATAGTAACATCAAAATATGACAATCCTGTGAATGCGCTTATCTTAAAATATGTATTTTCTGTGTAAAGAAAAAACGCCGCTTCTACCCAAAGTGAAAGCGGCGTTTTGATGGAGCAGACGGGAATCGAACCCGTGTCCGAAAGCCGATCCACTGTACTTCTACTATCATAGTCAGTTATTTGACATTCCCTCCGGCAGGCGACAGCTGACAGCCTTCTGCTTTCAGTAGCTTCATGATACGCCCATATGCGCAAAGCTTAGCATATGTCGTTTCCCGCATCGTCGATGCCTGGGTCACAGGGTACGGGTGCCCTGTGTCAGACAGCTGCCATCAGGCAGCGTATGCTAAATTATCTTCAGCGTTTAATTTTAATTTTGTGATTTGACGCATCACCTGCGGATAGCTTCTCCAGATTCACAGCCCCCGTCGAAACCTTTACTACCCCGGGGATCGCATCTTAAGTCCCTCCCTGCGCTTTGCACAGAAAAACGGATAATGGCTAAAAAGAAATGCGAACTTTATGTGTCTATTCTAGTCTGCAAACAGCCATTTGTCAATAGGTCTGTTTTAAAAATTTTCAAACGCACGGTCTGCCTTAAAAATTTCTCACGCAGCTTTTTAAAACACGACCTGATCGCGCCCGCGTTCTTTTCCAATGTAAAGCTTCTCATCCGCTCCTTTTATCAGTGCATCTGCATCTGATCGAAAATCATATTCTTCCACGCCGAAGGTCATCGAAATGTGTATCGTTTCCTCTTTCCAGCGAAACGGGGTTCGATCCAGATCCAGAAGAAATTCCATGAGAAGCTGCTGTACCTCATCCCCGTTCTGTTCCGGAAAATACATCAGGAACTCCTCTCCGCCCCACCGGCAGATCTGCCCCTTTCCCTCCACCTTATTCTTCATACGCTCGGAAAGCCACTTCAGAACGGCATCGCCGCAGTCATGCCCATACGTGTCATTCACACGTTTAAAAAGATCAATATCACCCATGCAGACAGAAAATGCCATTTTGGGATTCTGCTCCATGTTCGAATTCAGGTAAATCCGCATCGTACGCCGGTTCCAGAGACCGGTCAGCGGATCGGTGGAGGCCTGCTCCCGAAGGCGCTGGTTGTAAAGCACCAGTTTTTTATCCGCAGATTCAATATTCGAGCTGAAAAATCCGCAGATAATACCCATCAGTGTGAAAAACGACATGGAACTCCAGACCTGCAGAACCAGCGAAAGCATATCCGGAAGTCTGGAAAAAGGATCATGCCATTTCGTATACGAGAAAAGTGCAAAGCGAAACAGGAACAACAGGATCGTAAAGGCTGCTTTTTGTAAAAGCGCATCGTAGAAAGAAAAATATACAAGCACCAGGAGCACGAACATAATCTGCTGCGCTCCGCAGTCCCAGCCAAACAGATAGACAAAACCCGCCAGCCACAAAAGCTCCGCTGCCACATAAAGCTTCAGATTCGTGCTGATCCGCTGACGGTACGAAAGCCAGAGCAGCGCAAGCGTACTGACCTCAGAGATAATGGCCACCCACGAAATGCGAAAGCTCCTGTCATACATCCAACAATAGCTTCCCAGCACGAAGAAAAAAACGATATAATAAACCACCAGCACCAAATAGACGCACCGCAACAGCACAACGGTTCGCTGTGACTCGTTGTCAAATGGGGGCTGCTGATTGATTTTAGCCCAGATTCTGTTCCATACCCGCACGGCTTTTGTTCCCTGAAGACCGGATGGTCACCCTTCTGCTCAGAATAGATACAGTATATCGTTTTTTTACGAAATTCTCAACTATATTTTAAGAATAATTCAGATAAACTTTCTCAATTGACTTTATCTATGTAAAATAGTAGAATTGCATCTGACGAAACGTGTCAATTCATATATCCGGGAAGGACAACATTTATGGAGCTTCATACGTTTGGATTTATTGGACTGGGCCTGATTGGCGGCTCACTGGCGAAGGCACTTCGGCGCGCGGACCCTGACTGCCGCATTATGGCTTATACGCGCACGGCAAAGACCGTAGAAGATGCGCTTGCGCAGGGAATTATTGACCAGATCTGTTCTTCGCCTTCGGATACTCGCTTTTCCGAATGCGACTGTATTTTTCTATGCGCCCCGGTGGGCAGCAATGTCACTGCACTCGAACAGCTGAAGGACATTGTCCGCACGAACTGCATTCTCACGGATGTGGGCAGTGTCAAGACGGACATTCACAGGGCCGTGGAGCATATGGGGCTGAACGGCCGGTTTATCGGCGGACATCCCATGACCGGCTCGGAGAAGTCCGGGCTGACCTATGCACAGGCACATTTATTTGAAAATTCGTATTATATTCTTACACCATCGCCCGGGACACCCAGGGAATGGGTGGACAGTTATCACGCACTGGCGGCCTCCACTGGGGCAATCCCACTTGTGCTCGATTACCGGCAGCATGATTTTGCGACCGCAGCGGTCAGCCATTTGCCGCATCTGATCGCAGCTTCGCTTGTGAATACGGTTCACGATCTGGACTCCCGCGATGAACTGATGAAAATGCTCGCAGCCGGCGGATTTAAAGACATTACGCGTATTGCATCCTCTTCTCCCGAAATGTGGGAGCAGATCTGTATGACCAACAGCGATAATATTATTTCTGTCATGGATACCTTCATTCAGCTGCTGGCAGATACCCGCGAGGCTATGTGCTGCGGCGAAGGGCAGGTGATTTACCGGGCTTTTGAAAAATCTCGCGATTATCGTGATTCATTCCCGTCCAGCGGGCTGGGAAGCATCAAAAATACATACCGGATTTTCTGCGATATCGTCGATGAATCCGGGGCCATTTCCACGATCGCCACTGTGCTGGCTGAGCATGGGATCAGCATTAAAAATATCGGTATCGTACATAGCCGCGAATTCGAAGAAGGCGTCCTCCAAATCGAGTTTTACGAGGAAGCGCCGTCGAAAGCCGCCGCTGATCTGCTGAGGGAAAAACAATACCGGGTCTGGGAGAGGTAATTATAAATATTCATGCGTATCTTGTACGCTGCTGTTTCTCCTCTCGCGCGATATGTTTCTAATCGCCGGAAATGCGGCATGCATGGTCAGGTGATAACGGATTCTGGCTGCGTCGATTCTTTTATGGTCAGCGATACCATCGATCGAAGCGAAGCAGAGAGCGTTTCCATTCGCGCGTCGGGCAGTGTAAGGTGCACAAGTTATTTCGTAGCAGATCCTTACTGCCGGAAAGGAATTGAACTATCATGAGAATCAAATACACCGCTCCCCTGCGCGGGGAGCTTTCCATACCGGGAGACAAGTCTGTCTCACACCGGAGTGTCATGTTTGGCGCCCTCGCTGAGGGGACAACGGAAGTCACAAATTTTCTGACCGGAGCGGACTGTCTCTCGACGATTGCCTGTTTCCGTCAGATGGGAATCGATATTTCTCTGGAAACGGATTCTTCGGATTCTACAGCAAAATCCGCCCCCTCTCCGGCGACAGACAGACAGCCGGGCGGACGTGTGCGGATTCATGGGAAGGGGCTGCACGGGCTGACCGCCCCGAAAAATGTGCTTGATGCCGGAAACAGCGGCACGACCGTTCGCCTGCTCTCCGGCATCCTCGCAGGACAGATGTTTGACTCCTGTCTCACCGGCGACGCATCCATTCAGAAGCGCCCAATGAAGCGCATCATGACGCCGCTTCAGGCCATGGGCGCGGATATCACTTCCATGCACGGAAATGGCTGCGCCCCTTTATCGATTCACGGAACACGGCTGCACGGTGCTCATTATGACTCGCCGGTCGCCTCTGCGCAGGTGAAATCCTGCATCCTGCTCGCCGGTCTTTACGCCGATGGCATGACGAGTGTAACGGAACCGGCTCTTTCCAGAAATCACTCGGAGCTGATGCTGCGCTACTTCGGCGCCGATGTGCGAACCGACCAGAGCAGTTCTTCTACGGACCAGACACTGTCGGAAAAGAAACTGCCGACCGTTTTTATTTCGCCGGAGCCGACCCTCACTGCGCGGAGCATCCATGTCCCCGGAGACATCTCTTCTGCTGCCTATTTTATCGCCGCCGCACTGCTTGTGCCCGGTTCGGAGCTTCTGCTGAAAAATGTCGGCATCAATCCGACCCGCGATGGAATGCTGCGCGTCTGCCGCGCGATGGGCGCGGATATTACGCTCCTCAATGAGGATTACAGCGGAGCGGAGCCATGCGCGGACCTCCTTGTGCGAAGCAGCAGCCTGAAGGCCGTGGAAATCGGCGGCGACCTGATTCCGACCCTGATCGACGAGCTCCCCATTCTGGCCGTGCTGGCTGCTTTTGCAGATGGTACGACGATCATCCGCGATGCCGCTGAGCTGCACGTCAAGGAGTCGGACCGAATCGCCGTCATGACAGAGAACCTCACCCGCATCGGATGCCCGGTCGAGGCCACACCGGACGGCATGATCATCACCGGCGGCAAATCGCTGCACGGAGCCGTGATAGACCCGCACAAAGACCACCGCGTCGGCATGAGCTTTTCCATCGCCGCACTCGCCAGCGACGGGGAAATGGAAATTCAGGACGCGGACTGCGTGAATATCAGTTATCCGGGGTTCTTCGAGGATCTCGAGGCAGTATGCAGGTAGTTTTCTTCCGGAACAGACAGAGTAGGGCAAATGGCGGAGTAAAATTCAGGCTCCGCCTTTTTTATTTCATTTTCTGTCGTCAATCTCTGATTGACGACGCAGACCGCCCCCATTTTGCGAAGTAAAATCTTTAATTGGGCCAGTTTTCATTTCTTTTAATATCTTCTACACATCCTGAACATATTTTCTTTGTATATTTTTACCATAATTTCAGACCAGACAGGGAGAAATAAGAATAAATGACCAGTGAAGAATATTATGAATTGATCCTGCCTTATCAGGATGCCATGAACCTCCTGCTTTCCAGACTGGATGTTCTGAACCATTCCATCTATCAGAATGCAGCCAGTAAGCCGGTTCACACGGTATATTCCAGAATCAAGAAGCACAACAGCCTGGACGGGAAGCTTGCCCGTCTGAACCATGACCCGACCCCGGCAAACGCCAGAGGTTATCTGCAGGACATCGCCGGAGTACGCGTCGTCTGTTACTTCGAGCAGGATGCCTACCAGATGATTGACGCACTGAAGCGCCAGAACGACCTGATTGTAGTAAATGAGAAGGATTACATCCTTCATCCGAAGCCCAACGGTTACCGCAGCTATCATATCATTCTCGGAATCCCCGTGCGGTATATGGATGTCACCGAATATTATCCGGTCGAAATCCAGGTGCGCACACTCAGCATGGATTTCTGGGCCAGCATGGAGCACCGCATCAATTACAAGCAGGATCGACCAGATAAGAAGCAGGTGCAGACACAGCTGCTCAAATATGCGGATATTCTCAAAGATATGGAGCAGAGCTTTGAGACATATAATGAAAACCAAAACCGGCCCATGTAAAACTTTGCTTTGTATGCAAAAACCAGCTGTACTTTTTCCGTACAGCTGGTTTCTTTTATCCTGCTATCTTATTCGCTGATATCTTATCTCTGCTTTACATCCTTCATGCTGAAGCTCATGCGCCCCATCTTGTCCTTGCCAAGGCAGACAACCTTCACCTTATCGCCCAGTGTCAGGACATCCTCGACGCGGTTGATGCGGTGCTTTGCAATCCGGGAGATGTGCACCATACCCTCTTTGCCCGGGGCAAACTCCACGAAGCAGCCGAAGTCCTTGATGCTGACCACAACGCCGTCGAATACCTGACCGGCCTCGAAATCGGTCACGATGATGCGGATCATCTCAGCGGCCTTGTCCATCATCGCCTGGTCGGTGCCGCAGATGGATACGAAGCCGTCCTCGTTGATGTCAATCTTCACACCGGTGCGCTCGATGATGGTGTTGATGGTCTTGCCTCTCTGTCCGACCACGTCGCCGATCTTCTGCGGATCAATGGTCATCTGCATAATCTTCGGCGCATACTCATTTACAGTGGGTCTCGGCTCTGCGATGCACGGCATCATGATCTCTTTGAGAATATACTCTCTCGCCTGATGCGTGCGGGAAATCGCTTCCTCCACGATCGGGCGGGTCAGGCCATGGATCTTGATATCCATCTGGATTGCGGTGATACCATCCAGAGTACCGGCTACCTTAAAGTCCATATCCCCAAAGAAGTCCTCAAGTCCCTGAATATCCGTCAGGACAATATAATCATCATCGGTCTCCCCGGTCACCAGGCCGCAGGAGATTCCGGCTACCGGCTTTTTAATCGGAACACCGGCCGCCATCAGCGACATCGTGGACGCGCAGACACTCGCCTGAGAAGTCGAACCGTTGGACTCAAAGGTCTCGGAAACGGTGCGGATCGCGTACGGAAATTCTTCCTCAGACGGAAGCACCGGCATCAGTGCCTTCTCTGCCAGAGCGCCGTGGCCAATCTCGCGGCGTCCCGGTCCTCTGCTGACCTTCGTCTCGCCTACCGAGTAGGACGGGAAATTGTAATGATGCATATAGCGTTTACAATTAATATTATCATCCAGACCGTCAATTTTCTGTACTTCGGAGAGCGGCGCCAGGGTCGTCACGGTACAGATCTGTGTCTGTCCGCGCGTGAACATCGCGGAGCCGTGCACTCTCGGAATGATGTCTACTTCTGCTGCAAGCGGACGGATCTGCGTGATCTCACGGCCGTCCGGGCGCTTATGATCCTTCAGAATCATCTTGCGCACGGTCTTCTTCTGGTACTGGTAAACCGCCTCTGAAAGAACGCTCAGCCACTCTTCCCTATCGGCGAACGCTTCTTCCAGCTTCGCTGTAATCTCGCGGATGTTCGCCTCGCGCACCTGCTTCACATCGGTAAATACCGCCTGCTCCATCTCTTCCGGCGGAACGATCTCCTTCATCGCATCGAACAGCTCCTGCGGAACCGCGCAGCTCTCATACGCATGCTTTGGCTTTCCAACCTCTGCTACAATCTTATCAATAAAAGCAATCAGCTCCAGGTTTACCGCGTGGCATTTGTAGATCGCGTCGATCATCACATCGTCCTTCACCTCATTGGCGCCGGCCTCGATCATGATAACCTTCTCTCTTGTGGAAGCAACCGTCAACTGCAGATCGCCGTTATCCCACTGCGACTGAGACGGGTTGATGATCAGCTCCCCGTCCACAAGGCCCATCTGCGTCATCGCACACGGACCATCAAACGGAATGTCCGAAATGCAGGTCGCAATCGCGGTACCGATCATCGCGGTAATCTCCGGACGGCATTCCGGATCCACCGACATAACCATATTGTCAAGGGTCACGTCATTGCGGTAATCCTTCGGAAACAGCGGGCGCATCGGGCGGTCGATCACACGGTCCGTCAGAACCGCATTCTCGGACGCCTTACCCTCTCTTTTATTAAATCCGCCCGGGATTTTGCCAACTGCGTAATACTTCTCTTCATATTCTACACTGAGTGGGAAAAAGTCAATCCCGTCCCTCGGCTTTTCAGAAGCCGTCGCCGTGCACAGCACGGTCGTATCCCCGTAATGCATAAACGCGCAGCCATTTGCCTGAGCGCCCACCCGTCCGATGTCAACGGTAAGCGTTCTGCCGGCCAGTTCCATTGAATAACTCTTGTACATGTCTTTCTCCTTTTTTGTATAATTCTCTTTCATCAATCGGATGAAGAGCCGGTCCCGCAACTCCAGAAATACGGAAGAGTCTCCATCCTTACACAATGAAAATCTCTCATGGGCAAGAGCTCCGAAACTACTGAAAAACAGACACCAGGAATCCATGGGGTTTGCTGTTTGCTTTTCAGTGGTCTCGGCTGCCGCCGCATAAAAGATCATCCTGTGCAGAAAAAGGACGGATACCATCGTTCCGCCCTTTTCGAAAACTTATTTACGAATACCAAGCTTCGCAATCAGAGCACGGTATCCCTCCAGATCCGTTTTCTTCAGGTAAGCAAGCAGTCCGCGTCTCTTACCTACCATCTTCAGAAGTCCTCTTCTGGAATGATGATCCTTCGGATTCGCCTGCAGATGCGCCGTCAGCTCCTGAATCCGCTCGGTAAGAATCGCAATCTGAACCTCCGGTGAACCTGTATCCCCCGGCGTTCTTGCATACTCATTGATAATCGCTGTCTTTTTTTCCTTTGAAATCATTGGTATCTCCTCCTGAAAATATAATTCCGAACCTTCGAACAAAGATCCGGCTTCCTCGCCCTCCAGAGTCACCGGAAAGCCGGAAGCATGACCGCCAGATACCAGGAAACCGGCTGGAGTATCCGCGAACCCGGGCATCGGCTGAAAATCACACTCGATTACTATAGCACAAGATAAAAACCTCGTCAATCACAAATTAAGCCACGCAGCAAAAATTTAGCCAGGCAGCAAAAGTCTGCCTGCCAGCGTCTGAGTCTTTGTACTCTGCGGCGAGACTTTTAGAACCTGCGATTCGCGGATCAGGCGGTGCAGGGTGCATGAGATATTTTCCGATAGATCCTCAGGATTTAACAGCAAGGAATCCCGCAAGATTACCGCGTTTCCCATGGGACGCCCGGTGGGAAAAGAAGATGTCCGGATTACAGCAGGTGCACAGATCGGTGATCTGGATATTCTTTTCCTGCACACCTGCCCGAAGGAGATTTTGCCGACAGGCCTCCCAGATGTTCAGCCGGTATTTTTTCTGTATTTCTGCATTCTTTCTGTCTTCATCCGGCCAGGTGATTTTCTGCTGCCCATTGTCAGCCTTCTTTTCCACAAACAGGAACTGCCAGACGCTTTCCGGATAACGAGCACGGAACTGGTCGATGACGTCCTCGCTGACCTCATAGCAATCCTGACAGATGGATGGACCAATGGCTGCGATCAAATCCGCAGGAACAGTTCCGAACGCTTCCTGCATCTTTCGCACCGTGGCCCCCGCGATATCGTTCACAGTGCCGCGCCACCCGGAATGCGACAGACCAATCGCCCGGTGCACCGGATCCACAAAATAGAGCGGCACACAGTCCGCATAAAAAGTGCTTAAAACGACGCCCGGTTCATTCGTAATCAGGCCGTCCACATCCTGATAGTCCCGCTCGCGCAGATATCCCCTGCCGCAGTCCTCCTTTGTCACGACCCGTACATTTGTCGTGTGCGTCTGATGGGAAAACACCATCTTCTCATAGGGAAAACCAACCGCATCCGCGATCCGGTGAAAGTTTTCATCCACCCGCTCCGGGACATCTCCTCGCGTGAAGCTCAGGTTCATACTGGAAAATTCATTCTCGCTGACACCGCCAATCCGGCTGCTGAAGCCGTGGATGAGAAACGGCATCGCATCCAGGATCGGAAACGTAAAATAAAGCACACCATCTTTCTGGTGCGCACGCAAATGTTCCCTGCTGTTTTTCCTCAATAATGACTCCATCCTTCCATCTCCCATCCAAAACCGATGAACTATCCTACTATCTAACTACGTCAAGGATTTTTGCATCGTGCTATCGGCGAAACAAGCAAACAGAATGCACATGAAATTACGATACGGGCTACTAAGGTGACTAATGGAATTGCAGCCGCATTCTCCCAAAACACATGGGTCCATTTCTCAGCACCAGAACGCGTCCCGTATCAGATGCACGTCCGTACCGTCAATCGCCACCACGTCAAACCGTACCGGATGATTTTCAGGGATGTGATGCTCCATCAGATACCACCTTGCCACGCGGATGATCCGCTGCTGTTTTCTGCCGTCCACTGCTTCCAGCGCACTGCCATTGTTTTCACTGCTGCGGAATTTGACTTCCACAAAAACCAGATATCCCTGCTCCCTGGCAACCAGATCAATTTCTCCCGCCCGGCAGCGGTAATTGCGGCAGATAATATCATAACCATTTTTAGCCAGATATGAAGCAGCCAGCGTCTCATATTCTGTGCCGACCGCGCGTTTATTCACCGATACCCCTCCATCGTAACAAAAATCACTGTGCCATCCTGATAAAAACTGTTATAAAATGTTCTTTACATATCTCCATCTTCTGTAAGGCAACAGTCTCTTTGCGCCTGATGCGAATTTTTGCTTTATAGGAACGATGTTTCCTGTAAAATAAAAACATCTCACACAAAATGTCCGATAAATGTTTTTCTGTGAATTGGCGACGGGCCATACTTTTGTAAAGCCTCAATGTGCGCGGCTGACCCGTATCCTTTGTGTGACGCGAATCCATATTCGGGCATACTCTTGTCATACTCCATCATCAGATGATCCCTCGTCACCTTGGCAAGTACACTTGCCGCTGCAATAGAAAGGCTCTTCCCGTCTCCTCCGATAATCGGCACCTGGCGGATGGAAACCTCCGGGATCCTGACAGCGTCATTTAACAGCACCTGCGGCTGCGGATTTAACTGTGAGATGGCGTCCCGCATCGCCTCATAGGTCGCCTGCAGAATATTGATCTGATCGATCCGCTCCGGGGAGGCCATTCCAACCCCATACGTGATTGCCTTTTCCTTAATTTCAAGGAACAGCTCCTCCCGTCTGGCGGGCGTCAGTTTTTTCGAATCATTCAGATATAAAATCTCACAATCCTTCGGCAGAATGACCGCGCCGGCAACCACAGGACCGGCGAGCGGTCCCCGCCCTGCCTCATCGATGCCGCAGACCAGTCCCAGATCCTCATATTTATGCTCATAGATTCTCATCCGTTCCAAGCGCTGCCGTTCTTCCTCCAGTCGAGTCAGCTTTTTCCGATACTGCAGGATCAATCCCTGAACCCCGCTCCGGCTGTCGTCCTCATACTCCTTAAACAGACGCAGAAGCTCTGATTCTCCGGCATGAGCAAATTCGTTTTTGATCTCATTGATTTTTTTCATATCTGACTCCTGCCATTTCTTCGCCTGACTAAAATTTTTCCATTTTGCGTAAGGAATCCCTAAGCGCCTAAGGAACTGTCGCGAAATAACTTACCCATCTATGCACCGCCTAACGCGCGAATCGCAGACCATAAAAGCCTCGACGCAGCCCGGATTAGTAGAAACAGACCTTCATGAGAGCAGCAAAAGCGCGCCTGCATGATGGCCTGCTCCTCGTTTTTCATTGAACAAATCCAATCGCATCAAATGGCCAGACGCGAAACACCGCCTTGCCAACAATCTGATCCCGCGTGATGTTGCCGACACTCGGCTCTCTGCTGTCCGTACTGTCGTTGCGGTTATCGCCTAACACAAAATATTCCTGCTCGCCAAGCGTGATTTCCGTGGAGGCCAGTCCGGCGTTTTTAATTTCTTCATATCCATAGGACTCTTCGAGTTCATCCCCGTTGATATAAATCTCACCGTCCACAATCTGAACGGTCTCCCCAGGCAGGCCAATAATTCGTTTAATATAATAGGTGTCCTCCTGGTACTGAAATGGAAAGACAACCACATCAAAGCGCTGCGGATCC
>JAJQDT010000044.1:0-89519 GCA_021202075.1 Lachnospiraceae bacterium | reverse complement strand
TCAAAGCGCTGCGGATCCCCAAACCGATAAGACAGCTTCTCCACAATCAGGTTGTCGCCGTCGATCAGTGTATTATTCATGGAACTGCCGTCCACAACCGTCCGCTGTCCGACAAAATGAAGAATCAGCCATGTCGCCACAATTACGAACGCAATGTAAAAAATCCAGCTCAAAATCTCTTTCTTCGGATCCACCTTATTTTCCTCATTTTCAATCGTTCCCTGTCCCTTTTCCCTGCTCATTTTTATCCATCTTCTTTCCTTAAAAGTGCACTTTGTGAAATTAACAAAACGGTTCTGAACATAATTACATGTACAGAACGTATCTATTTATTCAACTATCCTGTCTTCAGTCACCGGCTCTTCTGGCAAACATTCCAGCGTGATCCGTCCGATCCGACAGCTTCGGAAATCATCCAGAACTGCCGCAGCAGCCTTCTCATAATCCGGCTCACCGCCCATCTTCAGGCATCCGCGAACCTGAGCTATCTCACCCAGAAGCGCTGCCGCATCCTGTGCCTCACTGACCCAGTAGCGAGCAGACAAAAGCCCCGGATACTGTTCCTTTATATAGTCGAGCAGCCAAAGGGAAAGCTCCTCCGCCTGTATGATCTCATCGCGGATCGATCCGAGTGCCGCCAGTCTTCTGCCAACCATCGGATCTTCAATCTTTGGCCAGAGAATCCCCGGCGTATCCAGCAGTTCAACATTCTTATTCAGCCGGATCCACTGCTTGCCGCGCGTCACGCCCGGCTTATTTCCGGTCTTCGCACTGGCCTTCCCGGCAAATGAATTGATAAATGTGGACTTTCCGACATTCGGAATCCCAGCCACCATCGCCCGTACCGGACGGTTCACAATCCCCTTCCTGCGGTCCCGCTCAATTTTTTCCTGACACGCAGTCATGATAACATTCTGAATCTGTTTCATGCCGGCGCCGGTCCTTGAGTTCACCGCCACTGCCTGAACCTTCCGGTCACGAAAATATGCTTCCCACCTGCGATTCTGATTCTCATCCGCCAGGTCCGCTTTATTGAGCAAGATCACACGTGATTTATTCTTCCCAAGCTCGTCAATATCCGGGTTGCGGCTGGACATCGGCGCCCGTGCATCCGTCAGCTCAATCACCAGGTCAACCAACTTAATGTCTTCCTGCATCATGCGCTTTGCCTTTGTCATATGCCCCGGATACCATTGGTAGTCCATTCATTTCCTCCTGTCAGTCCCCGGAATCAGTCATGAAAAAACCTGTCCATTTTGCGATACATCCTCAGTCTACAAATCCCCTGTGCTCCGAAGGAGATATCACAAACCAGACCTTTCCCTCAATCGAATCACTCGTCACGACCCCAACATCTGCAAACCGGCTGTCTTCACTGTTATTTCGATTATCTCCCAGCACAAAATACTCCCGGTCTCCCAGAGTGACGCCTTCCTCTGCCATGCCTCCATTGGTGATCGCCGGATAGCTTTCCTCCTCCAGGTAGACCTCCCCGTCAATGTAAATCATGCCATCTTTAATCTGAATCGTCTCTCCGGGAAGCCCAATCACCCGCTTGATACTTGTGTACGCAGTGCTGCTGCCATTCGGCTTAAATGCAATCACATCGCCGCGCTGCGGAGTCCCAAACTGGTAGGCCAGCGTATTCAGAAGAACCGTATCCCCGCCGGAAAGTGTCGTGTCCATGGACTGGCCGATATTTGTCCTCGTCTGGCCAAAATAATATACCACCACATAGGCGAACAGAATGACAACAAGAAGTTCAAATATCCATAATAACGTTTTCCGAAAAATAGATTTCATTTTTGTATGCATTCGGAAATCTTCTCCATCTTTCTGCTGCACTGATCCCGACGATTGCGGATACATCCGCATCGTCTGTCTTTCTATTTTGCTGCTGTGTGGAACTGGTGTAGATCGAGCAGGAGGCGGCTTGCCGACTCCTGCTCGCCGCGCGGGCTGCGTCCGGCTTCAGCCGGAAAAACTCCTTACGCAGCCCTGTGCAAAAAAGGGAGAATACATAATGTAATCTCCCTGATTCGTTCCTTATTTCACCAGCTCTTTTACTTTCGCTCTCTTTCCTACGCGTCCTCTCAGGTAATTCAGCTTCGCGCGTCTTACTTTACCGCGGCGAACCACTTCTACCTTCTCAACAGCCGGTGAGTGCAGCGGCCAGGTCTTCTCAACTCCGACACCATTTGAATTCTTGCGAACCGTAAATGTCGCTCTGACGCTTCCGCCCTGCTTCTTCATCACGATTCCCTCAAACACCTGAATTCTCTCACGGTTGCCCTCTTTGATTTTCCCGTATACCCGAACCGTGTCGCCAACGGAAAACTGCGGAACCTCAGCCTTCAGCTGAGCATCCTCAATGTTTTTGATAATGTCGTTCATTGTGTGCCTCCTTCATCTATTGGACGTTCTTAATACCCGCGCTTCCTTCCGGGCCTGCAATCTCATCTGGTGGGCTGACTGCTTCCCATAAAGCAGTTTCTCCCGTCTTTCACATGCCCGAAATATTCATTCAAACTAATTAAACTGATTAATTCTGAAAGCAGCGCCCATTGTAACAGAGGACCGTCTCTTTCTCACAACGCAAATGAGTGTAGCATGATTCCCCTCAAAATGCAAGAGGTTTTTTGCCTGATAACAGCTTTTTGGCAATTTCACTCTGAGCATCGGTCAGATCATATTCCGTCTCACCGTCAAGCAACCTTTGCAGAAATTTCCGGTCAGCTTTATCCAGAGCAGCGTCCATCAGCAGGTCCGGCCGGTTTTGCAGCGTTCGAATCAGAGACTGATCCCGCCTCCAGCGATCCACATTTCCGTGGTGGCCGGACAAAAGAACCGAAGGAACCGCACGGTCTCTCCATACTTCCGGGCGGCTGTACTGCGGATATTCCAGAAGATGATCAGAAAAGCTCTCCGAGAGTCCGGATTCTGCGTTACTGAGTACACCGGGCACCATACGGGAGATTGCGTCCATCATCACCATTGCGGGGAGCTCCCCGCCGGTCAGCACATAGTCGCCGATGGATACCTGGTCGGTGACGATCGCGTCAAGCACGCGCTCATCCACGCCTTCATAATGCCCGCAGAGGAAAATCAGATTTTCCTCCTTTGCAAATTCCTGTGCCATCTCCTGATTGAATACGCGGCCCTGCGGCGTCAGATAAATGACGCGTAAATTTCTTTGACTATCCCGCAGATTCTCCATCGGACTGTCATTTGCATTTCGCGACTCCTGACTGATTCCTGGCTGTGATTCCGTCTGCGTCCGTGTCTGCCATCTCTGTGAGATTCGCTCCTTCAATGCCTCATACGCACGGCAGACCGGCTCCGCCTGCATCACCATTCCGGCGCCGCCGCCATAAGGGTAATCGTCAATCCGCCCATTTCCTGTGACGGAATACTCACGGATATTGACCGTTTCCAAGGAAAGCAGGCCTTTCGCGATCGCGCGTCCGGTGATGCTCGTGTTCATTCCCTGCTCTATCATCTCCGGAAATAACGTCATCACGTAAAAGTTCATTCCAGCAGCCCCTCCAGTAAATGCACAAGCATGGTACCTTTTTCTATATCCACATCGAGAATGCATTGTCTGATTGCGGGAATCAGTACCTTTCTCCCATCGGTCAGCGATACTTCGTAAACATCATTCGCGCCGGTCTGGATGACATCAGTAAGCGCACCAAGGAAAACCCCTGCGCCACCGGACGTTTTTTTATCCGGTTCCACATCTCCTGCGAGACATCCCCGGCTGGTTTCCATTTTCCCGGATTCTCTGTCGCCGGATGGTTCCCACGCTTCGTCCGCATACACATCGAGTCCAATCAGATCTGCGATAAAATACTCGCCTTCTTCGAGCTTCACCGCGTTCTCCCGCGTTACATAAAGCGCACAGCCCTTCATCCCCTCAACATCCTCAATCCGATCCAGGCCGCGGAATTTCACAATCACAAGATTTTTAAAGAAACGCACACGCTCTACTTCCAGCTCCCGCATGGTATCTGGTTTATCCTCATACAATGCGCCTTCCTGTCCGGATTTCGCTCCGGCATGATTCGCGCTCCCGGGCGCGAGCAGCACAGATTTCAAATCCTTAAATCTCGCCGGGTCATCTGTGGTTGGAAAGACCTTGACCTCGCCGCCAAGTCCGTGCGTGGACGTCACAGCGCCTACCTGTAATATATCCTGCATATATAATCCTTTCCTGGCTCTTAATCAGCTGAAACTCCATCTGCCGTGCGTTAGATTATCGGAGACCATTCTTATACGTCACTTATGCAAAAAACAGCGTGGCTGCGGAACATCTCTGTTGCAGAATACGCAGCATAAGTTTGATCGATAATACTCAAAACATCATAGAAAACAAGGAGCTGTCAACAACCCCAACAGCTCCTCTTCCTGCATCCTCGCGAGAATCAATTCATGCTTTTACTGTACAATATCCACAACGACCTTCTTGTCTTCTCTGGTCGCGGCGGCCTTCACAACTGAGCGGATTGCTTTCGCAATTCTCCCCTGCTTGCCAATCACCTTTCCCATATCGGAAGCGGCAACCTTCAGCTCAAGCACAAGTGTTTTCCCACTTTCCTTCTCCGTAACCTCTACCTCATCCGGATGTTCAACCAGAGATTTCGCAATGATTTCCAATAATTCTTTCATATCTGCTCACCTCTTAGTCCTATTTCTCAATGCCGGCCAGCTTGAACAGCTTTCCGACGGTCTCGGTCGGCTGCGCGCCGCTCTCAAGCCACTTCTTTGCCAGTTCTTCGTTAATCTTGAACTCGCTCGGGTTTGCATTCGGATTGTAGGTGCCAATCTCTTCGATGCATCTGCCATCTCTCGGAGATCTTGCATCCGCTACAACGATTCTATAGAAAGGATCTTTCTTCTTACCCATTCTTCTCAACCGGATTTTTACTGCCATCTCTTTCACCTCCTGTACCAAAGTCAAATATTTATTCTCAGGCGAAGGGTTCCCCTTCGTCCGCCGCGCGCACCGCAGACAGCTTCAGCTGTTACCCTTTTGCGGTGATGCGCATCTAAAAAGGTAATTTAAATTTACCTCTTTTAGCACCTTTTCCTCCGAACATTCCGGAGTATTGCTTCATCATCTTGCGGCTCTGGTCAAACTGCTTCACCAGACGGTTTACCTCGCTGATATCTACACCTGCGCCCGCAGCAATTCTGCGCTTGCGCGACATGTTCAGGATATCCGGGTTCGAGCGCTCCTTCGGCGTCATAGAAAGAATAATCGCCTCCGTCTGCGCCATCTTTTTCTCATCGACCGCATCCTCCAGCTGCTTCATCTGCGCTCCGCCGATCCCCGGCATCATGCCAAGAACACTGGAAATACCGCCCATATTCTTCATCTGGTTCATGCTCTCGAGATAATCATCAAATCCAAACTGTGCTTTGCGGAGTCTCTGCTCCATGGATCTGGCTTTCTCTTCGTCGACAGTCTCCTGCGCCTTCTCAATCAGGGAAAGCACATCTCCCATTCCAAGGATCCGGGATGCCATCCGGTCCGGATAAAACTGTTCCAGGTCGGAGAGCTTCTCTCCCATGCCCGCGTAAAGGATCGGCTTGCCGCAGGTCGCCTTGATGGAAAGCGCCGCGCCGCCTCTCGTATCGCCATCCAGCTTTGTGACAATCACACCGTCGATGCCGATCTTCTCCTCAAACATGGAGGCGACATTCACGGCGTCCTGACCGGTCATCGCGTCTACAACCAGGATCGTCTGGTCGACCGAAACCGTGTCCTTAATCTGCTGCAGCTCACGCATCATATCCTCATCGATATGAAGCCGTCCCGCCGTGTCCAGAAAAACCAGATTCAGATTGTGCTCTTTCGCATAGCGAACAGATTCCTCCGCGATGTGCACCGGATTTTCTTTGTCGCCAAGGGAAAACACCTCGACGCCCTGCTTCTCGCCATTGATCTGTAGCTGCTTTATCGCGGCCGGCCGATACACATCACACGCTGCCAGCAGAGGCCTGCGGCCTTTCGACTTAAACTTGCCGGCCAGCTTTGCAGCCGTCGTTGTCTTACCGGCGCCCTGAAGCCCCGCCATCATAATGACCGTCACCTCATTGGCCGGACGCAGCGCAATCTCCGTGGTCTCCGACCCCATCAGCGCCGTCAGCTCATCATTTACGATCTTGATCACCATCTGCCCCGGATTCAGGCCGTTCATGACGTCCTGCCCGATGGCCTTCTCCTCGACCGATTTGATAAACTGTTTTACCACCTTGAAGCTGACATCCGCCTCCAGCAGAGCCATCTTGACCTCTTTGAGCGCGGTCTTCACATCCGCCTCCGTCAGACGGCCCTTGCCGCGCAGGTTCTTAAACACAGTCTGCAGCTTCTCTGATAAGCTCTCAAAAGCCATGTAAAAACTCCTCTGATCTAAACTCTCATGTCCGCCTCGCGGATGCCGCCAAATATAAAAGCCAATTGCTCTGTGCTACGCACTCGCCCACTCGTCGAAATCCAATGAGATTGTGGCCGACCCACTTAATCTGTAATCGATAATCCATCCTACAATTCTTCCAGAATCTGTCCGGAAAGCTCCGCAACCTGTCCGGCAAATGCCTCCCTGTCGATCTCTTCACAATGAGATGCCAGATCCTGTATCCGCTGTACCTTCGCGCGAATTGTTAAAAACCGCTCCACCAGATGCAGCTTCAACTCGTACTGTTCCAGACTCTTCTCACAGCGCTTCACCAGATCATGAACTCCCTGCCTGCTGACTCCGAATTCTTCCGCCGCTTCCGAATAAGAGAGATCGTTCTGAACGACTGCCTCGTATACCTCACGCTGGTGCGCTGTGAGCAGTTCCCCGTAAAAATCATACAGAAATGCCCGCCGCAATACCTCGTCCATGTCCATCACCGTCTGCTATCATACACAGAAACCGCCGGGCTGTCAAGTATTTTTTCTTTACACCTGCATGTTCTTTTTTTCATACATACGGAGTCCGGTTCTCGCTCCCGTTCTTTCTGTCAATCTCTTCTTTCCGTTCATATCGATTATTGTCAAAAACTGTTTTTATACAATCGGATAGGAGAACGCCTTTCTTCTCAAAATCCAGGTATCGTCAAAAGACCCAAAAGGGAAACTCCCTTCTGGGTCTTTTCATTTCATCTCAATCTTCTATATTTTAATCGAAAATTACTCGATGATCGTAGCGACACGGCCTGATCCTACGGTACGGCCACCCTCACGGATAGCGAATGTAAGACCCTGCTCCATAGCGATCGGATGGATCAGCTCGATGGTCATCTCTACGTTGTCACCAGGCATGCACATCTCTGTGCCTTCCGGAAGGTTGATAACGCCGGTAACGTCAGTCGTTCTGAAATAGAACTGCGGACGATAATTGTTGAAGAACGGCGTATGACGGCCACCCTCGTCCTTGGTCAGTACATATACCTGAGCGGTAAATTTGGTATGGCACTTGATGGTGCCCGGCTTTACCAGAACCTGTCCACGCTCGATATCTGTTCTTCTGATACCACGAAGAAGAGCACCGATGTTGTCGCCTGCCTGTGCATAGTCAAGCAGCTTGCGGAACATCTCGATACCGGTAACGGTTGTCTTCTGGATCTCTTCCTTGATACCAACGATCTCAACTTCCTCGTTCAGCTTCAGAGTACCACGCTCTACACGGCCGGTAGCAACGGTACCACGGCCTGTGATGGTGAATACGTCCTCAACCGGCATCAGGAACGGCTGATCGGTCGCGCGCTGCGGATCCGGAACCCAGCTGTCAACAGCATCCATAAGCTCCATAACCTTGTCGCCCCACTCACCGTCCGGCTCTTCCAGAGCCTTCAGAGCAGAACCCTGAATGATCGGTGTGTCATCGCCCGGGAACTCATACTCGCTCAGCAGCTCACGGATCTCCATGTCTACCAGCTCAAGCAGCTCCTCGTCGTCTACCATATCACACTTGTTCATGAATACAACGATATACGGAACGCCTACCTGACGGGACAGAAGGATGTGCTCCTTTGTCTGCGCCATAACACCGTCTGTAGCAGCTACTACAAGGATCGCGCCGTCCATCTGAGCAGCACCGGTGATCATGTTCTTTACATAGTCCGCATGGCCTGGGCAGTCAACATGTGCGTAATGTCTGTGCTCGGTCTCATACTCTACATGAGCGGTAGAAATCGTGATACCACGCTCTCTCTCTTCCGGAGCCTTGTCGATGTTATCAAAGCTGGTCTCTACGTTTCCTGCAACTCTGTGGGAAAGAACCTTTGTGATCGCCGCGGTCAGAGTGGTCTTGCCATGGTCTACGTGACCGATGGTACCGATATTACAATGCGGTTTTGTTCTTTCAAATTTAGCCTTTGCCATTGTGATTTTCCTCCTTCAATTCAATGAATCCTTTTGAATACAGGCTGTCATGATTATATTTCAAAACGAGCCACTTTTCAAGCACTTTTTTGCCCAATATCGGACAAAATGAATTTAATATTTTCTGTTTCACCTGTCCGCGCCTGTATCCCCGCATTCTGAGTCAGCAACGCGGACAGAAAAATGAATCTCTTCAAAAATGAAGATGGATGAAGATTATTTCGATTTTTCGTTCAGTACCTTCTCCTGCACGGACTTCGGAACCTGCTCGTAGCGTTCAAAGAACATCGAATAGTTTCCGCGGCCCTGTGTCTTGGAGCGAAGATCGGTCGAATATCCAAACATCTCCGCAAGCGGCACATAGCCTCTGACGATCTTGCCTCCGCCGAGGTCGTCCATGCCCTCGATGCGTCCGCGGCGGGCGTTGATGTCGCCGATGACATCGCCCATATATTCTTCCGGCATCGTGACTTCAACCTTCATGATCGGCTCAAGCAGCACCGGATTGCCCTGCTTCATCGCGTCCTTAAACGCCAGGGAGCCCGCGATATGGAACGCCATCTCACTGGAGTCTACCTCATGGTAGGAACCATCGTATACATTCGCGTGAACGCCAAGTACCGGGAATCCGCCGAGAATACCTGCTTTGGCCGCTTCCTCGATCCCTTCGCCGACTGCCGGAATGTATTCCTTCGGAATCGCACCGCCGACAACCGTAGACTCAAACTGGAAGGTCTCCTCGCCATTCGGATCCATCGGTGTGAAGATAACCTTGCAGTGGCCATACTGTCCGCGGCCGCCGGACTGCTTTGCGTATTTGCTGTCGACCGTGACCTCTTTGGTGAAGGTCTCTTTGTAAGCAACCTGCGGGGCGCCTACATTTGCCTCTACCTTGAACTCACGGAGCAGACGGTCAACGATAATCTCCAGATGCAGCTCGCCCATACCGGCGATAATGGTCTGACCGGTCTCCGGATCCGTGTGTGCACGGAAGGTCGGATCCTCTTCCGCCAGCTTCGCGAGTGCTTCACCCATCTTGCCCTGGCCTGCTTTCGTCTTCGGCTCGATCGCCAGCTCGATAACCGGCTCCGGGAACTCCATGGACTCCAGGATCACCGGATGCTGCTCATCGCAGATCGTATCGCCGGTCGTCGTCAGCTTAAAGCCAACCGCAGCCGCGATATCTCCGGAATATACCTTCGTCAGCTCTGCTCTCTTATTTGCATGCATCTGCAGGATACGTCCGACACGCTCCTTCTTGCCCTTCGTCGCGTTCAATACATACGAACCCGCATTCATAGTGCCAGAATAAACGCGGAAGAACGCCAGCTTTCCAACGAACGGGTCGGCCATAATCTTGAACGCCAGCGCAGAGAACGGCTCATCATCCGATGAATGGCGCTCCACTTCATTGCCATCCATATCCTTGCCCTTAATGGACGGGATATCGGTCGGCGCCGGCATATACTCAATCACAGCGTCCAGCATCTTCTGAACGCCTTTGTTACGATAGGCACTTCCGCAGCACACCGGAACCGCAGTGCACTCACAGGTGGCCTTTCTAAGCGCAGCTTTCATCTGCTCGATGGAAGGCTCCTCGCCCTCCAGATACATCATCGTGAGATCATCATCAAGCTCGCAGACCTTCTCAACCAGCTCCATGCGGTACAGATCTGCGTCCTCCTTCATATCATCCGGAATATCCGTGATCGAAATGTCCTCACCCTTATCGTCATTGTAGATGTAAGCCTTCATCTCAAACAGGTCAATAATGCCTTTGAAATCATCCTCCTTGCCAATCGGCAGCTGAAGGATAATCGCATTCTTGCCAAGTCTGTTGCGGATCTGATCCACGGCGCCGTAGAAGTCCGCACCCATGATATCCATCTTATTAATAAATGCCATACGAGGAACATTATAAGTGTCTGCCTGCCGCCATACATTCTCAGACTGCGGCTCCACACCGCCCTTCGCACAAAACACGCCAACGGCGCCGTCCAGTACACGAAGAGAACGCTCTACCTCCACGGTAAAATCCACATGACCCGGAGTATCAATAATATTGATACGATGCTCAAGAGCTCCCGGCTTCGGTCTGCAGTTCTCCTGCAGAGTCCAGTGGCAGGTCGTTGCGGCGGAAGTAATGGTAATGCCTCTTTCCTGTTCCTGCTCCATCCAGTCCATCGTAGCGGTACCTTCGTGCGTATCACCAATCTTGTAATTCACACCAGTATAGTAAAGGATACGCTCTGTCAACGTGGTCTTACCCGCATCGATATGCGCCATGATACCGATATTTCTGGTTCTCTCTAATGGATATTCTCTCCCAGCCAAAATTTTTTCCTCCTCATCAGACAGACTGCACCTTCTTAGCAGCCGTCTGTTTTAGAACCTGTAATGCGCAAAAGCCTTGTTCGCCTCTGCCATCTTATGCATATCTTCTTTTCTCTTCACAGATGCGCCGGTATTGTTCGCCGCATCCATCAGCTCATTCGCCAAACGATCCTTCATCGTCTTCTCGCCTCTCTTGCGGGAAAACATGGTAATCCAGCGAAGCGCCAGAGCCTGACGGCGGTCGGGTCTTACCTCGATCGGCACCTGATAGGTGGCGCCGCCGACACGTCTCGCCTTTACCTCGAGAACCGGCATAACATTGTTCATCGCCGCTTCGAAGGTCTCAATAGCCGGCTTTCCGGTCTTGGCCTCGATCGTCTCGAATGCTCCGTACACAATTTTCTGGGCAACACCCTTTTTGCCGTCCAGCATGATATTATTGATCAGCTTGGTAACGACCTTGCTTCCGTAAATCGGGTCTGCCAATACGTCCCTCTTCTGAATATGTCCTTTCCGTGGCACGTTTCTTCCCTCCTTAATTAGAAATTAAATCACAGGTACTCACGATTGTTTCTCTCCGTGTTCATGCTTGGACTTCTATATTAACCTGCAACCACCTGGTAATACGAACTCCGCATAAGGTGAAACAACTATCTGTTTTCATGTGATACGCAGGATACGCTTCCTTAAGCCGCAGAAATCAATCTGCAGATTTTAAAAAGCATCGATCCTGTTATTTCTTTGCTTCCTTCGGCCTCTTGGCTCCGTACTTGGAACGTGCCTGACGTCTCTTGGCCACACCGGCTGTATCCAGTGTTCCTCTGACGATGTGATATCTGGTACCCGGAAGGTCCTTGACTCTTCCTCCTCGGATCAGCACAACGCTGTGCTCCTGAAGGTTGTGTCCCTCGCCCGGAATGTAGCTCGTTACCTCGATCCCATTGGACAGACGTACTCTGGCAATCTTCCGAAGCGCTGAGTTCGGCTTCTTTGGCGTCGCGGTCTTCACAGCCGTGCACACACCTCTCTTCTGCGGGGACGAAGCGTCCGTCTGCTTCTTATGAAGAGAATTGTATCCTTTCTGGAGTGCCGGTGCAGTCGATTTCTTGACTGAAGTCTGTCTGCCTTTTCTTACTAACTGGTTGAATGTTGGCATTCTTCTTTCACCTCCTGATAATATTGAGTTCTTACCATGGTTGCCTATACATGTCTGTACTCGCGAAGCGAGTATAGACGAAGGCCGCGCCAATCGCGAAGCGATTTTCTTTTGCGCGGCTTCCATAAAATATGCGCAAAAAAACAGCATGCATTCACGCACCCGTTCATTATACGGAAGTGATATTTTCTTGTCAAGCAGTTTTTTTGAGTTTGCAGGCGATTTTCGAGAAAATTTGCCAGGGATTTGTATGAAAATTACTGTAATTTTACTCAGGACTATTTAAGAGCCTGTTAAGAAATAACTTATGCATCCTGCACCGCCCGGACGCGCGAATCGCATACCACAAAAGCTTTGACGTAAGATCAGCATGAAAATATGCTTTGAAATCGGGCAGGAGATGGGGCGCCTTCTGGCCGTTTGTTATGCACACAGGCCGCGTAAGGAATTTTCCGGCTAAAGCCGGACAAGGCCTGGCGCGGCGGATAGGGGAGAGGTCTCCTCTAACAGATTTTACTCCGCAAAAACGGCTGCGCCACCTTTCGGTTGAAAAAATCAATCAGCGGCCCCATGAAAAACGCCGTGATGATTGTGCCCACTCTTACCACACCATATCCTTCAGGATGTCACTGAAATCAAAGGTCGCAAAATAATCCCGCGGGGTCTCAGCACGGCGGATCAGCTTAGCGGAACCATCGGATTGCAGCAGAATCTCCGCGGAGCGCAGCCGGCCGTTATAATTGTACCCCATGGAAAAGCCATGCGCACCGGTATCATGAATCACCAGCAGGTCGCCCATGTCGATTTTCGGGAGCTTGCGGTCAATCGCAAATTTGTCATTATTTTCACACAAAGAACCGGTCACGTCATAAATGTGATCGCAGGGCTCGTTTTCCTTGCCCATCACCGTGATATGGTGGTAGGCGCCGTACATCGCCGGCCGCATCAGGTTGGCCGCGCAGGCGTCCACACCGATGTATTCCTTGTGCGTGTGCTTCTCATTGATGGCCCGCGTCACCAGCACGCCGTACGGTCCAAGCATATAGCGGCCAAGCTCCGTATAAAGCGCCACATCTCCCATACCGGCTGGAACCAGTACTTCCTCATAAACCTTCTTTACGCCGCGCGCGATTTTATAAATATCATTTTTCTCCTGATCCGGGCGGTAAGGGATACCGATGCCGCCGGAGAGGTTGATAAACGTAATTCTTGCCCCGGTCTTCTCATGCAGCTTCACAGCCAGTTCAAACAGCACCTTCGCCAGAAGAGGATAATAGTCATTGGTCACGGTATTACTCGCGAGGAACGCGTGAATGCCAAACTCCTCCACGCCCTTGCTTTTCAGGATCCGGAACGCTTCTTCAATCTGCTCCGTCGTCATGCCATACTTCGCGTCACCGGGATTGTCCATAATATCGTTGCTGATCTTAAACAGTCCGCCCGGATTGTACCGGCAGCACATGGTCTTCGGAAGCCTTCCGACCGCCTGCTCCACCTTTTCGATGTGCGTGATGTCATCCAGGTTGATAATTCCGCCCAGATCCGCCGCTTTCTTAAACTCATCCAGCGGCGTATCATTGGAAGAAAACATAATATCGTGCCCTTTTATGCCGATCGCCTCGGAGAGCATCAGCTCGGTCATGGAGGAACAGTCTGTCCCGCAGCCATACTCGTGCAGAATATTGATCAGATACGGATTCGGCGTCGCCTTGACCGCAAAGAATTCCTTATAGCCCTTGTTCCAGGAAAACGCGTCATAGAGTTCCTTTACATTTTCCCGGATGCCCGCCTCGTCATAGAGATGGAACGGGGTCGGGAACTGCCGCGTGATCTCCTCCAGCTGCTCTTTCGTAACAAATGGTTTTTTCATAACTGTCTGCTCCTCTTGTATGTATTTTTATATTAGCAATTCCAAAATTTACTTTTTCTCTCTTCGCGGACACCTTCGCATGCAAAGCCTCTATTGTAAAACCTCGTTTGCAAACCCTCTTTTGTAAAACCGCTATGGTAATCCTCTCAGGCACACAGGCATGCCACGCATCGGCCTGCCAGGAACCCGTTTGCCGTGAAATCAGCTCAACCCGAAAAACCAGCTCAGCCGGTGCTTCGTATCCACCAGATGATTGTACGCCAGCATCTGGTATTCATTCAGGATATCGTCATACGTATCGTCCGTATCCCACGCGTAGAACGTCCCGCTGCTGTCGCGGTACGCATTCGCGTTGATGATCGGAAGCGTCTCCATCAGCTCGCTTAAATAAGTCTGATAGTCCGTCAGCGGCACGCCCGCCGCCTCGAGCAGAATGCTGCTCAGATAGTTTACACTGATGCCGTCATAATATGACGAATCGATGTCAAAATTTGCCCAGATCACAAACGGTACGCGATATCCCTGCTGTATCTCCTCCACCGTCTCCGGCTCGTCGACTCCGCAGATCCGGCGAACCTGATTCGTAATATAATCCGACGGCTGATGATCTCCGAGAAACAGAATAATCGTCGGCTCCTCCTCTTGCTCATAGTACTCCACCATAGACTGAAGCGCTTTGTCGGTCTCGTTCATGAGCGTCAGGTATTTCTCCACTGCAAGCACCTGCGTCGTCTTATTGGTTACGTCGGTCAGCTCTATATAGGCGTCAAAGCCGGGATAGTCCTTGCTGTAGCCGCTGTGATTCTGCATCGTCACTTCAAAAACAAAGAGCCTCTCGTCCTCGTCTTTTTCTTCGTACTGCTCGATAATCTTGTCGAAGGCAGACTGATCGCTGATGTAGCTGCGGATATAGGTTGGATTTATAAAATCTGTCTTATCCAGGAATTCGTCAAATCCGAAATAGGTATACACATCATCCCTGTCCCATCCGGACGCGTTGTATGGATGGATAGCCAGCGTCCCGTAGCCGAGTGTTTTTAAATAAGAAGCAAGCGACGGCGTCTCACTTTTTATGTACTGCTGATAAGGCACACTGCCCGCCGGCAAAAATCCCATCGTGTCGCCGGTCAGAAGCTCAAACTCCGTATTCGCAGTGTTACCGCCCTTCACAGACACATAAACCTCACCGCCGATGGCTTCCTCCTGAAGTGATTTAAAAAACGGCATCACTTCCTCACTCGTCTCAAACTCGCCCCAGACAGACAGATCCGAGAATGCTTCGTCCAAAATCACAATAATGTTCGGATATTGCGTAACGTCATCGCTGCCTGTTGAAACCACAGCACTATCTGCCGATGTTTCGTCTTCGTCCGCTTCGACCTCTGCCACCGTTTGATTCTCGTCCGCTTCAGCTTCCGCCGTCGATTCAGCAGCTTCTGAGTATTCCTCCGCGGAACCTTCTGTTATCGAATCCACATCCTCGCCCGCACCATCCGAATATTTTTCTGCAATCTCCTCCACAGCGCTAACGGAATAACCATCTGGCTCCTCCACATTCAGGAAGCGCAGATTCCCGAGAAATGCCGCCGCGATTCCGTTGTTCCGGTAAAACACATTAATTGTAAACAGCGTCGTATCCATCCCGAAAAAGCTCTGAAAACTGCTGTTCTGGATACCGGAGACATACAGCACCATGCAGGCCACAAAGGCCGCCGCAAGCGGAATGCGCACCGCTTTTTTCTGAAAACGAACGCGCGATTTTGAGGCGATCAGAATCATCCAGACAAATATGAGAACGGAATAACAGCTTTTCCAGGTCAGCGTAAAAGCAAAATTATTCGCAACCGAGGCTGCAGTGCCGACCGAGTAGAAATCCCATGGCACAATCGGGGTCCCGCGGAAATTTACCACAAAATAATTCGCCAGGCCGAAAATCATCGGAATCAGCGTGGCGGCAATAAATCCCCGTTTCACACTGCCCAGCACGAAGGTCATCGTCCCATACAGCGCGTAGAAAAACAGAAGATTCAGGATAATTATCAGTACAGACAGGTCCGAAATCACATGGGTGTAGTTTTCAAGTGCTACCAATGCCACAATCGGCATCGCCGCACCAAGAATCGCACTGACAATCCGTCCGTAGCTGATATCCATCAGTACAAATACCACAGCCAGCGCACACAGTCCGATGCAGAGCGCCACATTTGCAGTATTTATCCCGGATTCCTGTACGGCCAGTACCATCGCGGTCAGAATCACGATCGCAGTGAAAATGGCCGCGATTAGTTTCCCCTTCCTCAGGTCAAAAATGCCGACCCGGCTATTCACATTCTTACTTGTTTTTTTCTTCTTGCCCATTTTAACTGTTCCTGATTTCTACTATTGTATATGATTCCATCTGCAAAAGACATCCGGTTTTTATTTCTGCCATCCGCACGATCGATCCGCCGGGTATTCCGAAATCCGGAATCCTCATAGTTTCTTTCTGTGCTGATGCGTAAATAAATGATCCTGGCAATACTCGTAATTCCCCTCACACTTTGAGCAATAGCGGAATTCCAGATGATCGCCGTCCTTTTCGGTCCGTCCGCAGACCGCGCACTTATGTCTGGTGTCCCCTCTGCCCGGCTGCACCTTTTTGACCTTGCGCTTAAAGTCATTGCGCCGGTGAACCTCATGCGGCGTAAAGCGCTTCATGTTCCGCGTCATTAAAAAGTAAATAATAAAATTCAGCATGGAGGCAAAAATCACGATGCGCGTCGCCCAGCTCCCGGTAATCGCCGAAAGCAGAATCAGAGCCCCGTACACAATGCCGAGCCACTTCATCTTAATCGGAATAATGAACATCAGAAGCACCTGCATATCAGGATAGGTCACCGCAAACGCGAGGAATATCGACATGCACACATAATAGGTGCTGAAATAATAGTACCCGTCAATCCCGCCGATAAAATAAAGCAGAAACGCTCCGATAACAGTGAACAGGATACCGGAAAAGATATACACATTAAACTGGAAAGCGCCCCAGGTCTGCTCCAGTGTCCGCCCGATGGAAAAATAAAAATACAGCGTAATAATCGTAAATACATCCAGACTGTATGGCGGAATGATAATCCAGGTGATCAGCCGCCAGACCTGCCCCCTCAGAATCATGGTAGGGGAAAGATACAGGTATACAACCAGAGACGGGCACAGATATTCAATCAGATAGCCCGCCACATACAGCGCAATGATAATGGCCGGAAGGTTCCGTATTGCATACCGCCCATATTTTTGCTCCCATTTATTCAGAAAATTCATAGATCATCCTCTTCTCCATTACAGAATCCTGTGTGAGAATGTATGATCCTCCCAACGAATCCTGTGTCAATCAATTACCTCTGCCATTACATATCTGTACTCGCGTAGCGAGTATAGACAAAGGCCGCGCCAATCGCGAAGAATGTTCCGATTTGCGAAGCAAATCGAGAACGGTACCGATTTTCCATTGCGCGGCTTCCATTACATGTCTGTACTCGCGAAGCGAGTATAGACGAAGGCCGCGCCAATCGCGAAGCGATTTTCTATTGCGCGGCTTCCATTATAGAATTGCAAAATCCGTTTGTCAATCAGACGGAGCTTTCTTTTTATTTTTTTATATTTTTTTCACAGTTCCGAAATGAAAAGTATGATGTACACTCTCTTAGACATGCCGACATATCAAGTCCTGTCCCGATTCGTATTGCGAACTGAAGACGTGGGCTGTCCATCAGGAACGCTTTTACAATAAAAAGCTGCAGGCAAACACAGATTTCTCCATGCCCGCCCTGCAGCAGCTTTATCTGTCCGCGTCCGGTTCTTCTTTGATGAATCACCATGTGCCATTCATCTGTCTGTAACCGTCACGGCTTCACGACGATATTCACAATTTTCTTCGGCACATAGATTTCCTTTACGACCGTGCCGGCCAGCTTCGCGCCAAGCGCCTCCTTACCCTTTGCGATTGCGTCATCCTTTGAGATGTCCACCGGTATGGAAATGACCGCCTTCGTTTTTCCGTTGAGCTGTACCGGAATCTCAATCTCGTCATCCTTCATGGCTTCCGCGTCCGCTTCCGGCCAGGTATTGTGGAAGACGGAGTCGGTATGCCCGTACAGCTCCCAGAGTTCCTCCGTGATATGGGGTGCAAACGGAGCCAGCAGCATAATAAAGGTTTCAATGGTCTCACGGTCCACGCCGCCGGATTTCCGGGAAATCTCAATCAGCCGGTTGTTGTATTCCATGAATCCGGAAATAACCGTGTTCAGGCTGAAGCTTTCCAGACGCTGCGTAATGTCGTACACCAGCTTATGGCGAACCTTTACCATCTCTTTTGTCTCAGCGACATTCGCCTCCAGGCTGTCGCACGCAAGCTTCCAGAACCGGTTCAGGAAACGGTAGACCCCGTCGATCCCGCGGTCGTCCCACTCCGCGTCCAGCTCGGGCGGACCTACGAACAATTCATACATACGCAGGGAATCGCAGCCATAGTCGCGCACCAGATCGTCCGGCGAAATCACATTCCCCTTGGACTTGCTCATCTTGATGCCATTTTTACCGGTGATCATGCCCTGGTTAAACAGCTTCTGGAACGGCTCGTCAAAGTCAATCACACCGATGTCACACAGAAACTTCGTATAGAAGCGGGAATACAGAAGATGCAGAACCGCATGCTCCACGCCGCCGATGTACATATCGACCGGAAGATATTTGTCCGCTTTCTCTCTGGAAACCAGCTCTTTGTCATTTTTGTTATCCACATAGCGCAGGAAGTACCACGAAGAGCCTGCCCACTGAGGCATCGTGTTCGTCTCGCGCTTTGCCGCCGCCCCGCATACCGGGCAGGTGCAGTTCACCCAGTCATCAATCGCCGCCAGCGGAGATTCTCCTGTGCCTGTCGGCTCATAGGACTCCACGTCAGGCAGGCGGAGCGGGAGCTCCTCCTCCGGCACCGGAACGTTCCCGCAGTGCGGACAGTGGATGATCGGAATCGGCTCGCCCCAGTAGCGCTGACGGGAAAATACCCAATCACGCAGCTTGTAGTTTACCGTTGCACGGCCAATGCCCATTTTTTCGATAATATGGGGAGCCTCTTTCTTCAGCACAGCAGACTCCATGCCGTTCCACTCACCGGAATTGATCATTGTGCCGGACGCGGCCGTGTAGGCCTCCGTCATATTCTCAATCTCCTGTCCGTCCTTCGCGATGACCTGGATAATCGGAATGTCAAATTTTTTCGCAAACTCAAAGTCACGGTCGTCATGAGCCGGCACGCACATAATCGCGCCGGTACCATAATCCGCCAGTACATAGTCAGAAAGCCAGATCGGAATCTTCTTGCCATTGAGCGGATTGATCGCGTAGGAGCCGGTAAACACGCCCGTCTTTTCCTTATCCTGCATTCGGTCCACATTTGAGCGCATGGACGAGTCAAAGATATACTGCTCCACAGCCTCTCTGGTCTCATCCGTCGCAAGGGATGCCGCCAGCTTATGCTCCGGAGCGAGCACCATGAAGGTTGCGCCGTGCAGCGTATCCGGGCGGGTCGTATAGACCGTAATTTTTTCATCCCTGCCATCAACCGGGAATTCCACCTCCGCGCCGTAGGATTTTCCAATCCAGTCGGTCTGCATTTTCTTTACCTTCTCCGGCCAGTCCAGCTTGTCCAGGTCGTTCAGGAGACGGTCCGCGTATTTCGTGATGCGCAGCATCCACTGGCGCATATTCTTCTTCGTTACCGGGGAGCCGCAGCGCTCACAGCAGCCATTCACGACCTCTTCATTCGCCAGGCCGGTCTTGCAGGACGGACACCAGTTGATCGGGAACTCCTTCTCATACGCGAGCCCTTCCTTGAACATCTTGACAAAGATCCACTGCGTCCACTTATAGAATTCCGGATCAGTCGTGTTCACCTCGCGGTCCCAGTCATAAATCGCGGAAATATCGTTAATCTGCTTCTTAATGTTTTTCACATTCTCCGCCGTCGAGATCGCCGGATGGATGTGTTTCTTGATCGCGTAATTCTCCGCCGGCAGGCCAAACGCGTCCCATCCCATCGGATGAATCAGATAATACCCCTGCATCAGCTTATATCTGCTCCAGACATCGGATATCACATATCCTCTCCAGTGACCCACATGCAGGCCATTGCCGGACGGATAAGGAAACATATCCAGACAATAATATTTCGGTTTCTTGCCATCATCTACATTCACCGGATGCTCCTCCCAGTGCGCTCTCCATTTCTGCTCGATGGCTCTGTGATTGTACGGTGCTGCCATTTTTTCAGTCCCTCCTCTATCTGACTGTGTCCGATATTGATCTTAAAAAACAGAACACAGACCCTGTTCCGATTCCAAAGTGAATCAAAAACGCTGCCTGCCAGCCTTCCATTTCACTCAAACGCTATTCTATGCCAGAGATACAGGCTTTGTCAAGAAATTATTCGTATGTTACTGTGTCGAGGCTTTTATGATCTGCGATTCGCGCGTCGGGCGGTGCAAGATGCATAAGTTATTTTTTAACAGGTCCTTACACGTTACATCTGCATCGCGCGCATCTCAAAACAGATTTTATGATACAGGGAAGCTTTCTTATATCATAAAATATCATGAAATCTCCGATATCCGTGCACATTCCGCGATATTAATGAAAGAAAAAATCTTTTACCGGTAATTTTTTATCACAATCTGCAGGGATCGCCTTCCCATGTACTCATTGATGGATGGATAATAGGTGAAATCCATTTTTACGCGGTTGCTGCGCCCCCAGAACAGGTTTTGGATTTCCGTTTCGCCGTATTTTTCAGTCAGATACTCGCGGAACGGATCCGGATCGCCAAAATAAAGCGCGTCAATGCTGTACCCCTGCCGGTTTTGCACCCGCATCTTCACAACGTTCTTATTTTTCCCGATCACACGGGCGGAGACCACGAACAGGGAAGTATCCGCAAACAGCGGCTTTTCATTTCCTTTTCCAAACGGTTCCAACAAAGAAAGCTCTTCTATGACCTTTCCGGATATGTAGTTGATCGGCATGGGCACATCAATGCTGATTTTCTCGGAGAGCTCATCCTCCGTCAGTGTGCAGTTCTCATTCAGACGGCGGCGCATTTCCGGTATGCGTTCCCTTTTCAGAGAAAAACCGGCTGCCATCGGGTGACCGCCAAATTTCGTGAACAGATCCTGTACCTTTACCATCTCCTCGAACATGGAGTATGCCTCGATGGAGCGGCCGGAGCCTTTTGCCATAGCGTTCCCGTCACAATTGCCCTGCGGCTCTGCGTTTGTGATAACAAATGTCGGCTTATAGTATCGCTCCCGCAGGCGGCCGGCCACGATTCCCGCAATACTCTCATGACAGGACGGCAGATACAGGACCAGTACCCGGTTCTTCTGATAGCTCTCATCGGCTTCAATCATGGCACAGGCTTCGTCTGTCGCCTGCTCCGTAAGGGTTTTCCGCTCATCGTTCAGCTCTTTCAGCTTCGCGGCAATCTCCTCCGCCTCTTCTCTCGTTTCGGAAAGCAGAAGCCGCAGGGAGCGCTTTGCCGTATCCAGGCGGCCGCTCGCGTTGATGCATGGCCCAAGGACGAAACCGATGTGGTACGAGGTAATGGAAGCCGGATCCAGATCATTTGCACGGATCAGAGCCGCCATCCCCTGATTTTTGGTCTTTCGCAGGCGCGCAAGCCCTTCTTTTACCAAAATCCGGTTCTCCCCATCGAGATCCATCACGTCCCCTACCGTCGCGAAACCGGCAAACGCCAGCAGCTCATCAACGGTTGTAGCGGATTCACCCTGCATCTGACCCGCAATAAGACTCAGTTCACTGACCACCTTCCAGGCCACAGCAGCTCCACAAAGCTTTTTATAAGGATAGAGACAGCCTGGCTGATGAGGGTTGACGATAATGTCCGCCGGGGGAAGACGATAGATGCGGCTCTCGCCCGGTACGGTAATACGCTGTGCCTTATCTTCTTTCGCTCCTGCAGCATCCGTCAGCTCCGGCGCAGTACCTGTTTCTTCTTTTCCGTTGATAAACAATGGTTCATGGTGATCGGTCACAATCACCGTCATGCCCTTTTCTTTTGCATACGCTATTTCATCGATGGCAGCGATGCCATTGTCACAGGTAAGGATGGTGTCTACCTGCTCCTGATACGCCAGCTCGATCAGGTGCAGATTCAGTCCATAGCCATCCTTCATCCGGTCCGGAATCTCATAATCCACACACCCTCCGCACTCGCAGATAGACCGGTACAGAATATAAGTCGCGCAGACGCCGTCGATGTCATAATCGCCGATGATACGGATTTTCTTCTTTTCCCATATTTTTTGCAAAAGCAGACCAGCCGCTTCCCTGCAGCCCTTCATCATTTCAGGGGGATACAGGTCGGACAGACCGCCGTGCAGATAGCGTTCAATCGCCTCCATGCCGACAACCCCGCGGTTCCGTATCAGCCGCGCGGTTACCTGATCAATCCCAAAGCCCGCCGCAATTGCAGCGAAATCCGCCTTTTTCGCTGCCACATACCATTTTTCCTTTTTGCTCTTCCCTGATGCCATTTTCTCCTCTTTCCCTGAGCCGGACAAATAAGAACCGGTCGGCCAGTCACTCATGCATCCTGCACCGCCTGATATGCCGCCCTTTACACAGCCAGCCGGAAGACTTTCTCTCCCGGCCGGCAATCAAACATACAAGATTATGCAGCTATTTGGAACAGCAAACTGCCCTTTCTTTTTGACGCTGTTCCAGATATTCATTCATTATCTTTTCTTCGCCTTCTTCTTCTTTTTCCCTGTCCCCTGTGAAGAGCCGCCAGAAGAAGAAGCCTTCTGCTTCGCGGATGATTCCGAAGCAGCAGAAGCCTGCGGCTTACCTGCCGCTGCGCCCTGCTTCGAACCCTGCGCATCCAGGCTTCCCGAAACGGCCGAAGCCGTTCCTTCCGCCGTCTCTTTCACTGCCGCATGGGATTTCAGCACATACCAGAGAGATCCGGTCACACACACAGATGAGTAGGCGCCTGCTACTACGCCGACAATGAGCGGCAGCGCGAACTCTTTAATGGTCGACACGCCGATCACGTACAGCATGAAAATCGTGATAAAGGTGGTAAACGAGGTATAAATGCTGCGGGTCAGTGTCTGCGTCACACTCTCATTCACGATGTCCTTAAGCGGAGCTCCGGCCATCAGCTTCTGATTCTCACGGATACGGTCAAAGATAACGATCGTGGCGTTAATGGAATATCCGACAATCGTCAGCATGCAGGCGATAAACGTGCTGCCAATTGCAATGCGCACAAGCGCATAGCATCCAAACACAACCAGAACGTCGTGCAGCAGCGCCAGCACAGCACTTCCCGCGAATCGGACATCATGGAACCGAATCGTAATATAGATCAGCATACAGAGCGCGGCAACAATTACTGCAACCACAGCGTCCTGACGCATTTCGTTGCTGACCGTTGCGGAGATGGACTCATAGGTAATAGCCGTCTCTTCCAGATCATACGCCTCCTGCAGCGCCTCGGAAACCGCCTCGCGCTGATCCAGATCCAGCACATTGGTCTTTATATATACATCTGTAGAATCCTGTACCGTCTGGAACTGTACCTCGGCATCTCCCGTGATCTCCGAGAAGATCGGCTTCACATCCGACTCCAGCTCATCCAGCGTCATTTCTTCATTAAATGAGACCGTTGTAGAGGTACCGCCCTTGAAATCCAGGCTCAGGTTCAGCGCACCATTGCCCATCGCGGCGTTGACTCCCATGCACACCGGTCCGACCAGAATCAGGACGATGGAAATCGCAAAGAACGTGCGGCGGTGTCCGACAAAATCAAACGCCTTGAAGGTCCTCGCTTTTCCGTAATATTTCTCATCGCGGAAACCGACCTGATACAATGCGTTGATAATCAGTCTGGAGATAATCAGCGCGGTAATCATAGATAACACTATACCAAGCGCCAGCGTCTGCGCAAAGCCCTTCACGCTGCCCGTGCCAAGCATATTCAGAACAAATGCCGCAATCAGCGTCGTCACATTGCCGTCCAGAATTGCGCTGAACGCTTTCTTATATCCGGTGTCAATCGCGCCCCGCACCGACTTGCCGGCGGATATCTCCTCACGGATACGCGCGTAAATGATGACATTCGCATCGACCGCCATACCAATGGTCAGAATGATGCCGGCAATGCCCGGAAGCGTCAATGTCAGATCAAACCCATTGATGCAAATCAGAAACATACAGATATACAGCAGCAGGCAGAACGCCGCCACAATACCCGGCAGAGCATACATGATGATCATGAAAATCATGACAATCGCGATACCGATCGCGCCCGCGATCAGGCTGGTCTTAATCGCGTTCTGGCCGAGCTGCGCTCCTACCACCTTCGAGCTGAGCTCTTCCAGCTCCAGAGAAAGCGCGCCGATCCGGATAGAGGAAGCAAGGCTCTGCGCTTCTTCCACATCACTCATACCGGATATGATCGCTGTCCCGCCTGTGATCGCCTCATTGACCACCGGAGCGCTGATAATCTCATCATTGTATACAATATAAATATAATTGCCGACATTCTCCGATGTTGCCGTCGCAAACGCTTCTGATCCGGAGCTGGTCAGCTCAAGCTGTACCACATATTCCGTATTGCCCAGGTCATCCTGCTGCGTCGCAGCGGACGCGGTATCAATATCCGAGCCGGTCAGAACCACCGTCCCGTCTTCCAGCTGGAATTCCAGCGAGCCGGGCTGACCCAGCTCTTCGAGAACCTCATTGACGTCCGTCACACCCGGGATCTCAATATTGATCCGGTCAGATCCTTCCTGGTATACATTCGCTTCCGTGCTGTAGGTATCCGCACGCTGCTGCAGCTTGTACACCGTATCGCTCATCTCTTCTGCGGTCGGATTCTCATCCACAACCTGATACGTCACGCTCACACCGCCGGACAGATCCAGGCCCAGGATGATATTCCCGGCCGAGCCCTTTCTCTGCGGTCCGAGACCGACCACAGAGACGACGGCGAAGAAGATCAGCAGCACCGCCATCAGGACGAGGGTAACCCTCGCACTTCTCTTGTTCATTTTCATAATCGCTTTCCCGCTGCTAAAAACGGACGGATTTCCCGTAAAGACACCCGAAAATCATGTGCTCTGTTTAGCAGCTTCCCCTTTCTTAAATTTTAGAACCTGCCGCGAACGATTCTCATTTCGCATCAGTTTCTTATGATTGTATCCCCAGACCCTGAGGTAATCATGTACTTCTGTCAGTCATCTGCCTGCGCGGCCTTAATCATGATCGCGCACTCGACGCGTTTGCGCTGAAGCTCGCAGCCTATGTCGTATGTATCCTGAATGGTTCCGTGAAAATTGTAAGAGTTCGCCGCGCAGCCGCCGCTGCAATAAAACTTCGCAAAGCAGTTCCGGCATTTTTCTTTCGTATAGACATTGCAGCTCTTGAACTGATCCACAATATCCGGGCGGGTCACACCCTCATCCACATTTCCCATCAAATACTCTTCGTGGCCGACAAACTGGTGGCACGGATACAGATCGCCCCATGGCGTCACAGCCAGATATTCTGTGCCGGAGCCACAGCCCGACAACCGCTTGTAAACACACGGGCCACCTGTTAAATCTATCATAAAATGGAAAAAAGTAAAGCCTTTTCCGACTTTTTCCCGTTTCACCATCTCTTTGGCCAGTCTGTCATATTCCGAAAAAATCTGAGGAAGATCCTCCTCGCGGATGGCATATTCCTCCGCCTCGTCCGCTACGACCGGTTCCACGGAAATCCGTTCAAACCCTTCATCCGCCAGATGCAGCACATCATTGCAGAAATCCAGATTATGGTGCGTGAACGTGCCACGCACATACCAGGTCTTTTCAGAAGCCGTATATGCCGCGCCTTCCGGCTTCGTGCCGGACGAAGCCGACTTCCCCTTAGCGCCATATGCCTCCTTCGCGTCCACCTGCGCATCTGCCACTTGCGCATCCGGCCATACAGGATCTGAAAAAGCGGTTCCCGTCCGAAGCTCTACAAACCGTTTGAACTTTGGCATGACCAGATCATAGCTGCCCTTTCCGTTTCGGAACGGGCGCATATAATCATGCACCTCGGGACGGCCGTCAATGCTGAGGACAACATTTGCCATCTCACGGTTTAGAAAGTCCATGATCTCGTCATTCAAAAGTACACCGTTCGTTGTCATCGTGAAGCGGAAGTTTTTATTATGGGTTTTTTCCTGCTCCCTGCCATACCGGACAAGATCCTTCACGACCTGCCAGTTCAACAGAGGCTCCCCGCCAAAAAAATCCACTTCAAGGTTGCGCCGCGAACCGGAATTCGCAATCAGGAAATCCAGCGCCTTTTTCCCCACCTCAAAGCTCATCAGTGCCCGTCTGCCATGGTACTCGCCCTCTTCGGCAAAGCAATAGCGGCAGGCAAGGTTGCAATCATGCGCAATATGCAGGCAGAGCGCTTTCACAACTGTCTTCCGGGCTTTGTAATCCATAATCGGGTTTTCATAAATGTCTTCCGTAAACAGAACGCCGGACCGGGCGAGCTCCTCACATTCCCCAAGCGCCTCCCGGATCTCTTCCTCGGGATATCGTCCGGCAAGCTCACTTTTGATCGCATTCTCAATTTCCGCAGTCCATACAGCGCCTGCTTCCGCGCTGCTGCATTCCTCTTTGCCGGATGCCCGGGAACCATCTGCACAATCCCCACAATCCGTCGGAGCACATACAAAAGAGGCGCCCGCGCCGCCGCGAATGAAGGATTCCTCCCTGCCGGAGCGCTTCGCGTCCAGCAGGGCGATCACATCATAAGTCACATCATCAACAACATGAACCGCGCCGCTGTTGACATCCAGTACAATATTATAACCATTGTTTCGATACTGGTGAATCACAAATTCGTACCTCGCTGCTATTAATTGAAATCACAGAAAAAAAACACGTAACAAAACCGTGCAGCACAGGAATCCGCGCGGCACGGTTCTGTTCATATGCACACGGGCCGCGTAAGGAAATTTCCAGCTTACGCTGGACGCGGCCCGGCGCGGCGGATAGGGGGAAGACTCCCCTATCCGATTGCACAGAGCCGGATAAAGAGACTTTGCGGCTAAAGCCGCATCCGGCTCTCTCATAATTTCTATTTATTGCTCTCGCAGGACTGATTGCCTACCGTGCAGCTGGTCTTGCATGCTGACTGGCAGGAAGTCTGGCATTCGCCGCAGCCGCCCTTTTTAAGGGTGCTCTGCAAAGGTTTCGTATTTAATGTCTTGATATGCTTCATCGTCCATATCCTCCTTGAATGTAATATCAGGTGCATGTGCCACTCGCCATATTACCACAGAAGCCGGGAAAATAAAAGCTGAATTTTTAAAATTTTCATTTTTTTAAAATTCTTTTTGTACTTTTCTTTGTACTTCCTGCTTTATGCTTCTTAATCTCTGTACTTTTATCTTTGTATTTCTTATCTGGCTTCTCTTTCTGCTACCTCGGCCTCCTGCTGCGCATCCGGATCATCCGGCTGCCGGATGGGCCTTAAGCGATACTGGCTCGGGGTCTGCCCGGTCCGACGTTTAAAGAGCCTGCTGAAATACTGCACGTCCGAAATACCCGCTTTTTTGGCAATAGTCTTAATCGGCTGCGCAGTCGTCATAAGTAAGTCCGCCGCATAGGAAATCCGCTGTGCTGTGACATACTCGGTCAGCGGCATGCCGACCTCCCTGCTGAAAAGGTTCGAAAGATAAGAGCTGTTCACATTCAGCATTTTCGCAAAATAGGCAAGCGTCAGCGGCTGGCTCAAATCCTGATCGATGAGCCGGAGCACGGTCTGCACAAGCATGGAATAGCTCCGGATCTCTTTGAGAGAATTCATGCGGCAGAGGCGGAGGGCGATCTCTTCAAGCAGCATCCTGCAGCCGTCTGCGTCGGAAGCTTCAAAAATCTTTGTCGTAAATTCCGCGCGCACCTCTTCGAGCGACAGTTCGGGAACCCCGACCTCGCGAAGGCTCTGTATCATAAGAGCCATCAACCAGATCAGGTCGTATTTCCACCCCGTCAGGTTATCCGAAACACGACTTATGGTTCCCATATCTGTCAGCTCCCGCACTGCTTTTTGGGTCTGATACTCATTTCCCACACAGACACTGTAGCAGATCCGGTCCTGGAGTTCATATCGCTGCTGAATTTGTTCTTCGTTCATGCCTTATCCCTGTGCCCTCATCCGTTCCCGCAGCATTTTCCTGACCCGGATTATTCCTGTGAAGCCGCGTGCTTCCCGGCAATCATGCCAAACGTATAGCAGCGCCCGAGCGACAGGCCAGTCTGATGGAACGGGTAATCATTGCCGCCGTAGAACGGTCCGCCAAGGTTACCGACGCAGTAAAGCCCCTCAATCACCTCGCCGTCCGCGTTCAGAGCCTGACCATTTTCATTGATCATCACACCGGAGCATACCGCAGACACACGAATATGCTTGCGCACGCCCCAGAACGGAGCGGTCTTGATCGGATGCATGTACTTCGCAGGCTTTCCGAAATCCACGTCGTCGCCGGTCTCACAGAGCTCATTGTAGCGGTCCACGCTCGCCTGCAGAGCATCGTACGGAATGCCAAGATTCTCCGCCAGCTCCTCAAGCGTATCGCAGCAATAGCTGTCAATCAGGTAATCAAACACGCCCTCCGGATTCTCCACCGCGCCCGGGATGTACTTCTGCATCGCCGCAGCCGGAACCATTGAGCTGACAAACTCATCCGACGGCCAGTTCTCATAATCGCTGTCATAGATCGTGCAATACCAGCCTTTCGAGCCATCCGGATGGTTCGAGTCCACATTGTTTCCATTGTAGCGGCCCTGGAATTTCAGGATGTTGCCCATGTAGACAAATCCGGTGTATTCATTCGTGAAACGCTCTCCGTCCATATTTACATAGAGGAACGGCTCCTCATACATCAGTCCGGAATCAAAGTCGTGCATCATCTTTGTATGTCCGAGCGGCTCCATCTTCCCGCCGGCGCTGAGCGCGAGCACATAGCCGTCGCCGGTCTTATGATACTGCTTCTTATCAAAATCCGCAATATCCGGACACCAGCGCTCTACCATCGCATCGTTATTCATATAATCGCCGGTCGCCAGGATCACGCCCTTCGACGCGTTGTACTGTATGTATTTTCCGTCCGAATCCTTGCCAATCACGCCGGTCACCTTGTCGCCGTCCATCACGAGCTGCACTGCCGGCGTATTGTAAAATACTTCGAGATTTGAATTCGCCTCCGCTACATTGTCAAGGACAATCTGCAGCACTGTGCCGACATTCTGCGGCTTCGGGCCGATCCAGGGAGCCATGAAATAGCAGTGATCATCGCCATACGCATAGCTGTCCAGGCGGTCGCTCCAGACGCCGGTCAGATCCTGGCTCGTGCTCATATACGCATACAGCCCGTCGCCGTTGTTCAAAAGCTCCGCACAGTTTGTATTGTCATCGACCTTTGTGCCATCGCCATATTCCGTCTCAGAAGTCAGGCCGGCGCGGTTCAGATACCACATCAGAGCTTCCTCCGAGTTGTCCGCATAGGCCTGCAAAAGCTTCGTGTCCGCTCTCCAGTCATCCAGGGCATTCGTGTGGTGAATCCACTTCTGGATACCGGCCTCCGTCGATTTGGATTTGATAATCGCAGAGCCGCAGTTCCCCTGTGATACAACGCTCGCTTCCTTCTGAAGGAGGGCTACCGAAACACCGGCTTCCGCCGCAAAACCAGCCGCAACAACGCCTGCCGCGCCCGCGCCGACGACAACCACATCAAAATCCTTCGTCTCATCCGGCGTCACTTCTCCAAGCTCGCAGTCGGAATCGTCCACCTCCTCGGCGGTCAGGGAATCCGGCACCTCATACTCAGAAGAAGCCGCATTCGAGGAGATCTCAACCGTCTCTCCTTTTGCCTGCGCGATACACGCCGCCGCTGCTTTTGCCGCCGCCGTAGAGGTCGTTGTCGCCCCGCTGACGCCGTCAATCTCTGAATTCTGCGCATCCAGAATCTGCTGTGCCAGCTCTTCCCCATACAGGGCGCCGATGGTTTCTGTCTCTTCTGATACATCAACCACAACATCCGTGATGCTCTCCGCGTCAAATGTCATCGTCACCGTCACGGTACCAATGCCCTGTGCCGTGGCACTGTAGGTACCAGGCGTGTACGTACCGGACTCCTCCGCAAATGCTGTCATCCCGGAGCCAAGAATTCCCGCTGCCGCAGCACCAAGCGCCCCGGCAGCCGTCCCCCTCAGAAAATCACGGCGGGAAAGCGTACTGTGTTGTTTTTTTTCTCCTTCCATTCTAATGTGCTCCTCCTTTTACAAATTTTTTACAAAAAAATAGCAGTTCTCAATTAGTATATCATAGGAATTTCACCACGTCCAGAGCGTTTTGCATTTTCTTTTTGTAAATTTTCACATTCTTTGGTATCTCTGTAAATTTTATATAGCTAAAGTTAATCCAAAAAAAACTAAAAATTGTCCGCTGAAAGATTGGCAAAAAACTGTTATTCTTAAACAGGAGTTTTATGCAATTTTCTTATTTGTAAAAACGACTAAAGTCGTTTACTATAATTTTAAAAAGAAGGGAGGCGAATCCATGAAAATCGGCATGACAGAGATTCTTCTTATTTTGATTGTTGCTCTGTTTGTCGCCGGTCCCGACAAGCTTCCTTATTATATGAAAAAGTTTGGCGAAGCTCTGCGCTCCATAAGGGATATCTCGTCGGAGGCCACAAAGGAAATCCGTGAAAATGTCGTAGAACCGCTAAATGAGGCGCAAAAGCCTCTTCGGGAAGCGATGGAACCGGTCACGGAAATGACAAAAGAGGTCAACAGCAACGTAAGAGAAATCAAAAAGTCTTTTACCGATCTTAGCAAACCGCTAAAAGCGGAGCCGGTCAAAGCAAAGACGGATGACGCCGGGGACGATGCGGCTGTCTCTGCAACGCCCGCGGAAGGAAATGCCGCGGAAGCGCAGCCACCCGCTGCGGCAACGGAGGATATCTCCGTGAATGCACAGCCATCTGCCCCAACGGAGGATAGCTCCGCGAATGCACAGCCATCTGCTCCAACGGGAGAGCGCACCGACGATCCGGCATCTGACAATCCCGCAGATGCTTCTTCTGTGGCAGACACAGACGATTCCGTCCTGGCTGTATAATGAGTTTTTTTGTTACCATATCACATACTTTTCAGACAATTAAGGAGGAATTTTCCATGAAACTGGGAACTACAGAGTTACTGATCATACTTGCAATCGTCATCGTCCTGTTTGGACCGAGCCAGATTCCGAAGCTGACGAAAATGTTTGGCAAGAGCGCGAAAAGCTTTCGCGATGGAATGAATGAGGCCGACGCACAGACAGACAGCAAATCAGACACAACGGAGCAGGGATGAAAACACAAAAAGAAACAACCGGCGAAATGCCCCTTTCCGGTCATCTGCGGGAGCTGCGGAACCGGCTGGCCATCTGTATCGTCAGCCTGGTTGTCGCGTTCCTCGCCGCTCTTTATTTTTCTCAGGATATCATCACCTTTCTGACTGGTATGGGCGATGTATACGGCTATGAGTTCGTGTATATTTCTCCACAGGAGCTGCTTCTGGAACAGTTTTCGGTCTCACTGGTAGCGGCGATCTGCATTGTTTCACCGATTCTCGTTTATCATATCTGGGCATTTATTCAGCCCGGATTAAAGAAAAATGAGAACTCCTTGTTTGCAGCGGTTCTTATATCCGGATTGATCTGCTTTGTCATTGGTATTTTGTTCGCTTATAAGGTCATGCTTCCGTTTATGCTGAGGTTTCTGATTGGAATCAGTGCGGGCAGCGGAATTACCGCTACAATCAGTGTGGAAAAATATGTGTCCTTTCTGCTCACAATCTTTCTGATTTTCGGGGTGATTTTTGAACTGCCGGTCGTCTCGGTTCTTCTGACACAGATCGGACTTCTGAAGGTCGAATGGATGAAAAAAGCATTCAAGGGGGCGATTATCGTCATTTTTCTGATTGCCGCTGTCGTGACGCCTCCGGATATTGTATCACAGACCATGGTCGCTCTCCCGATGATCGGACTTTATGAGCTCAGTATTCTCCTCTCCTCTTTCCTGCTCCGGTTTCGGCGGAAAAAGAAAGCGGAACAAAGTGAGGAAGACGAAACTTAAAACCAGTAAGTGAACGAATCCTTCGTTTGCTATAAATAACACATTATTCTAAGGAAAGAAAGGAATTCAGTATGGGTAAAGAAATTGTTTCACGGACAACCTTCGTGAAGGGTGTGACCGCCTGTGTAGTGGTAGCCGCCAGTCTGGGAATCATTCAGATTGGCGAATACGCAGTCAGCTCTTCCGAAGAAACTGCGACCACCACATCGGCCACCACAGGCAGCGCAAGCTATACGCCCGGCACCTATACGGCTACCTCAGCGGGCATATCGAGCGATGTCTCGGTGACCTGTACATTTGATGAGAGCAGCATCACCGCCATCGAGATCGATGTCTCAGGCGAGACCGCTGACATCGGCGCGGCGATCGGCGATGAAATGATTGAACAGTTCATGGCCGCTCAGAGTTCCTCCGTAGACGGCGTATCAGGCGCGACAATTACTTCGGATGCCCTGAAAGCGGCTCTGGAGGATTGTATCGCACAGGCGACCGGAGGTTCGTCTGACGAGGGAGAAGAAGCGATTACCGAAGAATCCGAAGAGACAGAAGCCGGCGAAACAGAGTCTGACGAAGCAGCCGAGACGGAAACAGAGGGTCTGACGGAAGCAGATGAAAATGCCGCAGAGGATTCTGCGAAGGCTGAGACAGATGAAGCTGCGGAAGCGGATTCTGCAGAAGCTGAAACAGATGAAGCTGCGGAAGCAGATTCTGAGGATGCAGCCGGGGCTGATACAGGAAGCACTGGATCCGGCGTTTCCTATACCCCTGGCACCTACACCGCGACTGCGGCAGGCATATCAAGCGACGTGACCGTAACCATCACCGTTGATGAAACCAACATTCTTTCCATCAGCTGCGATGTCTCAGGTGAGACAGAAAGTATTGGAGGAGTCATAGGCCCGGAAATGATTGATCAGATTCTGGCCGCGCAGTCCGCAGATGTGGATGGCGTCTCCGGCGCGACCATCACCTCCGATGCTGTAAAAGCAGCGACAGCTGACGCACTCTCCCAGGCCGCCAGCGATCTGTCTGATCCATCCGAAGAAGATACCGATGAAACCGAAATCGCAGAAGCAGACACAGAAGAAGCGGAAGCTGAAACCGAGATGGCGGAAGCTGACACGGAGGATGCAGAAGTCGAAACAGAAATCGCGGAAACTGATACGGAAGATGCGGAAGTCGAATCCGATGTCGCAGCTGTCGAAACAGAAGCGGAAACGGAGGCGGATACCGACGCTGTTGAAACAGAAATAACTACAGAGGCCGCAGATACCGAAGAAGAGACTGAGGCAAATACTGAAGCTGAGACGGAAGCCAGTGAAGATACATCCGAAGCAGCAGATGTCGGCTCCGGAGCTTACACACCGGGCATTTATTCGGCAAGCGCCTCCGGTATTTCCAGTGACGTGACCGTCACGATTATCGTAGATGAAGACAGCATTCTTTCGGTTGGCTATGACTTATCCGGTGAGACCGACGGCATCGGCGCGGATATCGGACCGGAAATCAGCGAGCAGATTCTTGCCGCACAGTCCGCGGACGTAGATGGCGTCTCCGGCGCGACCGTTACCTCGGATGCTGTGAAAGCCGCCATTGCGGACTGCATCGCGCAGGCGCAGGCTGGTACTTCTGCCGAATCCGGCGAATCCACGGCTGAGACGGAAGACGCCGCAGAGCCTGAGAGCGAGACGGACGCCGAAGCTGAGTCTGAAGCCGAGAGCGAAACAGACGCCGAAGCTGAGACGGAAACCGAGAGTGAAACAGAAGCCGAAGCTGACGAGCCGGAAACAGAATTAACCTCCACGGACGAAATCGAAACCGAATATGCCGCATCCTATGTTGCCGGCACGTATACCGCCACGGCGGAAGGCTATTCAACAGAGATCACCGTAACGATGACCTTTGACGAAACGAGTATCCTTGAGATGGACGTAGACACCTCCGGCGAAACGTCGACCTATGCACTGATCGACGAGGACGTGATCGCCCGGATTCTTGCAGCACAGTCTGTTGAAGTCGATGGCATTTCCAGCGCGACTGTTACGACAGACGCGATCCTGGAAGCCGCCGCGGACTGCATTGCACAGGCGCAGAGCGATTCTACCGTGACCATCATTGGCGGAGCAGATGATGCAACCGAAATTTTCCTTGCAGGCAAGGAAGAGGATGAAGCCGAAAGTGAGGAAGAAACAGACGGCACTGCATCCTCCGGCGAAGCAGCTGCCGCAGCGTATATCCCGGGCACCTATACCGCTACTGCCGAGGGCATCAGCAGCACCATCACCGTTTCTGTTACCTTCGATGAAAACAGAATGTATCGAATTGATTACGACCTTTCCGGTGAAACGGAAGACATTGGCGCCGCGATCGGGCCGGAGCTCACCAGCCGGATCCTGGATGCGCAGTCGACGGATGTAGATGGTGTTTCCGGAGCCACTGTCACCTCTGACGCTGTAAAGTCCGCAGTCGAAGACTGCATCACGCAGGCGCTCTCCGACGCAGAATAATCATCTGCGCCCGCTTTTCTCCCCATTGAATATGGACGGAACGGGCCAAGTCCGGAGGACGTATTTTCAGTCAATACTAATCCGTCAAGGAGGATTTACATATGAAGCTTAAAACATTCCGGGGTGGCATTCATCCCGAGGGATACAAAGAGCTCTCGCTGGGGACGCCGGTGCAGCCGTATCTTCCGAAAGGAGACCTTGTATTCCCTGTCAACCAGCACATCGGCAAGCCGGCAAAACCAGTCGTGGCAAAGGGCGATCTCGTGCTGGCAGGGCAGACGATTGCGGAAGCAGATGGCTTTGTCTCTGCGAATATCGTCAGCTCCTGCTCCGGCAAGGTAAAGGCCATCGAGGAGCGGCGCGTTGCTTCCGGCGCGAAGGCGATGTGCATTGTCATAGAAAATGACGGCAATTATACCCTTGCAGAGGGAATCGGCAAAAAGCATCACGCCGGTACTTTTTCCAATAAGGACATTCTCGATGCGATTCAGAAGGCCGGCATCGTCGGCATGGGCGGAGCAGGCTTCCCGACCCATGTAAAGCTTTCCGTCAAAAAACCGGAATCCATCGATTTTGTCATTGCAAACGGTTCCGAGTGCGAACCGTACATTACCTGCGACGACCGTCTGATGCAGGATCAGAGCCGCGGAATTCTCGACGGCCTGCGGCTGGTGCTCCAGCTGTTTCCGGACGCAATGGGCGTCATCGCGATTGAAGATAACAAGCCGGAAGCCCTCAAAGCCATGGAAGCGGTCTGTGCCGGTGAAAAAGGCGTCATGGTACAGCCGGTCAAGGCTAAATATCCGGAAGGCGGCGAGCGCAACCTGATTTCTGTCGTCAGCGGACGAGACCTTAAGTTCGGACAGCTCCCTGCGGATGTCGGCTGCGTGGTCTGCAACGTCGCCACACTTTACGCAATTTACCGCGCCACCTATTATTCTGAGCCGCTGATGAAGCGCTATTTCACGGTTTCCGGAGATGCGGTTGCCGCTCCCGCTACGTTTGAAGTTCCCATCGGCACCTCATATGCAGAGCTCGTGGAGGCTGCCGGAGGAATACGGCCGGAGGTGACTCTGAAAAAGGCATTGAGCGGCGGACCAATGATGGGCATCGCCATGCCCTCCCTCGATGCTCCGACCACCAAAGCCAGCAACGCAATGACGCTTCTTTCCGAGGATGAGGTGGAGCTTGCCCAGGCACAGCAGACCGCCTGTATCCGCTGCGGGCGCTGTTCCCGCGTATGTCCGATCCATCTGATTCCGCAGATGATGGCGGACGCGGCTGAGAAAAAAGACTACGAGCAGTATGAAAAACGGCTGTACGGCCTCGACTGCATTGCCTGCGGCTCCTGTACCTGGATCTGTCCGGCAAAGCGCCCGCTGATGCAGCTGTTCAAGCAGGCCAAGGCCGAGATCCTTGCGGCTAAGAGAAAGTGAGGGATGAGACATGAATGAAAAACAGCTTTTAAATATTTCTTCCAGCCCTCATATCCGAAGCAGTAAGCTCACAACCGGACAGGTCATGCTGGATGTCGTACTGGCTCTGATGCCGGCTACTGTTTTTGGCATTGTGCGATACGGACTGCACGCGTTTCTCGTGGTTCTGCTCTCCGTCCTTACCGCCGTGCTGTCAGAATACGTATTTGACTACATCGCAAAGCGGCCCAACACCGTTAAGGACGGAAGCGCGGTCGTGACCGGCCTGCTGCTGGCGCTCTCTCTTCCGCCGGAAGCGCCGCTCTATCTGCCGATTCTCGGCTCCATGTTTGCGATTCTGGTTGTGAAATGCTTTTTTGGCGGACTTGGAAAGAACTTTTTGAACCCTGCGCTCGCAGCACGCTGCTTCCTGCTGATTTCGTTCGGCACTGCCATGACGAACTTCAGCGTAGACGGCGTCAGCTCCGCGACCCCGCTCGCCGCACTGAATGCCGGCGATGCCGTCAACGTCGCAAGGATTTACCTGGGCACCACAAACGGTGTGATCGGCGGTTCGGCACTGGCACTGCTGATCGGCGGTATGTACCTGTGGGCAGCCGGAGGGATCACACTGGAAATTCCGGTTTCCTGTATCGTCGCCTTCACCTTATTTATGGGGATTTTCGGCGAGGGCGGATTTGTCCCGGCTTACCTGATCGCCCAGATCTGCGGCGGCGGACTTCTGATGGGAGCCTTCTTCATGGCAACCGACCCGGTGACCAGTCCGGTGACCTCGCGCGGACACATCGTCTATGGCGCGATCATCGGTATTCTCGGCGGCCTGTTCCGTGTATACGGTTCTTCCGCTGACTCCTTCAGCTATGCAATCATTATCTCCAATATGCTCGTTCCGTTCATTGACAAGCTGCCGATCCCGAAGCCTCTCGGCTACAAGGGCGGCGAATATAAGGAGCGCGAATTCCCGAAGGCTGCCATCAACCTGACGGTAATTACCCTCGTCGCAGGCCTGCTGTTAAGCGGTGTCTACGCGATGACCAAATCCAAAATTGAGGAGCAGGAAATGGCAGACAGTCTGGCTTCTTACCAGGAAGTTTGCCCGGATGCGGAATCCTTCAAATATGACTCCGATCTGGACGCGGCAATTGAAGCACTCGGTGAAGAGATCTATGATTCTGCTTTTGGCAAGACCTATATCAATGACGCAGTCGTCGGATATGACGCGAACGGCGAAATCGTCGGATACGTCATCAGCGTCACAAGCGGAGATGGCTTTGACGGCGATATCACCCTCTCTGTCGGCCTCACCACGGATGGTACAGTGGTTAAGATTGCTTTCACCACCCTGAACGAAACGGCCGGCATGGGCATGCGTGTCGACGAGGACGCCTTCAAGAGCCAGTTTGAGGGTGTCAATACCGATGCATTCATCCTGAACAAATCCGGCGGATCCACCGAAGAGAATGAAATCGACACCGTATCCGGTGCTTCCACCTCCTCCGGAGCTGTCGTCAACGCGGTCAATACCGCACTCGCTTTCTTCGCGGCAAATATTGGATAACGAGTATGCCCGGTTTGCGGCCGCTCTTTGGGCATATTCTGCAGACCGCTGCATATCCACTGTCAATAAGCTGCGGGACATAAAAAGGTAAGCCACGTCATTTATAATTGCGCTGAAGCGCAAGACGTGGCCTGCAGTACCATTCTCGATTTGCTTTGCAAATCGGAATATTTCCTGCATCAAAAACCGATGCAGGATATATAAAGGAGAGAACAAAGAATGAACCAATATCTGGAACGGATTTATAATGGCGTTGTGAAGGAAAACCCCTCGCTGATCCTGATGCTTGGTATGTGTCCTACCCTCGCGGTGACGACGTCCGCCATCAACGGAATCGGCATGGGCATCTCCTCCATGATCGTCCTGATTTTTTCAAACCTGATCATCTCAGCGCTGCGCAATGTCATACCGGACGAAGTGCGGCTCCCGGCCTACATTGTGATCACGGCCTCGCTCGTGACCATTGTCGACCTGCTGATGCAGGCGTACACACCCGGGCTCTACGACGCGCTGGGCATTTACATTCCACTGATTGTAGTTAACTGCATCATCCTCGGCCGCGCGGAAGCATATGCAAATAAGCACACCCCTGATCTCGCGGTATTCGACGGCATCGGCATGGGGCTTGGATTTACCATCGCCCTGACCGTCATCGGTCTGGTCCGGGAGCTGGTCGGAGCGGGAACCGCGTTCGGATACACACTTCTGCCGGATTCGGTACCGCCCATCGCCATATTCGTAAAGGCTCCGGGCGCATTCCTCGTGATCGCGTTCATCATCGCCATTATGAATGCTGTACATATTCATACCGAAGCAAACAAAAAAGTAGAAGGATGTGACGGCTGCTGCGCGACCTGTTCCATCACTCACGGGGACACTACAGATAACAAGGAGGCGACCAAAGCATGAATTCTCTGTTTTTAATCATTATCACGACCGCTTTGATTGATAACGTTGTGCTGAGTCAGTTCCTTGGAATCTGCTCATTCCTCGGCGTCTCAAAGCAAATAAAAACCTCAGCCAGCCTCGGCGCGGCGGTTATCTTTGTCATCACGATCGCCTCAGCCGTCGCGAACCTGCTGTATACATTCATCCTGGAGCCTCTGGATCTGACGTATCTGAACACCATCGTATTTATCCTGGTCATCGCGACCCTGGTGCAGATCGTTGAAATGTTCCTGAAAAAAGTCGCTCCGCCTCTCTATCAGGCACTGGGCATCTATCTCCCGCTGATTACCACGAACTGCGCCGTGCTCGGCGTGGCTCTGACCAATGTGCAGGATGGCTACAATTTCGTTGAAAGCGTATTCGCCGGTTTCGGAACCGCAGTTGGGTACACCATCGCGATTGTCGTGCTCGCCGGTATCCGTGAGCGCATCGACGAATCTGCCATTCCGGCTCCGTTCCGCGGGGCGCCGGTAGTTCTGCTCTCTGCTGCCCTGATGTCCATCGCGTTTATGGGCTTTAGCGGGCTGTCACTCTGATGAGCAGCAATGAGCAGCGAAGCGTCTCCGGTTTTGAGCCTTCGGATTGCGTATTGTGAAGCAATAAAATACCTTACGCTTCCGTGCGCATAAGTCTTTGTTCGACAGGGAGGTTCGGAGAGCTTTCCTGCCGAATAAGAAATAAGAATTCCAGCAAGGAGGTAGAATATGTATCCTGTACTGATCGCTACGGTAACCGTAGCGGTGATCGGCTTTGTGATGGGTATGCTCCTGATCAATGTCGGAAAAAAATTTAAAGTAGAAGTAGATGAAAAACAGCTCGCGGTCCGCGAATACCTGCCGGGAAACAACTGCGGCGGGTGCGGCTACGCCGGCTGTGACGCGATGGCGGCTGCCATTGCGAAAGGGGAAGCGCCGGTCAACGGCTGTCCGGTCGGCGGCGCTCCAGTTGCAGAAAAAATCAGCCAGGTCATGGGCGTGAGTGCGGACGCGCAGGAAAAGCAGGTTGCGTTTGTCAAATGCTCCGGTTCCTGTGAGCACACCACACAGCAGAGCAATTACATCGGCATCCACGACTGCGCTGCCGCGGTCGCGAGCGGCCTCTCTCCATGGGCCTGCGACTACGGCTGTCTGGGTCTTGGCTCCTGCGTAAAAGCCTGTCAGTTTGGCGCCATCAGCGTCCAGAACGGAGTAGCCGTTGTCGACCGCAGTCTGTGCAAAGCCTGCGGCAAATGCGTTTCCGCCTGCCCGAAGCATCTGATTGAGCTGATTCCGGACAAAGCAGTCTATGCTGTGCGCTGCTCCAGCAAGGACAGAGGTCCCGCCGTGAAGAAGAGCTGCGACATTGGCTGCATTGGCTGTAAGCTCTGTATGAAACAGTGCGAACACGACGCCATCACAGTAGAAAACAACATCGCGCATATCGATTATGAGAAATGTGTTGGATGCGGAAAATGCGCGGAAAAATGTCCGGCAAAAGCGATTGTGATGAGGTAAGTTTTTAGGAATTCTATGAAAAGACCGCGGTGGAATGTGTCATTCACATTCTGCCGCGGTCTTTTTCATTTTACACACAAAAGCCTGACAACATTTTTTTTGGCAAAAAACGGCCTTCGTCTCGCCGGGGGCGTATATATCCAAAAAGTGTCTGTTGTTCAACGAAGAAAAACGGGCAGAAGACAATCGAAGTCTCCCGCCCGTTTAAATTCAATATAATGGAACAATTTTGAATCACTTACTCTTCGCTCTTTCTTGCCGCGATCTCGCGCTCCTGCACATCGTTCGGAGCCTGCTCATAGCGTGCGAATTCGTAAGTGAAATCTCCGGAGCCGCCGGTCATGGATCGCAGCTGCGTTGAATAGCCATACAGCTCGGACATCGGCACATCCGCCTCGACAATCGTGTTGCCCTTGTGATCCGGATTCATGCCGAGCACACGACCGCGTCTCTTGTTCAGATCGCCCATGACATCACCGGTGAACTTATCCGGCACGGTGACCTTCACAGAAGCAATCGGCTCAAGCAGTACCGGGCTCGCATCCATGAAGCCTTTCTTGAACGCCTGAGATGCTGCAGTCTTGAATGCCATCTCAGAGGAATCTACCGGATGATAGGAGCCATCGTAAAGCACGGCCTTCACACCAACGACCGGATATCCGGCAAGAGGTCCCTTCTGGCAGGAGTCAGCAATGCCCTTCTCCACCGCCGGGAAATAGTTCTTCGGAACTGCTCCGCCAACGACCTCCTGAGAGAACTCATACGCCTCATCCAGCGAATCCATCGGTGAAAAACGCATCTTTACATGACCATACTGCCCGTGACCGCCGGACTGCTTCTTATACTTGGAATCAACATCAGAGCTCTTCCGGATGGTTTCACGGAACGCCACCTTCGGCTTCTCCAGATTCACATCTACTTTGTACTTGGTCAGAAGACGGCTCACAACAATGTCCAGATGCTGATCGCCCAGACCATACAGCAGCGTCTGGCGGTTCTCGCCATCGTTCACCACCTTCAGCGTCAGATCCTCCTGCGCCATCTTCGTCAGCGCCTGCGCGACCTTGTCTTCCTCGCCGCGCACCTTCGGCTCATATCTCTTATAGGTATACGGAACCGGCACCTCAATCTTCCCGTAAGCAATCGGAGCAGACTTTGTCGAGAGCGTATCCCCCGTCGAAGCCTCAATCTTTCCAATCGCTCCGATATCGCCCGCATGCAGTTCCTTCACCTCGACCGGCTTGCTACCCTCCATCACATAGAGCTTGCCCACACGATCCTCTGTGCCCTTCGCGTCATTGTAAAGTGTGTCGTCTCCCTTGATAACACCGGAGGCCACTTTGATAAAGGAATATTTTCCGATGAACGGATCCACAAGAGTCTTCCAGACGTAAGCCGATTTTGTTTTCGAGAAATCGTAATTTGCCTCAAATACTTCCTTCGTCTTCGTGTTCACACCGGCAAATTTGCGTTTATCCGGCGACGGCATGTAGCTCACGATGTCATCAAGCAGAATCAGAATTCCCTGCAGGTTCACGCTGGCGCCCATCGTCACCGGAACAATCGAGCCATCCCCGACATTGGTATGAAGCGCCGCTCTGATCTCTGCCTCTGAGAACTCCTCCCCATTGAAATAGCGATCCATAAACTCCTCACTCGTCTCCGCAACCGCCTCAATCAGATTCTCACGGTACTTGTCTACATACTCCTGAAGATAATCCGGAATCGGGCACTCCACCTTCTCCTGCTTATTCACATATCTTCTGGCCGCCATCTTAACCACATTCACATAGCCGACAAACTTCTCATTCTCACGGAACGGCACATGGATCGGCGCAATCTTCTTGCCGTAGAGCTCCGTCAGTGATTCAACGACCTTGCGGTAGCTGGCATTGTCAAAATCCATATTCGACACATAGAAGAAACGCGGAAGCTTGAACTTCTCGCACAGATCCCATGCCTTCTGCGTACCGACCTCCACGCCGCTTTTTCCATTTACCACAATAATTGCCGCGTCAGCTGCCGCACATGCCTCAACCGCCTCGCCGGCGAAATCAAAATAGCCCGGCGTATCCAGAACATTGATCTTCGTATCGCCCCAGACGACCGGAACCATCGAAGTCGTAATTGAAAACTTTCTCTTAATCTCCTCTTTATCATAATCGCTGATGGTATTTCCGTCAGCTACGTTTCCAAGTCTGCTCGTGATTCCGGACAGATAGGCCATCGCCTCCGTCAGGCTGGTCTTTCCCGCACCGCCATGTCCGAGAATTACGATGTTGCGAATCTTGTCAGTGGTGTAAACATTCATAATCTTCATCCTCCAAATTTATTTGTTCACCGTCAGACATCCCGCTGTGCACATAAAGTACTTCCAATCAGCAAAAAACAAAGTCATGCTTCGTTTCGCATACCTCTGCGCTCTCCTAAAATCTTCATACAGCTGCCATTTCACTGCGCAAAAAATTCCATACGGCGAAATATCCCAGATAGCTACATTTTACTAAAAATTTGCAAACAGTTCAAGCATTTTATTCATTTTTAACAATTCTTTTTTCCACCGAAAATTCAACTAACAATTGACAAGGCCAAACAACTATGCTATAAGAAATTTAGATATGATTTGGAAGGAGGATATGCGTTATGAAAGATCAGGAAACTATAATAAACTCTAAGGGAAAAATTTTGAGATTTTTACTTTTACTGGGATTTCTGCTGATTTCAATGTCAATGCTTCCCGCGCAGAGGGCAGAGGCTGCTTCAACGAAGTCTTCCGCGCTCAAAGCGTACAAGGTATTTCTCAAAAATGCCCAGAAGTCAGATGGGAAAGGTAAAAAGTTCGCTCTTGCATATGTCAATAATGACACGATTCCGGAATTGTATTACAATGGATGCCTGTATACCTATAAAAAAGGCTCTGTGATCGCACTGAGCGAAGATGCGCTGTATGATGAAAACTTTCAGATTGATACTTATTACAAGAAGACTGGCGTCGCCGTTCTGTCATATTCATATGGACCTGTAGATGTCTATTTCTATTATAAATTGACTGGCGGTCAGCTAAAGCTTATTATGACGTATGAAATCGAGTACACGCTGGATTCGGGCGGCAATGTTACGGGTGTTACTTATTCCTACTATACTGATTCCAAAAGCCTTACAAAGGCCGCTTTCGATAAAAAGCTGAAGAACCTGGTTGGTTCAAAAAAGGCAAAGACATTTACTTCATCTTCTTATAAAAACACAAGTGCGAACCGCAATAAGTACCTGAAGTAATCTGTTCAGATACGCTTCACATGATATACGCAAAAGAAATAAGAGTGGTTTCCGGCCACTCTTATTTCTTTTGCGCAGAGCCTGGTAACGAATTTTGCGGCTAAAGCTGCATCCTGCCTGATTAGATTTATCACTCGAAACAAATTCTAAATGGTTTCTTATATTTTTTTGAAACGGGTGGACACCAACCGTTTTAAATGCTACAATTCTAATTGCCTTATATAACCATAATAAAACCATTTCAACAGAATACGATGGAGAATCCCGGAATATCCTGTTGAATGTACGATAGACAGTACTTAATATGAAAGGAGTTATATATGATTGTAAAGCTGTTAAAGCCCCTGTCCTTTGTACCGGCGCTTCTTCTTATGTATATGATCTATTCCTTTTCCGCACAGGACGCGGAGACTTCGTCTGCTCTCAGTTATGAAGTGAGCTACACCATGGTGGAGGCGGGCAATGTCGTGCTGGACGCGGGGCTGCAGCCCCACGAAATATCCAGCCTCGCGACACGCTTCAATGGCGTTGTGCGGAAGCTTGCCCATATGACTGAATACTTTGCCCTGGCGATTGCGGTCGCTTTTCCTCTGTACGTCTACGGACTGCACGGGCTGCCATTGATGTTCGTCGCCGGACTGTTCTGTGTCGCCTTTGCCTGCACGGATGAATACCATCAGTCCTTTGTAAGCGGCCGCGGCTCCACTGTGCGCGACGTGCTGATTGATTCGTTCGGCATCTTCTGGGGAATTATTCTGGTGCGCATCGTCGGCTGGACCGGGCGAAAAACTATCTTCCGTCCATTTGGGAAAAGGAAGAAAAAAGCAGGGAATGAGGCAGCCGCCTCTGAAGAATACCATGATAACCGGAACTCAATCTATCCGCCCCGTTATCCAGATAATCAGTCATATCAGGGTCAGCAGGCATACCGGGGGCAGCAAGCCTTTCAAAGCAGACAGCCGTATCAGAATCCGCAGGCCTTTCAAAATGGGCAGCCGTACCAGAATCAACAGATTTACCAGGGAAGCCAGCCGAACCCGAACAGCCAGACGTACCGGAATCGGCAGACATCCCCGTACCAACAGGGCTATACAGGCTCACAGCCATATCCTGCATACGGATACAACGGAGATCCGGATACAAATCAGAAAAAGCAGAAGAAAAAAAGACAGAACAATTCCGACCGGCTTTCTGAAGATATGTCTTTAAAAAAGCTAATGCGGGATCTGACAACTAAAAAAGAGGACAGCTCCACTAATTGACAGAATCGAGTAGGAGGCGGCTTGTCGGCTCCTACTCGCCGCGCGGTATGTCATAAGGATTGCCGACGAAGTCGGAGGATTCCTTATGACTACGGGCTGGGTGCGGCTTTAGCCGCAAAACACCTTGCCCAGCCCTGCGCGTAAAACAGGGTTCCGGCTGCTCGTTGAGCCGAAACCCTGTTTTGTTTCACAGATAGATCATTTGGTTTTCGAAAAAGCTTTACTCTTCCGGAGCAGCGAAGTCCGTCTCACCGGGTTCTTCCTCAAAAGGATCTTCGTCCTCAAAAGAGCCCTCCTCCTCAAAAGAATCCTCCTCCGCGAACAGATCTTCTGTCGGATCGAACAGTTCTTCTTCAACAGAGGAATCAAATTCCGTCTCCTCTGCTGCCAGATCCAGTTCTCCGGATTCCATGTCTTCGGGTTCCGAATCCGTGAGAGTCAGATCTTCAGCATCCGGAAGCTCCGAATCGCTTTTTGCGGATTCGCTTTCCGCAGATTCGTTTTCCTCTCCTTCTGCTTCTTTTATCTCTAAATCTCCGGACTCAGCATCATCCGACAATTCTCCAAAGGAAAGCTCAGTGGCGCCATCGAGCGGCTCGCCGTTCTCCTCTTCCTCTTCCAGAAGCATCTGCTCGTATTCATAGTCGTCGGTGCCGGAAGTATCGATGGCGACGTTGCGGTAGCGCTTCATGCCGGTACCGGCCGGAATCAGCTTGCCAATGATGACGTTCTCCTTCAATCCGACCAGCGGATCGACCTTGCCCTTGATGGCCGCCTCAGTCAGCACCTTCGTCGTCTCCTGGAAGGATGCCGCTGAGAGGAAGGAATTTGTCGCCAGGGAGGCTTTCGTGATACCAAGCATGATCCGTTTGCCTTCTGCCGGCTCTTTGCGTTCTGCAATCATTTGCGCGTTCTTATCCTCATATTCCAGAATATCGACCATGCTGCCCGGCAGGAAGTCGGTATCGCCATTGGTCTCAATACGAACCTTTTTGAGCATCTGACGCACAATGACCTCAATATGCTTGTCGTTGATTTCCACACCCTGCAGGCGGTATACACGCTGTACTTCGCGAAGCATATAGTCCTGCACAGCGTCGACACCTTTGATTTTCAGGATATCATGCGGATTCACGCTGCCTTCGGTCAGCTCATCGCCTGCCTCCAGATACGTTCCGTCTACCGGCTTAATGCGGGAGCCATACGGAATGAGGTAGGTCTTTGCCTCGCCGGTCTCTTCGTTGGTCACAACAATCTCGCGTTTCTTCTTCGTGTCACGCAGGGACGCCATACCGGCAATTTCCGTGATAATCGCAAGACCCTTCGGCTTTCTTGCCTCGAAAAGCTCCTCAACACGAGGAAGACCCTGTGTGATATCGCCGCCGGCTACGCCGCCGGTATGGAAGGTACGCATCGTCAGCTGGGTACCAGGCTCACCAATGGACTGCGCCGCGATAATACCTACCGACTCGCCAACCTGAACCGGCTCACCGGTCGCCATGTTAGCGCCATAGCATTTGGAACAAATACCCACATGAGAACGGCAGGTCAGGATCGAACGAATCTTGATCTTCTCAAACGGTTTCCCATCCGCATCTACGCCTTCCTTCATAATACGGGCTGCACGCCGCGGCGTAATCATATGGTTCGCTTTTACAATGACCTCGCCATCTTTGTCGCAGATATCCTCACAGGAGAACCGGCCAGTGATACGCTCCTGAATATTCTCGATCTCCTCTTTCCCGTCGGAGAACGTGCTCACATACATACCCGGAATGTCGTCGCCGCCCTCGCAGCAGTCGGTCTCGCGGACAATCAGATCCTGTGAGACATCTACCAGACGCCTCGTCAGATATCCGGAGTCCGCCGTACGAAGCGCCGTATCGGAAAGACCCTTCCGTGCTCCGTGCGCAGACATGAAATATTCCAGTACGTCCAGACCTTCACGGAAGTTGGACTTAATCGGCAGCTCGATTGTGTGACCGGTCGTATCTGCCATCAGACCACGCATACCGGCAAGCTGCTTGATCTGCTTATTCGATCCACGCGCACCGGAATCTGCCATCATGAAAATATTATTATATTTATCCAATCCATCGAGCAGCTCCGTGGTCAGCTGATCGTCCGTATTCTTCCACGTTTCAACTACTTCTTTATAGCGCTCCTCATCAGTAATCAGGCCTCGCTTATAGTTTCTTGTGATGCGATCCACCGTATCCTGCGCGTTTTTAATCATTTCCGGCTTCTTCGGCGGCACGGTCATGTCCGAAATCGAAACCGTCATGGCTGCCTGCGTGGAATACTTATATCCCATGGCTTTAATATCGTCGAGCACCTCTGCCGTCCTGGTCGAGCCGTGAATATCGATGACCTTCTCCAGAATGCTCTTGAGGCCCTTCTTATTGACCAGGAAATCAATCTCCAGCTTCAGCTCGTTACCCGGAACAGTGCGATCTACAAAGCCCAGATCCTGAGGGATGATTTCATTAAACAGGAACCGGCCGAGCGTAGAGTCCACATCTCCCATCAGTACACTGCCGTCCGGCAGCTTTTTCTTCACACGGACTTTAATCTTCGACTGAAGTGTAATGTATTTATTTTCATAGGCCAGGATTGCCTCTGCCACACTCTTAAAGAATTTCCCTTCCCCAGTGACGCCTTCCCTCTCCTGTGTCAGGTAATAGATCCCCAGTACCATATCCTGGGAAGGAACCGCCACAGGACCGCCATCCGAAGGCTTCAGCAGGTTATTCGGAGAAAGCATCAGGAACCGGCACTCCGCCTGAGCCTCTACGGACAGCGGAAGATGTACTGCCATCTGGTCGCCGTCAAAGTCCGCATTGAACGCGGTACACACGAGCGGATGCAGTTTAATCGCCTTACCCTCTACCAGAATCGGCTCAAATGCCTGAATTCCCAGACGATGCAGAGTAGGAGCGCGGTTTAACATTACCGGGTGCTCTTTGATGACATCCTCGAGGACGTCCCACACCTCCGGCTGCAGGCGCTCTACCATCTTCTTCGCATTTTTAATATTATGTGACGTGCCGTTTTCCACCAGTTCCTTCATAACGAACGGCTTAAACAGCTCAATCGCCATCTCTTTTGGCAGACCGCACTGATAAATCTTCAGCTCCGGTCCGACAACGATAACCGAACGGCCTGAATAGTCCACGCGCTTTCCGAGCAGATTCTGACGGAAACGGCCGGACTTGCCCTTCAGCATATCAGAGAGGGACTTCAGCGCGCGGTTCCCCGGTCCGGTGACCGGACGTCCGCGGCGGCCATTGTCAATCAAGGCATCTACCGCCTCCTGAAGCATTCTCTTTTCATTGCGCACGATAATATCCGGCGCACCGAGCTCAAGCAGCCTCTTCAGGCGATTGTTCCGGTTAATGATCCGGCGATACAGATCGTTCAGATCGGAGGTGGCAAAACGTCCGCCATCCAGCTGCACCATCGGGCGCAGATCCGGCGGAATGACCGGAATCACGGTCATGACCATCCACTGCGGCTTATTTCCGGATTCACGGAATGCCTCCACGACCTCCAGACGCTTGATAATCCTGGCACGCTTCTGACCGGTTGAATTCTTAAGCGCCTCCTTCAGCTCTTCCGATTCTTTTTCTACATCGATGGCTTCAAGAAGCTCTTTGACCGCCTCCGCTCCCATTCCGGCGCGGAATTTTCTGCCCCATTTATCAACCGCATCCTGATATTCGCGCTCTGTCAGCACCTGCTTGTAATGCAGATCCGTTTCCTCTCCGGGATCAAGCACAATATAGTTAGCAAAATACAGAATCTTCTCCAGAACCCGGGGAGAGATATCCAGTATCAGACCCATTCTGGATGGAATTCCCTTAAAATACCAGATATGAGACACCGGCGCCGCCAGCTCAATATGCCCCATACGCTCCCGCCTGACCGCGGATTTCGTGACTTCAACACCGCATCGGTCGCACACGACGCCCTTGTAACGAATCTTTTTGTATTTCCCGCAATGGCACTCCCAGTCCTTGCTTGGTCCGAAAATACGCTCACAGAACAGGCCGTCTTTTTCCGGCTTCAGTGTTCTGTAATTAATCGTCTCCGGCTTTTTTACCTCGCCATGGGACCACTCACGGATTTTTTCAGGAGAAGCCAGACCGATTTTGATTTTATCAAATGTAATCGGCTGATACACTTCGTTCTTCATTGTCTCAGGCATTGATGGCACTCCTTTCACACGCTACTCTTCGTCAAAAGCTTCTTCCATTTCCATTTCCGTATACAAATCCATGCTGTCTTCGTCGTTTGGCTCTTCCTCTTCAACGTCTACCAGCTCCTCCCCGCTAAATTCCTGGCGGCTGAATCCGTAGGAACCCAGGGATTTGTCTTCTTTCTCGTTGAATTTGCGGTCGTCCCCCATCACAGCGCGGAAATCAGTCTCGCCATAATCCGATGTCTCCCTGATGACAACTTCGGTGTCATCGTCCCGCAGCACCCGGACATCCAGTCCGAGAGACTGAAGCTCTTTCAAAAGGACCTTGAACGATTCCGGGATACCCGGCTCCGGAATATTCTCACCCTTGATAATGGCCTCATAGGTCTTCACACGGCCAACGACATCATCGGATTTCACGGTCAGAATTTCCTGCAGCGTGTAGGACGCGCCGTATGCCTCGAGCGCCCATACCTCCATCTCACCAAAGCGCTGCCCGCCGAACTGCGCCTTACCGCCAAGCGGCTGCTGCGTAACCAGCGAATACGGGCCGGTCGAACGCGCGTGAATCTTATCGTCTACCAGGTGATGCAGCTTCAGGTAATGCATATGGCCAATCGTCGTCGGCGCATCAAAATACTCGCCGGTGCGCCCATCGCGCAGCTGCACCTTTCCGTCTCTGGAAATCGGAACTCCCTTCCAGAGTGCCCGGTGATCCCGGTTCTCCCACAGATAGTCCAGCACCTCCGGTAGCAGCTCATCTCCATGCTTTTCCTTAAACTCATCCCACTCAAGATTTACATAATCATTTGCAAGCTCCAGAGTGTCCATAATATCATTCTCATTTGCGCCGTCAAATACCGGCGTCGAAACGTTAAATCCAAGTGCCTTTGCAGCCAGACTCAGATGAATCTCCAGTACCTGTCCGATATTCATACGGGACGGCACACCCAGAGGGTTCAGTACAATGTCCAGCGGACGCCCGTTCGGAAGGAACGGCATATCCTCCACCGGAAGCACACGGGAGACAACACCCTTGTTGCCATGGCGGCCTGCCATCTTATCGCCAACCGAAATCTTCCTCTTCTGGGCAATGTAAATACGAACAGCCTGATTCACGCCGGGCGAAAGCTCATCGCCATTCTCACGGGTAAACACCTTCGTATCGATCACAATACCATACTCGCCATGCGGAACCTTCAGGGAAGTATCCCGTACCTCACGCGCTTTTTCACCAAAAATCGCGCGCAGCAGGCGCTCCTCTGCGGTCAGCTCCGTCTCGCCCTTCGGCGTCACCTTGCCGACCAGGATATCGCCGGCACGCACCTCCGCGCCAATGCGGATAATGCCGCGCTCATCCAGATCCTTGAGTGCTTCATCGCCGACACCCGGAACATCACGGGTAATCTCTTCCGGTCCAAGCTTCGTATCACGGGCCTCCGCCTCATATTCCTCGATATGAACCGAGGTATATACATCATCCATCACGAGCTTCTCGCTGATCAGAACGGCATCCTCGTAATTGTAGCCTTCCCATGTCATAAATCCGATCAGCGGATTCTTGCCAAGCGCAATCTCCCCGTTCGCAGTCGAAGCGCCGTCAGCGATCACATCGCCCGCTTCCACATGTTCCCCTTTATTCACGATCGGCCGCTGATTGTAGCAGTTGCTCTGGTTGCTGCGGACAAACTTCCGGAGACGATACTCATCCCGCTGCCCGTCTTCTGTGCGCACGATGATCCGGTTCGACTCTGCGCGCTCCACAACACCGGAGCGGGTCGCTACTACACACACGCCGGAGTCGACTGCTGTCTTTGTCTCCAGACCGGTACCCACCACCGGCGCCTCCGTCGTCAGAAGCGGCACTGCCTGGCGCTGCATGTTGGAGCCCATCAGGGCACGGTTCGCGTCATCATTCTGCAGGAACGGAATCAAAGCGGTCGCTACAGAAAATACCATCTTCGGCGACACATCCATGAAATCAAACATATTGCGCTCATATTCCTGCGTTTCCTCACGGTAGCGGCCGGAAACATTTTTCCTGACAAAATGCCCTTCCTCGTCAAGCGCCTCATTCGCCTGCGCCACGTGGTAATTATCTTCCTCATCCGCTGTCATATACACCACGTCATTCGTGACACGCGGATTCTTCGGATCCGAATGGTCAATCTTGCGGTACGGCGCCTCCACGAAGCCGTATTCGTTAATACGCGCGTAGCACGCGAGAGAGTTAATCAGGCCGATGTTCGGACCTTCAGGCGTCTCAATCGGGCACATTCTTCCATAATGGGAGTAATGCACATCGCGAACCTCGAACCCGGCCCTCTCTCTGGAAAGACCACCAGGGCCAAGAGCGGACAGGCGGCGCTTGTGCGTCAGCTCGCCGAGCGGGTTGTTCTGATCCATGAACTGGGACAGCTGCGAAGAACCGAAGAATTCCTTTACCGCAGCGGTCACTGGCTTGATATTAATCAGAGACTGCGGCGAGATGCCTTCAATCTCCTGGGTCGTCATCCGTTCGCGTACCACACGCTCCAGTCTGGACAGGCCGATCCGATACTGGTTCTGAAGCAGCTCGCCCACCGCACGGATCCGGCGGTTCCCCAGATGGTCGATATCATCATCATTGCCAATCCCATAGGCCAGATGTACATTATAATTGATCGAAGCAAGAATATCTTCCTTCGTAATATGCTTCGGAATCAGATCGTGAACCGAACGGCGGATCGCATCCTTCTGCTCCTCCAGGGTCTCATTCTCTTCGAGAATCTTCTCCAGAGCGGGATAATAAACCAGCTCCGTAATCCCTAATTCCTTTGGTTCACAGTCGACGTAAGTGCGCAAATCCACCATCATGCTGGAAATCACCTTGACATCCCGCTCTTCCGTACGAATCAATACATAAGGAACCGCTGCATTCTGAATCGCGTCTGCCTGCTCACGCGTCAGCTCCGTGCCGGCTTCCGCAAGGATTTCACCGGTTGACGCATCAAACACATCCTCCGCAAGAATATGACCCGCAATGCGGTTGCGGAACATCAGTTTTTTATTGAACTTATAGCGGCCAACCTTTGCCAGATCATATCTGCGCGGATCAAAAAACATGCTCATGATCAGGCTTTCCGCGCTCTCCACCGCAAGCGGCTCACCCGGACGAATCTTTTTGTACAGCTCCAGAAGTCCTTCCTGATAGTTCGTCGCCGTGTCTTTCGCCAGCGTCGCTACCATCATCGGCTCCTCGCCGAAAAATTCCAGAATCTCTGCATTCGAACCAAGCCCCATCGCACGCGCGAGGACCGTCACCGGTACCTTTCTGGTCCGGTCAACACGAACATAAAAAACATCATTGGAATCGGTCTCATACTCAAGCCAGGCGCCGCGGTTCGGAATAACTGTACACGAATACAGCTTCTTGCCAAATTTATCACGCGTGATCCCATAATAAATACCAGGAGAACGCACAAGCTGGCTGACAATGACACGCTCAGCGCCATTAATCACAAATGTGCCGGTCGCTGTCATCAGAGGAAGGTCGCCCATGAAAATATCATGCTCACTGATCTCATCATTCTCCTTATTATGGAGACGAACACGCACCTTCAGGGGCGCAGCATACGTTGTATCACGTTCCACGCACTCCTCAATCGAGTACTTCACATCATCTTCGCACAATTTGAAATCCACAAATTCAAGACTCAGCTTGCCGCCATAGTCTTCAATCGGTGAGATGTCATCAAAGGCTTCCTTCAGTCCCTCATCCAGAAACCACTGGTAGGAATTTTTCTGAACCTCAATAAGATTCGGCATCTCAAGAACTTCTTTCTGCCGCTGATAACTCATACGGAATCCTTTACCATTCGTAATAGGGCGTATTCTGTTTTTCTCCATTGATGTTTCACCTCTGTTCTTTCTGCAGTCTCATTTCACTATCCGATAGAAAGCGCCGCAAACAGTCGGAATTTTCTGCCTGTTTTGGGCACAGAAATGCTGCGGGATAGAATCCCGCACAATAGTGCAACATATAACTTACCACAAAACAAAAAACGTGTCAAGGAATATTTTACCTGAAATTGGCAGGAAAAGGGACCCCCATCCGGAGTCCCCCTGAAGTGTTCCATATCATCCATCCAAACAATCCAACGCGGGATTATTTGATTGTTACTTTTGCGCCTTCCGCTTCCAGCTTTGTCTTCAGCTCTTCCGCTTCAGCCTTGGAAACAGCTTCCTTGATCACCTTCGGAGCGCTGTCTACAACATCCTTTGCTTCCTTCAGGCCTAAGCCGGTCGCTTCACGGACAACCTTGATAACCTTAACCTTGGACGGTCCGATCTCAGTCAGCTCTACGTCGAATTCTGTCTTTTCTTCTTCTTCCTCAGCCGCTGCGCCGCCTGCTGCAGCTACTACCACGCCGGCCGCTGCCGATACGCCAAACTCTTCCTCACATGCCTTCACCAGCTCATTCAGCTCAAGCACGGATAACTCTTTGATTGCTTCAATAAATTCAGCAGTTGTCAACTTTGCCATTTCTTTTTCCTCCTGATTATTCTTTGTTTGCCTGAAAAACGAATCTCATTCGTTTCCAGAATGTAATGGTTCCGTCCCTTTACGGTATACCATAAAATAACGATTACTCTGCCTTCGCTTCCGCGATCTGGTTCAGCACACGAGCCAGATTTGCGACCGGCGACTGGATGCTTCCAAGCAGCTTGCCAAGGAGCTCTTCTCTTGACGGGATCGTCGCCAGAGCGGCAACACTCTTCTCATCATAGTAGCTGCCTTCTACGACGCCGGCAAGCATCTTGACCGTAGGAGCCTTCTTCGCGTAGCCGGAAAGGATTCTCGCCGGAGCAGTCGCGTCTGTCTTCGAGATCGCGAGTGCATTCGGTCCTTCCAGATGCTGGGAAAGCGGCTCGCACGGAGTATCCTTGAACGCGAAATTCATCATCGTGTTCTTATAAACCTTGTACGTGATGCCCGCTTCACGCATCTCTTTGCGAAGCTGGGTGTCTGCTTCCACTGTGATCCCACTGTAGTGCACGAGAATGACCGATTCCGCATCCTTGATGTTTTCTGCAATCTCGTCTACAACTGGTTTCTTCAGTTCGACCTTTGCCATGGATCCATACCTCCTTATAGATTCTCAGGAGTCCGCAGCGCGTTCTCCCACAACCACCGAAACAAAAAAACTCTTCTGCCGCCATTCGACAAAAGAGCACTCTAATTCATCCCCGGAATTATACTCCTCGGCAGGCTCGTCAAAGATCTGTAAACCAAATCAGAAACGGTATTACGCCAAACGGCACCTGCTGTCTTCGGCAGTCATCTTCGCTACTATACTACACAGTTGCGATAAAGTCAACTGTTTTTTCTAAAAACACCTGGCACTTATTTTCTAAAAATACCTGACACGGTTTTCGCTGAAATTGTTATTCGCTCTGTTTTTAAGAAAAACTCCCGGAGCGCGTATCCTCCGGGAGTCTGATCACAATCTATACCAGCTTTGCCGTGTTCAGCTTAATGCCAGGGCCCATCGTCGGCGCGATGGTAACGCTCTTTAAGAACTGACCCTTCACTGCTGACGGTCTCGCCTTAATAATTGCTTCAATAAGCGTCTGGAAGTTGTCCGCTAACTGCTCCTCCGTAAAGGAAGCCTTTCCAATTGGCACATGAATAATATTGGTTTTGTCGAGTCGGTATTCAATCTTACCGGCTTTGATATCATTGATCGCTTTCGTCACGTCCATGGTAACCGTGCCGGCCTTCGGGTTCGGCATCAGGCCCTTCGGTCCGAGGATACGGCCAAGGCGTCCAACCACGCCCATCATATCCGGTGTCGCTACCACTACGTCAAAGTCAAGCCAGCCCTCTTTCTGAATCCTGGGAACCAGCTCTTCTCCTCCGACATAATCCGCACCTGCAGCTGCCGCCTCATCCGCCTTCGCGTTCTTGGCAAAAACAAGGACGCGAACCGTCTTACCGGTTCCGTGCGGAAGTACAACCGCGCCACGAATCTGCTGATCCGCATGACGTCCGTCACATCCGGTACGAATATGAACTTCAATCGTCTCATCAAACTTTGCAACAGATGATTTCTTCGCCAAAGCAATGGCATCATTTACATCATAGAGGACTGAACGGTCAATCGCCTTTGCAGCCTCTTTATATTTTTTTCCTCTTTTCATATTAAATTACCTCCTGGTGGTGTTTGCGGGGAATACCCTCCCACTGTCCTCCTGTCGCTCCGTTCTCACTCTTCTACCGTAATGCCCATGCTGCGCGCGGTACCGGCGATCATGCTCATAGCCGCTTCCATGCTGCCTGCATTCAGATCCGGCATCTTCATTTCTGCAATCTCACGAAGCTTATCCTTTGAAATCGTCGCAACCTTCGTCTTGTTCGGCACGCCGGAACCGGACTTAATGTTGCATGCCCTCTTGAGAAGCACTGCCGCAGGCGGAGTCTTTGTGATGAAGCTGAAGCTTCGATCCGCGTAAACGGTGATAACGACCGGGATAATCAGATCGCCCTTGTCCGCGGTTCTCGCATTAAACTCCTTCGTAAACTGAACGATATTCACACCATGCTGACCAAGAGCCGGGCCAACAGGCGGAGCCGGCGTCGCTTTGCCGGCAGGAATCTGCAATTTAATATATCCTGTTACTTTCTTAGCCATTTCAGAAACCTCCTATGTGGTATTGTCGGGAGTTATCTGTCATTGTCCGCTTTTGCAGACCCGGACAGAAGCCACGGCGCTGCGGCCAGTGTTTCCCTCCCACTGTGGCGGCATTGCTGCCGCATTTTCTGTTTCATCTCTGTTGCTCATGGGATTTTACCATGGCCGACGGTCTTCTTTGTCCGCCGACGGCCTGCAAAGTCCCGGATGTCTGATTCTCCTGCAGAATTCTGCATTTTGTGCGTCATGAGATATTACATCTTGCGAATCTCTGCAAAATTGATTTCGACCGGGGTCTCTCGACCAAATAACTCGACATTGATTGTAACGCTCTGCTTCGCCTGGTTCATAGCCTGGATCACTCCAACTGTATCCTTCCAGACTCCGCCTACAACAGTCACCGTGTCTCCAACCTCGAAATCCACCGTAAAGCTGTTCGACTGAATTCCCAGATTGTACATCTCGGCATCTGTCAGAGGAACCGGCTTAGAACCCGGCCCGACAAAACCTGTCACGCCTCTCGTATTCCTTACGACATACCAGGTGTCATCGTTCATCACCATGTTGAGAAGCACATAACCCGGAAACATCTTTTTCTGCACTGTCCTCTGGACGCCGTTCTTCATCTCCACAACATCCTGAAGCGGTACGCGCACCTCCAGGATCTCCTCCTCCAGGTGACGGTTCTCGATCGTCTTCTCAATGTTGGCTTTTACCTTGTTCTCATATCCGGAATAAGTATGCACTACATACCAGCTCGCCTCTGCCATACAATCACCCTTTGCCCTTACCTCACTCAGAAACTAATGTTCACCAGGAAATCTACGCCATACTGGAAAATGAAATCCAGCATCGCGATGATCACCCCAAGTACGATAGAAACGGCAATCACGGCACCGGTCTGTTTCGCCAGTGTGGTCCGGTCCGGCCAGATAATTTTCTTAAATTCAGCCTTCAGACCATTGAACCAGGTTTTAACCTTTGAAGTATTCTCTGCTTTCGCTTCTTTTGCCATATCTTCACTTCCTTTGCTCGCTTCTATCCATTATTTTGTTTCTTTGTGTACCGTGTGCTGCCTGCAGAAACGACAATATTTCTTCGTCTCCATGCGGTCCGGATGGGTCTTTTTATCCTTTGTCATGTTGTAATTACGCTGTTTACATTCCGTACATGCCAATGTGATACGAACACGCACAACCTCCACCTCTCTTCCATTTGTTAATGCAGGAAACCAGAGCCGCCCGTTCCCGGTCATCTCCAGCATTCCCTCATAAAGCTTTTAGGCATAAAAAAAAAGCCTTCTCCCATACGCTCGTCCAGTGTATCACACCCACAAATATGAAGTCAAGCTTTTTCTGCATTTTGGCAGCACTTTTTTACCACTTTTTAAAGCAAATTATTTCTTTTCCAGGAAAAACAGCTGAAATACCGGTTTTTTCCCTTTTTCCGTCTCCATCAGGATATAGCTGGGGCGGCGTCCCTCCTGACGCGGAAAGGACAGGCTCCCAGGGTTCAGGATCGTAAGCTGCGGGTCGCTCTCATCAATAAACGGGCGATGCGTATGGCCGAACATCGCCACAGTACAGTTGTTTGTCCGGGCCTCTTCAGCAAGATCACGGACGCCAACTGAAACATAATAGTAATGGCCGTGAGTCATGAAAATACGGCAGCCATCCAGCTCCTCAATCCGGGTCAGCGGCAGTCTCGTAAAATAATCGCAATTTCCTCCGACCATATAAACCGGGCAATTCGCAATTTTCTGCATATTCTCCAGTGTGTTTTCCGAATCTCCCAGGTGGATCATACAATCCGGCTGTCCCACCGTATCCAGCGCACGTTTCAGATTGTCCTCATAGCCATGCGTATCGCTCACGACCAGTATCTTCATAACCGTTCTCCTCAGATAATCCCTTCCCTGCACAACAACTCGCGCATACTGCGCAAAGCTTTCCCCCGATGGCTCAGTTCGTTTTTCTTCTCCGGTGCGAGCTCGGCGGAATAACAGCCGCATTCCGGCAGATAAAAAATCGGATCATAGCCAAACCCATTCTCTCCCCGGATTTCATATCCAATCCGGCCCTCCATCGTCTCGCGGCAGGTAAACATCCGCCCATCTGGCACCGCGCAGACAATCGCGCAGACAAACCGCGCAGTGCGCTGCTCATCCGGCACACCGGAAAGCTTTTCGAGAATCGCAGTGTTTTTTATCTCATACGAAGTGTCCGTGCCCATAAAACGCGCGGAGTACACGCCTGGCGCACGATCAAGAGCATCAATTTCCAGCCCGGAATCGTCTGCCAGTACTATCTCCCCGGACAGGTTCATCACTGCTTTCGCCTTAATCGCCGCGTTTTCCTCAAAGGTCGCGCCATCTTCCACGATATCCGCGTCAATCCCGGCTTCTTTCATTGACACAACCTCTACATCGCTGTCCTTAAGGATCATACGGATTTCTCTGAGTTTATCCTCATTTCCTGTGGCAAAAATTATTTTTTTCGTCCTCTCTCCCATTCACTTTCTCCTAAGAAAAAAACACTTTCTCCTGGCCTCATCAGAGCCGCCCGCCTGGTCAGGCTTCTGCAAAACCTTCTCAAACCGCCCGCCGTTTTAGTCCGCTTCACGATACCGCGTATACACTTTCAGGCATACATTTGTCTCAAATTTTTCCTGCGTATTTTCCCACGTTTCTCCGTACTGGCTGAGGTAGCTCTCCTTGCCCTCGGTCGTTACATTCTGCGTGTAGGCATCCGAGCGATATTCCACCGCCGCCGGGTTGGTCGTACCCGGGGCGTCCATTTTAATCACCACTGCAAAGCGTTCTCCAGCGGCCAGCTCCTGCGCTTCCTCCAAGTCGACCGTATAATAACCAACATCCGAAAAACTGCCGCTTTCCAGATATTCCATTCCATCAAAGGAACTGGTATCCGCAAAATCATGAACCAGATAAATCTCATAAGACGTATTTTCACTCGTCGCGTAAAATCCGACTGCCGCAAGCAGCTCATTGCTGTTCGCCGTGTATACATTCGAAAAATAGCAGACACTGGAGTCATATCCCTGCTGTCCCTGCCAGCCGCACACGTCGTACTGATAAATGGAATCATAATTGTCCGTACTCTCGATCCGGGTGTAAGCAACGCAGACCTTCGCAACATTCGGATCCGCATAGGACACATAAAAAATCCCGTCCTCGCCAAAATCACTGCCCCAGGTATTCAGACAGATAAATGCACCGTCCTGCCCGGGTGATGTGGCAAACTGATCCGCCGGCCAGGTATCATCCCAGCCAAGAATCAGGATATCATGATTCTGCGTTGTCTCTTCTGTATAATAATAGGAAGAAGTCGATGCGTTATAATATCCCGCATCCTCCTCTGTACTCTCACGATCCATATAGAGAGATGTCTGTACGGAGCCATAAGTATACACAGTTTCTTTGATTTTTTCAATAGAAGAATCCAAAAAAACGCGTATCTCCTGTAAATGCACCACCGGCGACAGACCATCCGGCGAATATTCATCTCCGTAGGGATCCTCTTCCTCCAGAACCGGTCCCTGCCATCCGCACAGATATGCCATCAGCATCAGATAATCCCCGCCATCATCGATCTCCGTCGTAAAAGAATTCTGCCGCGTCATATGATCTGCGGAAAAAACGATTTCCTGCGCAGGGAGCAGCATAGATTCCAGCGCGGAGGACGCCGTAATTGCCCAGCAGGTACCATAAATACCCTGATTTTTTACCGTTGGCTTCTTTCCGAAATCACCAGCATACCAGTACGAGGGAAGCTCCGCCGAAGCCTCAGGCATCGTTTCCGTCTCTGTCAATGTCTCTGTACAAGCCTCAGGCGCCGTTTCCGTCTCTGTCAATGTCTCAGCCTCAGACACCCTTTCTGTCCCTGTCTCGGCCTCAGGCGCCGTTTCTGTCTCTGCAGCCGATGTGCCCGGCATGGCAAACAGGTACGTCCCCATGCACACGCTGACAGAAAGCACAATCAGCAGCAGAGTCAACGGTAAAAAAGCGATTCTGCAGTTTTTGAAGCTGTTTTGTTTATCGTATTCGCTGCATTTGCTGTGTCCGCTAAATTCGCCGTATTTGCTGTGTTCGCCGGATTTGCTGCATTTGCTGTGTTTGCCAAATCCGCCATATTTGCTGTGTTCGCCGGATTTATTGTATTTTCTGTATTTGCTGTATTTTCCCAAACTCAATCAGTTCACCCTGACCCTTTTCGGCGGCCGTTCCCCCGGAAACTGATAGTAATATGCCTTAATCATGCCATTATATATCTTCCGGTTCTTCGCCGCCTTCTTCCCTATGTATTTCTCCGCATCCTCATAAGAAGTAATCACATACTCCGACCAGGAATCGAGCCTGGCAAATGCCTCTCCAATTTCCCGGTACAGCCCGGGCAGAGCCGCTTTTTCCTCCAGCCGTTCCCCATAAGGCGGATTGGTAATCACAAATCCATATTTTTTCGGATGCCGCAGCTCACTCACCGGGCGCTGCTGAAAATGAATCAGATGATCGACGCCGGCACGTTTTGCGTTCTCACGCGCAGCTTTTACAACCTCCCCGTCGATATCATACCCCTGAATATCCGTATCCACAGAAGTATCCACCAGGTCCTGCGCTTCTTCCACCGCGCCATACCAGAATTTCCGTTCCACAAGATTGCTCCAGTGCTCTGCCAGAAAGGATCGATCCATCCCCGGGGCAATCTGCGCGGCCATCATCGCTGCCTCAATCGGGATCGTTCCGCTGCCGCAAAACGGATCCACAAGAATCCGATCCGCCTTCCATGGCGTCAGCATAATCAGCGCGGATGCCAGCGTCTCAGAAATCGGCGCCTTCGCCGTGAGCTTCCGGTAGCCCCTTTTATGCAGGGACTCCCCGGTTGTGTCCAGGGTCAGAACTGCCTCATCCTTCATAAAAAAAACGCGAATCGGATACTCAGCCCCGTCCTCCTCAAACCAGCTGCAGCCATATACGCCCTTCAGCCGTTCCACAATCGCTTTTTTTACAATCGATTGAATGTCGGACGGACTGAACAATTTGCTCTTTACCGTTGTCGCTTTTGTAACCCAGAACTTCGCGTCCACCGGAAGGAACCGTTCCCAGGGCATCCCTTTCACGCCATCAAATAACTCGTCCCAGTTCCGGGCATGCACACTTCCCACCTTCAAAAGCACCCGCTCCGCGGATCTCAAAAAAATATTCGCAACTGCAATGGCTTCCGCGTCTCCCACAAACGACACCCGCCCATCTTCGACACGGCTGATCTCGTATCCAAGATCCAGAATTTCCCGTTTCAGCACTGCCTCCAGCCCAAAATGACACGGAGCCATCAGCTCCATCCGTTCTTTCATAAATAAATTCCTGCCTGTTTTCTTTTTTATCTATGCTATTGCCAGGCATCTGTCTGCCTGTTTCTCTTCTATATTAATGCCCGCCGCGCCCCCTGTCAACCAATTTTGGCAGGAAACGCGGCATGGCTATTTGGGCAAGAAGCACGTTTGGCAGGAAGCACGGTACGACCTGACATGATGAACCGCGCGTTTGGCCGGGTGCATGGCAAAACGTATGCAAAATGTGCAGCCGACAATCGGCAAAATGAAATTATTCTGTCAGAACTCTCAATGGCAGCGACGCCTGACCAGCCCTCAATGGCAGTTGGCGCCTGATCGCCTCTCAATGACTGCTTTCGCCAGGCCACCTCTCCATGTTTCCTCCACGGTATGCGTGGATTCCGCCCACCACAGTCTTCGTCTGCCACCCCTGTTGCTCCAGACTGCGCGCAACTGTCATACTGCGTGAACCACGATCACAATATAATATGAGAACACATCCACGATGTCCATCCAACAACGAACCAAACTCACCATCCGGCACATTGATCGCCCCGCGGATATGCATCCGGTCATATTCCAGGTTCGATCTCAGGTCAATCATCAGATACCCTGGTTTTTCCACATACCAGTCAAGCTCCTTTGCGGGAATCGTATCCATCCGGCCACATCTCCTTTTTATTATTAAGATATGACAGTGGCTGCAAAAAAGAGACGGCAAAACCGCCGTCTCCTTTCCGGTGAACGATTCATTCGTGCCAAAAGCCTCAACGGCACGATTGTTCCATACCGAAGTCTCCGCTGCTGATTCTTTAATATCTGGAACCGCAGTTTTTCTCGTAGTCACAATCCTTTTCGTAACTGTCCCGCTCCGAAGTGCTGTCGCTGCCGCAATCCTTCGAGGAATTTCTGGACTTGTTCTGCTGTCTGTTCTGCTGACTCGTATTCTTCGCGCTGTTTGACTGGTTTGTGTTCTGAGCGCTGTTCTGCTCCTGCGTGTTCGAAGTCGTATTTTCTGTTGTGTTCTTAGCCATTGCTAATACCTCCTGGTCTTATTTTTTGTTACGCTCGTAGTATTTCCAGGAAATTTTAAAAATATGTATTGCATTTTTTTGGAAACTATATTATAATCATCCTCGTAAAAAGAATTTACCCTTCAAACAATTTTTTTTACAAACCCCTTATTAATTATTTATACTCCCCTCGAAGGCCCCGGTAGCTCCCCTACCGGGGTCTTCACTTTGGCTTAAATACTGGGTTTTTTGGCATTTCGGGGGGCGATTCTCTCATTCAAAATGAGACCGGTCCAAAAAGGCCGTACACCATTTGTACACCACTTGGGTATGCAGAAAAATGAATATTTATACATTTCATGAATTTTCTGGAGGTTTTTCGAAACTGTTTTTCGAATGAAAATCGATTTTTTTCCATTGGGTCTGGCAGCCTTCATCCAGATTTTCTAATGCTTTTCCAACAAATCGCATACCGCATAAACCGTATTTTACCCCATGCATTTTTCCTGTATATTCTCAGTGAGCAATGCATAAATATGCATCCTGACCGGTTCAAAGTGACTGTTTTATCACCTTTAATCTGATAAAACAAAGTGCCTGCCATACAGCAGACACCTTGTATCTCTCAGAACATATTTGCAATTTTCTGAATTTCGCTTGCCTTCGTATCTGGCAGCACGTGGCTGTAAATGTCCAGAGTCATCGTGATTGACGTGTGGCCAAGCAGTTCCTGCATGACTTTCGGCGGGATTCCATTCTCAAGGCCCCTGGTCGCGAAAGTGTGGCGGAGAGTATGTGGGGTGATTTCTTCGAATTCGATGCCGGCGGCATTAATCCGTTTTACGATCTTCTTCATGTCTACATTCAGGACAGCTTCTCCAACCGGCAGCCCGTAGCCCTTTCTATGATATGGACTTGTAAAAACCAGATTCTCAAGCCCCTCCTGAGGCTGCCAGGCCTCTCCCAGCAGCGTGCGGTTCTCCAGCTGCTCTTTCCGCTGTTCCTTCAGAATCTTGTATACTTCGTCAAGCATTGGGATTTCGCGATCACTGGATGCAGATTTGGGCGTATCCTTGAAGTATCCATCCCCCTTACGGAACTTTAAAGTACCTGTCACATGTACCAGCTTGTTCTTAAAATCAACATCATCCCATTCTAAAGCCCGGAGTTCGCCGGAACGCATCCCTGTCCCAACAGCAACCACATACATCTTGTAATAAGGGCTGCCGGACAATGCGTATTCCATGAATACTTTCTGTTCATCCGTACTCAACACCCGAAAATCTTTCTTCAAGAGATTTATAATATCGTCAACAACAGACTTATTCTCATCATCAAATTCCATGACAATAACAATTCCCAAAAGAGTCCTCCATATCGGGCAGAAATCGCCGCAAAATCTATTTGTAATCTCTTCTCACTCAGAATGCAAATGCTTTACATTTGCATCCAACCGGCATATTTTTCTCCGCTCTCCTTTGGCAAATTAAATTATAAAAGATAATCGTGTTTAAAATGTGTTCTTATCCACGTGCTTACAAGCTGCTATGTTTCGTTTTTTTAACAAAATCCAGCTTTTATATTTCTATTAAAACCATGTCATAAGGTGCAACCGTCACCGTCCTGTCTCCAGTCTTCGTTGGAATGGTTGCAGGCTGTTCTTTGTCACTGTTATTGATCACCACCAGCCTTCCGCTCTCGGGATACCATGCACATTCCGTATACAGGTTATCTGTCATGTAAAGCCCCGTCGTTCCCTCGCCGCCTGCATATCGGATCAGCTGGTACAGCATCCTCGTATTTGCCGGATTGACCTGGAAGGATGCCAGATAAATCCCTTTTCCCTTCCCAAATTCGTGTATTGTCACAAGTGGTTTTTCGCCATCCGCCAGCAGTACCATCTGTCAGATAACGATTTTCCTTTGCCACAAGCGTTACACCGTCCGGCAAAAGTCCATCGCTGTCATATGCCTGGAAAGTCCATTTACCATGGCATACTCTTGCGCCGGTATCCTCATCAATGCCGAGCACATGAGCCATACGGAAAAAGGTATCGCCGCCCTCTGCCGCTGAGGGCTCGTTTACACCAAGAAAAGTGCCGCCCTCGTAAACCCACTGTGTCAGGATGGTTACCAGTTCTTCATCTTTCCATGCATCGCCGCCGCTCCACGCACTGCCTGCGCAGCCCGCGTTGATAACGACGTCCACATTCGAAAGAGCGCCGTTTTTCACATCCTCGAATGAAAGGAAAGAAACATCCACCGGCAGCCCGGAGAGCGCCTCGTTAATATGAATCAGGTCGTGCATGTACGTCTCATGAAAATGCCCGGACAGCGTCCAGGAGCGGAGCGCTCCCCAGCTGTGCAGCACTGCTGCTTTTGTCCGGATGCTGTATGGCTTTCCGGCATCATGGAAGGAACGGATCAGACGGAACTCGTCCGTCACTTTTTCAATATAATCACAAAAATCCGGATAACCTTCGACCAGATGCAGATAGCCGCCCAGTCCAATCCGGTCTATTCTCGCACGAAGCAGCGCACGCCGCACGCTGTTCCAGTACTTTTTAGCATCCAGAGTCGGATTTCCGCCCTCCGCGAAGGTCGGCGCACCACCCAGCCCCACCGGAAACAGATATGGATGAAGCCTAAGCTCATGAACCGGAACTTCGACTCCTGCACAGAGCCTCGCCTCAAATCCGGAAAATACGCATTTTATCAGACCGTCGAAGCCAAATTCTCCAAAGCGTCCATTGTATGGTTCTACGCCTACCCAGCTGTCATCATAAAATACATAAGCCTTTTTGCCATAAGAATGCACAATATCAATCAGCTTCCTGCCAAAAGAAATGACAAAGTCATTGATAAATTCCATCCAGTCTTTTTTCTTCTGATTACCAGGCATATGCGTGACATGCAGCATTCCTTTATTGATAAAATCCTCTGCGGTCATGGCATAGCGATATTTCTTTTCAAATTCATCCAGTGCAAGAGTGCTGACCGTAAAATCATAGGAACCCCAGTCAGTAAACAGGTTCCGGTTCCGCTCACTGCTCCCCCAAATCCAGACGAAGTTATAGAACATCGATGTAAATCGAACCACGGTCGTGTCCGGATGCGTCTCGCACCATTCCTCCATCCAGCCAAGCATGTACTCCTGCGTCTCAGGATATCTGGGATCGATCTGCATCAGATGCTCCTTGTCCCAGTGATTGGTCGTGTGATTGTACATAGAAATCTCTTCCCAGATCCGGTAAGCCAGAAAGCTGACTGTATATCGGTGGAACGGCACAGCATTTCGAATCGTCACACTGACGTTCTTCCGGTCATACTTCCAAAAAGTCTGCTCTTTGGGTGATAGTAGTACACTGTCAAGCGTGCCAGAAGCCGCACTTTGTGCGGAGACACTTCCTTGCGCCGTCTCTATCTTCTGATTCGTCGTCCGGTCATAGACCTCCCAGTATTTCATTGCCGTTTCACTATCATTGACGCGGAACTGCTCCTTAAAAAAACTTTCCATCAAGCGAATGGTCAAATCGCAGGTTCTTCCTTCAGCTATCGCATTATCCTGTCCTGCAACTGTCAAACTATCACCTGTACCCGTTTCTACCGACTTACTCTTTGGCACAGCTATTGCCGGGGGCGTGCACAGAAAGGTCTGCTGCAGCTTGTCCGGATTTTTCTTCGCCCACTCATTGTGATCACGTATAATACAGATGGTTGAATAAATCCCATAGCCTGCGTGTACAATTTCATCCGAAAGTGCTGTACCGTCACTGTCCCGAATGACATCCGCTCCCCATTTTTTTGCCATATTTAAAGTCAGCTGTTCATATCCGGATTCTCCTGGCAGGGTGAAACCTCCTCTTTGCGTGTCATTCATAGTCTTTCCTCCATAAATTTAGTTTTTCCGATTTCAACACAAAATAAAGAGCCCAGTCCTGATCATTCGCCCATGGATCATGGCAATGTGCCTTTTCTCCATTTACCATTTCAGGAAAAATCATCGCGCAGGAAGCCTCCCCATATTCCGAAAACAGGCTCAGACACCCTCGAAATGAAGCCCTGGCCAGTTCAAGATACTTGCTGTCTGCAGTGATATCCGCATACTGCAGAAACGCAACGCCGGATAACGCACTCCAATAATGCGGATAGGTATCTCCCAATAACTGATGTTTTCCGAACCAGTAACCATCCCAGTGCCGAATTGCATTTTCGAATTGCAGGTAATTCGGCTGCCGCCCATGAAAAAGGCGAAGTACAGACAATTGTTTTTCGGCTTCTTTCAGATACCGTTCTTCTCCGGATAAAGAAAAGCCCTGAAGCAGAATGCTGACTGCTGGGGCAACAATGCTCTGCTCATAATTCACCTCAGACGGTGGATAGGCAATGCTGTTTTTAAAGATATAATCAGCCTGGCAGAGGAACCATTTCCTGAATTCCTCCGCCTCCTTTTCCATGCCTGCTTTTTTCAAAGTACAAAATAAATCCTCTGCCGGAATTCCAATCGCATAAAATTCAACTCCGCCATTCAAATAATACCGTCTCATAGTTTGAAAGGAATCGTTCAGATAGTTTTTTTCCTTTGTAAGGTTATAAAGTTCAAGCTGAAATATCGCCATCCATGGAAAGTTATATAATCGGTGTATTTCCTGGCTTCTGCCAATATCATTAAATACAGTCCCACTCTTCTGATCATATAATTCCCGATAAACATATTCCTTATATTGCATCAGGCTATCCTGCAAAAATTTATCTTCTTCTTTCTGAAGCCAGAGTGCAATTAAAGCCCCCATTCCCAGACGCTCTCTTCCAGCATTGTGATCATGCCAGCTATGATTATAATAAAGCCGGTTTTCCTCATTATCATATATAAGATATGCACCATTAAGCGATTTCGCTTTTCCATGATACTGCTGTCTGGCTGCTATAAATTCACAACGTTTTCTCACCAGCTTCCTCAGGTCTGGCGATACATAAAATAAAGCTTTTGTTTTTTTATCTTTTATGATAACTTCTATCTCATGTTCGCCCGTTCCTGATGCTTCGAAAGTACAATGCAGCCTCAGGAATTCATCCTCATTCCTGATTGAAAATTTCTTTTCCTCCTGATCGCAAAAAATATGAATAAGAGACTCACTGACACGCTCACCGCAAAGCACATCAAAGGATATTTTTTCTCCTGTGAAATAAGTACATTGCTGCGCAAGAATTACCGGAGTATAGCGCCCCTCTGCCAGTTTGAATTCAAAATCTTCCGGCTTATCAAACCAGAAAAGCTCCCACCCGATTGTAACGGTTTCGCCCGGAGCCAGCAGCGGTATGTACGGATGCATAATAAAATCGCCCCGATCGTTGCTCACTACCTTCCATTTTTCGCTGGCTTTGCTTTGACGTTCTACACTGTAGCCAGACAACCCGCCGCAGGTCATCCTGAGTCCCAGGTGCGGGCCTTGTCCGCCCATTCTGAGCGCCATCACATATGAGCCTTCTCCCCCGCAGAAAATATGTGTATGACAGCGCTGCTTCATACAGATTTCGGAACATTCATAGTCATCATTAAAAGTTGTATAGATTCCCAAATCCGTTTTTTTCAAAAATATCGGAAATGCGGACGTATTCCTGAATAAATATACTTCCTCCAGCATACCGTTTTGCTTTATTTGCCGCGTACAGTCTGCGCTCACATTGGACGGACATTGTATTGTTCCCCATTTTCTGTTTCCATCTACCCAGTTCATCCGATCGGGATCCTTTTTATGTCCAAGAAAAGTAAGATGCCCTTCCTCATCCGTCCGGATTGCAAACATTATCTCTGCCATCTGCATTCTAATATCTCCCTCATTTTTTGCTTCTCTGTTATCGGTTTTTCCAAAAATTTCTGTGATTATTCTGAGCAGGTGGACACAGACCATCTGCCTCGCGGACTATACGCCAATTATGCATTATCCCTTCACCGAGCCACTCATAACTCCGCCTATAATAAAGCGCTGCATAAAGAGATAAAACAGAAGAAGGGGCAACGCGCCTAAAACCAGCATCTGGAACAAGCTGGTCCAGTCAGTCGAAAACTGTCCCACATTCCGGTAGATTTCCTGCAGAAGAACATCGTTTTCCCTGCGCTGTAAAAAATAAAGCGGCCCAAGGAAATCATTCCAGATGGTCAGTGCGTCAAGAATAGCAATTGTAGCCACGATTGGTTTCATCAAGGGAAACGTAATCTTCCAGTATGTAAGAAATGTTCCTGCGCCATCTATATGTGCGGCATCCTCCAATTCTTTTGGTATGGTTGAAACAAAGCTTCTAAACATAAACGTCGCATAAGGGATATTCCCGGCTATATCAAGCAAAATAACACCAATCAATTTGTTCATCAGGCCAAGGCTGCGCATCAGCTTGTAAAGTCCCAGAATAGACATCTGTGTCGGAAACAGCATCCCCGCCAAAATCACCGTAAATGTCAGTTTCGATATTTTATAGTCACTTTTTCTGTTAAGCACATATCCAAGCATTCCGGATGTAACAATAATCCCAAGCACGGATCCCGCTGTAATAATCAATGTGTTCTTAAAAGCCCGCGGATATTGCATGGCTTTAAATGCGGTAATATAACCGCTCAGGTCGAACGATGTCGGTAACGCCATGGGAGCAGCCGACGCTTCCGCAGATGTCTTAAAAGTGGTTACAATCAGATAGTAAATCGGTATCATAACCAGGATCAATAACAGCGTCATAAAGAAGTAAATCATCAACAACTTTATACGATTGTTCTTTGTCACTGTCCCAATCTCCTTTCCCATTTTCCAAAAAGTCCCAGCAGAACTGCCGACAATGCCATGCTGACAAGCAAAAACATAATGCCAAATGCTGCTGCATAACCGTAGTTTCCATCTGAAAATTTCGAATACATCAAAAGCAGGATCGTATCTGTCTTGTGCGCCGGTCCTCCCCCAGTCATAGACAGCACCACGTCAAACACCTTTAATCCGGAAATCATGCCGGACACCAGATTGATTTTAATCGCCGGTGCCAGTCCCGGAATTGTAACATGCCAGAATTTCCTGAATGTGCTGGCTCCGTCAATGGAAGCAGATTCATAGAGATCAGCATTAATGCTCTGCAGATTTCCAAGATAAATGACCATAGACCATCCGAACCACTGCCATACCTGTGTAAATATAATTGACGCGAGCGCCAGCTTTCCATTTCCAAGGAAATTAATCGTTTCTAAACCAAAACTGGTCAATATCGAATTAATTAATCCGGAATTCCCCGCGGAAAGGATATATTTCCACAGGTATCCTACCACCAGTGTACTCAACACAGCCGGGCAGAAAAAAGCAGCGCGGTAAAAATTTCGCCCTCTGAATTTTGTATTTAAAACTGAAGCAACCGGAAGGGCAATCAGGCTCTGAAAAGTCACTGTAAAGAAAGCATATACCAGTGAATTTTTAATGCCTCTCAAAACTGTAGAATCCGAAAAAATTTTCTTATAGTTTGTCAGCCCCGCCCAGGTAATGTCAGGTGAAAAATTAGTCCAATTATAAAAACTGTATCTCACCGTATAAAGCAACGGGACAACAAAAAATATTGCAAACAAAACCACTGCCGGTGTTCCCATGAGGATATAAGGTAATTCACTTTTTGCTCTTGTATGGGATTTCATTTCTTTCGCCTCCTGTAAAAAGGGCTGCCATTTGGGCAGCCCTTTCATCATATGCACACAGGCGGATATAGAAGCCGGGCTTGCCCCGCACTCGCCTGGCGCGGCGGGCAGGGCGAGAATACTTTCCGCCTGTCCGATTTACCAGTCTCAACCTTTTCAGAATTACTCATACCGAATAGAATCCGCCTTACTATCCAATGCCTGTAAAAATTCATCTACCGTCAGTTCTCCGGCAACCAGGCCCTGTAACTGCGAATTGATCTCATCAATCAAAGACTGCGAAGGCATATTCACACTCCATCTATCCCAACAGCACGCGATTTTACCTGCTTCCAGAACATCTTCCACTCCCTCATATTCATCTGGCAGTTCCACCGTTACACCCTCTCTGTAGGTACTGGCTCCCGAATTTTCATCTATAAATGCCTGCTGTACCTCCACAGAAGCAATCGCTTCCAGAACAGCCATGGCACCTTCCTGATTTTCCGAATTTGCGTTAATGCCCCAGCTTGCGGCCGGTCCTCCTACCAGATATGCATCGTCCGCAGCTTCGCCTAAAAATGGCATTACGCCAAAGGAGAATCCACCTTCCGAGATTTTGTCATATTCCCATGGACCGGTGTAGAACATAGCAACTTCTCCGTTAATAAACAGTTCTTCTGCCTGTGTCCCAGATATTCCTACCATCTCCGCAGTGATATATCCATCGTCTACCAGCTGCATCCACTTCTCAACTGCTTCGTTCAGTGTGCCGGACATGGTTGCTTCTCCTTCAGCAAACTCCGTATCAAACTCTCTCCCCTCCTCTGAGGTTTCATAAAAGTTTGCTTCCAGGAATCCTGTTAAGGAATGTAATCCATTATCACTGTCTGCAAGTCCAAGCGACAACGGCTGAATACCGTTCTCCTGAAGAGTTGCACAAACATCCAGGAACTCATCCCATGTAGTAGGAATCTCTTCTATCCCACACTGCTCAAACAAATCTGCATTATAGTAAATTCCTGCAAACCATCCATAACATGGGATTCCATAATTTTTACCGTCTACAGTGCACAGTGCCAGTCCATCTTCACTGAATCCGTCCGTCAGCCCGGTATCTGTAATATCCACCAGATTCCCCGCCTTAATTCGCGCCGGGAAATTCGCTCCATCCGCTATGACATCCGGTCCTTCTCCTGCCGCCAGCTGTGTACTTAAAACATCGTTATAATTCGCGGTAGCCACATAGGTGTATTCTACAACGTATTCCCCATCCAGCTGTTCGTTAATTGCGTCGATCACCGAGTCCATCATACTTTCTTCATACCAGCACATTAACGTAATCGTCTCTGCGTCATCTGCTGATGCGCTGCATGCAAGGCCACCCGTAAGCGAAGCCGTCATCGCTGCGCACATTATAATGCTTACCCATCTCTTCTTCATAATTTCTTTCTCCTTTCAGTGGATAATCGATAAGTTTTTATCTATAAGCTATTATAAAGAGACGAAAGCAGATATTCCATCCTAATTTTTTTTGATTTATGTTGTTTTTTTTACAACAGACGTAAGATATTCCATTCCGATTTGTTGACTTTATACTATTTTTTACTGTATGCTACAAACATTCACCGCATAATGCAGCGGATGCGCTAGAGTTTTAGGTGATCCGCAATCAGCCGAATCTGCGATGTTGTCCCAGTCTCATCTGCCAGCACTGTCAGACCACATTCTTTTCCATAAAGCAATTGAATTCGCTTATGTACATTTCCGGTTCCATATCCATAGTTTTCTACCGGTAATGCTGCTGCTCCTATTTTCTCATACAAAGAATCTCCGTTATCATGTACTACAAGGTAAAGTGTTGCATCCTGCTGATAAATACGAATGATTATATTCCCTCTTTTTTCTGTCATCCGCTCAATACCATGCTCAATCGCATTTTCCACAAGCGGCTGCAGAATAAAAATTGGTATAATACAGGTCTTCAACGATTCGTCTACATCATATTCTACAGAAAATGCATCTTCATGAGCAATCAGCTGAAGCTTCACATAAGACTGAATGTTTTCCAGTTCTACCGACAGTCTGTCTATGTTGTTGCCCTTATTCAGCGCAGTCCTGTAAAAAGTTGCCATTTCCGTAGTGATTTCAGAGATCCGCTCTTCGCCGCAGTCCAGAGCCAGCCAATTGATCGCAGATAAATTATTATATAGAAAATGCGGGCTGATCTTTGACTGCAAAAGATTTAACTCCAGATCCTGCCGCTCTATTTCTTTTGTATAAACCTGGCGAATCAGCTTTTTAATCCGATTTACCATACTCTGAATACTTTCCGAAAGAATACGGGCCTCTTCAGTGTTCGTATCCTGAAAAGGAACATCAAAGTTCCCATTCTGGACTTCATTTACTTCGTCAACAAGCACTGATAAATCTTTCGACAGCTTTCGGGCTACCACCTGAATACTCAGCCACGCCAGTATAAAAACAACAAAGACAAATATCATCGTGTAGCACAGATTTCTGGAAAAAATACTTCCATAATAGCTTTTGTCAATCAGGTATTGTATAGAAAATCCTGTCCCCTCCAATTCCTCCCATTGCTCAAATCCGGTTTCTGCAAATGTTCCATTCTCATATTCATAAACCAGAATGTCTTCATCATATATATTAATTCGAATTGGGTAGTTTTCAAATAACGAGAAGCTGTTCTCAAGGATTCCTGATTTCAGTTCTGCTACAACAACCCCAAGGGTATCCGCATAATAGGTTGCAACAATTTTTCTTCCCATATATAATGTGCCATCATCAAACCACCAGCAAACATTGCTGGTAAGCAGAATATCCTGAAACCACTGTTGGTCAGACACAGAATCCACACTTTTCTGTAAATCCGATAAAACCAGAACATCTTCTTCCGTATACAGAGTGAGTTTTTTATAATACTGATTTGACAAAAGAACATTATAGATAAGCACACTGGCATTCTGTGCCTTTTTATTCAGCTCCAATGTGTCAGAACTGTCCATCTGCAGAAATTCCTGCAGACTATAATTAGCTGCCAGATATTTGATGGAATTCTGGCACTGTTCAATTCGATTATTAAGATCAATCAGATTTTGTTCAATGCTGTTGGTACTCGCGATCAGTCTCTGATCTTTTACATATCGATAAGAGTTGTAAAAAATGAATCCACCAAATAATAATACCGGAATCAGTATGATCAGTATAAATGCATTTTTCAATTGTTCTAAAAAAGAAGGTTTTGTCTTTTTATTCATTCCGAAATGTCCTCTCTCGGTATTTTGCAGGACTACATCCAGTATTATTCCTGAACAGGGATATAAAATAAGAAGTATTCATATATCCAACTTTTTCTGAAACATCCACAATCTTCATATTCGTAGTAACAAGCAGTTCTTTCGCTTTTTCCAGCCGATAGGAAGAAATATATTTTACCAGAGTCTGTTTCGTTTCCGTTTTAAATAAAGTACTCAAATAGGCTGCAGACAAGTTTAATTCATCCGCAATAGAAGAAACGCTCAATGTGCAATCCTGAAAGTGATCATGGACAAATCTCTTTGCCAGAAATACCGTGCGGCTTTCATTTGGATATCCTGTCTGTGATTGCGCAAGATCATCAATCAAATGAAGGACCGCACTCTTCACCTGACTGATTGAATGAGAATCGTAAATATCCTCCACTACCTCCAAAATGCGTTCACTGTTATTCAATATCTCACAACATTGCTTGATCTCTTCTGAAAAAGTGAATTTAATATAAATCGAGCTAAACCCAACTGTCTTTTCAACATATTCAAATGCCTTTTCAAATTCTGCCTTCATCCCGGAATAATCTTTCAATCTGCAGCATGTAGCAATTTTTTCAAAATAAAGTGGAAGCATATCACTTTTCTTCTTTATGAATCGGTTTTCCTCTTCGATAAAATAACTGCTTTCCGTCAGGAAAAATTGATAATCCAGCTGCTCACGCATCTTTTCATACTCCGACTTCAATTCTGAAATTTTTCCACATTCCGCACCGACGATCATAAAAATTTCAGACTGGTACTTCGTTTTTGAAAGGGAAATCAAATCCTCGCAAATTTTCTCTATTGTTTTTCCACTTTGCAGTTCATCTGCCCTCATAAAAATCAGAAGCTGAGAATCATCTTTATTGATGATAAATGCATTTTTTCCAATAATATTATACATATCGTTCTCATAGTTTTCCCAGAACCTGGAAAACAGATAGGAATAATTGCACAGAACAACAGGGATCCACGTATGCTGTTCAAAGTCACTCTGAACAACATATGACAAATCCGATGATTCTGATTCCAGATAGCGAAGGATCTGACGATGCAACCGTTCATTTTCCGCCATTTTCATACTTTGCTTCAATTGCTCATTTTGTATCTTCTGCTTCTCTTCTTCTTCGCACATGGAAAGAAGCCTGTCAAACAGCTCCTGGAATTCACTGATTTTAATAGGCTTCAAAAGATATTGGACAACCCCTAAAGATATTGCGTTCTGAGCATACTCAAACTCCCCATACGCGCTGTATATGACGCATATGGGATATATTCCCTTTTTATGAACATTTTCTATCAATTCCATTCCCGTCATAAAAGGCATTTTTATGTCCGTAAGTAAAATATCCACCCGTTCACGTTCCATAATTTCCAGGGCCTCCTGGCCTCTGGCTGCCTGTCTGATTTCCAGCGGGTAATGAAATCTGCGTATCAGTTTCTCAATTCCTGTTCTCTCATTTCGCTCATCATCTACAATCAAAATTTTATACATACATTCTCTCACTTCCCAGAAAAATTATCATGATTCTTAAAATTATGGCCGCTATTATAGGACAACGGCTATTAAACCATAGTACGTAAAAATCGTCACCACACGAGTTGAGTGAATCCGCATGGCATTCTCCTCAGTAGAGTATCACGAAGCACGCAGTCACAGAGAAGATATACAATAAGTAACGCCCCCAATTTGCAGGTTCGCGGATTTACCTGTATACTGTAGATTGGTTAAATCAAAGGCAACAGGGGTTACCGCATAAACAAATGGATGTTATATAAATGAATTATAGCACAGTTTACATAGGAATGGATATCAGTTTTATAAATAGTCAAAAGGAAACGACATCAGCCGTTTCCTTTTGTGCCGGTATATTTTCTTAGAAAATACGCTGGTCCGCAGCTCCATGCATGGCAGTAGCTGTTCACAATGCTTCCACCATATGGGGATTCCTGCGGATTCTCCGGGTTATAGAGTTCCCAGAATGTATCCGCCCCCGCCGACGCCATACCTCCCCAGTACTTTCGCATCACGTTCAATGCCTTTTCCTTTTCTCCTGCCTGCATCAAGGCCTCGATGAAATAGTGGTACATATATGGGGTAACCATCCTGTGAGCTTCGGGAATCCGCTCCACCGCAGAAAGCACCGAGCCATCCGCCACACCGCCAAGTACCATCCATGCCTGGCTTGCATATGAAATCTGGCGGGAAGCCCCGCTCACAAAGACATCGCGTTTTTTATCATAAAAACATATTTTTGCCGCTCTCATCTTCCGTGCGAGATCCTGCTCCAGTTTCTCTGCCTCGTGCCTGAAATTATATTCCGGAGCCTCCGCACCAGACAGAGAATCCATCCGCGCTCTCACCGGCTCTTTTTCCTGTCCCATGTCTTCATCAAGCGCTTTTGTCAGCTCAATGAGCGCACGTGTACAATAAAGGTAAATTCCCTGCGCGGATGCCTGTTTATTTAAATTGAGATCCCAGTCAACAAAACACCAGCCCACTTCATCCGAATCGCGGACAACACCTGTTTCGTCAAAATATCCCTGTGCCAGTATCCACTGCTTTTGCGCCGTCGGATAGAGGTCACGCACCGTCTCAAGGTCACCGGTAGCGTCGTAATAGTCGCGAAGGGCCGCAATAAAAAACAGGGAGTAGTCAAACATCACCGTATCGTCTGCCTCGATCTCCGGTTTCAGAAAAATACACGCACTCACACGTCCATCCGGCAGCGTAGAGCCTGCAAACAGGTAAAGGCAGGCCCGAACCATGTCATTCTGCCGGTATGTCTCATAATTTACCAGAGCCTGCAGACGCAGATCTCCAATCCACAGCCTCCGGTCTCGTTTTGGTCCATCTTCAAACACGGTCTGCATACATTCGTGCAGAGTACGGCAGGCTATCTGATCCAGTTTTTGATCCTCTGCGGAACCGACATACGGTTTCAGCCGGCTGTCATCCGCGCTGGATACAGCCCTGCATGATACCTCTTCCACTTTCAGGCGGAACCTGGAGCTGACATCAAGGACCTCTATCAATACATAGCGGAATGCATACCGCCTGGGCATTACTAACTCGGCAGGCAGAACATCAATGTGCACCTCCTCCGACTGGATCCATCCCTTTGAAATCCAACCGTGATATACATTCACGTCTTCTTTCAGCTCCTGCAGCCTCTCTGCAAAGCGGATACGCAGCCACACCGGCGCATCAGGATGGCTGCCGGTATACCCGAGTCTCATCTTCAGATATCCGACCTGATGATCTCCAAAGTCCAGAAGAAGGCTTTCGCCGCTTCCCATCGGGTCTCCAGGACGCGTTTTCGCGAAAATTTCCGTATTTAATGCATCACCCTGATCATTTTGGGGAAACACGTTTGTTTCCAAGAGCATTGGAAACAGGGCTTTTGCTTTCTTTATGAATAAATTATGCTTCCGTACGCAATTGTTGTTTTCCAAAGTGCACCTCATTTCTCATTCCAGGTAATCCCTCCCGCAGAACGGATCGACTGGACTTACTCCCGTAAATCCTGCCCGTCCCATGATCCGTTCCATAGCCGCATTGCAAAAATCTGGTTTCGAGCTGTAAGTGTTAATATAGGTCTTTACCATCGGGGCATCAAACAGGTGATACGGATATGCCGTGCTGATCATCATTACCGGCACTTCTTGCACCAGCCAGGGGGCGTCATCGCCAAGCCCGAACGCAACGTTCCAGTTCAGGCGGAGTGTCGTATTGTTGGATGCGTTTTCCATGTTGCATACATAAACATACAGATCATATGCCGCTCTTGCCTCGCCCACACTCCGATACATTTCGTGCATCAGAGCCGCTTTTTCAGGCGAAAGCTGATCCGTCATATAGTCCTCCACACAAATGCCGACGCGGCGGTCCCGCACCGTGACTTCAAAGCCTTCCTTTTCAAATAATTCTTTCCATCGTGTTACGACCGGATGATTCGGATCCATATCGCGCTGGATCACGTTCAGATATACACGTTTGAATCTGGACGGAGAAATCGGCAGAAGATTCTGGGTATCCCGTACAAGAGTGATTGATTTTTCAGTGGCTTCCTTCGCCCATGTCCTGTGCCGCGCACAGCCGACATCGGAAAGCCTTTCTTCTCCCGGTACAAGCGTTCCTTCCGCTTTCTTTCTATGCAGGCCGAGGGCTGCCTTGGTCGCCAGAATCCGTGTAACCGCCTCATCCAGCCTCTCCCCGGTCAGAATGCCATTTTCAAGCCCGGCCATCAGGAATCCGAAATCCTCTTCCAGATCTTTGTTAAACAGAATCATATCCGCGCCCGCAGCGATTGCTGACGGGATTGCCTTTTCCCTCGGCATCGCGGCCGTAAATCCGACCATCGGGGTCGAATCTGTACAGATCAGCCCGTTAAAGCCGAGCTTCTCGCGGAGCAGCCCGTTCAGCAGAACCGGATTCAGGCTTGCCGGAAGCAGTTTTTCCTCAATCGTCGCGTCCGGTTTAAGCTCCGAAACGTAAGCAGGCTGCGCGATGTGACCGGCCATAACGGTCTGCGCTCCTTCCGCGATCAGGGATGCGTAAACCTTCCCGAACGTTCTGTCCCATTCGTCCACAGACAGGGAATTTACACTGGTAAGGATATGCTGATCCCGCTCATCCACACCGTCACCCGGAAAATGCTTAATCGAAACCGCAACGCCATTTTCCTTCGCACCCTCCATATATCGGGATGCATACAAAATGACGCGATCCGGGTCGCTGCCGAATGTCCGCACATTTGTAATCGGATTATGAAATTCCATGTCAATATCCACGATTGGCGCAAAGCTCCAGTTAAGGCCAATGGCTGCGCCTTCTTTCGCCGCCACATATCCCATATGGTACGCGTTTTCCGGGTCATCCGTCGCTGCAACCGCCATCGGCTGTCCAAAGGATGTCCCCTCAAAAGCAAGACCGTCGCCGCCGGACTCTGTGTTCGCCGCAAGCAAAAGCGGAATCTTTGCCAGCCTCTGGATCGTCTCATGCGTCCTTCGAATGTTCGGCGCCGAATCTGCCCGGTACATCAGTCCGCCGATACCGACATCCTGCACCAGATGACGCAGCACATTTTCATCTCCCGTAAAACCCATTGGGCAGAACACCTGTCCCGCTTTCTCCTTAAGCGTCATATGCGAGAGCGTTTTCTCCACCCACGCAATATCCGATTCTTCCAGTAAAAACGGCTTTTTTCTCAAATCAACCATGTTCCATATCCTTTCCCCGCATACACCGGAATTCCGTCTTCCTGCCATTTTAACCCTTACGCACCGGCACGCTCCGCTCTTCTTCCTGTAAAGAATGTTGTGATCTTGTACTCATTACTCAGGAAGATGACAAATCCTACCAGGATCAATGCTGTGACGATCTGCTGTATCGAAGAATCGACGCTCAGACGGCTGTACAGCAGGCTTACAAATGCGGATGTCACAGCTCCGAGCAGGTATCCCAGCTTGTCATTCGAAAACCGGCCGATAAATCCGCCCACAAACATTGGGAAGAACGCAGTAAACATCACGGATATCGATCCAAAATTCAGTGACATCTGGATAGTGCCGTTGTTCGTAGCGGAGATAAAACCAACCACGCCCATGAGCATTCCGGCAATCCCATAGGTGATAATCGCATTCGGGATTTCCCTGATACCGGTATTCACGGAGATCTTCTGGCCATACATCAAAGCCTTATGATCATAGCCAAACCTGCTGAGATCAAAAACGACATACACAAAGACCAGACCCACGACAATAACCGCCAGATAGAATGGGATCGTGCCAACAGAGGTATATTCCGTGTTCGTCACAAAGGACACCCCATAGCCTCCGGTAACGACATAGGCAAGCCCTTCGTAAAACAGGGTAACTCCGAGGGAAACGATGATCGCAGGCAGCCGCAGAGCCACGTATACCGCCCCGGACACTGCCCCCAGGGCAAACCCTGCCGCAATGGATACCGCCAGCATTACCCACACCGGCAGTCCCGCCGATATACAGATCTGTGCGCTGATGACGGACGAGAGAAGGCTGATCGCCCCGAGGGAGAAGTCAAACCTTCCGGAATTCAGGTTCATACTTAATGCAAATGTTGTAAGCATCACTGATGCGGAGGCTCTCACAAATACTTTCCAGCAGAATGCGTTTGCAAAATAAGATACTCCGCCAGCCATACACAGAATCTGGCATATCACAAAGGCAATTACCGGAATTGTAATCGTGCCTGCAACACGTTTTAAATTATTTTTCATATCCAATCACCTGCCAATTTTCCTGCATCCCCTGCCGACTTTATCAGCCGGCAGGGGTCCGTTTCTGTACTATCGAACGTCTTCGTATTTTGGTTCCTATCCGTACTGCATTATCCCATTGCCGCGATGTCCTCATAGGTATACGCTGCCACGAATTCCGCGAAGGCCGAATAGTCTGCGTCGAGATACTGATCCAGAATATCCTTTGTATAAGCAGGTGATTCCACGCTGTCGCCGCTCTGGTATGTTTCGAATTCTTCATAGCTGGTCGCTACCCAGTAGCCCTGGCCAAGCGCAAGCGCATACCCGTCATCTGTGCGGAGCGCGTCGCCGTCAATTGCACGCATCGTCGCGATAAAGATCGGTCCGATGCAGGAGTTGAATTTGCCCGCAAGGTAATCTACAGAGCCTGCGCTCATCGCCTCACCAAGAGAGTCTACATAAGAATCAATCGTAGCAATTTTCACACTGTCAGGCTTGGAGGCCGCAAAGAAGTCCGCACCGTTGCCTACAGCCAGAAATGCTTCCAGCCCATCCACGTTTACCGCTGATTCGCAGGACGCATACCACGCATCGTCCATTGTGTAGCCTTCTACCACACTCAGCAGGTTAATGGTTCCGATAGAACCCGTTGAAATCGAGCAGCCGTCCGCATAAATCTGGGCAATAATGGACGCTTCATCTGTCGCGCCGTTATAGCTTGCGTCGTCGCCGCCTGCTTCAACCATTGCCGCGAGCATGCCTGCCACGCGGTAAATGTGCATCTCTGTGTAATACGGAACCGCTCCGGTGAAAATGCCGAAGTTTGTCATACCCTGATCCAGATAATATTTCGCCATATTGTAACCGGCTTCATACTCCGTCTGGTTGTCCGGGCCGATTGCGCCAACGTAATACTCGTACTCCTTATAGGTCTCGTATTCCTCGTCCGTCAGAGTGCCGGTCGCCACTGCATAATAGACGCCCTCCTCCTCGCACTGCTCGATCTGAGCCGCACGGTCAAAGGATGAGAATGAAATGATCGCCTTGCAGTTCTGTGCCACCATCGTATCAATGGCATCCTTTTCACCTGCCGCATCACTGAGCTCGTCCGAATAGATGAATGTCACATCGTACTGCTCCTCGATGTAATCCTCATAGTAAGAGCGGAATCCGAGCGCCTCACCGGATGTCGTGTCCGAGACCAGCACGCCGATCTTCGTCGATCCTTTCGCGCTCACACAGGGCGCGAGTGAAAATACCATTACCAGTGATAAAATCAGTGCTGTAAATTTTTTGAATTTTTTCATGTTCCTTTCTCCTTTTCTTTTTTACTTTTATTTCACGGCATCACTGCCTGAGAAATCTGTTTTGGTTCTACCTCGCCAGCATTTTCCCGCGGTAACCGAGGGATGTAAGTACAACCACCGCCAGGAAAATGGCTGCTTTTACCATCTGTCCGAATCCGGAGCCAAGCTGCAGGATTGACATAATCTGGTCAAGCACAGAAATGGAAATGGCCCCGACCACGGCCGCGCTGATTTTCGACTTCGCGCCGCCGGAAACCGGCATGCCACCAAAAACAATCGCGAGGATGACATTCATCCCGACGCCGGACGCTGTATTTCTGGATACGGTCGGCGCATATGTGACAGTCAGGATGGCGCCCAGGCCGATCCCAACGCCGCAGAGTACAAAGGCGATAACCGCCATTTTTTTCATTGAGATACCGGTCAGCTTCGCACACAACGGATTGCCGCCCAGAAATTTCTGGGATCGTCCAATCTTTGTGAAATTAAACATAAAGATTGCAAAAATCAGATAAATAATAAGTACCGCCAGTTTGAAGGCCATGTTGTCAAAGGGATCCACCGCCTCCGACGGAACGCTGATGGAATCACCGGTATTATTGATCTGGATAAGCACCAGTGCAAACGCGTTGAGAATGGACATCATGGCGACCGTCGTGATAAACACCGGCAGGTCAAGGAACGCAGCCAGAAGAGAACTGACAAGCTCGATCCCAATGGCAACCAGCACACATACCAGCATCATCACCACAATGGATTCTGTGGCGTTATACGCCATCGCGCCAATCATGGCGCTGACCAGCGTTGCCGCGCCCAGGCTGATGTCAAACGAACCAAGCGTATAAATGAAAATCGCTCCGGTTGCCACGACCGCACACACCACGCTGGAATTCAGAATTGCCTGAAACCCCTTGTCAAAGCGGATGTCCTCCTGATATCCGACAAACAGATACACCGCGACAAGAACCAGCAGACCGATAATCGGAACAAGGTTCAGGATTCTCCGTTCCATAAGTACCTTCGCGCGGGAGGGCGCCTTTATCTCTTTTTCCTGTTTCATTGCTATCTCCTCCATGTGAAAACATTCTAAGATCCTGATATCAGATCATATAATCAATCACCATGCTGTCCGTCAGGCCGCGGCTCCTCTCAAACTCGCCCGATATCGCTCCATCCTTCATAATGATGATGCGGTCACTCATACCAATCAGCTCGGAAAGCTCCTCGGAAATCAGCAGAATGGATTTCCCTTCCATGCGCATCCGGTACATCATCTGATACATGAACTGCTTGACGCCGATATCCACACCACGAGTCGGGCAGTCGAGGATCAGGATATCGCTGTCGCGGCCGACCCACTTGCCAAACACGACCTTCTGTTTGTTCCCGCCGGAGAGCTGATTTACTTCCTGCATTCCGTCAAAGCATTTAATGGAAAGATCCTCGATCTGCTTATTGACATACTCCCTTTCTTTTCCGCTCAGAATCAGAAACCGGCTGACCGCGAACCTGTCCAGCCCCGCAATCGCGATATTGTCGCCGATCGAAGCGTTCAGATTGAGCGACTCTGTGTCACGATCCTTGCTCACATAGCCAATCCCCAGGCTCATGGCGGTACTCTCGCTGCTTACCTGCACGCCATTGGCCATCACCTGCCCCTGACTGAGCGGCTGGGCGCCGAAGAGTACTTTCCCAAGAGTATGCATTCCGCAGTGGGACAGTCCGCCAACGCCGAGGATTTCACCCTTATGCAGCGTCACGTTCAAATGATCCAGATCCGCCGCGCATCCGTCCTTCAGCTCCAATGCCACCTCTTCTGAGACCAGCGTCCCAAAATCCGTGCGGTAATAATCACCCTGCAGCTCACGTCCTACCATAAACTGTTTTACCACGTCCGCATCGAAATCCTTTTTGGAAAGCGTTGCAACCATCACACCGTCCCTCAGGACCGTCAGTTCGCTGCAGACCTCCATGACCTCATCCAGATCATGTGAAATAAAAATGACCGATTTCCCATTTTCCTGAAACTGCTTTACGACATCATATAAGATCTTCCGCCCATCCTGTGACAGCGCCGTAGTCGTCTCGTCCACAACCAGAATATCCGGTTTCTTCATCACGACCTTCGCGATCTCGACCAGCTTCCGTGTCTGGAAATCGATGGAAGCCATCGGCATGGCTCCCCGCACATTCGAAATTCCGACAAAGTCCAATGCCTCATCCGCAGCCGCGTTCATCTTCTTACGGTCCACCAGCCCAAAACGGCCCTGGAACTGCTTTGTCTCCCCGAGGAACAGGTTCTCCGCCACTGTGATCCCCTGGATCGTGCCGCTTTCCTGCACAATCATTCCGATGCCATGGCTGAGCGCATCTATCATTGACTCCGGATTCCAGGGCTTGCCGTGAAAAAACATCTCCCCGGCACTGGCCTTCTGCATTCCGGCCGCAATGGAAGAAATAGTCGACTTCCCAGAACCGTTTTCTCCGATCAGCCCCCGAACCTCTCCCGGATAAACGGTGAAATCCACATTCTTCAGCGCTACCGTCGTGCCAAAGTACTTCGTGATCTGTTTCATTTCGAGTATCGGTTTTTTCATATCCCCACCTCATCAAAATACTGTCTTTCTGACGCTTCATCCTGACTGCAAACCATTTGCTTTCCTGTACTATAATAAAAGAAACGCATTCCTCAAAGGCCGCGATTTATTCAGTTTTCCTTTGATTTTTGCTGAATTCCGCAGAATTTTCATCAAAAAGTCTGTTTTGGGGAGCCTTTCCGCCAGTTCAAAGCAAAAAAACAATGTTTTGTACAAATCAGCAAAAACAGAGACCGTCTTTTTGTGCATTTTCCCGATAAAAACAACGTTTTTTCCAAATTTTGAGTTTTTAAATCGGTGCGGAGTCAATGGATTAAGAATAAAATTTTCTTTTTTATGCTTTCAAAACCTTTGATTTTTAATCTTTTTTTGAGTGATTTCATTTAAATATTCTTGAATTTTTGCTTTATTCGATTATAATTTACAGTAGTAAATTCAGGAGGAATTCAGATGCGGCAAAAATATGAAATTATTAACTTTACCGATGATGCGCCAATGCGATGCTCTCTGCAAAAGATCGGGGAAATTGAACCGCACATCCACGATTTCTTTGAGGTTGTGATGATTTTAAGCGGTTCCTGCACCGTAACGATAGCACAGCAGATGACCATTCTGAAAGCAGATGATGTGGTCGCCTTTAACTGCCACACGCCGCACTCATTCCGCGGTTCTGAATGCGTGCTCATCAGTGTACAGTTTGACCAGGTGCTGTTTGAGAACTCACTGCCGCACCCGTTCCGCCCCAGCTTCTTCTGTAATTCCGCGCAGCAGGGGCAGCTTCCTGCTTTTGACGCAATCCGGCGCCTGATTGCAAGGCTTGTAAAAAACAATGCTGACGGACAGTCCGGCTATGAGCTGCGGAACTGGGCCATCATCTATGACCTCATGGACGTACTGTACAACCATTTTCGCCTTGATGAATCAACCGCACAAAACAAAAGACTTCAGCGCTATGCGGAACGGATGTCGGAAATTAACCATATCATCAGTGAGCATTATATGGAAAATTTTACCCTGGCCCGGCTCGCAGGGGAAATACACCTCTCCGCTCCCTACCTCTCCAAATTTTTCGAGCAGCATTACGGCATGACATTTCTTAGCTATCTCACAGAAATCCGCCTGAACCATGCTGTCACAGAACTGACCCAGACCGACCATACGATTGAGCTGGTATCCGCAAACAGCGGTTTCCCAAACAGCCACGCGTTCGCACAGGCCTTCAAAAAAAGATACGATATGCTTCCGAGTGCCTGGCGGCGCAGGCAGCGCGTCCAAAAGGTCCCCGAAGCTGCCGCTTCTGAGCCTGTGCAGCACGATTATATCGCCGGACTGAAAAAATATCTGGATCCCCCTGCCGTTATAGAGCAGCCGGAGCTGGTCTATCCCTGCCGGATTCAATGCAGCGCGGCACAGCCCGGTTTCCCGGTTTCCCATACCTGGCGGCGAATGATGCCAGGAGGAAGCGCCAGGGACCTTCTTTTTTCGGAAATACAGGACATGGTAAGAAGGATGCAGCAGGATATTGGGTTTGAATATATCCGCTTCCATGGAATTCTGTCCGATGAAATGCGGCTCGTAAGCCGCCAGATGGACGGAAGTCTGTCATTCAGTTTTCTCTACGTGGATAAGGTTCTGGATTTTATTCAGAATGCGGACCTGAAACCGCTCATTGAATTCAGCTTTATGCCGGAAGCAATGGCAAAATCGCCGCAAAAGAAGTTTATCAACTACTGTACCAGCGAGCCGCGTTCTGTGAACGAATGGTGTGAACTGATACGGGCATTTATTCTCCATATTATGGGACGCTATGGTACCGCCACTGTGCGTACCTGGCTCTTTACCCCATGGAGTCTTCCGGACACGCCGTTCCGGTTATTCGGTTTTTCTTCTGATGAAGCATTCTATGAATTTTACCGCCAGACATGGCAGACTGTAAAAAGCTGTGAAAAAAGTCTGAAATTCGGGGCCCCGTCTGTCTATTATGTTGACCGGGAGGACCGCTGGTACCTTCCTTTCCTGCGTTGGTGCGAGGACAACGGCTGTGCGCCTGATTTCCTGAACTTTCATTATTACGACACCGTACAGAAAAGCAGCCCCTCCGCCATGGACCTGTTTGGCTTTGCCGATTCCATGACTCTTGGAGAAGCTCCTGACGGACTCGCTGCTTTTATCCGCCAGGTGAACCGCGATAACAGACGAAACTACCCGGTTTACCTGACAGAATGGAACAATACACCCAGCCAGCAGGATCTGTTAAATGATACCTGTTTCAAATCCTGCTATTTTACCAAAGGGATTCTGGAAAATATGGACGGCCTGGAGAGCTTTTGCTGCTGGTCGCTCACCGACATGATGGGGGAAGCGCCGGTCGCGGCGGAGCTGTTCTCCGGAGGGCTGGGGCTCTTCACCCGGAATGGAATCCCAAAAGCCTCCTATTACGCCCTGACGCTTCTTTCCCGTCTGGGTAATACCTGCCTCGGCCATGGGGATGGCTGGTACATAGCCAGAAGGGGCAGCGAATATCAGATCCTGCTCTATAATTACAGGCATTTCTCCCACCTCTACGCACTGGGAGAGCGCTTTGATATGACCTTCACTGACCGATATACACCTTTTTCTCCTAAACAGTTTATGGAGGCGGATATAACCCTCTCAGATATTCCGGATGGGGATTATACCATATGCGAACAGTCTGTCAGCCGAAAATACGGCAGCGCGTTCGACCAGTGGGTTTCCATGGGAGCGATGGAGCTCGAACCCTACGAGATGCCATATCTGGAAAGACGCTCGTCGCCTTCTCTGACAAAATATACCGTCCGCGCGGAAAACGGCGTGCTGAAGCTTGGCGCCATGCTTGAACTATTGGAAGTGCGCTTACTTGTCATCCAACCATCCATACGCGGTATATCGGATGAAAAACCATAATCAACATCATTCATACCGCAGCGCATTGATGGGCTTTAGCTTCGCCGCCTTGTTTGCCGGATAAATGCCGAATACGATTCCCACCATTGCGGAAAAGCCAAGTGCGATTCCGGCTACAGACAGGGAAATTCCAAAGCTGTAGCTGGAAAATGCATTGATCGCTGAGAGGATTCCCTGGCTTAACAGCATTCCAATAATTCCCCCTGCCACGGATATCACGATGGATTCGATCAGGAACTGTACCACGATGTCAGATTTCTGGGCGCCAATGGCTTTTCGGATACCGATTTCTCTGGTTCGCTCTGTCACAGAGACGAGCATGATATTCATGATCCCTATGCCCCCGACAACCAGGGAAATCCCTGCTATTGCTCCGAGCAGCATCTCCATGGCCGCCATGACCGTGTCGATTGTTTCCAGCACATCTTCCATATTAATGACCGAATAGTCGTCGTCATCCCCGAATTTCTCATAAAGGATGGAATTGATCGCACTTTCGCCCGCATCCGTGGTAGAGTCTTCACTGACCACCGCGTAGAAGCTTGTGATAGCCACCTGTGACAAAAGACGCTGCGCATTTGTGATCGGGATAAACACTGTCGAATCGTTGCTTCCCAAAAGAGTTTCACCGGATTCTTCCAACACGCCAACTATCCGGTAATCCCTCCCGGAAATACGCACGGTCTCATCAAGCACATCCGTGGTCCCAAACAGATCCTCCGCCACCGTATAGCCAATCACGCAGACACTCAGCCGGTAGTCTACATCCGTCTGTGTAATATTTCTTCCTGTGAGGAGGTCAAAGCCCTGCACACTCTCATAGTCTTCCGTGATTCCCGTAATAGACACACTGGTCGAATTTCCGTCCGCTTTCGCCGTCCCGGAGCCATCGATTGTCGGAGAAACCTGCGCGATGGATTCCTCTTCCGCAATTGCTTCCACCTCCGAGAGCAACATCCGTTTCGAGCGGCTTGTTACTGAGACAATCAGTTGGTCGCCGCCCAGGCTGCTTAAGGAATCGGTAACTGTGCCGGAAGCGCCCTGCACCAGAGAAATCAACAGGGTCACAGCCATCACACCGATGATGATGCCAAGCATTGTCAGAAATGAGCGCAGCTTATTCGCGAGGACAGCCGCCACCGCCATCTTCGCTGCCTGTGAAGTTTTCATAGCGTGCCTCCTTCCGTCTCAGATTCATTTTCAGCCTCCTGCGGCGTCATGCGTCCTCCGTCATCCTCAATAATTCTTCCATCCATCAGCCTGACCCGTCTCGGGGCCTGCGCCGCAATCTCATTGTCATGTGTGATCAGCACCAGTGTATTTCCCTGGGCATGAAGTTCCTTCAATAGCTCCATGATATCCCTGGTCGAATGTGAGTCCAGATTCCCGGTCGGCTCGTCCGCGAGGATCAATGTCGGGTGCGTGACAAGGGCCCGCGCAACCGCCACGCGCTGCTGCTGGCCGCCGGAGAGCTGGTTCGGCCTGTGATGGACGCGGTTAGAAAGTCCTACTTTCTCCAGGGCTTCCATCACACGCTCCTTCCTATCAGAAGCAGGCACACCCTGATAGATCAGCGGAAGCTCCACATTTTCATAAGCGGTCAGCTTCGGAAGCAGGTTAAACTGCTGGAAGATAAAGCCGATCTTCCGGTTCCGCAGGGTACTCTGCTCCCGCTCCGACAGCTCCGATACCTCCTCGCCGTCGATCCGGTATTCGCCCTCATCCGCCGTATCCAGACAGCCGATGATATTCATCAGCGTGCTTTTCCCGGAGCCGGACGCACCGATGATCGCCACAAATTCCCGATCCTGTATCCGCAGGGAAACTCCATCCAGAGCATGCACTTCCTCGCCGCCGACCAGATATGTTTTTCTTACCTTATCAAGCTCGATCATTCTCTGTCCGGACCTCCTCCCATGTCGCCGCCGTCTCCGCCACCGCCGCCCATCATCAGGCTGTCAATCCAGCTGGTGGACTCTGTCTCTGTAGAAACAACGACCGTATCTCCTTCCGAAAGGCCTTCCGTGATCTGCGCCAGCGTGTTGTTGATCAGGCCGACGGCGACTTCTTTTGTCTCCTCCACGCCATTGTTTACCACCGTAACGTAGTCCTGGCCGTCTGCAGTAGAGACCGCGTCCACCGGAACCAGCAGCGCATCGTCCGCCTCATCAATAATAATTGTGGCCGTCGCACTCATTGCAGTCTTCAGCTTTTCCGCCCCGGGCACTGCAATCGTCACCGTATAGCTTGCCACGCCGTTTGTATTTTCTCCAAGCGCGGAAATCTTTTCCACCGTACCTGTATATTCCTCAGTTTCAAATGCATCAAATATAATGGTCGCCGTCTGCCCGACTTCAATCCCGTCAATATCCAGCTCGTCAATCTCCACCTTCAAAGAAAACTGATCCGTGGAGATCAGCGAATACATCGTCTCATTCTCCGCAACCGTCATCCCAGCGGCCAGCGTCAGGTTCGAGACAATTCCCTCGCCGGAGGCAGTCAGTACCGGGTTCCGATAGAGCTCCCGCAGAGCCGTCAGCTCCTCAATAATCTCTTCCCTCTCCGTCAGCAGATCGAGATAATCGCCATTGTATGTATAATCCGTTCTGGTAAGCAGCGTAGATCCGGAGCTTACAGAATCCCCGATGTCCACACTGATCTCATCCGCGATCCCATATGCAGCTTCGACCAGATACGGATGGTTGCTCTGCAGAACTCCCGTCCCGATCAGGACATCATCCGCATCGGTCACAGTAGCCTCCGCGTCTACCAGATAATTCGCACCGTCGTCAATCAGGATCGTATAAACGCCATCCTCTTCTGACTGAACGGTTCCGTCCACCTCATAGCTCAAAAACGCTACCGTCACAGTCTCCCCGATTTTCAGCGTTTCCTCTGTCCCGACCTCTACTTTCAGCTTCCCGCCTACGGACAGCTCCATTACGCCGCCATATTCCTCCACCACATCCGAGAGCACATCTCCGGATTTGGCGTAAATTCGCTTTACCCGTCCGGCAATTGGCGACGTCAGGGAAGAAGATCCAGAAGTACTCGCCGAGGAAATGGAATCATCCACCGTGGAAAGCTCCTCCACCAGAAGATCAATCTGCTCCTGTATCGAATCCTGATTTATCGTCGCGATCACATCTCCCTCCTCCACAGTGTCCCCGTCTTCTGCCTCCACACTGTCAATTTTCAGCGTATACTCCGCCAGTACCAGCGTCTCTTCCGCCGCTTCAATCGTCCCGCTTCCTTCTGTTCCGACCTGAATGGAACCAATATACGCAGTCGCCGTATTCAAAGATGTTGTGGTTGAAGTCCTGCTGCTTAAGATAAAAAAGGCGGCCACGAACAGTACAGCCACTGCCAGCAGCACGATCAATACCCGCTTTAACCAACGCTTTTTTCCTTTTTTGCCTTTCATCAAAAGAATCCCTCCTGTGTTATTCGATTCAGAAGTGTCTGCCGGACACTTATAAAAAGTTTTCACACAGAAGGTAAACCTTCCCATTATGGCAAAGTCAAAGGATTTTCTGTGAACAATTCTAAAATTTTAAGCAGCACTCAATTCAGGTACTCCCGGCACAGCTCAATTCATACAGACTTTTAATGGCATAGATCAGGAGATATAGCTGAATGCGATGGAGGCCTCTTGTTTTCGTTTGACATAGTGCATTCTGCACAAAGCTTTTCCCAATTTTCGACATTTCTGCCGTTATTATCCGCAGAACAATCTGATACAATATTTTTATATAGAATCCGGATTTTAGAGAAAGTCCAGCTAAGAAATGTCAAGGGGTGATTTGGAAAAAATGTAAAATAATT
>JAJQDT010000048.1:25960-49341 GCA_021202075.1 Lachnospiraceae bacterium | reverse complement strand
CGAACAATATCCTGACTGGGACGATTTTGAGTGAGAAAAAAACGGGAAGTTAAGGATGTTCTGACAGGCTGGGCAAAAAGTTATGTTCTGACAGATCAGGCAAAAAGGGGTATGTTCTGACAGGCCGGGTATAAAGGGGTATGGGAAAGAGTTCGTATGATTTTTGGCAAATACATTAACCGCTATTATTTGAAAAACGCGCCGCTTCTGCTACTTGGAATTGCGGCGCTTGTTCTGGTGGATTATTTTCAGCTGCTGGTGCCGGAGTTGTACCGCATCGTCGTGAATGGGGTGAATGAGGGAGTGGTCGTGATTGACGGGGCTACGGTGGCGTTCACGATGGATGTGCTGCTGGATGAGGTTTGCCTGCCGATGATTTTTATCATTCTTGCGATGGTGGTGGGGCGGTTTCTCTGGCGTGTCTGCTTTTTTGGGGCGGCTATCCGCGTGGAGACGGATCTGCGCTGCCGGATGTTCGAGCACAGCAAGGATCTGTCGCAGGAGTATTACCAGAAGAATAAGGTCGGCTCCCTGATGAGCCTGTATACGAATGATCTGGATACGATACAGGAGTGCTTCGGCGACGGCGTCCTGATGTTTTTTGACGCGCTGGTGCTGGGCAACTTTGCGTTTGTGAAGATGCTGCGGATGGATCTGCTGCTCACCGGTCTTGCGCTGGTTCCGCTTTTGTTTCTGCTCGTGATGGGCCTGACGATGATGCGTGTACTGGAGAAGAGCTGGGAAGCCAGGCAGGCGGTGTTCTCTGATCTGTCTGATTTCTCACAGGAGACGTTTTCCGGGATTGCAGTAGTAAAGGCGTTTGTGAAGGAATATCAGGAGCTGAAGGCGTTTTGCAGGCTGAATAAGCAGAATGAGGACGCGAATGTTTCTTATACAAAGATTTCGACGTTGCTGGATATCCTCACGACCCTGTTTATCGAATCTGTGATCTGTGTGATTTTGGGGTACGGCGGTTATCTTGTCTACAATCGGCAGTTTGACGCCGGGATGCTGATTGAGTATATTGGGTATTTTAATTCGATTGTGTGGCCGTTTATGGCGGTGGCGCTTCTGATTGAAAAAAGCTCGCGCGGGAAGGCTTCCGTGAATCGCATCAGTGAGCTGTTGGATGCGAAAATTGATGTGAAGGACCGGGAGAGCGGGGTGCGTGAGCTCGATGAAGTCAGGGGGAAAATCGAATTTCGCCACCTGTCCTTCCGCTATCCGGACGGCATATCTGCTTCGGATGAGCTGGCCAGGGAAAAAGCCTTTGGCGATGAAGCAGAGAAACCTTCGGACAGACTCATGGAAACATCCGGTTCCGGAGAGTCCTCGGGAAAGTCTTCAGCCATATTGCATGATGGTTCAGGTGAGCGTTCTGCCGTGTCTGCTGGCAGCTCGGGTGTTTTTTCAACTGCTGCCTCCGATGGCTCTGTAACAGAAGGCAAACATCATGAGACAGGCGGCCCGCCGGATGTACTAAAGGATGTATCTTTTATCATTGAGCCGGGAGAGAGCGTCGGCATTGTCGGGCGAACCGGCGCGGGGAAGACGACGCTGGTCGATCTGATCCTGCGCATCTGGAATGTGGAGGACGGCACATTGTTCGTGGACGATCAGGATGTGAATACGATTTCCATCCGCTCCCTTCGCGCCGGGTGCGCCTATGTGCCGCAGGATAATTTTCTGTTTTCGGATACGATTGCGAATAATATTGCGTTCGGCATGGAGAAAGACTCTATTGCAACCGACAATTCGTCTGTCATAGAGAAAGACACTATTGCAGCCGACATTGCTTCTGACATTGAAACTGATGCAATTGCAAACAATATTGAGCTCGAAATAGAAATTGATACAGCCGAGGGTGTTGCTGTAGATGACATGGATAAGCATAATTCTGGGCGGGAATGCTTCAGGAGAGATTGCGGTGAGAAGAATCAAGAGTTGCATCAGAACAATAACAGCCAGGCAGCTTGTGGAAGAAATTTTGCTGATGGGAAACGTCAGGAGACGCTCAACAAAAGAATCCGCGAGGCAGCCATCGCGGCGGATGTGGACGGAGACATCTCCGGTTTTCAGGATGGGTATGAGACGGTGCTGGGCGAGCGGGGTGTGACGGTCTCCGGCGGGCAGAAGCAGCGGATTTCCATCGCACGGGCGCTGTTTGAGGACGCGCCGGTTCTGATTCTGGACGATTCGGTGTCCGCGGTCGATACGGGTACCGAGCGCGTGATTCTGGATCATCTGAAGGAGCGAAAGGGAAAAACGACCATCCTCATCGCGCATCGTATTTCCACGGTGGAGGAGATGGATAAAATCATTTTTCTGGAGGACGGCTGCGTGCGCGCGGTCGGACCGCACAGGGAACTGTATGAGACCTGCGGCGCGTACCGGAAAATGGTGGATTTGCAGAAGCTGGAGGAGGAGCAGAAAGCGTGGAACTGAGACATATTTACCCCCTGCTGCTTACAGGCGCAATCATTGGAATGGTCAGCGCGGTACTGATCCTGGCATATACTTTTGTAAAAGAGAAAACGGATTCTGCTGACTTTGAGCGCACCATGAAGGATAGCGAGATCATAAAGTGGCTGGTTTCCTACGCAAAGCCATACTGGAAGCAGTTTCTGCTGGTCCTGCTTTTGATGATTTTTACCATTGCGTATTCGGTCCTTTCGCCGCTGATTGTGGGGCGGATTGAAAATCTGGTGGCCGGGGAATTCGCGCTTGACGCGCTCTACCGGTACGTGGCGGCGTTTGCGCTGATTCTTGTGGTTTCCATGGTCTGCTCTTATTTTCAGGCCATCATTCTGCAGAAGGTCGGACAGCGGATTATCTCAGATATGAGAGAGGAACTGTTTCTTCATATTGAATCGTTTTCGCACGCGCAGCTGACACAGATCCCGGTCGGGAAGCTTGTGACCCGCGTGACGAATGATACGAACGCGATTTCTCTGATGTTTAACAGCCTGCTTCTGAAGCTGGTGAAGAATTCCTTTGTCATCGTTGGAATTCTTGCCGGTATGCTTTTCCTGAATTTCGAGCTGACGCTGATGGTGCTCTGTTTCGTGCCGTTTATCGTGCTGTTTACCGTGGTATTTCAGAAGTTTTCGCGGCGCGCATACCGCAAGTTGAAGGACTGCACGACCGATATTAACACCTGGCTGTCGGAAAATCTTTCCGGCATCAAGGTGACGCAGATTTTCAACTGGGAAGAGGCGAAAAACAGCGAATTTGCCGAAAAGAGCCGTGCACTGGGGCGCGCCAGAGGGGAGCAGGTGTTCTGCTTCGGCATTTTCCGGCCGCTGATTTATATGCTCTACATCGCGTCCATCCTCTGCCTGCTGTACCTCGGCGGCAGGGGCTATATCAATGGAACTACCTTCCTCGGGCAGACCATCACGAGCGGCACGATTGTGTCGTTTTATATGTATATTTCTAATTTCTTCAGCCCGATTCAGGAGCTGGCGGAGCAGTTCAACTGGCTGCAGTCCGCGTTTGCGTCTGCAGAAAAGGTGTTTTCACTTCTGGATCTTCCTCTGGAAATGACAGATGCTGAGGATGCCATTGACCTTCCCAGGATTCGCGGGGAAATCGAATTTCAGGATGTATGGTTCGCCTACCTGCCGGGAGAGTGGGTGCTCAAGGGCGCTTCTTTTCATGTGAAAGCCGGGGAGACTGCGGCGTTTGTCGGCGCGACCGGCTCCGGGAAGACAACCATCCTCGCCCTGCTGACCCGCAATTATGAATTTCAGAAGGGTACAATCCTCATTGACGGCATTGATATCCGGAAAATCAAAGCGGAGTCCCTGCGGCGCGCCTTCGGGCAGATGCTCCAGGATGTGTTTCTTTTTTCCGGAACCATCCGCAGCAATATTGTGCTTGACTGTGGGGGTGAAATTAGGTATTCAGATGAAGAGATCATGGAGGTCTGCCGCTATGTTAACGCGGACCGCTTCATCGATCAGCTGCCGCACGGCCTGGATGAGGAGGTGCGCGAGCGCGGCAGCAACTTTTCCGCTGGGCAGCGTCAGCTGCTCTCGTTTGCGCGGACGATTCTTCACCATCCTCAGGTCATGATTCTCGACGAGGCGACCGCGAACATCGACACGGAGACAGAGCTGCTGATTCAGGACTCTCTGGAGCGGATGCGCAGCATTGGTACGATGCTGATCGTGGCACACCGTCTCTCTACCATTCGCCGGGCGGATCAGATCTTTGTGGTTTCGCGCGGCGAGATCATCGAGCGGGGCACCCACGAGGAGCTCTTAAATCAGAAGGGGCGGTATTACGAGCTGTACCGGATGCAGGAGCATCACGAAACATTACAGGCAGAATAAGGAGTAGACAGGGAGGCTATATGTATGACTGAGAAAACGGAAATTAACCAGGAATTTTTAACCGGGGAGCGGGCGCTCTTTCAGGGGCATGACCTGAAAATCGTGAACACGATTTTCGATGACGGGGAGTCGCCGCTGAAGGAGAGCCGGGATATTGAACTGGATGGTTGTATGTTCAAGTGGAAATATCCGCTCTGGTATTCGAAGAACATTGCGGTGAAAAACAGCACCTGGTTCGAGATGAGCCGGGCGGGGGTCTGGTATACAGATCATATTTCGGTCGAGGACTGCGCGATTGAAGCGCCGAAGAATTTTCGCCGCTGCCGGGATGTCACGCTGCGGAAGGTTTCCTTCCCGAACGCCGCGGAGACGCTCTGGAGCTGCAGTGACGTGCAGCTGGAGCAGGTGATGGCAAAGGGGGATTATTTTGCCATGAACTGCGAAAATATGGCGGTTCGCAATCTGACACTTTATGGCAATTATTCGTTTGACGGAGCGAAAAATGTGGAAATCAGGGATTCTCATTTTCTCTCAAAGGATTCGTTCTGGAACAGCGAGAATGTGACGGTGTACGATTCCTTCATTTCCGGTGAGTATCTGGGGTGGAACGCGAAAAATCTGACGCTGATCAACTGCACGGTCGAGAGCCTGCAGGGAATGTGCTACATAGACAATCTGGTCATGAAAAACTGCAAACTGCTGAACACAACCCTGGCATTTGAGTATTCTACGGTAGAGGCGGAGATTGACAGCCATATCGACAGTGTGCTGAACCCGTCGGGCGGGGTGATCCGCGCGAACTCCATTGGCAATCTGATTATGGAAAAGGATAAGATCGACCCGGAGAAAACGGTAATTATCTGCAGAGAGTGAATAAAATTTACACAGGAGGGCTGACAGGATGGGATATGATTTTGACACTCCGGTAAACCGGAGAGGGACGAACTCCCTGAAATGGGATGTGAAAGAGAACGAGCTGCCCATGTGGGTGGCGGATATGGATTTTGTGGCTGCACCTGAGATTTTGGAGGCCATCGCCGCGCGGGCGGCTCACGGCGTCTATGGCTATTCGGTGCTTCCGGATATGTGGTATCAGGCCTATATCGACTGGTGGGAGAGCCGCCATGCATTTGCGATACAGAAGGACTGGATGATGTTCTGCACGGGCGTGGTCGCTGCGATTTCGAGCATCGTCCGCAAGCTGACGACGCCGGCGGAAAAGGTGCTGATTCAGACGCCGGTCTACAACATCTTTTTTAACTGTATTCTTAACAATGGACGCGTGGTTCAGGAGAATCCGCTGCTCTATGATGGGGCGGAGTATCAGATTGACTTTGAAGACCTGGAAAACAAGCTGGCTGACCCGCAGACGACCCTGATGATTCTCTGCAACCCGCATAATCCTATCGGCAAAATCTGGGACCGGGAAACGCTCGCAAGGATCGGCGATCTGTGCAAAAAGCACCATGTCGTCGTCATCTCGGATGAAATCCACTGCGACCTGACCAGCCCGGGCTGTGACTACATTCCCTTTGCCTCTGTGTCCGAGACCTGCAGGGAAAACAGCATCACCTGCATCGCACCGACCAAGACCTTTAACCTGGCCGGCCTGCATACCTCGGCGGTCGTGATACCGAACGAGGTGCTGCGCCATAAGGTCTGGCGCGGTCTGAACACGGATGAGGTAGCCGAGCCGAACGCGTTTGCTATTGACGCGACGGTCGCGGCGTTCACGAAAGGCGCTCCGTGGCTGGACGCCCTGCGCGAATACATTCAGGGAAATAAAGACACCGTTGTGCAGTATGTGGCGGAGCATATTCCGGGCGTCCATGTCGTACCATCAGAGGCCACCTATCTGCTGTGGCTGGACTGCGGCGCGTGGCTGGATTCCATGGTAAACAGAAGGAGTTCCATCTCTGATGTCATTTCTGATTTGTGGGATGGATCCGGATGGAATATCGCACAGTATATCCGAAACAAAACCGGCCTGTATTTGTCGTCCGGCAATCAGTATGGCGGGAACGGCGAGCGCTTCCTGCGCATGAATCTGGCCTGCCCGAGAGCATATGTGCAGGAAGGTATGAAACGGCTGGAGGAAGCCTTAGGATCAGTCACGAAATAACCTATGTATCTTGCACCGCCTAACGCGCGAATCGTAGTTCATAAAAGCTTCGACGCAGCCCGCTGCGCATTTGAAAGAATATGGATAAAGGAACCAAAGAAATCAAAGAAATCAAAAAAATCAAAAAAATCGTATATTGACAGCTGACTGCTATATTCGGAAGATCCGTCAGGAAGCTGCAAAGAAATGGCAGACATGGCTATCGGCACCGGAAGAGTCTTTGCACGAAGAAAAATGCTAAAGTCAGGATTGCCAGAAGCGCGATTATCTGCTATAACAGGATATGGGGGCTGTGAACAGTCACAGCTCTTGCCGGGAGGCGCCTGATTTCTTGCCAGGGGGCATGGCGGCAGATTGCTTCGCCGCAGAAACCGGCATCAGAATACATGTTTGGAGGAAGACAGTTATGAGATATCAGGGAATTATTTTCGATCTGGATGGTGTGATTTGTTTCACGGATAAGTATCATTATAAGGCCTGGAAGGCACTGGCGGATGAGATTGGCGTCTATTTTGACGAGACCATCAACAACCGCCTGCGCGGCGTAAGCCGGATGGCGAGCCTGGACATCATCCTGGAGCGGAGTGACAGGGAATATTCGCAGGAAGAGAAGGAGCAGATGGCCGCGAAGAAAAACGGGATGTACCGTGAATTGCTCGAGCAGATGACGCCGGCCGATTTAAGCGATGAAGTAAGGGAGACACTGGACGCGCTCCGTTTAAGCGGAGCGAAGCTGGCGATTGGCTCTTCCAGCAAGAACGCAAAGCTGATTCTGAACCGCATCGGTTTGGGAGAGTATTTCGACGCGGTCAGCGACGGCACGAATATCACACATTCCAAGCCGCATCCGGAGGTGTTCTTAAAAGGCGCGGAATTCCTGGGACTGGATCCGAAGGACTGCCTGGTCGTGGAGGACGCGCTGGCCGGGATCGACGCAGCCGTCGCGGGAGGCTTCGACGGAGCCGGCATCGGCGAAGCGGCGACTCATGAGAAGGTGACCTGGCCGCTGAAGACCTTTGCGGATTTGAAGGAAATCCAGGGATGAGTGGAAAAGATTTTAGATTAGCGTAAGGTAAACAGCAGAGGATTTCAGAAGAGAGCGGGAAAAGTAATCCCGCTCTCTTTTCTGTATAACTTCATCTTTCAGATCCTTTTCATTCCGCGCTGAATTGGTCTTTTCCTACCTGGCACAGCGGGCATACCCAGTCATCGGGAAGGTCTTCCCATTTGGTGCCGGGAGCGATTCCATTGTCCGGATCACCGAGTGCTTCATCATATTCATAACCACATACATCACAGATATACTTCATTTTTAAATCCATCCTTTCTTGTTGTTTATTGACTTTACAAGTATCATGGTTTTATGCCTTCCACGGGCCGTGAAGGTGGCAGCAGGCATAAATTTTTTCCACCCTTTTGTCATCGCTAAGAGCGAAGGACGCTGCAATAGCCGTCAGTCTGTGCAGCGCCCATGTCGGCATTCGTGGCCTTCACCCTGATGGTGTTCGCTGTGACTGCCGCAGCTTTCTCCGTGTTGTCCGCCCCCATGATGACCGCACTGTACATTTGGGTTGTAGGAAAGGGTCCCTGCGAGCAGTGCTTCCACAGCGGCATCTGCATCGCCCGTCACACCAGCATACAGATGGATACCGGCTGACGCGAGTGCGTTCTGCGCGCCGCCCCCGATGCCGCCGCAGATCAGAACATCTGCCTGAATTGCGCTCAGGACCTCCGCCAGCGCGCCATGTCCCTGACCGTTCGTGCTGAGCACTTCCGAAGATACGATTTTTCCGTCTTCGGTGTCGTATAGCTTGAACTGTTCTGTGTGTCCAAAGTGCTGAAAAATTTGTCCGTTTTCGTAAGTAACTGCTATTCTCATAATGGTTTCTCCTTTCGATTTCTGATACGCTTGATAGATCTCCTGCTTATAGCATTCGTCGATACCGCAAGAGCGGTTCTGACCGTTACAGAGGCGGTATTCGCCGCCTTCGATTTTAAGGGGGTGTCCGTCTACCAGTGCCTCCGCCAGCTTTTTGCGGGCGGAATCATAGATTTTCTGCACCGTGGTACGCGCGACCTGCATCCGCCTGCAGCATTGCTCCTGTGACAACCCCTCTTTGTCAATCAGGCGGATGGTTTCATATTCATCCACAGTCAGGATAATCGTTTCATTGTCCGTTTTGCCATTCTCGTTATTTCCCGACGGGATAAATTCCAGCGTTTGAGGGAACTGACAGATCATTCTGCATTTGACCGGCCTTGACATTCTGTCACCTCTTTTCGATCTGATTTCCAGCTGTTTCCTGTTATTCTATTTCCGCTTATATGGGTTTCCACCTTTGTTTGGATGGCAATACCGGAGAGAAGCCATGAGCGGAGCAGCTGCGGCTCAGTTCATGACATCAGAATTCGCCGGTATTTTCAGAGGTAGATTTGGAAGTACACAGATTAAGATACTCTTGTTTATGTCATATGTCAAGAAATTTTTGGGCATATGACATAAATATTGACGCGATGTCAGATATGCCAAAAGGTTTGCCTGCTTCTGACGATATACACACTGTTGTTGACCTCTTAAATTAACACACATTGCCCTCTGCGATTGAGGGATGTACATGAAAAAATGCAGCAGGAAGGATACAGGATTGTTAAAAAAGAGATTTCGCCACTGGATCAGTGACAAGCCCAACACGTTCACTGCGTCAATATCGACTTAAAATACGTCAATTTCAAACCTGTTGTATCCGGAGAAACAGCAGTATTATATGCATCGTAAGGAAACAACAAACCAAACAGAAATCCTAAAAGAGAGGTAGATAATATGAATAGAATTGCAAAGTATTTTAAGGAGAATCAGAAAGAGATCATGATGGCGCTGTATTCGATGGATCCTTGCGCGAACTCCTGGAAGGCAATGGATGTTATTGAGCATTCATGCAGATAGTCAAATGATACTTACATTAATTTTCTGAATAAGAAATGAAGCGGGCCCACAGTTGTTGAAGGAGTTTTTGGCAGCTGTGGGTTTTTTACATAGTGATTTGTGTGAAGAATTGATGTTGACAAATTTCATTCATTGAGAATCCGGCTTCAGAATGACCTTTGGAAGAAAAGCTGTTTTAGCCCATAGGCTAAAAGCCATTTGATTCCAAAACGGCGTTGACTATTGGGGAACGTTGTGATATAAAAACATTTATAATTGTTCCCCAATGGAGGTGAAGCAATGGCAGCACAATACAATGAAATACAGGAATTGCTCAGTAGCCGTGCCGATCTGTATGCAAGACTGAATTTGATGCCTTATGACGGTACACCCGAAATCAAGGAGCGAGGTGACGGGAAATACCTTTATGTCAGAAAGCGTGTAGCAGGTAAGCAAACATCTGCTTATGTCGGAGCGTACACGGACGAACTTTATAATCTTCTCCTTCGCAATGCCAGAGAAGCCCGTGAGATTCGCAAAGAACTTCGCCGTGTCGAAAAGCAGCTTGCTGCTGCCGGATATTCGGAGGATGAACTTCCGGCCGCGGTCATAACCAACATTTCATTTGCACGGGCAAATATGAAAATGAATATCTACGACCAGGCTGTTCTGGAAGGCGTTGCGACCTCTTTCCCACAAACGGAAGAGATTATAGAAAACGGCAAAGTATCCGGCATGACCGCCACCGATGTTCAGAAGATCCTGAATTTGAAACACGCATGGGAGTTTATCCTTGACCGGGATGTGATTGCCAGCCGTAGTGACTACTATATGCTAAGCCATATAGCAAGGATCGTCAATGAGGGCCTCTTTGCGGAAGGAGGCCGCATTCGTGGTGTCCCTGTTACCATCGGCGGTTCATCCTATATTCCACCTCTGCCCATAGAGATAGATGTAAAGGATCAAATTCGGGAAATCACCGAAGAAACTGACGACGTCATCAATATTGCTATTAAACTGTGTCTGTATTGCATGAAGACGCAGATCTTTCTGGACGGAAACAAACGGGCATCTGTCATTTTTGCGAATCATTATCTTATCGCTCATGGCGGAGGGTTTCTGGTGATTCCCGAAAGCCATGTTCCGGAGTTCAAACAGCTGCTTGTAAAATACTATGAGGGTGAAGACATCTCGATTATTGCCACTTTTATGAAAAGGAATTGTTGGAGAACGATGCAGTCTTAAATAGTTACCTTTCTACATGACATGCTGCTTGTGAGAAAGACCGTACACGCCGGAGTATCCGGATTCGAACCTGTTCGTATATTTCTTCCCTTATTCGAAAGATTATGTTATAATGAGAGCCGCGCATAAGAAATCGCCTGGCGGCGATGGCGCGGTACCGTCCTCGATTTCCCATGGAAATCGGGACATTGCCTGCGTCCTGCATCAAAACCCGATGCAGGACATATAAAAGAAAGGAACAGCACAGATGGAAATTACGAATGATATTAAATACGTGGGTGTGAATGACCACCAGGTGGATCTGTTTGAGGGACAGTATGCTGTACCGAACGGTATGTCTTACAACTCCTACGTGATTCTCGATGAGAAGGTTGCCGTCATGGATACGGTGGACGCTCATTTCAAGCACGAATGGCTGGACAATATCGGTGCAGCCTTAAATGGCCGCAGGCCGGATTACCTGATTGTGCAGCATATGGAGCCGGACCATTCTGCGAATATCGCAAACTTTATGAAGGTACATAAGGATACGGTCATTGTCTCCAGCGCCAAGGCGTTTAAAATGATGGAACAGTTCTTTGGGACCGATTATGCGGACCGGCGTATGGTGGTGAAAGAGGGCAACACGCTTTGCCTTGGAAAGCATACATTGGCTTTTGTGGAAGCGCCGATGGTTCACTGGCCGGAGGTGATTGTGACCTATGATACCTGTGACAAGGTCCTGTTTTCCGCGGATGGATTCGGCAAATTCGGCGCGCTGGATGTAGATGAGCCCTGGGATGATGAGTCACGCCGTTATTATATCGGCATCGTGGGCAAGTATGGCGCTCAGGTGCAGAGGCTTCTGAAGAAGGCCGCTGCGCTGGATATTCAGATGATCTGTCCGCTGCACGGACCGGTGCTGAAGGAGAACCTCGGCCATTATCTGCATCTTTATGATCTGTGGTCCTCCTATCAGCCGGAGTCGGAGGGTATCGTTATCGCCTATACCTCTGTGTATGGACATACGCAGCAGGCGGTGAACAGTCTCACGGACCTGCTTCGCGCGAAGGGCTGCCAGAATGTCATTGTTCATGATCTGGCCCGGTGCGATATGGCTCTGGCCGTGAGCGACGCATTCCGCTACAACAAGCTGGTGCTGGCGACCACCACCTATAACGCTGACATTTATCCGTTCATGCGCGACTATCTTCACCGGCTGACGGAGCGCAACTTCCAGGACCGCAAGGTAGCTCTGATCGAAAACGGCTCCTGGGCTTTGAATGCCGCAAAAATCATGAAGCAGATGCTAGAGAAAAGCAAAAACATTGCCTGGGCCGATACCACGGTTCATATCAAATCCGCACTGGATGAGACCAGCCGGAATGAGCTGCAGGGGTTGGCCGATGAGCTGTGCCAGGCGTGAGCAGCGATGACGGCCTGAAAACTGGAGGAGTGAAACGATGCGAATCGGAATGGGATATGATGTACACCGCCTCGTGGAGGATCGGAAACTGATTCTCGGGGGTGTGGAGATTCCATATGAGAAAGGACTGCTCGGGCATTCAGACGCGGATGTGCTGCTGCACGCGGTCATGGATGCGCTGCTCGGCGCGGCAGCGCTGGGCGATATCGGAAAGCATTTTCCGGATACGGATGAGCGGTACTGCGGGATATCGAGTATTGCGCTTCTGAAGCGGGTCGGCGAGATGCTGGATGAGCACTGTATGGTGGTTGAGAATATTGACGCGACCGTCATTGCGCAGCGGCCGAAGCTGCTGCCGTATATGGAGCAGATGAAGCAGAACATTGCCGATGCGCTGCATCTTGAGCCGGGGCGTGTGAATGTAAAGGCGACGACGGAGGAAGGGCTTGGCTTTACCGGGAGCGGCGAGGGCATTTCCGCTCAGGCTGTGTGTCTGCTGCAGCCGCTGATGGATCAGATTGCGGATGACCGGATGGCTGGCGGCAGTATTGGCGTGGGCGTTGCGGGAGGCGGCTGCGCGGGGTGCCGGGGCTGTATGAGTGAGATAGAGAAAGAGGAATGAAAAAGAATTGACAAACCTCTGCATTTTGCATAGACTGTTCAAAGACAGAAAAAAGACAGTTTAAAGATGGTTTTAAAGACAGATGCAGCCGGAGGATGATTTTTTCAGAATATCGAAGTGAATAAAGGCAGACCTGCTGCAGGAAGGATGAGAGGTTCATGAGAGTTTACAATACGTTATCGAAAAGAAAAGAGGAATTTGTGCCGCTTACGCCGGGTAAGGTGAAGATGTACGTGTGCGGCCCGACGGTCTACAATCTGATCCACATTGGGAATGCGCGCCCGATGATCGTGTTTGACACGGTGCGCCGGTATCTGGAGCATAAGGGCTATGAGGTCAATTATGTATCGAATTTTACCGATGTGGATGATAAGATTATTGCGAAGGCCAATGAGGAGGGAGTCTCCTCCAAAGAGATTTCTGAGCGCTACATCGCGGAATGCAAAAAGGATATGGAAGCGATGAATGTGCGCCCGGCGACGACGCATCCGCTGGCGACGCAGGAGATCGGCGGGATGGTCGAGATGATCCAGATCCTGATGGATAAGGGCTATGCCTACAATGTCGACGGTACTGTCTATTTCCGGACACGGAAGTTCCGGGAGTATGGCAAGCTCTCGCATAAGAATTTGGACGATCTGCGCTCGGGGAACCGCTCTCTGCTGGTGACCGGGGAGGACCAGAAGGAGGATCCGCTTGATTTTGTGCTCTGGAAGCCGAAGAAGGAGGGGGAGCCGTCCTGGCCGTCGCCGTGGAGTGACGGACGCCCGGGATGGCATATTGAGTGCTCGGTGATGTCGAAAAAATATCTCGGCGAGGAGATTGACATCCACGCGGGCGGTGAGGATCTGATTTTCCCGCACCATGAAAATGAGATTGCGCAGAGCGAATGCTGCAATGGCAAACCGTTCGCGCGCTACTGGCTGCACAACGCATTTTTGAATATTGACAACCGCAAGATGTCAAAGTCGCTGGGCAACTTTTTTACTGTGCGGGAGATTTCTGAGAAATATGACCTTCAGGTGCTCCGCTTCTTTATGCTGAGCGCGCATTACCGCAGTCCGCTGAATTTCAGTGCGGATCTGATGGAAGCGGCGGCAAGCGGGCTGGAACGAATCCGGAATACAGTGTCGAATCTGGCATATATTAAGGAAAACAACCGCGCGGAAGCTTCTGCGGCGGCAAATCTGACAGGAAACGGTGACGGAACTGGTAAAAAAAGTTCGGAAAAACAGAACGATTCGTCTGTTGCGGCAGGGATGGATGGTAGCGGCATTGATTCCGGGCGATTGGAGGAATCGGAGCAGGAAATCCTCGCGGGAGCGAAAGCGTTCGAGGCGAAGTTTGACGAGGCGATGGACGACGACTTCAACACGGCGGATGCGATCGCGGCAATCTTTGAACTGGTAAAATACGCGAACAGCCATCTGACATCGGAAAATTCCCCGGAGCTCATCGGAACCGTGCGCGATGAAATCGTGGGCTTATGTGATATCCTCGGACTGATCGTGGAGGAGAAGGAAGAGCTGCTGGACGCGGATATTGAGGCGCTGATCGCCGAGCGGCAGGCGGCGCGCAAGGCCAGAGATTTCGCTCGGGCTGACGAGATTCGCAATCAGCTGGCCGGGCAGGGCATCACGCTTCTGGATACACGCGAGGGCGTCAAGTGGAAGCGCGCGTAAGTATGTTCATGCGGGGCGCAGGATTTGCTGTGAAATAGTAGAAAGCCGAACCTGAAGAGTGGGGTGTAGAACGGCGATTATGATATGGTAATAGAATGAAAAAGGTATGAAAGAAGAACATCAGGCGGCAAAAGAGAATTTTACAGAAAGTATCGACGCTCGGTTTGCGCTTCCGTCAAAGGACTGGTCGCAGTACGCGCCGCTGACGCTGGCCTACATCGGGGACGCGGCGTATGAGATGGTCGTCCGGTCGATTTTTGTAAAGCGGCACGACATTCAGCCGCAGAAGCTGCACCAGAAGGTGACGCGCTGTGTCAGCGCTAAGGCGCAGGCGAACATGATGGAAGTGCTTCGCCCGGAGCTGACTGAGGAGGAAGCGGCGATTTACCGCCGCGGGCGCAATTCAAAGCCTTATACGAAGGCTAAAAATGCGACGCTTGAAGAATATCTTGTGGCGACCGGGTTTGAGGCAGTTATGGGATATCTGTATCTGGAAGGAGCATTTGAACGCATGAATGAGCTGATTGAAAAGGGGCTTGCGGCGCTGAAGGTTTCATAATAAGAAGAAGGATTATAAAGAGTGAGAGACCAGTTTTTTGAGAAAAAAAGTGAGGATACAGGAATCATCGAGGGTCGCAATGCCGTCCTGGAAGCATTTCGGGCGGGGAAGACGATCGACCGGCTGCTGATTTTAGACGGCTGTCAGGACGGCCCGATCCAGAGCATCAAACGGGAGGCGCGGAAAACGGAGACCATCATTGACTTTGTACCGAAGGAGCGGCTGGACGGGATGTCGCAGACCGGACACCATCAGGGCGTGATTGCCTGCGCGGCTGCCTATGCGTATGCGGAGGTGTCGGATATTCTGAACGCGGCGAAGGAAAAGGGCGAGGCGCCGTTTCTGATTCTGCTGGACGGAATCGAAGATCCACATAATCTGGGCGCGATCATCCGCACTGCAAACCTGGCCGGGGCGCACGGCGTGATCATTCCGAAGCGGCGGGCGGTGGGGCTGACTGCAACGGTCGCGCGCGCTTCAGCCGGGGCGCTGAATTATACGCCGGTGGCGCGTGTGACGAATCTTGGAAATACAATTGAGTTGCTGAAAAAAGAGGGCATCTGGTTCGCCTGCGCAGACATGAGCGCGGAACCGATGTACCGTGCGAATCTGACCGGCCCGATCGGCCTGGTGATTGGAAATGAGGGAAGCGGGGTGAGCCGACTGGTCCGGGAAAAATGCGACTTCGCGGTATCCATTCCAATGAAAGGCAACATTGATTCGCTGAACGCCTCGGTCGCGGCCGGGGTGCTCGCATTTGAAATCGTAAGGCAGAGGATGCTCCAATCTTGAGCAGAATCTGGCGCGGAGTACAGCAGTGTCACTCTTTTTGTTGCAGTTTTTAATCATGCGGGGTACTTCATAAGTATACAGGACAGGGAAATGACAGCCGGTTAAATGAGTTACTTACAGGTTTTAAATAATGTAAGCAGCCTGTGGTTGGAAGCAAAACGGGATGAGGCAGAAAGGAAATTCAATATGGGAAAGTATTTTGGAACAGATGGCTTCCGCGGGGAAGCGAATGTACAGCTCTGTGTGGAACATGCGTTTAAGGTGGGACGGTATCTTGGCTGGTACTTTGGGTCTCCGCACAGAAGAGCGAACATTGTGATCGGGAAGGATACGCGTCGATCCAGCTATATGTTTGAATATGCGCTGGCGGCGGGACTGACGGCGTCCGGGGCGGATGCGTACCTGCTTCATGTGACGACCACGCCGAGCGTTTCTTATGTGGTGCGCACAGAAGATTTCGACTGCGGCATCATGATTTCTGCGAGCCACAATCCATATTATGACAATGGACTGAAGATTATCAGCGGCAGCGGCAAAAAGATGGAGGCTAAGGTAGAGGAGCAGATTGAGAAGTACATAGATGGAGAGATTGCTGAGCTCCCCCTGGCGACCGGAGAGAAGATCGGCCGCACGGTGGATCACCAGGCCGGGCGAAACCGTTATATTGGGCATCTGATCACGCTGGCGACGCGATCTTTTAAGAATACAAAGGTTGGGCTGGACTGCTCGAACGGCAGCTCTTCCTCCATCGCGAAGAGTGTGTTTGACGCGCTGGGGGCGAAAACCTATGTGATTCACAACGAGCCGGACGGCACAAACATCAACCGCGATTGTGGGTCGACTCACATCGAGACCCTGCAGAAATTTGTGCTGGATAATGAGCTGGATGTCGGATTTGCCTATGACGGGGATGCAGACCGCTGCATCGCGGTTGACGAGAACGGAAGAATCATTGACGGCGATCTGATTCTTTATATCTGCGGGAAATATTTTAAGGAAAATGGCCAGCTGACCAATAACACAATTGTCACGACGATTATGTCCAATCTTGGTCTGTATAAGGCACTCGAACGCGAAGGGATCCGGTACGAGAAGACAGCGGTCGGTGATAAATATGTCTATGAAAACATGTGTGAAAATGGACACTGCATCGGCGGCGAGCAGTCCGGACATATTATTTTTTCCAAGTATGCGACGACCGGCGACGGTATTCTGACGTCCATTATGGTGATGGAGGTCATGATGCGGAAAAAGATGAGTCTTGCGAAGCTCGCGTCTGAGGTGGAAATCTATCCGCAGCTACTGAAAAATGTCCGTGTTTCTGATAAGGAAGCCGCCCTGGCGAATGAGGCGGTGCGCGATGCGATCGCTGCGGCGGAAAAAGCGCTGGGCGAGGATGGCCGTATCCTCGTGCGAAAGAGCGGCACGGAGCCGGTGATCCGCGTGATGGCGGAGGCAAAGACCGATGAGCTCTGCGCGCAACATGTGAATGCGATTATCAATGTGATGTACAAGCAGGGACTTGCGGCGCCTGGCGCATGAAATACGGAAATTCCGCTGGTTTTAAGTGCTTAAGAACGATTTCTTGCGCAAAATGGCAAATTTTGGTTCCGGTTTATCCGGGTTAGGAAATTAAAAACAATTCCTTGCGCATTACATGTCCGTACTCGCAAAGCGAGTATGGACGAGGGCCGCGATATCTTTATTGCGCGGCCTTCCAATTTGGCAAAATTTTGATTCCGGCTTGTCCGGGCCAGACGATAGTTCACTGGTTCAGGATACGGACATGATACCGACATGGGTATTCTGCCTGGATGCATCCGGCATGCGCTCTGCGGCAGATAGTTTGACAGACTGAGACAGACAGGGGAGAGAGGACGAAAAAGATGGAGCACAAATGGAGGCGCCTGCTGGGGTATTACCGACCATATCTGGGATTGTTTTTCTCGGATATGTTTTTCGCAATCCTGGGGGGCGCTGTGACGCTGGCGATTCCGCTGGTCGTCCGCTATATTACGTACAACGTCATACAGCTTCCTTCCAAAGAAGCACTTCCGATTATCACGAGGCTGGGGATCGCCATGATTATCATGGTGGCGGTGGAATGTTTTTGCAACTTTTATATTGGCTATTACGGGCATCAGATGGGCGCGAAAATCGAGCATGATATGCGCGCCGAGATTTTTTCTCACTATCAGAAGCTTTCCTTTACGTATTACGATAACCACCAGACCGGGCAGATGCTCTCCCGCATCACGGCGGATCTGTTCGACATCAGCGAGCTGCTGCACCACGGCCCGGAGGATATCGTGATTTCTCTGATCAAGCTGATCGGTTCCTGCGTCATTCTCTCGCAGATTAACTGGCGTCTGACGCTGGTGACGTATCTGTTTATCCCGTTCATTGCCTGCTATGCGCTGTATCTGAACAAAAAGATGAAGCTTGCCTACAAGGAAAACCGCAGGCGGATGGGAGATATCAACGGACAGATTGAGGACAGCCTGTCCGGGATCCGCGTGGTGAAATCCTTCGGTAATGAGCACATTGAGGAAGAAAAGTTCCATGTCGGGAATGAGCGCTTTGTCGAGTCGAAAAAGCTCAGCTATAAGTATATGGCGCAGTACAATTCCGGGCTTGGCGCGATGACGACGCTCGTGACGATCGTGGTTCTGCTGGTGGGCACGGGCCTGATCACGACGGGGCTGATGGCCATCGCGGACCTTGTGACCTTCCTTTTGTATATCAATAATTTTACGGAGCCGATCAAAAAGCTGATTACGCTGACCGAGCAGTTCCAGAATGGATTTTCCGGCTATGAACGTTTCCTTGAGGTCATGGATATCGAGCCCGATATCAAGGACGCACCGGACGCGGTCGGCATTGATACGGCCAAAGGGGAGATTCGGTTTCAGAATGTATCCTTTAAATATGAAGAAGGACAGGATACGGTGCTCAGCCACATTGACCTGAAGGTGGAAGCCGGGGACTATCTGGCCATCGTCGGCGCGTCCGGCGGCGGCAAGACGACGCTGTGCAGCCTGATCCCGCGCTTCTATGACGTGGACAGCGGGGAAATTCTGCTCGACGGCACCGATATCCGTAAAATCCGGCTCACGGATCTGCGCAGGCAGATCGGCATTGTGCAGCAGGATGTTTATCTGTTTACGGAAAACATTATGGAGAACATCCGCTACGGAAGGCCGGATGCGACGGACGAGGAAGTCATTGAGGCGGCCAGACTCGCCAATGCGCATGAATTTATCATGCAGCTGCCGGACGGCTATCAGACGGACATCGGGCAGCGCGGCGTGAAGCTCTCCGGCGGACAGAAGCAGCGGCTTTCCATCGCGCGTGTCTTCCTGAAAAATCCGCCGATCCTGATTTTTGATGAGGCGACCTCGGCGCTCGATAACGAGAGCGAGCGGATTGTACAGCAGTCGCTCGAAAAGCTGGCTAAGGGCAGGACAACCTTTGTCATCGCGCACCGCCTTTCCACGATCCGCAACGCGCAGAAGATTCTGGTGCTCACGCCGAAGGGTATCGAGGAGCAGGGCACGCACGAGGAGCTTCTGGCAAAAAACGGGGTCTACACGAAGCTGTACGAGAGCCGGTAAGCTTCCGGAAAAAAACGGGGTTACACGAAGCTCTATGAGAGTCGGTAAGCTTCTGGAAAAACCGGGTTTACACGAAGCCCTGTAAAATTGCCAGAAGGTTCAAAAATAAAAAGAGAAAAAACTTGCACAAGTGAGAAGAAAATGTTATGATAAGATAAAAGTGCCGCCCGCTATTTTTACAGAGTTTACAGAGCCGGATGTCAGGAAGCAAGACCCGCTTCCGATACATTATACCGTGCCAAATATGTTACGGGAACAGGAGGACTGAAGACAGGAATGACTGAGAACGATTATTTCAAAGAAAAAATCTCAGCACAAAAGAACGAAGAACAAAAGGATACAGTACAAAAGGGAACAGGGCAAACGAGCAGAGAACAAAAGAACACAGAAAAAACGAATACAGAAAAAACGAATACTGAAAAACCCAATACAGAACAAAAGAGTACAGGACAAACGTATACGGAGTTTATGGATGCACAACGGGAAACCGGGATGGAATCCATGGTTGCGGAAGCGCCAGCCAGGTATCTTACACAAAAACGACAGGGCGAGTATACTCTGGAGGATTATTTTGCCCTGCCGGATGATCAGCGGGTTGAACTGATTGACGGTGTCTTTTATGATATGGCGGCGCCTAACTATATCCATCAGGATATTGGAGTTCGAATTTGTCGGTGTTTTATGGATTATATTGACAGTAAACGCGGTTCCTGCTTTGCTTTTGCAGCGCCGGTGGATGTACAGCTTGACTGTGATGACAAGACAATCCTGCAGCCGGATGTGCTGATTGTCTGCGATCCATCGAAGCTGAAGAAAGGCCGGATATTTGGGGCGCCGGATCTTGTGGTGGAGATTTTGTCACGATCCACGTCAAAAAAAGACCGGGTTTTGAAACTGGCAAAATACAGACGGGCCGGTGTGAAGGAATACTGGATCGTTGATCCGGACTGGAGACAGGTAAAGGTCTATGAATTTGAAAAATCAGATACACCGGCGGAATATGGGTTTGATGATATCGTTCCGGTCGGTATCTATGCGGGAGACTGCAAGGTAGATTTCTCACAGATCTATGAGCGAATCCGGCCTTTGTATGACACTATGTAAGGAACTGTCGCGAAATAACTTGCCCATCTTGCACCGCCTAACGCGCGAATCGCAGGTCATAAAAGCCTCGATGCAGCCCGATACAGGGGCAATCCCGCGGTCGGCCGGGGATATACAGCAGCTGCCTGGGTGAGATGCAGCAAAACTGGAATACAGCAAAACTGAAATACAATAAAACTGAAATGCAGCAAAACTGAAAGGAAACCGTACATATATGAAGAAATGGGAAGCGAACATCCGTAAGGTAACTCCCTATGTGCCAGGCGAGCAGCCGAAGCGCGCGGATGTGATTAAGTTAAATACAAATGAAAATCCGTATCCGCCTTCGCCGAAGGTGGCGGAGGCGCTGCGTCAGATTTCGGCTGAGCCGATGCGCAAATACCCGGATCCGGAGGCGCGGCAGCTGGTGGAGGCGATCGCGCGGGAAGAAGGCGTGCGTCAGGAGCAGATTTTTGTCGGCGTCGGGTCGGACGATGTGCTGGCGATGATTTTTCTGACATTTTTTAATTCCGAAAAGCCGATTCTGTTTCCGGATATCACGTATTCGTTCTACGATGTGTGGGCGGACATGCTCCGCATTCCCTATGAACAGCAGCCGTTGAACGATGCATTCGAAATTGAGAGCAGAGATTATGATAAGGAAAACGGAGGCGTCATTTTCCCAAACCCGAATGCGCCGACCGGCGCACTTCTGGGACTTTCTGCTATTGAGGACATTCTCGCGCACAATCAGGATGTCATTGTTGTTGTGGACGAGGCTTATATCGACTTCGGCGGAACGACATGCACCGGGCTGCTGGACAGCTATGAGAATCTGATTGTGGTTAAGACCTTTTCCAAATCGCGCTCTATGGCGGGCATGCGCATTGGATACGCGATCGCGGGCGAGGAACTGATCCGTTATCTGAATGATGTCAAATACTCTTTTAATTCTTATACGATGAACCAGGCGGCGATCCTTCTTGGCACAGCAGCGGCAGAAGACCGTGCGTATTTTGAGGAGACCCGGCAGAAAATCATCGCCACCAGAGAGCAGGCAAAAAAGGAACTGAAAAGGCTCGGGTTTTCTTTTGCGGATTCCCAGGCGAATTTCCTGTTCGTCACGCATGAGCGCGTTCCGGCTGAAGAACTGTTTACGGTGCTTAAGGAACAGGGAATCTACGTGCGCTACTTCAAAAAGCCGCGGATTGACAACTATCTGCGGATTACGATCGGAACCGATGAGGAGATGGGGCAGCTGTATGCGTTTTTGCGCGATTATCTGAAAAAACGATGAGAGGAGAACGCATGGCGTCTTACGAGAACTTTGCACGTGTATATGATCTTTTTATGTCGGACACGCCCTATGATGAGTGGTGCAGCTATCTGCATGGCCTGCTGGTAAAGTATGGCGTGGCGGACGGCCTGGTGCTGGACTTAGGCTGCGGGACCGGTGCAATGACCGAGCGCCTCGCCCGGCTCGGGTATGATATGATCGGTGTGGACAATTCCATCGATATGCTGGAGATTGCCCGTGAAAACTATGAGGAACACCGGTTTCCAGGGGCTTCGACAGACATCCTTTATCTGCTTCAGGATATGCGTGCGTTTGAACTGTATGGAACGGTGCGCGCGGTGGTCAGTACCTGTGATTCCATGAACTATATTACAGAAGATGAGGATCTTTTGCAGGTGTTCCGTCTGGTCAACAATTATCTGGACCCGGGCGGCGTTTTCATTTTTGATATGAACACCGAGTATAAATACAGGGAGCTTCTGGCGGATCATGTGTTCGCGGAAAACCGCGAAGAGGGCAGCTTTATCTGGGAGAACTGGTATGAGGAGGAGACACAGATCAATGAATACGATCTGACTCTTTATATCCGCCGGGAGCTGCCACGCAGAATCAGTCAGATGGAATCTTTTGCTCCGGACGAGTGTCGGGATGCTGGCGCAGAGGAGAGTCAGGAGACGGACACAGACGTTTGCGGAAAAGAGAATCAGAATCGGAAGACAGATATTTGCGGAAAAGAAAACCAAAATCCAGGCGCAGATATCTGTGCAGAAGAGGCTCAGCAACCAGATTCGGAGGAATCCGGCGAGGATGTCTACGAGCGCTATGAAGAGACGCATATTCAGCGGGCCTGGTCCATCAGCCGCGTGCGTGCGCTTCTCGAAGAGGCCGGGCTGCGGTTTGAAGCGGTGTATGATGCGTTTACGGAAAAAGAACCGCACCAAAAAAGTGAGCGCGTGTATTTCATCGCGCGCCAGTGTGGGAAATTGGCATAATACAAGTACATCGACACCGTCTGATCGACGGGAACTGCTCTGTGAACTGCCCATTGTCTAAAGCTAATGGGATTGCGGTCACATTCTTTCAAAACAGGTTTTACATACGGCCGCTTCAGGATTCCGCTTTCGGCACTTCATAGGTCTCGTTGTAGTTGAACTCACCGGTGTCAATATCGGTAATCACACTGTTTTCCCAGAGAAAGCGAAGGTATCGATAGATGACCTCATGCTCCCGAAGATAGTCCGAAGAACTCAGAAGAGAGTAGAGCTCGGTATCTTCGATGTCGTTTTCTTCGCAGATGTCTTCTTCGGACATGGGAACGTTATCAATAAAAAAGTTTGCAATCAGTGTGGAAATACTCTCATCATAAGGGATCTCATTGATGGACATCACCATATAGCTGGATTCAACATCCGTGTAGGCTGCCTGAATGACATAGTTACTGTATGCTTTCACAAATTCACTTTTTCCGTCTCCAACCGCAACGCCGTCGGACGTGGTGCCGTCTGTGACTTCAAACAATTCGGCGGAAGCGACTAGCTGTTCTTTTTTTCCGCAGCCGCTAAGGAGCAGAACCGAAATTAACAGGAAAAACCATAATTTTTTCATATAATAATGACCCTTCTATTCCATGTCCATCATCCGGTATGGATGATGGACGAAGGCCTCGCCTCGCACGAAGTGCGACTTAAAATGGCGAGGCT
>JAJQDT010000048.1:0-25860 GCA_021202075.1 Lachnospiraceae bacterium | reverse complement strand
TCCCTTACCTGTCCGTCATCCGTGACGGATGATGGACGAAGGCCTCGCCTCGCACGAAGTGCGACTTAAAATGGCGAGGCTTTCCCTTACCTGTCCGTCATCCGTGACGGATGATGGACGAAGGCCTCGCCTCGCACAGAGCGCGGCTTTAATGGCGAGGCTCTCCTTATTCCCTTTCAATAGAGTAACACAATCTCCTCAAAGAATCCAGATAAAATCGGAGAAAAGAATCAATATTTTTGTGGAAATAAAGTGAACAAAAACTTAAATTTTTCAAATCCCGGTTGACTTTTTTAATGAATTGTCTTATCTTTCCCTATGGTTAAAATTTCACATTGTTTTTACGGGATTTTTACCTGTAATGACGCCGGAAGGCATCGAAAAATGAATCAATGGATGAGAGGAGGAATCGCCCCTTGTTCGGGAAAAGGAAAAAGGACCAGGAAGAGAATTCTGTGCAGAGGAAAAAGGATCAGGAAGTGAATTCTGTGCAGATCGCGAAAGCGCAGGATGGAAAGCCGCAGGAGGAAAAAAGCAGTGCGGAAAATATGGAAAAGGCTGCGAAAATAAAGGAAATTAAGGAAGAAAAGAAAACTAAGGAAGAAAAGATAATAAAGAAAGAAAAGAGAATTAAGAAAGCAAAGAAGGAACGGCCGCGCAATCCGAAGTTGGATCACGCGATTGCAGTGATGAACCGCTATTCCCTGTTGTTTCATATGCTGCTTTCCTGCGCGATCTGCTTTGTGATTGAGTGGATTTCGCGGCATTCTTTCGTAGAAGCCTGCCAGTTTATGGTGGATCGAAATCTGGTGTTCCTCTATAACGCATTTCTGGTATGGGCGACCCTGACACTTGTGTACATAGTAAAACGCCGGCTGGCGGCGAGGGTTCTGATCAGTGTGTTCTGGCTGTTCCTCGGCACGATTAATGGCGCAATTTTATCGAAGCGGGTATCTCCGTTTGGATGGACGGATCTGAAGATGGTGGGAGATCTGTTCACGATGCAGAGCAACTATTTTACCGACACCGAAGCGGCGATTGTCATTGGCATCGTGGCAGTGGTGTGCATCCTGCTGATTATCCTCTGGATCGTGGGTCCGAAATTTCAGGGGAAGGCGCATCGCCTTGCAGGCGTATGCATGGTGGCGATCGTGATTATGATGGTGCCCCAGGTGACAGACGCGGCGAAGAGCAGCAATGTGATTGCTTCTTATTTTGAGAATCTTGCGCAGGGCTATAAGGATTACGGGTTCGTTTACAGCTTTACTTCCAGTGCTCTGGATCAGGGAATGAGCGCGCCCTCCGGATATTCTGAGGAGGCCGTGCAGGCCGTGCTGAGCCGGATAAACGGGGAGAGTACCGGGACGGCGGATGCGTCTGAGGAGACTAACGTCAATCTGTCAGATGCCCTGACTGAGAAGGAGACTGATTCTGAGGAGGCGGGCGAAGCCTTCGCTGCAGAAGATACATACATTTTCGCGGCTGCGGATTCGGATAATATTGACGTCACGGACTCTGGCACGGCGGTGCTTACGGAGGTAAGCGCTGTGAAAACTGCATCATCTGATGAGGCGGATGCCGCAGTCTCCAGCGATGCTGCGACGGCGGAAGAAGAGACAGCTTTGGAAGAGAGCGAGAGTCCAGAAGCGGCAGAGAGCCTGGAAGAGAGTGAAAGTCCGGAAACGGCAGAGAGCCTGGAAGAGAGTGAGAACCAGGAAACGGCAGGGAGTCTGGAAGAGAGTGAGATTTCAGAAGCAGCAGAGAGTTCGGAGGATTGGGAATACCCGAACATCATTGTCGTCCTTCTGGAATCTTTTATTAATCCGGATATGATTAATTTCCTCGAGACCAGTGAGGAAGCGGTTCCGAATTTTGAATATCTGTTTGACAATTATACATCCGGCTATGTAGAGGTGCCGGTCGTCGGCGCGGGTACGGCGAACACGGAGTTTGAGATTCTGACCGGTATGAGCATGCAGTTTTTCGGACTTGGAGAGTACCCGTATAAAACCATTCTCAAGGAAACGAACTGCGAGAGCATTGCTTCCGATTTAAATACGCTTGGATACGGAACGCATGTGGTTCACAACAACGGCGGCAACTTTTACAGCCGGGCTAACGCGTTTTCCCAGATGGGGTTTGACACCTTCACCTGCAAAGAGATGATGGATATTCAGGAATATACGCCTCTGGGCACCTGGCCGACCGACCACATTCTGGTCGGCGAGGTGGAAAAGTCCCTGGATTACACGGCGGATCAGCAGGATTTTGTCTATGTGATTACGGTCGGCACACACGGCGATTATCCGGATTATGAGGTGATCGAGGATCCGGAGATTACGATATCCGGCGTAGAGGACGAAGGGGATGCGTATTCCTGGGAGTATTATGTGAATATGCTCCATGAGACTGATGAGTTTATCGCCGAGCTGATTGAGATGCTCGAAGAGCGCGATGAGCCGACTTATGTGGTGATGTTTGGCGATCATCTTCCGACCATGGGCCTGACTGAGGAGGACATGACGACGGGAAGCCTGTTCCTGACTCCTTACGTGACATGGAACAATCTGGGTCTGGAAAAGGATGACAGCGATATGACATCCTATCAGCTTCTGGCGGACACGCTGGAGGTGCTGGGGCTTGACGGCGTGGGCACGATGTTTACGCTTCATCAGAACCGGGACTCCTATGATACGGAGGAGGAATATGTAGACGCCATTGAGCTGTTGCAGTATGATATCCTTTATGGAGAGCATTACGTATACGGCGGCGAGGATCCGTACCCGGCTTCGGATTTGGTGATGGGGACGCAGGATGTGGTGATTGACCAGGTCATGGAGAGCGGCGACTATTATTATGTGATTGGAGATAACTTTACGAAATGGAGCAAGGTGTACGTCAATGGGGAGAAGATCAGCACGACCTATTATTCCTCGACCATGCTGCGCATCAAAAAGAGTAAGGTTCCGGATGGGACAAACACGGTGGTGGTGAACCAGGTCGGCTCCTCAAATACGATTTTCCGCAGTTCGAATGAGGTTGAGCTTATCGTCGGCGAAGAAGAAACGAATGCTCAGACAGAGTAATGACAGGAAAAAGTATGGCCGGTGCAATGTCTCCGGCCTGTTCCAAATTGCTGCGATTAGTTTGCTTCATGCGCGGTATATCGTGTTTCTGATAAAGATCATGAAAGGAAATGATGGTGAAGAGGGAGTATGCTGAAAGTATTTCTGGTAGAGGATGAGACCATCATCCGGGAAGGGCTGCGCGATATCATTCCCTGGCAGCAGTACGGTTATACGCTGGTGGGCGACGCAGGCGACGGGGAAGAAGCGCTGCCGATGATCCGGGAGGCGCGTCCGGATGTGCTGATCACGGATATCAAAATGCCGTTTATGGACGGTCTGGCGCTGAGCAGTCTGGTGAGCAGGGAGCTTCCGAACACGAAAATTATCATTATCAGCGGATACGATGAATTTGAATATGCCAGGCAGGCCATCCGGATCGGTGTGGAGCAGTATCTTTTGAAGCCGGTCACAAAGGCTATGCTGGTGAAGGCGCTCAATGAGGTATCCGAGAAAATCAGCACGGAGCGGGAGCAGGAGAACTACATGGAGCAGTTCCGCGCGGAGGTGCAGGAGTATGAGCAGTTTTCCAGGCGGCGTTTTTTTGAGGAGATTGTGACCGGACAGCTGTCTGTGGAAGAGATTTATGAGAAGGCGAACCAGCTGGGCATTGCGATTCACGCGCAAAGCTATAATCTTCTGATGTACAGCATTACCGCAAAGCGGACACAAGCCTCCGATCCATCTGCCGCGTCCTTTCTTCAGGAGGCGGTTCAGGAGGCGCATGACGGATTGACCCAGTTCTTTCTGATGTATCCCGAATACCTGGTCTTTCGCTGGAATATCCAGACCTATGCGGTGCTGATTAAGGCTTCCCATGGGCAGATGGAGGAGCTGACGGCCCGCTGCCTGGACACGATCCGCATGCATGTGCTCCCGCTTGAAGGGAAGGCCGAGTGGCATGTGGCGATCGGAGAGGAGACGACACGGCTCTCCGCCCTTCCGGCCTGCTTCGATGAGGTGAGCCGGATTTATTCTTATCGCCATTTGTTGGGCGACTGCCATGTGCTGACGAAAGAAAATACGCGGCCTCTGATGGAAAATGAGGAGGAGGGCAGCCTGAAAAATGTGGATATGTCCCGCCTGGATCAGTCCATCCTGCGCGGCTTTCTGGAAAACGGACAGCCGGAAGAGATGGATAATTTTGTGGATGAGTATATCGGGGGAGCCCGTGATGCCGCTGCTTCCCGGCTGTTCTGCCAGTATCTGATGCTGAACGTCCGGTTTACCGCTGCAGCCTATCTGGAATCCATCGGTTATGATCAGAAGGACTTTATCGATGAGTTTCCGTCCGCGCAGCTTGCGGGCAGGAGCCTTGGCGCGCAGGAGCTGCGGGAGTATGTCCGAAGCATTCTTTCCCGCGTGTTTGAATTGAGAGAGAAAGAGTCAAAAAGCCAGAGCAAGACCGTGATTTTGCAGGCGCTGGAGTATATCAACCATAATTTTACCAATGAATCGATTTCATTGAAGGAAGTTGCGGCCAGAGCGAATGTCAGCGCGAATTATTTCAGCGCGGTGTTCAGCCAGGAGATGCGGCAGACCTTTGTGGAATACCTGACGCAGAAGCGCATGGACCGCGCGAAGGAGCTGCTGCGCGGTTCGGAGCTGCGCACGGCGGAGGTGGCCGCCAGGGTCGGTTACCGGGATCCGCATTATTTCAGCTTTGTGTTCCGCAAGACGCAAGGATGTACGCCGAGGGATTACCGGGCGGGCAGCGGAGGCCATGCGCATTGAAAACTTTGGGGGAGGATGCGGATGAAACGGAAAAAAGGGAAGCCGGTATCGTTAAACCTTCAGATGCGCACCCTCCTGATCACCTTTTTTGTCCCGGTGCTTCTGATGATGTGCGTGATGTTCGCGGTGATGGTCACGTATGTCAACCGGTATACATCTATTTTGCACAATGTCACAACCGCGTCTGAGTTTAACCAGGATTTTAAAGAGAATATCGACCTGAAAATGTATTATTATGTGGTGGGCAGCCACTATTCGGAAGGACTTCCGATCGAGGAGGTAGAAGCCGCGCAGGAGCTGGCGCGCGGACTGCTTTTGACGACCACGCAGGAGGAGAGCTGGAAAGCGATCAATGGCGTGCTGGAGTTATGCGAGAACCTCGAGGATAAGATTTATCTGATCGAGGAGACGGATAATTATGACGACCGGCAGACACAGCTGGAGAACAATATCTATGTTCTGACTGACCTGATTCAGGAATATATGTATAATTATCTGTACCATGAGGCCTCGCTGCTGGACAGCCTGCAGACGGATATGGTGCGCAGTCTCTGGCTGGAAATCGGGCTGATTGCGGTGGCTGCAGCCGTGCTTCTGATCGTCGTGCTGCAGCGCTCTCTTCGGTTTGCCAGTTCTATTACACAGCCCATCAGCGATCTGTGCACCCGCGTCCGCTCCATCGGAAACGGGGATCTGACAGCGCAGACGCCGATTCAGGCGCAGGAGTACGAGATTCAGACCTTAAGCGACGGGTTTGAGGATATGGTGGTCCGGCTGAATCAGCAGATTGAGCAGAACCGGCAGGAGCAGACACGTCTGCGCAGCGCGGAGCTGGCGCTTTTGCAGGCGCAGATCAACCCGCATTTCCTTTATAATACGCTGGACGCGATTGTCTGGCTGATCGAGATGGAAAAAAATGAGCAGGCAGTGGAGATGGTAACCAGTCTCTCGGCCTTTTTCCGTTCTTCTTTAAGCAACGGGCAGGACGTAATCACGCTGCGCGAGGAAGAGCAGCATGTGCGCAGCTATCTGGAAATCCAGCATGTGCGATATAAAGACATTCTCGAATATGAGATTGATATCGCGCCGGAGCTGGCCGGTTATCGGATCCCGAAGCTGACCCTGCAGCCGCTTGTCGAGAATGCGCTCTATCACGGGATTAAGCAGAAGCGCGGCCAGGGACATATCCGCGTGAAGGGCCGGATGGAGGCGCTGGATTCCAGAGGGGTTCTCGCAGAAACGCCCGAGCAGATGGAGGAAGCACGTCAGAAAAATCCTTCCGCGGCCGTCATTGTTCTTACGGTTGAGGATAACGGTGCGGGCATGGATGAGGAGCGGCTCGCTCAGGTGCGCGGCGCCTTAAAACACGAACAGAACATAGGCTTCGGCGTGGCGACGGTACAGGAGCGGCTGCAGCTGATGTTTGGAACGGAGTATGGTCTGCAGATCGAGAGCAGGGTGGGCGAGGGAACCCGCGTGATCGTGCGCATCCCGCCGCAGGAGAAGTAAGGAACTGTCGCGAAATAACTTACCCATCTTGCACCGCCTGACGCGCGAATCGCAGACCATAAAAGCCTCGACGCTCTATGCTCCGGTCCGTCCTAAACGCGTGCCACTGGCACGCAGGACCGTTCAGCGCCCCGCTGCGCCTACGTTTTTATGGTCTGTGCTTCACACGTTATTCGGCGCAATCTGGGCATATAGTATTTTCATGATGATGGGGCAGAAAGCTCCTGAAAATACGGATTGCTCTGTGCTTTGTGCCTCCGCAATGAAAGTAATCTGCGAAGAAATGAAAAGAAAGCGAGTGTGCATATGATTTCCCTTCGGAATGCCTGCAAAAACATAATTCGATCCGCATCCGGCCTGACCGTACTATCAGTGGCGGCGCTGCTTGCCGGCTGCGGAAACCAGACCACTGTGCAGACAGAGACGGAAGCCTCGGATGACCTGATTTCGGTCGCCTTTTCGGAGGTCGGGGCGGAGTCGGACTGGCGTGTGGCAAATTCGGAATCGATGCGCTCGACCTTCACAACCGAAAACGGCTATGAATTCTATTTCGAGGACGCAAAAGGGAAGCAGGAGAATCAGATTACGACCCTGCGCAACTATATTTTGCAGGGTGTGGATTATATTGTGCTGGCGCCGGTGATTGAGACAGGCTGGGACGAGGTGCTTGAAGAGGCCGCAGAAGCCGAAATCCCGGTGATTGTTGTAGACCGGATGGTCGATGTGGAGGATGAAACGCTGTATACCGCGTGGGTAGGCTCAGATTTTAAAAAAGAAGGTGAAATGGCTGTCGGGTGGCTCGAAAATTATCTGGAAGAGCAGGGAAACGCTGAAGGCGATATCAAGATTCTTCATGTGATCGGAACGCAGGGATCGTCTGCCCAGCTGGGCAGGACCGCCGGCCTGGAAGAAGGGGTGGCGGATCATGAGAACTGGGAAATCATCGCTCAGGTTCAGGGGGAGTTTACACAGGCAAAGGCATATGAAGAAGTATCCGAAATTCTGGAACAGACGAAAGATATAGATGTGATTTACTGTGAAAACGATGATTCGGCATTTGGGGCGATTCAGGCGCTGGAAGAGGCCGGGCTGACATATGGTATGGATGGAGATGTGATTATTATTTCCTTTGATGCGACCGAGGCCGGACTGACTGCCTGCTTGGAAGGGAAAATCAATCTGGATGTAGAGTGCAATCCAATGCATGGCCCCCGTGTTGAGGCAATCATTAAGCAATTGGAGGCGGGGGAGACTCCGGAGAAAAATCACTATGTTGAGGAATCATACTTTACCCCGGATATGCTTACGGAGGAACTGATTGAGTCGCGGGGGTACTAAGGATCTGCCACGAAATAACCTATGCATCTTGCACCGCCTAACGCGCGAATCGCAGTTCATAAAAGCCTCGACGTAAGGAATAAAGACCTGTCGCAACTCATCTTTCCGAAAAGGACTTATCAGAATTTATGGCAGCGGTGCTTTCTCCTGCCCGCAGCTTCCATGGACAGAGAACCGATGATACCGGTTTTCCGCTTATGTTTGCCAGCAGCAGTTCTGCCGCAATGCGCCATGGGTTTCTGTCCGGGCGGTCGGCACTGGTAATGCCGGACATAGGATGGTTTTCCGAACCGGAGGCAAAGGCAGCGACTGAGATGCGCTGCGGCACAGAAAGCGAAAACTTTTGCAGCTCGCGGATCAGCGCTGCTGCGATTGATTCATCCTCGCAGATGACTGCCGTGCATCCGATAAGCTGTATCCGGATAAAGGAGAGCAGCATTTTAGAGTCGGGCATCCGCGCAGTGAGTGGGTCGTACCACAGAAAATTACGATCGTCAAAGGAAAGTCCGCCCTCACAGAGCGCATACAGAACCCCGGCGTAGCGATTCAGACTGCTCTGATTGTCGAGACGAAAGATCCCGGCAATTTTTTTATGTCCAAGGTCAGTCAGGTGGAGAGTAAGAAGCTCACCGCCCCCGAAATCATCGGAGGAGACCTGAAGGATCTCTTTTTGAGAAAAGGCCAGGCCAGGATTACGGTTGCTGCCAGACGGGTTTTGCGCGAGTGCATCCGCTTCGGCCGTGTTTTTCAGTTCAGGATATGTTTCGCCCACAAAAACAATACAGGTACCACGTGCGGCCAGCTCCTGATAAAGCGGGATATTCGGATTCGGAAACGCGGTGCGTACACCGCGCACGAGCAGGCCGCGGACAGGCCGGCTCAATAAATTCAGCAGAATTTCCCGCTCTCTGGCGGCCCGGTTTTCCGTGCTGAAAACAGACGCGGAATATCCGGCCTCATTCAGAGCTGCTTCGACATCGCCAATCCCATTCAGGGAAGGATATCCCGCAACGTCCGGTAAGAGTATTGCAATATTATAAGAAGAAAGCGCGCCCGGAAACACATCGGGTGAGATGAAGGTTCCGCTGCCCTGACGTTTTACAATCATTCCCTCTCGAAGCAGGAGAGAGAGCGCCTGCCGCACGGTCTGACGGCTGACGCCGTAAGTGTGTGCCAGTTCTGCCTCGGTCGGAAGCTTTTGATCTCCGAGCGGTCCTCTGATGGCAATCTCTTTTCTGAGCGTTTCTGCGAGCGTCCTGTACTTGACTTCCATGACAATTTGGCTCTCCTTATAATATCATGCACGGTTTACGGTGATGGTTAAAATATTAATCTCATTTAGCCAGAATCCGAAGAAAATGTCAATCCCGGGATGAAAATTTATCCGCCTTGAATTTTTTAGAAAACCACTCAGAACGGAATTTAGAAAAATTCACAACAAATCACTGCTCAAATAGTTGTTTTGGAACCTGTCGAAGAACAAAAGAAAATCACCCCAATTTTTGTCTGGTCAAAAAATATCTCCCTTTTTTTGAGACGGTCAGAAGAATTTGGCTGAATTTGTATTTAAAAGATAAGAAATTCAAAAATATTTGTATTGTTAGAAAAGCTGAATCTGTATAAAAAGATAAAAAAACAGTTGACTTTTCCTCTGGATTTGTTTAAATTATATGCAGAAACAAGCAGTAACAGCTAACCTATTTCATTTAAGAAAGTGAGGAAATTCATCATGAGAAAGAAACTTGCAGTTTTAACAGCTATGACGCTGGCTCTTAGCATGTCATGCATCGGCGCGAGCGCTGACGAAGATCTGATCACCATCGGTTTTGCACAGGTTGGACATGAGTCTGACTGGCGTACCGCTTCCACACAGTCCTGCCAGGATGTTTTCACGGAAGAGAATGGCTATGATCTTCAGTTTGTAGACTGCGACAACGACTCCGCGACACAGCTTGAGGCTGTACGTAACTTCATCGAGCAGGACGTTGATTACATCATCATCGACCCGATCGTATCCACAGGATGGGACGAAGTCCTGACCGAGTGCGAAGAGGCTGGTATTCCGGTTATCGTTATTGACCGTACGATCGACGATTCCGACAAGTATGCTGCATGGGTAGGATCGAACTTCACGACAGAAGGTCTTGCATGCGGCGAGTGGCTGAAAGTTTATGCTGAGGCTAAGGGCATTGAAGAGATCAACGCTCTGGTAATCGAGGGCACCACAGGTTCCTCCGCAGCGATCGGCCGTACCGATGGTTTTGCAGAGATTGCTGAGAGAGAAGGCTGGACGATTCTTGATTCTCAGGATGGCGACTTTACACAGACCGGCGGACAGGAGATCATGGAGTCCTACATCAAGTCCTATGAGGGACAGTTCAACGTAGTGATCTGCCAGAATGATAACGAAGCATTTGGCGCAATGGATGCTATGACCGCAGCTGGTATCTCCTATGGTGTTGACGGCGACGTGATTCTTGTTTCCTTTGACGCTTGCACGGCAGGCCTTGAGTATGTACAGTCTGGCGACATCAATGCTGACTTCGAGTGCAACCCTCTGGCAGCTCCGTTTGTAGAGGAAGTTATTCAGCAGCTCGAGGCTGGTGAGACTCCGGAGACCACCATCTACATGGAAGAGCACTGGTATGTAAATGAGGATATCATCGAGACAATTACGGTTGATGGCGCAGAGCAGAGCATGACCGTTGTTACCGATGAGATCGTTGAGGCACAGTATTAATCAGCCATTCAGAGCTGCAGAAAACCTGCACAGGATAGCATGCGGCTTGTGAACAACAGATATGTGCAACAGCAAAATGAGAGCTGGGAAAACAGTGTAAGATTTCCCGGGGAGACCTGGAATATCAGGTCTCCCCTTTTTTGCCATATCAGGAAAGTGTGCTGACTTTCCATTACAGGAAGCTATACTTCATGAGAGGGCCTGCAGACTGCGCTTTGATGACAGGCGAATTTGCCGCGCAGCATCGGACGTGTCCGCGGACTCAGGCAGGAGGAGAAAATGGAAAATAACGTTGTATTAACCATGCGCGGTATTTCAATGACTTTCCCGGGTGTTAAGGCGCTTGACAATGTTGACTTTACCTTGAGAAAGGGAGAAATACACGCTTTGATGGGTGAGAACGGAGCCGGGAAATCGACATTGATCAAATGTCTTACCGGTATCAATGCGTTTGAAGCCGGTGAGATCCATGTAGACGGGATCGACGGAGCCGTTGTAAACCGTTCCACGCTGGACGCACAGAATAAAGGCATTTCGACGGTTTATCAGGAGGTAAACCTCTGCCCGAATCTGAGCGTGGCGGAGAATCTGTTTATCGGTCGCGAGCCGACGACCAGATTTGGAGCGATCGACTGGAAGACGATGGTAAAAAAATCCCAGAAAATCGTCGACGATCTGGATATGAAGGTGGACGTAACGCAGAACCTGGAGGAATATTCCCTGGCCATGCAGCAGATGGTTGCGATTGCCCGTGCCGTGGATATGGACTGTAAGGTTCTGATTCTCGATGAGCCGACGTCGTCTCTGGATGACAATGAGGTAGAGAAGCTGTTTGGCCTGATGCGCCGGCTGCGCGATCAGGGCGTTGGGATTGTATTTGTAACCCATTTCCTTGAGCAGGTGTACGCGGTCTGTGACCGTATCACGGTTTTGCGGAATGGACAGCTGGTGGGAGAGTACCCGATTGCAGAGCTTCCGCGCGTGAAGCTGGTAGCGGCTATGATGGGCAAGGATTTTGATGATCTTGCAGCGATCAAGACAGACGAGACAAAAGACTTTACGAAGGCGCCGGTGGAGATTGACGCAAAGGGACTGAGCCATGCCGGAACGATTAAGCCGTTCGATCTGGTGATTCACAAGGGCGAGGTAGTTGGCCTGACCGGACTGCTCGGCTCCGGGCGGAGCGAGCTGGCCCGCGTGATTTACGGCGCGGACAGGGCGCAGACCGGAACGCTGAAGGTAAACGGAAAAGAAGTGAAAATCAATGCACCGATCGACGCGATGCAGCTCGGTATGGGGCTTCTCCCGGATGACCGTAAGGCGGAAGGCATTATTGAAGATTTGTCGATTCGGGAAAATATTATTCTGGCGCTGCAGGCAAAGCGAGGGATGTTTAAGCTGCTTTCGATGAGTGAGCAGAACCGGATCGCGGACGAGTATATCAAAATCCTGCAGGTGAAGACGCCGAGCCGCGAGACTCTGATTAAGCAGCTTTCCGGCGGGAACCAGCAGAAGGTGATTCTGGGCCGCTGGCTTGCGACGAACCCCGATTTCCTGATTCTGGATGAGCCGACGCGAGGCATTGACGTCGGTACCAAGACAGAAATCCAGAAGCTGGTGCTGCAGCTGGCCGGTGAGGGAAAGAGTATTATCTTCATTTCCTCGGAAATTGAGGAGATGCTGCGTACCTGCTCTAAGATGGAGGTCCTGCGGGATGGTGCAAAGGTTGGCGAGATTACAGAGAATCTGACGCAGGAGAATGTCATGAAAGCGATCGCGGGAGGTGGATCAAATGAGTAATTTAAGAAAGCTGACCAGCAAACGGCTGTTTCTGCCCGTTTTCTGTATGATCCTCGTTATGATGGTAAATATAGTATATGACGTGGCAAACGGTAATTTTGCGTTAAATTTCTTTACAATTTCCATTCGCAACGGTGTACTTTATGGCCGTCTGATTGATGTTCTGAACCGCGGAAGCGAGGTGGCGATTCTGGCGATTGGCATGACGCTGGTCGTTTCTTCATCAGCCGGAACGGATATTTCCGTCGGGTCGGTTATGTCTCTGTCGGCATGTATGTGCTGCATGCTACTGGCCGGTTACGGCGTATCCTCCACAAATGATCTGGCGGTGCCGCTGATTGTTGGTATTCTCGGAGGTCTTGTGATCGCCTGTGTCTGCGGCGCGTTCAATGGATTCCTGGTCGCCTATCTGGGCGTCCAGCCAATGGTCGCCACCCTGATTTTGTATTCGGCCGCGCGCGCGATTGGTCTGCTGCTTTGTAATAACCTGATTGTATATGTCAGAAATGATGCATTTAAGTTCTTCGGCAGCTACCTGGGATTCGTTCCGACCCCGATTGTGATAGCGGCAATCTGTATTGCGGTGATGGCGGTTCTGTTGAAATTTACCGCGCTCGGCCTTTACGTTCAGAGTGTTGGTATCAATAAAAAAGCATCCCGGATCGCCGGACTGAATTCCGCCCGCATTATCCTGATCTGCTACATTATCTGCGGTCTGTGCGCAGGCATCGCAGGTATCGTTTCTTCGTCCCGAATCTATTCCGCAGATTCGAACAACATCGGCCTGAACTATGAGCTGGATGCGATTCTGTCGGTGGCGCTTGGCGGCAACAGCCTGGGCGGCGGTAAATTTAACCTGGCCGGTTCCATTATCGGCGCATATACGATCCAGGCGATTACGACTACGATGTATGCGATGGGCGTTTCTACAAGTGTAGCTCCGGTATTTAAGGCTATCATCGTCATTATTATTGTATCCATTCAGGCTCCGCCGTTCAGGGAATACTTAAGACAGCGCTCCGCGAAGAAAGCAGCGCTCGCGAAGGGGGTGCAGTAAAATGAAGGGCAGGAAAATGAACAGCAACACGCTGCTTCTGATTATCACGATAGCGCTGTTTGTCGTGATGTACGCGGCTGGCTGTATTATTTATGGAAGCAAGGGCTTTTCTCATTTCCAGACGTTTTTGAATCTGCTGATCACCAATTCCGGGCTGCTTTGCGTGGCGGCAGGCATGACCTGCGTGATGCTGACGGGCGGTATTGATATCTCTGTCGGCGCTTTGATTGCCATGGACTGTATGTTCCTCGCGGTCGGCATTGACCGCTGGGGCTGGAATTCGATTTTGCTGTGCGCACTGGTGCTTGTGATCGGTGTGGTGTTTGGCTCCGTGATGGGCTTTCTGGTCGGATATCTGCAGATACAGCCGTTTATCGTGTCCATGGCGGGTATGTTCTTCGCTCGCGGCATGACAGCCGTGATCTGTACCGATCAGGTATCGATCAGCACAGGCTGGTTTAAGACCATTGCCGGGATTAAGATCTATATGCCGTTTAACATCGGCGCCTATACGAACAGTAAGGGGGTTCTTCAGGTTCCGTACATACGTGTCCATGTGATTATTGCCCTGATCGTGCTGGTCGTGATTTTCCTGATGCTCCGTTATACCAAGTTCGGCCGCAGCCTCTATGCGGTGGGTGGTAATGAAGTGTCTGCGACGATGATGGGCCTGGACGTGAAGAAGACAAAGATGAAGGCTTATATGCTTTCTTCGTTCCTCTGCTCCATCGGAGGCATCTGCTATTGCATGAATACTCTGACCGGAAGTGTGCAGCAGGCGAGCGGACTGGAGATGGATGCGATTTCCTCGGCCGTCATCGGCGGTACGCTGCTGACCGGCGGCGTCGGAAACGTCATCGGCTCCTTCTTTGGCGTACTCATCAATGGTACGATCTCAACTCTGGTAAAGACCAACGGCAAGCTTTTGAGCTCCTGGTCTAACATCGCCGTGGCGGCGCTGCTGTGCTTCTTCATTGTGCTGCAGAGTATCTTCGCGCTGCTCAAAGAGCGCAGGAAATAATGATTCTGTGAATCGCCTTGTCTCTGGTTCTTTATAGCAGGGACAGGGCGTTTCGTTTTATTGTAATTTTCTACAGACATCGACATCAAAAAACTGAAAACACCCATTGTTTTACACAACTTTTACTTTCTTCTTACATTTCTTTTGCAATTCCTTTTCACTTGTGGTATGGTATAGAAGTAAAAAGTTCGCTTTTACCCGGGAGCATCTGTCATCTGTCCGGGCAAAGTCAATTTTGAATATCGTCTATCATTACAACCGCAGTTGGCAATGAAAATGGTTTTTATCTGAGTCAGTTGTTTGAAAATGAATCCTGATTCGGAACGAAAATCGACTGCAAACCGTTTATACACAAGGAGGAAGGGAAACAAAGGCGTTTCCCTGAAAAAGACAGATGGGTATAGGAAATATCATTTCATTGTTCGGAAGTCTGGGTCTCTTTTTATTTGGAATGAAGTACATGGGAGAGGGCCTGGAGCTTGCGGCTGGTCCGAAAATGAAAGATCTTCTGGAGACTCTGACGCGCAACCGCGTTATGGGTTTCCTGCTTGGAGCACTTGTCACGATTGTCATTCAGTCATCATCCGCGACCACGGTGATGGTCATGGGCTTTATCAATGCGGGCATCATGGATCTTGCCCAGGCGACGGGCGTCATCTTTGGCGCGAATATCGGTACCACAATCACGAGTGTCCTGATCGCGCTGGATGTATCCGGCATTGCGCCGGTCTGTATCTGCCTTGGCGCGGTACTGATGCTTTACACAAAGAAAAAACGCACCAGCTACATTGGCCAGGTCATCCTCGGATTTGGTCTTCTGTTTCAGGGACTTCATTCGATGAGCACCGCGATGTCCCCGCTGAAGGACTCACCTGCATTTCTAAATTTTATTACGAACGCGAAAAACCCGGCGCTTGGCTTTATCGTCGGCGTCATTCTCTGTGCAATCATTCAGAGCTCGTCCGCTGCGGTTGGCGTCGTGCAGGCGCTCGCACTGCAGGGGCTGATGCCTCTTCATTTCGCCGCGTTTATTATATGCGGCATCAATGTCGGTTCTTCAACCCCGCCGATCCTGTCTTCGTTCAACGCCAGAAATAACGCGAAGCGTGCGGCAGTGATTTACCTGATGTTCAACGTAGTCGGCGCGATTATTTTTATTCCGTTCACGATCCTGCTTCCCATCACGAGTGTGATTGAGCGATTGGTGCCCAGCGCCATGTTCCAGATCTCGGTTTATCACATTTTATTCAAAGTGGTGACTGGATTGATTTTGCTTCCGCTGACGAATCTGGTTGTAAAATGGACCTACCGCATCATTCCCAAACAGGCGCATGAGAACGCGTTCCGCCTTGAATACATTGATAAAAATATGCAGGTGGCTTCCCCGGCAGTGGTCACGCTGCAGGTGGGAAGAGAGGTTGAACGCATGGGTAAGCTCGTCCGGCAGAATCTGGAACGGGCACAGACGATCGTGCGGACGCAGAATATGACGGGCGTACAGCAGCTTCGCGATACGGAGGATGTGATTGATTATCTGGCCTCGGAGATTACGGAGTATCTGACGACCATCAACGCGACCGAGATGCCGGCGAGTGTCTCGCGCTATATGACCAGCGCGTTCAACGCGGTGAATGATCTGGAGCGCATCGGCGACCATGCGGTAGTTATCAGCGGCCAGAATGAGACCAGCCTGGAGGCGGGGGAGCCTTATTCGGAGGAGGCAAAGGAAGACCTCCTGGAAATCTTTGATCAGGATCTGCAGCTGTTTGATATTACGCTGGAATTGTTCAGCAGGCACAGCTTCACACCGGAGGTGTGGGTGGATATCCGCAAGCGGGAGCGCCGGATTACGAAGAAGGCTTCGAAAGCGCAGGCACACCATATGGACCGCCTGAAAGCGGGACAGTGTTCGTTTGAGAAGGGGCTGACCTTTGTCGAGATCCTCGACAGCTTCGTGCGTATCGCGAACCACTCTGTCAACATCGCGGAGGAGGGCGGCTCCGATGTGCTAAACGGAATGATGAGGACGGAGAATAATGCATAAGTTATTTTGTAACAGATTCGGAGATTGCACAGATGTATGAGGCGGAGCACGTGGTACAGATGTGATCAGAAACGACTGGCTGCCGCAGGATCATGCAGAATCCTGAAGAAGCTTAAGAAGCTTACAAAACGGTTGACAAAAAAAATCCATACTGCTATCATAATTGGGCAAAGCCAATGCAATTCTTACTGCGTTCGGACGGGCTTTGTGAAGACGATAAGGATTCAGTATGGTTGAACGAGGGCGTTCTTCCTTTTTTTGCGGAGGAACGTTTTTTGTTTTTTATCCCTTGTACTGCCTTAGTAAAAGGTGCAGAGGGTTCATGAATGAAGCGAGAGGAGAATATATATGAGCAAATACAGCAGGGAAGATATCTGCCGGATTATCGAGGAGGAGGACGTGCAGTTCATACGGCTGCAGTTCACGGATATGTTCGGCACGCTGAAAAACCTCGCGGTGACGGTGAATCAGCTGGATCGTGTCCTGGACAATAAGGTCACGTTTGACGGCGCGTCGATTGAAGGGTTTGCCCGGATTGAGCGTTCCGATCTCTGTCTGCATCCGGATCTGGACACCTTCCTGATTTTTCCGTGGAGGCCGCAGAACGGCAAGGTAGCTCGATTCATCTGTGATATTTTTTACGCGGATGGCACACCGTTTGGCGGGGATCCGCGGTATATTCTGAAAAATGTGATTGCGGAAGCGGATGAGATGGGCTACCATCTCGAGGCGGGGCCGGAGTGTGAATTTTTCCTGTTCCATTCGGACGACGAGGGCAGGCCGACCACCATCACGCATGAGCAGGCGGGATATTTTGACATCGCGCCGATTGACCTGGGGGAGAATGCCAGAAGAGATATGATCCTGACGATGGAGGATATGGGTTATGTTGTGGAATCCTCGCATCATGAGGCGGCTCCGGCGCAGCATGAGATTGATCTGCGCTATGATGAGGCGCTTCCCAGCGCAGATGGAATCATGACCTTCCGCCTGGCGGTGAAGACCGTCGCGAAGCGGCATGGCCTGCATGCCTCTTTTATGCCGAAGCCGGTGGCGGGCGTGAACGGTTCCGGTATGCATATTAATATGTCTCTGACCAAGGATGGGAAAAATGTGTTTTATGATGGGAAGGACCCGATTCATTTAAGCCAGGAGGGACGCTGGTTCATCGGAGGGCTTCTGAGCCATATCCGCGCGGTGACCGCAGTGACGAACCCTATCGTCAATTCCTACAAAAGACTGGTGCCCGGATTTGAGGCTCCGGTTCATGTGGCATGGTCAGCGAAGAACCGGATTCCGCTGATCCGCATCCCGATCATGGGAAATGGCACGAAACGCATCGAACTGAGGAGCCCGGACAATGCAGCTAATCCGTATCTTGCTTTTGCTGTCTGCATGGCCGCAGGACTGGATGGAATTCGCCGTCAGGTCATGCCCCCGGAAAGTGTGGACGAGAACCTGCATGCGCTCACGGCGGAGGATCTGAAGGCAAAGGGCGTGGAACGCCTGCCGGTCACACTTCTGGAAGCGATTGAGGCGCTGGAGGAGGACACATTTATCTGCGGAGTTCTCGGAGAGCACGTGACGAAACGATATATCAAAGCGAAAAAAGAAGAGTGGGAAGCGTATCAGTCCAGTGTGAGCCAGTGGGAGCTGGACCGGTATCTCGCAAGGATCTGATAATATAACTTGTAAGAAGTTCGCGGCGCTTGCGGCAGCGAACTTCGCAAGTTAACGAGCAGCTGGTTTTTGCTGCGAGTAATATAACTTATCGGAAGGAGAGGACGCTTGCGTACTCTCACCCGATAAGTTAGCGACAGAATCTTCAGATTCTGGAGCATTATGGGAAGTGGTTTTCTTCCCATAATATAACTTCCAGGAGGTTCGCCGCGCTTGCTTTGCTGAGCGCCAGTGGCGCTCGTTCAGCCCTTGCCGGGTGGCATCCCGTCCACAATACGGACAGGATGAGAGGACTACTCCTGCCCGATTAAGCGGCGAAGGAAGAATGGTGTTTTATGATGAGGGAATGAGAACGGACGGAGGAATCGGATGGCAAATATCAATATAATTGTAGTGTTCCCTAAGCCGGAAGACGCCAGAAGCATCCGAAGCCTTCTAAGCCGCAGCGGCTATGATGTCCGGGCGGTCTGTACGAGCGGCGCGCAGGCGCTCACGGCGGCGGATCGCCTCGGGACCGGCGTGATTGTCTGTGGTTATAAATTTGCGGATATGGTATATTCCGAGCTCTATGAAGATATGCCGCGCTCGTTTGGGATGCTGCTGATCGCCTCGGCGCGGGCGGTGAGCGAGGGCGTACAGGAGGGCGTGCTGTGTGTGACGATGCCTCTGCGTGTGAATGACCTGCTCGATTCCCTTGAGACAGTCATTGGCCAGATGGAGAGGCGCAGGCGGCGGAAACGCCTGATGGCCCCGCAGCGCAGCGAGGAGGAGAGGAAGCTGATTGCGGACGCAAAGTCTCTTTTGATGGAGCGCAACAATATGACCGAGGAGGAAGCGCACCGTTATCTGCAGAAGACCAGTATGGACAGCGGCACGAATATGGTGGAGACCGCGCAGATGCTGTTCGCGCTGATGCGGTGAGCACAGGCTCTCATATTCATGTTATATACCTGGCTTCAGGCTTTGCATTGTATAGTATGGATATCATTGTATAGTATGGATATGATGTACAGCGTTTTGTTTCTGCTATGGAAAGGACAGGGAAATGAAATTCACAAAAATGCATGGCATTGGCAATGATTATGTCTATGTCAACTGCTTTGAGGAGACGGTGGAGAATCCGTCGGATGTCGCCGTCCGTGTCAGCGACCGGCACTTTGGGATTGGCTCGGACGGACTGATTTTGATCAAGCCTTCTTTGAAGGCGGATTTTCAGATGGAAATGTATAACGCAGACGGTTCCCTCGGCGCGATGTGCGGCAACGGCATCCGCTGTGTGGCAAAGTATGTGTATGACCATGGCCTGACGGACAAGACGCAGATCAGTGTAGAGACCGGCAGCGGAATCAAATATCTGGAACTGACGGTGGAACCGTCCGACGCGCGGCCCCGGCAAAGGGGGCACGGAACGGCGGATTCTGGTTCGGTTAAGGGCAATTCCGATACCATCGATGTCTCCGTTTCAGATAAGAATGATTCTAAAAATGATTCCGGAAGCGTCAATGTTCCCGCGCGCGGAACGGTCAGATATGTGCGCGTGGACATGGGAGCGCCGATCCTGGATCCGGAACAGATTCCAGTTGATCTGGAAGCGATGAAAAAATGCCGGGCTTTAAGCTTTGGCGGTCAGCAGCCGGATTTGGGCGTATCGTCAGAAGCTGCATCGGCATCATCTCCTGTAGCGGATCAGGCCAGACTTTCCGGACTTTTCGGGGATGGCCGGCTTGGCGGGAACCCGGTAGTTGGTGAAACGGTTTGTATAGCGGCTGATGTGTTTTCCATTACCTGCGTATCGATGGGCAATCCGCACTGCATTGTCCCGGTTAAGGATGTGGATGGTCTGGTAATTGAAAAAATCGGACCTGCCTTTGAGAATCATCCGATGTTCCCGGACCGGGTCAATACGGAATTCATCCATGTCATTGACCGGAACACGGTACAGATGCGCGTTTGGGAGCGGGGCTCCGGCGAGACGTTAGCCTGCGGTACGGGAGCCTGCGCTGTCGCGGTGGCGAGCATTCTAAATGGCTGGACGGACGACCGGCTGACGGTAAAGCTGCGCGGCGGCGATCTGCTGATCGAGTGGGACCGTGAAAAAAATACGGTGTATATGACCGGACCGGCCGAGACCGTGTTTGAGGGAGAGATTTGTGTGTAATTTCATTTTAATTACCCGATACGTGGTACTGGGGATTTTCTGAAAACCCTTTCAGGCATTGCCGCGTGAAATTTTGTTCCTGAAAGAACCGACGATTCGGTGACGGAAGTGGAACCATCGACCTTGTTAGTGTTCAGAAGTACTATCACATATTTATAAAAACGGAGGAGGGCATTATGTTTAAAATCAACGATAATTATTTAAAACTGCCGGGCAGCTATCTTTTTTCCACGATTGCGAAGAAGGTAAATGCATTCGAGGCGGCAAATCCGGATAAAACCGTGATCCGTTTAGGCATCGGGGATGTGACGCAGCCGCTCGCCCCGGTCATCATTGACGCGCTTCACGGTGCGGTGGATGAGATGGGGAAGGCGGAGACGTTCCATGGCTATGCGCCGGATCTGGGCTATGAATTCCTGCGCACCGCGATCGCGAAGAATGATTACGCGGACCGCGGCTGTGAGATCGCGGCGGACGAGATTTTTGTATCGGATGGGGCGAAGTGCGACTCCGGAAACATCCAGGAGATATTTAGTGTGGACAATAAGATTGCGGTGTGCGATCCGGTCTATCCGGTCTATGTGGATACGAACGTGATGGCGGGCCGCACCGGTACCTACGACCCAAAAACAGAGATGTGGAGCGATGTGATCTACATGCCTTGTACCGCAGAAACTGATTTCGCGCCGGAGCTTCCGAAGGAGACGCCAGATCTGATCTATCTGTGTTTCCCGAACAACCCGACTGGCGCGACGATCACGAAAGCGCAGCTGCAGGAGTGGGTGGACTACGCAAATAAGGTCGGCGCGGTCATCATTTATGACGCGGCCTATGAGGCGTATATTTCTGAGGCGGATGTACCGCATACGATTTTTGAGTGCGAGGGTGCGCGGACCTGCGCGATTGAGCTGAAATCCTTCTCAAAGAACGCGGGCTTTACCGGCACCAGACTGGGCTATACGGTAATTCCGAAAGACCTGAAATGCGGCGATGTCATGCTGCATTCTCTTTGGGCGAGACGCCACGGCACGAAATACAATGGAGCTCCGTACATTCAGCAGCGCGCGGGCGAGGCGGTTTATTCGCCGGAGGGCAAGGAGCAGCTCGCGAAGCAGGTGGCCTACTACATGAACAATGCGAAGGTCATTAAAGAGGGGCTGCAGGAAGCGGGCTACACGGTATCCGGTGGCGTGAACGCACCGTACATCTGGCTCAAGACGCCGGACGGTATGACCTCCTGGGAATTTTTTGATTACCTCCTCGCGAACGCGAATGTGGTCGGCACCCCGGGTTCCGGCTTCGGACCAAGCGGAGAAGGATATTTCCGCCTGACCGCGTTCGGCACCTATGAGAATACCGTGGCGGCGCTCGAGCGGATCAAGAAGATGTAATGAACGAGGACAGCACCGGACATCAGGCATTTTGTGCCAGATATTCACGGATCGGATCGCAGATAAAAAATCGGGAAGGAACGCCTGATAATCTGTGATAAGAATCGTTTACAGCAGGAGTATGTAAAATTGAAAATACTGATTATACGCCACGGCGACCCGGACTATGCCAATGATTCTCTGACGGAAAAGGGATGGAAAGAGGCGGAGTACCTCTCCGAACGGCTGGAGAAGCTTCCAATTCGCGACTTTTATGTGTCTCCGCTTGGACGTGCGAAGGATACCGCGGCTCCGACCTTAAAGAAACTGAGTCGGACGGCCGAGGAGCGTGAATGGCTGCGTGAATTTGCGCCGCGCATCAAACGCCCGGACAGGGAGGGAGACAGCATCTGCTGGGACTGGCTTCCGCAGGACTGGACGCGGGACGAGCGCTTTTACCGCTACGACGAGTGGTGGAAGCCGTCGGCAATGAGCGATGCCGGCATTCAGGCAGAGCATGAGTGGGTGACGAGTGGGCTGGACGGTCTGCTCTCGGAATATGGCTATGTGCGTGACGGCCACATTTACCGGGTGGAGCAGGGGAACAATGATACCATCGCTCTTTTCTGCCACTATGGAAGCGGATGCGTTCTGGTCGGACATCTGATTGGCGTCTCCCCGATGGTGCTCTGGCATGGATTTTGCGCCGCGCCGAGCTCCGTCACGACCGTCGTGACCGAAGAGAGAAGAAAGGGGATCGCGAGCTTCCGGGTGAGCTCCTACGGGGATATTTCTCATCTCTACGCGCATGACGAGCCGCCGGCATTCGCGGCGCGGTTCGCTGAGAGCTGGGAGAATGATGAGCGGCATGACTGAGGACAGGATTATGATAGCATTTTTTGAATCAAGGAGGGGATTTGATAACTATGGCACGTGTTGTAATAGATGTACCGGAAAAAATGATACCATATGTTATGCCCGATGATGAGGAGATGGCAAAAGTAAAAAATGCTATGGTTTTGTATCCGTATATAAAAAATGGACAGATATCCCATGGAAAGGCAGCCGAACTTCTTGGAATGCATAAACTTGATTTGATCAATTTATATAGCAGCATGGGAATGGATTATCTGGATATGTCGGAAGAGGAGCTTAATGAGGAACTAAAAACGGTAAATGGGTTAACAGAGGGTTTTGAATTATATGATAACGGAAAGACTGTATTATAAAGATGCTTATATCAAAGAATTCAACGCGTCCGTGCTGGATTGCCGGAACGGAAAGAAAGGCTATGAGGTCATCCTCTCTGCGACCGCATTCTATCCGGAGGGCGGCGGCCAGCCGTATGATACCGGGATTCTGAGGACATCATCCGCTGAGCGTGTTGCGCAGGTGAATGTTGCAGAAGAGGAGAGAGCCGCCGATGTCCATGTCCTCGAGGTTCACGAAAAGAACGGCGAACTGCTGCACTACACGGACGCACCGCTTGCCATCGGCTCTGAGGTATATGGGAAAATCGACTGGGCGCGGCGCTTTGATCTGATGCAGCAGCATTCCGGCGAGCACATCGTGAGCGGTCTGGTGCACGCAGCTTATGGGTATGATAATGTGGGCTTCCATATGGGAAGCGATGTGATCACGATTGATTTTAACGGCGAGCTCGATGAGGAAACTTTGCAGGAAATGGAAGCAAAGACGAACGAGGTCATCTGGCAGAATCAGGCGACACGGATCTTTTATCCATCTGCCGAGGAGCTGAAACAGCTGCCTTACCGCAGCAAAAAGGAGCTGACCGGCGAGGTGCGGATTGTGGAGTTTCCGGTATCCGGTACTGGCGCAGAGGCTGTCAGTGAGGCTGGCGGAAAGGCCTTACCGGCTGCCGGAATGACTGCGGGCACTGAGAAAACGGATCTTGCGCAAATGCCTGGTTCCGTGTCGAAGATTGATATTGCGAAGCTCCCTTACGCGGATCTGTGCGCCTGCTGCGGGACACATGTCGCCCGGGCGGGTGAAATCGGGATGGTGAAGCTGTTATCTGTCGTTAAATTCCGCGAGGGCGTGCGTGTGGAAATGATCTGCGGGAAGCGCGTGCTGAAGTATCTGAACATGGTGAATGCGCAGAACCATCAGATTTCCGTGCTTCTCTCCGCAAAGCCGGACCGCACGGCGGAGGCCGTAAAGCGGAGCATGGATGAGAACTTCCGGCTGAAGGGGCGTGTCCTTGCGCTGGAGGAAAAGTGGTTCGCGCAGGAGGCGGAGCGCCATTCCGGCGCCGGCGATGTGCTGCTGTTTGAAAAGGATATGGATTCGGACGGTGTGCGGAAGCTGGCAGTGGCGGTCATGGAGACCTGCGGCGGCCGCTGCGCAGTGTTTTCGGATAACGAAGACGGAACCTTCAAATATGCGCTGGGAGAGAAGGACGGTGACCTGCGGGCGCTGGTGAAGGAGATGAACCAGGCGCTTGGCGGGCGCGGAGGCGGCAAGCCGTTTTTTGCGCAGGGGTCTGTGCACAGCGATGAAAAGGAGATACGAAATTTTTTTGACAACAGATTTCATGTAAATATGAGTATACAAACACACTAAATAAAAGCCGCTTCTTTGTATGAAGGAGCGGCAATATTTATGCACACGGCCGGGCAAGGTGTATTGCGGCTAAAGCCGCACCTCGGCTCGCGCGGGCGAGTAGGAGCCGATAGGTCGCCTCCTACTCGATCGCACGGCCGCGAAAAACCGTGAATACATAGGCAGGAAGGAGTAGTATGAAGAAAAAAATCATTAGTTTGATAATGACAATGGTGCTCTGCTTGAATTCTTTTGGCCAGTCTTTTTTTCAGTGTGGCTTCCAGAACGCTGCCGAGCAGTCCGTGGTGCTCTCCGAACGCTTCAATCAGACCGTCCGGTCTTGCAATCTCCCATGCAAACAGCATAGTAATGTTCCAATCTATGATAAGAATGCTTGAAATCAAGAAAGCAGGGATATACTGCCTGACAGCTATTTTACCTTTTAAAGATTCTGAATGCATGCCGGTAAAAGTAAATTTTGTGTGTCAAATCGCTGGCTTGGCGTGTTCCTTGATTCACATCTTATCTTTGGGGGCTGAAATCATATTTTAAATTCTTTTTTTACTTTACTTTCATGCTACATTTATTTATAATCGTAGCGTGAAAGGAAGTGATGGCATGACGCAGCATGAGCGATTGGATACTGCATTGAAAAAAAACAATGGCATCCTCCGGACTTCAGCGGTCGTGGAGATGGGGATTTCAAAGCCGGTTTTTTATGATTATGTGAAGTCAAAAGATTTAAAACAGGCGGCGCATGGGATTTATGTGTCTGATGACAGTTGGACGGATACGCTGTATCTGCTCCATTTACGGTACGGCCAGCTTGTTTTTTCCCATGAAACAGCCCTGTTCTTTCATGACCTGACAGACCGGGAGCCGTTTCCATATTCAGCCACGGTAAAAAGAGGTTATAATGCCAGCGGCCTGAAAGGAGAAGGCGTCTTGGTATATACGGTAAAAAAGGAACTGCATGGGATTGGTGCTACATCCATGAAAACACCCTTTGGGCATTTGGTTCCCGTTTATGACATGGAACGCACCATCTGTGACCTGATCCGCAGCCGGAACCATATCGAAATGCAGACGTACCAGGATGCGTTGAAGCAGTATGCCCGACGTAAAGATAAGAATCTGAGAAATTTAATGAATTATGCCCAGATGTTCCGGGTTGAAAAGATTTTAAGGCAGTATTTGGAGATGCTTCTATGATTAAGACATCAAGGCAGTTAAAAGACCTGATCCGCAACCTGTCAAAGAAGAAATCAGCAGATGCACAGGTCCTGATGAGAAATTATATGATGGAGCGGTTCCTCGAACGGATTTCGCTTTCCGAGTACAGGGACAAATTCATTTTGAAAGGCGGGATGCTGGTCGCTGCTATGGTGGGCTTGGATGCACGTTCAACAATGGATTTAGATGCAACCGTAAGAGGGGCGACTTTGAACAGGGAAACCATTGAGACAATCATTGACGGGATTCTCTCGGCACCGGTTGATGATGGCGTGAGATTTCAGGTAAAAAGTATTTCCGACATCATGGACGAAGCAGAATATCCCGGCGTGAGGGTCAGCATGTCTGCGGCTTTTGACGGGACAGTGACACCGATTAAGATTGACATATCAACCGGGGATGTCATAACACCCAGAGCGGTTCAGTATCATTTCAAACTGATGCTCGAAGACCGCTCGATTTCATTGTGGGCGTACAATCTGGAAACCG
>JAJQDT010000098.1 GCA_021202075.1 Lachnospiraceae bacterium | reverse complement strand
AAACTGATGCTCGAAGACCGCTCGATTTCATTGTGGGCGTACAATCTGGAAACCGTCCTGGCTGAAAAGCTGGAAAGCGCCATTTCCAGAGCAACCACCAACACCCGCATGAGGGATTTCTATGATATATACATATTGAGCAGGACGTATCAGGATACGCTGGACACAGATACACTCCGGCAGGCATTAGCTGCCACAAGCCATAAGCGGCAGTCGGAACATATGCTTCTGGAGGGAGATGGAATTCTGAAAGAAGTGGAAGCAAGCCCTGTCATGCAGAAACTATGGGAATCTTACCGGAAGAAATTTTTATACGCATCAGATACTGGATGGCAGGATGTGATGTCGGCTGTCCGGGATTTGTACGATATGGCAAAGTGACAGCTTGTGATTTTTTCCGTTATTTTGGAATCTGAGTCGAATATGGCACAGGTGTCCGTTTGAGCTGGCAATCTGTAAATACTTCCACTGCGCCAGACCAGTTTGCGATTTGTTACTCTTATTTTATTTTGGAATCTGCATCCCTGATTTGAAAACAAAACAGATAAAAGCGGGCAGGCATTGGTTGAATCCTTTGCCTGCCCTGATTTTAGGATGTAGCTCCCTTAAATATAAATTATTTTGATGCTTTTACGGCTGGAGTGTAGATGATGTCGTGATAGACAACCTCTGACGCTGCATTCCGGATCGCGTTCATCTTTCCAATCCAGACCATCGGTTCATCTGCCTTGAATTGCTCTGTAACATTCTGAGCCTTTGCCATACCTTCGATCAGCCGGTCAAACATTTCTTCTGCCTGTGTGTCAATCTTTTCAAGATAGCTGTTCAGCCTGCCGCTTAATAGAAAAGCGTCGTATATGCTCCTGTGGTGATCTTTCAGATAGCGCATGTGCCGCTACCCCATATTCCGATATACGGCTCCTCCTTGTCATCAGGCAGTGCCAGACAGGGAAGATAGTAATCTCCGTGCAGTTCGTACCATAATCCATTGTTCTCATCATAAATGTAGCGTTCCATTCGTTCGTCCTCCTTGACTTGAAATAATTTGATTTTTGTCGGAGGTAAATCTGCCGCCGGATGCTGCACTTTTTATCATTCCTTATGTAAGGTTGTCTAATGCGTACCTCATGAGTGATTTTATCCATTGTGGACCTTGAAAAAACTATTAGTTTTTTGAGTTTTTTCAAGTATGCCACAAAGTTCATCCCAAAACCAGGCGAGTGGTTTTACGTTTACTCTAAAACGTTGCATAACACTTCTGGAATCTGTGCTTAATACAAAGACAGATAATACGAAAGCGGCAGCAAGCCTGCCTGTGACTGCAATGAAAGCGGGATTAAATAACAGTAACTGATATGAATATGAAATAGCTGAATATGAAATATGAATATTTGCCGAAATTTATTCTTGACGAAAACAGGGGGGGTGATAAACTTTTTTATTATATTATGATGCAAATCGGTGAAAAATTCCTGCACTGTTTTCGCAAAACGAATGCATCGACTCTAGAAAGCTGTATTTGCAAATGCATCATAAATAGTTGTGAAGCAAAGCGCTTCTAATGACGGTTTTGAAACGAATTTGTATTTCGGGGATGGGAAGGAGCAGATTTTATGAGAAACGTATGGAAAAGGAGACTGGCGCTGCTGCTGGCATTTGTGATGACGGCTCTCACACCGGCGAATGCTTTATACACCTGGGCTGCTGAAGAAACGGTCAATACCGCTGCAACGGCAGAAGAAACAACGGAGGAAACCGAAGACAACGATCTTTCTCTGGATTCGGATGGAACGGATCTGGGAGATTTACTGACGGCGGCACTGGATTCTGAGATGGAAAATGAATCGGGCGAGACGAGCATCTCGGATATCTTCATAGAGGAGGATGTGGCAACCGTTTCCCTGGAGGCTGAGCAGGACGCACGGCTGGTAGTGGCTGTCTATGATGAGGATGGTGTGCAGATGCTGGCTTCTGGCTCTGTGCTCATTGAGGCCGGACAGACGGAGATAAGCGTAGCACTGGATGGCGATATTCCGGTGTATTTTGTGATCCGTGGTTTTTTGCTGGATGCATCCAGTAATGCTCCGCTATGTACTTCGTATGAGAGCAGCTACTATACGGAAGAAATCCAGAACATTATCAATGCTTCAGCGGAGGATTTTGATGAGGAGCTGGTGTTAAATCTGGATGAGAACCCGGATACGAATTTTGCTGTCTATGGTGATGATACGACAATCATTCGTGAGAGCGACGGTGAAGAGATTCGGATTACTTGGCAGGAGGATGGCACGTATCTGGTGGAGAATCCTGGAGAGCGGGAAGCAGAATTTGTGGTTGGCGCTATCTTTTCTTATGAGTGCGAGGATGGCACCATTCTGATCTTTAAAATCGCTTCAGTGGTAAAAAATGAGGACGGAAGCCTGACCATCTCTGAAGACGATAATATCACGCTTACCGATGTGTTTGCGCTGGTAAAAATGGAAGGTGAAAGTGACAGTTCAGGTATGGAAGCGGATACCAGCGAAGCTTCGGAGGGTGTTACATTTAATGGAATAGAAGAGTATTCTGCTGAAAATTCAGAATTGATGACAGCCGATCTGGAAGGCAGCACAACAAAAGCGGCCTCTTATTCGGTAGAGAACGGGATTGCTTCTGCGACCGTAAAGGCGGCTTTGACGCTTTCCTGCAGAGCATACATATCAGAATCGGAAGCCTATTGTTCTCTTGGCCTGGATTATATGGCGGCAATGGTGGCAAAACTTTCTGCAGAGTATTCTAATGATATCAGTCTTGGAAAACTAACCGCACCGATCGTGACCGGGCTGACCGCCACGCTGAGTCTGACTTTTCGCGTTGAGGCATCAGGTGAGATTACCCAGACATCAAGCATTTCCGGAAGCATGAGTTATGCATGGGATTCTCAGTCCGGATGGAGTTATGCGAAAACGACTCCCGAGATTGTCAACGGAAGAATTGATGCAGAGTTTACCGCATATCTGGGACTGATAACCCGAATTTCCCTGAACGTCATTTACGAAAAGCTGTTTTCCGCAGGCATGACAGCCGAAGCCGGAGTGGATGCAGAGGTGAACAATAATGACATGGTGACGTCAGAGGACTGTCTGCACCGGTGCGGATCCGGGGAGTGCTTTAGCGGTATTTTCAAGGCCAAATACAGCCTCAGCGGCAGTGTTACGTTTCTGTCGATAGAATGGAGCAAAACCTTTTTTACGCTGAGTAAACAGCTGCTTGAGTGTTACTACAGTGCAACATTCGGCACCTTTGACTGGACCGCATGCCCATATCTGGCATACCGCCTGACGATTAACGTAACCGATGAGGCCGGGGAAATTGTGCCAGATGCGGAGATTGCACTTTCCGGAACCGAATCCTCGGGAGGAGATAACGTCTCTTTAGACCTGATTGCCGATGAGAATGGAACCTGCGAGACCTTTCTTGCTCCAGGCACTTATATACTCTACTGTGATAACGGAGGGCAGAAGGGAGAGACGGAAATCACCATAAAGGATAAGGGTGAAACCTGTGATCTTGGCCTGCTGCAGCAGGAGTTTGATCTGACGGTGTCTGTTCTCTATGATGATGACTCTCCTGCCTCAGGAATTCTGATTAAAGATGAAGAAGGAGAACAGCTGGGTGTAACCGATGAGGAAGGGGTACTGACGGTTACCCTGCAAAGAGGCGCACATACAATAACGGCAGTCGATGAGGCCGGAGAGTATGAGGCGAGGGCGGAAATAGAGTTTCCGGGTTCTGAGGATACGGTTGTCATTGTACTGGAAAAGCTGTATACCGTTTATGCATATGTGCAGGATGAGAATGGAAGTCCTCTTGGAGATATTGTGATAAGCGATGCGGAAGGCAGCCAGGTTGGAACGACCGATTCGCAGGGGCAGTGTACGCTTTCCCTGAAAAAAGGGACATGGACGCTTACGGCAGGTGATGGCGATAACACAGACGAGCAGACCATAGAGGTACCCGTGAGTTCGGAATCGGCACTGATGACGTTTACATTAAAAAGTACTTATACCGTGACAGTCATTGCACTGGACTGTTCATATTATACGGATGGGGAAACGGTATCCGGGGCTGTTATCTGGGATGAAGATGGAAATATGCTGGGGACAACGAACAGCAGCGGTGAACTGACTTTTGAAATGTTCAGCGGTACCAGAAATTTGACCGCCCAGTACACAACCTCTTCAACAAGCCTGTCCGGAACGGCATCTGCCACAGTAGAGGGTGCGGACACATCGGTGACGGTTTTGCTGTATTACGCATATGAAGTGGAAGTGACAGTAACGGACAGCAACGAGGAATTGTCGGAAGGCGCTGTGGTTTCCGTAAAGGGCGGGGGCTGGCTGGGGGTTACAGATGCAAACGGCACCGCTACAGTCCTTTTGCCATCGGGAAGGTATGTTCTAAAAGCCAGCAAAGAAAACGAGGAGGGCTATAGCTATATACATGTGCAATATAACTGTTCTCTGGAAATCACAATGTTCATGACCGGAGAGGCATGGGAAAAGCGATGCGGCGATGCGGTTTACTCTCGCTGCGACAGCGAGGGAAATCTGGTCATATATGGAACCGGTGAGACCTGGACGAATGGAAATAATGCAATCTTAGATGGGCATGAAGCACAGATCCGGACTGCGGTAGTAGAAGAAGGCGTTACCGGCATTGGGAGATATACATTCAAAAACTGTGTGAATCTGGAATCGGTTACATTTGCTTCCGGTGTGACATTCATCGGTGAGACGTCTTTCGAATACTGTACCAGTCTGACATCGGTGGTGCTGCCGGATGGGCTGACAAGTGTTGAATATGGACTCTTTATGAATTGTGAGAATCTTGTGTCTGTCACGCTTCCGGATACGCTGACTTCCATTGGAGGCAGGGCATTTGAAGATTGCTACAGTCTGACATCCATTGAAATCCCGGATGGAGTGACCAGCATAGGAGGAAGTGCATTTTTAAATTGCTATAATTTGGCAGAGGTGCAGCTTCCGGAAAGTCTGGAGGTTATCGGCAGCCGATCATTTGAGACTTGTGAAAGTCTGACGTCAGTCGAAATTCCGGATGGAGTGACCAGCATTGGATCATGTGCTTTTGAATATTGCTATAATCTGGCAGAAGTGCAGATCCCGGACAGCGTGATCGAGATTGGAAGTTATGCCTTTTATTCTTGCTCACTGACAGACCTTTATCTTCCGGATGGGCTGCTTGTACTGGGTTCGCATGCCTTTGGAGGAAATGAAATGACGTCGGTTGACATTCCGGGCGGAATTTCGGAAATAGGTACATATGTGTTTAGTTCGTGTACAGAGCTAACCACCGTCACGTTTCCTGATGGTATTGACAGCATTCCTTCTGGTATGTTCGGCGGATGTAAGAATCTTACTTTGGTGAGTATTCCAGAGAGTGTGACAACCATTGGCGCTGAAGCATTTACGGGCTGTAAAAGTGTAGTTACGATCCCGGCAGGAGTGACCAGCATTGGCACCAGGGCATTTTCAGGATGCAGGATTCTGTCCCTGACAGTTCCGCTAAACGATACTTATGAGGATTGGAAAACAATGCTTAGTGATATAGGGGTCGGGAGCATTGGAGAGCTTACGATAACGGATGGACTGACCAGCATTGATGATTATGAATTTTCAAATGGATCATATGGAATAGAGAAACTGAATCTGCCATCCGGAGTCACCCAAATAGGAGAAGGCGCTTTTTATAACTGCGATGACCTGATTAGTGTGCATCTTTCGGACGGTATAACGAGTATAGGAAAATATGCATTTAGGGGCTGCAGCAGTCTGGCAGAAATTAATTTGCCGGACGGTATAACGAGTATAGGGGATTCCGCATTCTCCAATTGCAGCAGCCTGACTGAAATCAGTTTGCCGGACAGTAGTACGTACGACATGGGAGAATATGTATTTGCTGGCTGCAGCAGTCTTGTGTCGGCTGATCTGCCAGTTAATTTAATAATTGAAGCGGGGACTTTTTCTGGCTGCAGCAACTTACGCACGGTGAACATATCACAGGGAACATCAGGCGATAAGTTAACAATTGGAGAAGACGCTTTTTATAACTGTACGAGTCTTTCCTCTGTAAATACGGAGGCTAAAATATATAATGTTGGAGAGTATGCTTTTTATGGATGCGAAAGCCTGACGGAATTAAAAATGTCTAAGGTTCAAGAGGCATTTGGAGGTTATACGCTTAAAATTGATACGGATGCTTTTTATGGTTGCTCAAATCTGACTCTGTATGTACCATCCAGTTATTATGAACGCGTGGTCACACAATTGGAAGGCAGTGGCATAAAAAGCATTGTTTCCTACGAGAAGGATGATGATGGTGAGGAAGAGGAAGCTTTTCTGGCCTCTCTGGATTCGGAAGAAGGCACCATGGTCATAACAGAGGAGGAGACGGAATCGGTCAGTGCCAGCGAATCGGAATCGGCTGGTCTTGAGATCGAGGCGATTGAGGAAGTAGAGTTCGCAGAGATTTTATCTGAGATTGAGACAGAAGACGAAACGGCTCCGGATACTGCTTCTTGGGATGAAATCGAAGAGGAAACGGCTGCTTCTGCCATTGCTGATGAAGCGGGCGGGACGGAAAACGCTGATATGAAAGAAAATTCCGTTGCAGCGGATGAGATTCTGGCGGAAGAAGATACAATTCTGGCCGGGGATAATGATTCGGATTCGGTCATGGAAACAGAACAGAACACGGATTCCATTTCGAGTGGGGACTCCCTGGAGGTGGAATCAGCCAGTTATGTACAGTATAGTGCTTCGGATTCCTCTGATGGCGGAATGATAGCATCCTATCAGGTTCCTGAGGATGGCGAGTATGTGATTCTGTTTCTGAAGTCGATGAGTGTATCGGATTTGTTTGAAGCGTCGAATCTCCTGTATATCGGACAGCAGGCATCTTCTGGCTGCAGTGTGACTTATCGCTATCAGCTGCGGGAGGAGGCAGAGGATCCGTTCATTGTATTATATGGACCGATTGGAACGTCTGCCATGGACGCGGCGGTGGTCGATATTGCCTCGGTGAGTATTTCTAATGAAAACCTGAATCTGGCTGAGGGAGAGAGCAAGATACTAAGTGCTTCAATCCTGCCGGAGAACACGACGATGGATACGTCGGTGATGTGGGGAACTGAGAATCCGGAAATAGCAGTTGTGGATGACGGCGGAGTCGTGACAGGCGTGAAAACCGGAACAACGGTAATTGTCGTGGAAACGGTAAATGGTAAGACAGATACCTGTGAGGTAACTGTGACCGAAGCGGAACCGTCTGAATCCGGTGAGAAACAGACTGAGCAAACCGAAGACTCTGATGAGAAACAGACAGAGAATTCTGAAACGAATCAGACCGAATCTTCCGGAAATTCTCAGGCGAGTGCATCGGATGAAGACCAGGCCGGATTATCGAATGATGGACAAACGAATTCATCCGATGCAGACCAGACCGAAGCACCTGATGCGGATGTAGACGTGGATCAGACGGAAGCATCGGATGCTGGTGATGGCGTGAGTCAGACTGATGCGTCAGATACGCATGCTGCCACAAATCAGGCTGTGACAACATCTGAATCAATTGGCGGTACAGATGTGATGTCTGTTCCGGCGACGAAGCTGACGGTCTCACGCAGTAAGGTTTATATAAAGGTAAACACATCGACTACGATAGGCAGTCTGGTCACCCCGTCTAACACGACGGATTCGGTTACCTATACTTCTTCGAAACCATCTGTCGCAACGGTAAGCGCGTCCGGGAAAATTACCGGAAAGAAGACCGGTACGGCTGTGATCACAGTAAAGGCCGGGAGCCTGAAGAAAAAGGTGACCGTGAAGGTTGTAAAGAAGGCCGTAAAGGTGACGAAGCTGAGCTTTTCGAAGAAAAAGCTGACTGTGACGAAGGGGACGACGCGCTTCCTTGCATATAAGGTCAAGAGCACGAAAGCGACTACCGCAATCAAATGGAAGTCTTCAAAGAAGAGCGTTGTTTCCGTCGATAAGAACGGAAAGATCGTCGCGAAGAAGAAAGGAACCGCTGTCATTACCATCTCAGCAAACGGCAAAAAAGCCACCTGCCGGATTACAGTAAAATAGTTTAGTTATTTGTTGTTGGATAAATACGAATAGAAAAATTAAGTAATCAGCCTCGTGGAATAAGCCACCAGCAAAAAAGAAACGAAAGCCCCGGATCCAGAACATCCGGGGCTTTCATTTTGATACTGTGAAGCTTATTCCTTTGTTCGGCTGCATTCTTCCCGGTCAGACCCCGAGGTGGTTCAATACGTCACTTTCCTTATAATTTGTAGCGAGTAATGTTCTTCCAATTAGCCGGGAATCCCATAGCTTCCAGCAGCATTGGTTCCGTAAGTATACTGGAATGAGACAGAGTGCTGTTCATCAGCTTTGTTATTTGCTTTTTAAAATCCAACTGCTGAGAGTAAGTTAAAAATGGCTTTATCGGGTTTTCAGACATCTTTTCGTCTCCATAAAAGAAAAAGGAGGGCCCGCAGGTCCTCCTTCCGGTCGCAGGCATCGCAAGTTTCTGCAACCTGATCACTGTGGCTATTCTAGCATTTGCATCTGGAAAAGTCAATACGTTTTAGATGCATTTACACGAATAATCACCGATAGTATTATATGTCGATGACAAAGAAATGATACACTGAATTTATCTGAGATTTCTATCATGATGATTATTATTATTTTGAACATTACCCCCTTGCCACAGGAATAAAAATGTGCTAAGATGGCTCTGGTTAAAAGCTGTGAAGGAGACTCTGTATTTGGAACCTGACAGAAATTTGGTGCCACCGGCTGAGAACACCAATCAGAGGAAGGATACAATAGGGAACACTCCGGAGCTGACTGTTCGAACAGGGTGAAAGGGATTCCGGTTTTGGTTAATTCGGCCGGAAATGGACAAAGTAGGGCAGTACGTTGCACGCGTTAAGTGTATAAGAGAGGCAGAATTTCATCTGATGAATGGCGCAGATGCCGGAAACCGGAAATATCAGTACGGTGGCTTAGAATGCAGGCGTTGATACAGATTCTGCAATGCGGGTGGTACCGCGGGTAATGATTATCCGTCCCGGAATATCAAATTTGATATTCCGGGATTTTTTCAGCTCAGAACAACAGCAAAGCGAACGGGCAGACTGTGAAAATTATCTGGCAAAAACGGTCTGTGGTCTGTTGTCTGGAGAGTAAACGACTTATGTTGGTTACTAAAAATTTTCAGGAGGAGAATATTATGGAATTTTTGTCTGGACTGACACCGAAGGAAACACTGGAGCTTTCCGAGCTGCTTGCTCCGGAGCGTATCGGCACGGAGGTGAAGGTGAATGGCTTCGTGCATTCCGTGCGCGATATGGGCGAGGTCTGTTTTGTCGTGCTGCGCAAGCGCGAGGGGCTGCTACAGTGCGTGTTTGAGGAGAATGTATCCGAGCTGGCAGTGAAAAAGCTGAAGGAATCGCAGACCGTAGAGCTTTTTGGTACGCTGAAGGAGGACGCGCGCGCGCCGCATGGCATCGAGCTGCGTGTGAAGGGCGGCGAGATTCTGACGGAGGTATATGCGCCGCTGCCGCTGCCGATCGGCAAGTGGAAGCTGAACACGTCGCTGGAGGCGAAGCTGGACAACCGCAGCATTTCACTTCGCAATGTGCGGGAACGCGCGAAGTTCCGGATCCAGGAGGGATTAGTGAGAGGCTTCCGGGAATATCTGACGCAGCAGCAGTTTACCGAGATTCACACGCCGAAGATTGGCGGCAGAGGCGCGGAGGGCGGCGCGAACATTTTCAAGCTTGATTATTTTCATCGTCCGGCGGTGCTGGCGCAGAGCCCGCAGTTTTACAAGCAGATGATGGTGGGCGTGTTTGACCGGGTGTTTGAGACCGGACCAGTGTTCCGGGCGGAGAAACACAATACGAAGCGCCACCTGAACGAATATACAAGCCTGGATTTTGAGATGGGCTATATCGACAGCTTTGTCGACATCATGGAAATGGAAACCGGATTTTTGCAGTATACGATGCGGCTTCTGGAAAAGGAATACGCAAATGAGCTTCATATTTTGAATGTGACTTTGCCGGACACGGAGAAGATTCCGGTGGTGCGTTTTGATAAGGCAAAGGAGCTGGTTTCTGAAAAATACAACCGCCGGATTCGGAACCCGTACGACCTGGAGCCGGAGGAGGAGAGCCTGATCGGCCGCTATTTCAAGGAAGAGTGCGGGGCGGATTTTGTGTTCGTGACGCATTATCCGTCGAAAAAGAGACCGTTCTATGCGATGGACGACCCGGCGGATCCGAAGTTTACTCTGAGCTTTGACCTGCTGTTTGGCGGACTGGAGATCACGACCGGCGGGCAGCGCATCCACGATTATCAGAAGCTTCGGGAAAAAATTGCGGCGCGCGGGATGACAGAGGAAGGCATGGAGCAGTATCTGGACACCTTTAAATACGGAATGCCGAAGCATGGCGGACTTGGAATCGGGCTGGAGCGCCTGACGATGAAGCTGGTCGGAGAGGAGAATGTCCGCGAAACAACGCTGTTCCCAAGGGATTTGTCAAGGCTGGAGCCGTGACATGTTCCCACGAAGCAACGAGCCAGACAGCTGGAGTCATAAGGAATCCGTCGGCATAGCCGACACCTTATGACATAGCATGCACGGATATTTGACTGAGTTCTGTGAAGCAGTGAGCCGGAGAAAAGGCCGCAATTTCGGAATGAACGTTACAGGATGGCAGGCGGCTTGCGGCTGCCGGGCGAGTTTCGCAGGATAAACAGTGGAATTTGTGTTAGATGATAGTCGAACTGTCAGAAATGAAATGACCGGGAATGGAATTGCCGGAAATGAAATGGTCAGGGTGAGGCATTTACAGGGGGAGAGGTTATGGCGAAAGAGAACCGATGTATGTTGTGCGGCGGAAGGCTGGCATCGACAGGCAGATGCGTCGTCTGCGGCTGGGACAGTACGAAAAACGATACGCACTATCGGCTGAATACGCACAATGAAACGACAACGCATCTGCATCAGGGTGAGTGTGAGGAGAACCTGAACCGTGACAATGACGGAAGCCCCGTGCGGCTGAATTTTAACCGAAGGAAGTCGGCCGGCGGAAGCTCGAGTTGGAGCAGCTCTACGACTGCTGGCGGGAGTCAGAGCAGGAGCGGCTCATCCGGCGGAAGCCAGAAACGGAGCAACTCTACGGCCGCAGGCGGGAGCCAAAAGCAGAGCGGTTCATCCGGCGGGAGCGGAACGGGCAGCCAGGCGCCAGGTGGCAGGAAAAGCAGCGGCTGGGCAAGCAAAAATCTGAACCGTGAGAAGCGAAAAGCGCAGGCTGTGAAAACGCGCGTGACCCGAAAGCAGGAGGAACGCTCAAAGGAAACGACCCGGCAGTTTTCATCGGCGAACCCGGAGAAAGCTTCCTCCGCGAAAAATGGCGGGAAACGGTCCGCCGGCGCCGGGAAAAAGCTATGGTGGCTGATTTTTGCTCTGATCGCGATTACGGTGATCCTGGATGTAGGCGAATTCCTGATGGACGATGTGTTTCCGGAGCTTCTGGAAACGGTGTCAGATACGTTTGAGGAAATCGGAATCGGCGGCTTCGGGGAGGACGATGACGGGGAAGCTTCTGATGCCGTATGCCCTGAACGGCAGCAGTGGGATGAAACGGCTGAGGGTTATCTTACCACAGAGCTTAGCCAGGGAAACTATTACGTCGGGTATGATATTCCGGCAGGAACGTATCAGCTGGAGTGTCTTGATGGGATCGCTTATGTTACCTGGGACGCTCTGGACGAGGCGAGCGGAACGCATGGCTTTGTCATTTTGTATTCTGAGGAAGAGCGGGCGGATTATACAGAAAGCTGGGATGGAGAGGAATGCCCCTGGTTTGAGCTTTCTGAGGTGTTTGAGCTTTCAGAGAACATGGTTTTAGAGATCGAGGGCGTGGGTTCCGGGCTTTGGCTGACCGGCGAGGAGGACGAAACCGATTCTCTGATGGAACATGAATCACAGTCTGCGTCTGAGCAGATTTTCTTTAGTGAAGACAGAACATGGGTTGTCGGTGAGGATTTTGAGCCGGGTGTGTATGACATATGTGCTGCCGGTGCGGATGCCTACGTGTGGGTGGATATTGAGAAGGAGGATGGATCGTCGGATGGATTCTCTCTTTCTCTGTATGAAGGAATCGATGAATTTCTGCGGTATTCCCTTGAGGAGGGAGACGAGATTTCGGTGACGACCTATGGAGAGGACGTGGAGGTAACTCTGACGCCGAGCTGGTAGGTTTGCGGCTGACGCTGTGCAAAACGGTTACGGCATCGAGATTTTTATGGCTTGTGATTCGTGCGCCGGGCGGTGAATGATGCGCAGGCTGTTTCGTAACAAGCGTTTAGGAACTGTTAAGAATTAACTTTGCAGATGATGCAGTATAGAAAGATTTAGACAAGTCAGATGTAAAGATTAATTCTTAACTGGTCCTTAGTATAAAATCAGAAAATGAGGAGGCAGACGATGGCAACTATCATCAGTGACGAGACGATTGAATATGTCGGCATTCTGGCGAAGCTGGAGCTCTCCGACGAGGAAAAAGAGCAGGCGAAGAAGGACATCGGGCGGATGCTGGATTACGTGGATAAATTAAACGAGCTGGACACCTCGGGGGTGGAGCCGATGTCCCACGTGTTTCCGGTGAACAATGTATTTCGCGAGGATGTTGTGACGAACGGCGACGAGCATGAGGCGACGCTGGAAAACGCTCCGGCTGCGAAAGAGCAGTCATTCATGGTGCCGAAGACTGTGGAGTGAGAACCGTGCCGACGCCAGTTTCTCAGACCTCGTATACTGAAGTCATTTTTGGTTCCAGAGACCGTAGAGTGAGAAACGCATGCTTTTTGAACCGTTTGGGAAAGCCGAACCATCGGGGCGGGAAGGCCGGCATTCGAGCAGAGGGAAACACAGATCGTTGAAATGGCTGGGAAAGCCGGCATTTGAAATGCTTAGATCAGGCGGCTGGCGTAAGGCAAGGAGAAAGGAATTCAGGATATGCAGATAACGGAATTGACTGCCCTGGAGCTGGGCAGAAAAATCAGGGAGAAGGAAATCTCCGTTCGCGAGGCTGTGGACGCATCTTATCAGCAGATTGCGTCCCTGGACGGCGAACTGAACAGCTTTGTGACATTAGATAAAGAAACGGCATACGCTCGTGCGGATGAGGTGCAGGCGGGATTAGCGGACGGCAGCATCACTGGTCCGCTCGCGGGTGTGCCGGCCGCGATTAAGGATAATATCTGTACGGAAGGGCTGCTGACGACCTGCAGCTCGAAGATTCTGTACAATTTTGTGCCGACCTATTCCGCAGAAGCGGTTTTAAACATGGAAAAAGCGGGCGCGGTCATCCTTGGAAAGACAAACATGGATGAGTTTGCCATGGGCAGCACGACCGAGACATCCGCATTTGGCCCGACGAAAAACCCGTGGAATACGAATCATGTGCCGGGCGGCTCTTCAGGCGGTTCGTGCGCGGCAGTGGCGGCTCAGGAGACGCCCTATGCGCTTGGCTCGGATACCGGCGGCTCGATCCGGCAGCCGGGTTCCTTCTGCGGCGTGGTCGGGATGAAGCCGACCTACGGCACAGTGTCCCGCTATGGCCTGATCGCCTACGGTTCCTCGCTCGACCAGATCGGGCCGATCGCGAAGGACGTCTCAGACTGTGCGGCGATTCTGGAGATGATTGCCTCTCATGATAAAAAGGACAGCACCTCGATTGCGCGGACGGACTGTGATTTTACATCCGCGCTGGTGGACGACGTAAAGGGTCTGCGCGTCGGCATCCCGTCTGATTATCTCGGAGAAGGACTCGACGAAGAAGTACGGCAGGCCGTTCTTCATACCGCTGAGGTTCTCCGGGGAAAAGGGGCGGTGGTGGAAGAGTTTGACTTAAGCCTGGTAGAATACGCGATCCCGGCTTACTATGTGATTGCCTCCGCGGAGGCGAGCTCGAACCTGTCGCGTTTTGACGGGGTCAAGTACGGGTACCGGGCGGCGGACTATGACGGGCTGCACAATATGTACAAAAAGAGCCGTTCGGAGGGCTTTGGTGAGGAAGTGAAGCGCCGCATCATGCTCGGCTCGTTTGTGCTGAGCTCCGGCTATTATGACGCGTATTATCTGAAAGCACTGCGCACCAAGGCGCTGATTAAGCAGTCCTTTGACCGCGCGTTTGAAAAATACGATGTCATTCTCGCCCCGGCGTCGCCAACGACCGCTCCAGAGCTCGGGAAAAGCTTAAGTGACCCGCTAAAAATGTATCTTGGCGATATTTACACGATATCGGTCAATCTGGCCGGACTGCCGGGCATTTCCGTGCCGTGCTGCCTGGACAGTCAGGGGCTGCCGATTGGCGTGCAGATGATTGGCGACTGCTTCCATGAAAAGGAAATTATCCGGGCGGCGTACGCATTTGAGCAGGCGAGAGGGCGCTTCCTTGCGCCGGAGATCGCGGGGCGAAGCTGCATAACAGAAAGCGGCAGGATGGAGAAGCAGGAGATGGAGAAGCAGAGCAGTGCAAACGGAAATCATCAATCGGATGAAGCCTCGCGCTTCGGAGATTTCGAAGCGGCAGGCGCCGGAACCGTTTCGGCTGCGGATGTCCGTACAGGGGTGAGCGGTGCTCAGAATGGTATGGCAGCGAAGGAGGGCGAATAAGATGGCGAAACAGTATGAGACAGTCATCGGGCTTGAGGTTCATGTAGAGCTGGCGACAAAGACAAAGATTTTCTGCGGCTGCTCGACGGCGTTTGGGGCGGCCCCGAACGCGCATACCTGTCCGGTTTGCACCGGTATGCCGGGCTCCCTTCCCGTACTGAATAAACAGGTGGTCGAGTACGCGATGGCAGTCGGCCTGGCGACGAACTGCCAGATTCATCAGTTCTGCAAATTTGACCGCAAGAACTATTTTTATCCGGACAATCCGCAGAATTATCAGATTTCCCAGTTGTACCTGCCTATCTGCCACGACGGGTTTGTCGAGGTGGAAACCTCAGCCGGAACGCGCAGAATCGGCATCCATGAGATTCACATGGAGGAGGACGCGGGCAAGCTGATCCATGACGAGTGGGAGGACTGCTCGCTGGTGGATTACAACCGAAGCGGCGTGCCGCTGATTGAGATCGTTTCCGAGCCGGATATGCGCAGCGCGGACGAGGTGATCGCCTATTTGGAAAAGCTGCGCCTGATCATCCAGTACCTGGGAGCTTCGGACTGCAAGCTGCAGGAGGGCTCCATGCGTGCGGATGTGAACCTTTCCGTGCGCGAGGTCGGAACAGAAGCGCTTGGCACCCGGACTGAGATGAAGAACCTGAACTCGTTCAAGGCAATCGCGCGCGCGATTGAAGGTGAGCGCGCGCGGCAGATTGAGCGTCTCGAAGAAGGCAAGCCGGTCATTCAGGAGACGCGCCGCTGGGATGACAACAAGGAATATTCTTATCCGATGCGCTCCAAGGAGGATGCGCATGACTACCGCTATTTTCCGGATCCGGATCTGGTGCCGATCCTCATCAGTGATGAGTGGCTGCAGGAGGTAAAAGACCGTCAGCCGGAGCTTCGCACCGAAAAGCTGGAGCGGTACAAAAAAGAGTTCGACATTCCGGCGTACGATGCCGGCATTATCACAGAGTCCAAGCGGATGGCGGACATTTTTGAGGAGACGACTGCGCTGTGCAAAAAGCCCAAAAAGGTATCCAACTGGCTGATGGGCGAGACGCTGCGCCTTTTAAAAGAGGAAAACCGAGAACCGGAGACACTTGATTTCTCTCCCGCGAACCTGGCGAAGCTGATTGAGCTGGCGGAGGCCGGAACGATCAATCAGACCGTCGCGAAGGAAGTTTTTGAACAGATTTTTTACCATGATGTGGATCCGGAAGCTTATGTGGAGGCGCATGGACTGAAAACGGTCAACGATGAAGGCGCGCTCCGCCAGGTGGTCGAGGGCGTCATTGCGGCCAATCCGCAGTCTGTCTCTGACTATAAGGGCGGTAAGGAAAAGGCGCTTGGGTTCCTGGTTGGGCAGACGATGAAAGCGATGAAGGGAAAAGCAAATCCGGCAGCGGTGAACGCGATGCTGCGGGAACTGCTGGCTTGAGAAAGAAGGAAGTTCCGTGTACTATGAGTGTCATATGCACATTTTCATGAACGGAAGAGATTATCATAAAGCAGTCGCGCAATATAAGCAGGGCGCGGATGAGGCGGATATCCGGGAAAAGCTGTCCGCCTACGCCAAAGCAGGGGTGACTTATCTGCGCGACGGCGGCGACCACTATGGAGCTTCGGTGCTGGCGGCTCGGATCGCGCCGGAGTATGGGATTACGTACCGGACGCCGGTCTTTGCAATTCATAAAAACGGACATTACGGGGGAATCGTTGGGCGTGGCTTTGACTCAATGAAAGAGTACCGGCAGCTGGTAAAGAAAGCCGGAGATTCCGGCGCGGACTTTATCAAGATTATGATATCCGGTATTCTGGATTTTGACCGGGAAGGAGCGCTGACGGAGGAGTCCCTAGAAGCGGATGAGATCCGGGAGATGATCCACATCGCTCACGAGGAAGGCTTTGCCGTGATGGCACACACAAACGGGTCCGATGCCGTCCGCGCGGCGACGGAAGCCGGGGTGGATTCCATCGAGCATGGCAATTTCATGGATGAGGAGTGCCTGCTCGCGCTGCGGGAAAGCCGCACCATCTGGGTGCCGACGTTTGTAACGATTGCGAATCTGCCAGGCAGCGGCCGGTTTGACGACGCATCCCTTTGCGGGCTGAAGGAGCGGCAGGGTGCGATTATTCGCAGAGGGTTTGCGTACCAGGTGACAATCGCGCCTGGAAGCGACGCCGGCGCTTACCGGGTACCGCATGCGCAGGGGATTCTGGATGAATACCGCGAGCTGTATGCGCTCTGCGAAAATCAGATGACCAAGGAGGCGTTTGAGGCAAAAATGGAAGCCGCGGCCCGGGAAATACAGCGGCGGTTCCGGAGAGAATGAACAAAGCCATTTCGAACAGCAGGCCGCAGATTGCCTGCTGTTTGAAAGTGTTACGAAAATATTAAGATTTAAATAACAATCCCCAATTTGAACTTGCGTGACTTGCAGAAGTTGGCATGACGTGGTATGATGTAGAACAATTGGGCGTAGATCTCATACCTGTTTATCCCTGATATCAGGGTAAGGATCTGTTAAGAAATAACTTATGCATCTTGCATCGTCTGACGCGCGAATCGCATACCATAAAAGCTTTGACTAATTGTTTAGAACTGCATCCTGGCGGGTGATCAGCGGTTCGAAACCGTTATATTTAGAAAATTTTTATGCAGGGGAGATGATTCCTGCATGGCAGAAATGCCGCAGAAAGGAATAAAGATAGTATGTTAAACAGAAGAAAGAATGCGATTCTGATCTGCCTTCTGATGGTATTGATAATCGCACTTTTCACATCTGGCTGTTCGAAAAACAGTGGTGATCATACGGAAACGGAGTCGGAAACGGAATCTGAGACCATGAGCGAGACAGAATCTGTGACAGAATCCGAGGCGGAACTGCAGACAAATGTCGTGTACGTATCTGAGGATGGCACGGTGCGTATAGTTCTGCCTGACAGCACCTGGAAGGTGACGCAGGATCTGGAAGAGATGCGCGTATTCTCTTCCGGTTCCGACGCGATGATTAATATTGTATATGCGGCTGATGAGAGCGCTATGAAAAACATTTCTGTGATGGAGTCCGAGGAGGAGCTTGAGGAGTCCCTTGCGGGTCAGTATCCGGAGGAGGATTCGTTTGAAGTGCAGTCCTTTCAGGTGCGAAGCTCATCCACGGTGGTCAGCTATGAGTATGTGGTAAAGTATACGTATTCGACGAGTATGTGGGCTTATTCCGTCACGTACGCGATTCTGTCTGCGGATGGAGATTCCGCCTATGTGGTCAGCGGAACGGTTACAGAGGACGACGAAGATCTTCTTGACTCTGTGCAGACAGCGGTGGAGAGTTTTACCGTACTGGATACCGATAGCATTTTCAATGTGCTGCCTGGCTCGGTTGAAAATAACAATGAGACGGAGTCCCAGACAGATGCGGATGATGATAATGAGGCAGGCAGTGATGAGCTTGCCACCCTGAGCGAATATTCCTCGAGCGTGACGCTGTATGCGTCGACCAGTGTGAACATCCGCGCGAATCCGAGCACGGAGGCGGATATTGCCGGTTCCCTGCTTACGGGAGATGCGGTGACGGTGACCGGGGAGACTTCCGGGTGGTTCCGGGTCAGCGTCGGAAGCATTGTAGGCTATGTCAGCAAGGCGTATCTGGTAAGTACGCAGCCGGAAACGACGGCGGATGCCGATGAGGATACAGAGGAAGACGCCGACAGCCAGTCCTCTTCGGATTCGGATGTCATTGAGGCGGAAGCAGGCAGTGAGATTTCCTATGGAACCTCTTATACCTATTATGCGATATCCTCGGCAAATCTCCGCTCCCAGCCAGGCACGAGCAGCAGTGTGGTGGGTTCAGTGGCGTATGGGGCGGCGGTCACCGTGACCGGGGAAACAGACAACTGGTTTGTCGTTTCCGTGGATGGTGTGACTGGTTACATATCGAAAGGGCTACTATCTTCGACGCAGCCTTCGACGACGGAGAGTACAGGTTCGTCCGGCAGCTCGTCTGATGACAGTTCTTCCACATCCGCATCCTCATCCAATACAGGGGCAGTGAGCGGTACGATCACAGCGGTCACCTCAGATACGCTGCTGATTCAGGGGGATGACGGGGTAACCTACTCGATCAATTACGCAAACGCATCGATGAATGTCGGGAGCCTTACCGAGGGAACCTATGTCACGGCGGTGATTGATTATGACCAGACAACGGCCGGAGGGTCGCTGTACGCGACGAGCGTGAACGGTTAAACTGAAATAACAGATGTCGGATTCTGGAAAACCTGCATCGGTTAACAGGACGGATTCCGGACGGTGCTGGCACATATATAAATCATATGATTTGCCCGACAAAAGGTCAATTTCCAGTCGGTGGACACTACCTATGGCATACGATTGCATATGAATATTGCCATGTATTGTGTCCGATTCTTAGAAAACAGGCTTTTGTCGCTTGAATCATTATATGTAAAAAAATAAGAAAGGAAAGGGAAGAAACATGAAAAAGTATGGAAAGAAAGCAGGAAGTATCCTTCTGGCGGCACTCATGAGCGTATCCGGGCTGACCGGCGCGTGTGCGTTTTCCGTATCCGCTGAGGAGGAGACAGAGATGGGAACCGAGACCGCGGCTGAGGCGGAAGCGGAGGTTACGGAGCTTGAGATTACAGTGGATGGAGAGACGCTGACAGTGACCAACGCGACCGGCCTGGACATTCTGATGCTGACGTATGACACCGGAAACGCCGGGGACGAAGCAGAGGCGGATGCCGCGGAAGCGGAGGAAGACGACGAGGCGGGAGAAGCCGCAGAGGAAGCGGAAGCTGAGACGGAGGCGGAAGCAGATGCGTCAGAGCCGCAGGTAATCGCGACGGAAGCCGACGGCACTGCGCATACCTTTGCGTCGGTTGATTTTACAGGACTCAGCGATCTGACTATAATTGAGAAAATCGGATTCCTGTTTCTTTACGGAACGGATTCCAGCGGTGAAAAAAAGAACTTCTACGAGGTAGCAGATGAGGTGACCCTGGACGAGTCGGTGACGATGTATGCGACCGGTCAGGTGAACATTCGCGAGGCGGCGGACGGAAGCTCCTCTGTGATTGGCTCTGTGGCGCGCGGCGGTGAAGTGCAGGTTCTTGGAGGCACATCTGCCTGGTTTAAAATCACACAGGATGATATCACTGGCTATGTGGCGGCCCGCTACCTGACGATGGAAGAGTCGGAGGCGGAAGCAGCGGTGGCACAGGAATCAGAGGCGCGTTCGGCTCTTGAGGCCGCAGCAGCGGCAGCGGCGGCAGCATCCTCCCAAAGCAGCTCGGGCGGCACGACGGAGGTGAGCCGTGAGCCGGTCTATGACTGTGACGGCAGCGGACATGGCTATTACATTATTACGTATTCCGATGGCAGTGTGGCTTATGTAGATTTCTGACCGTTCGCAGCTCAATTGCCGGATACGGAAGCTGTGTGCGGAACAATTGCCGGATGCGGAGACCTTGTGCGGATTAATTGCAGACTGCGAAAACCGTGTGCAGAATAATTTCCGGATGCGGAAACCGTGCTTCGGAAAAGCTGCCTGTATATGCAGGAATGGTTGGGAGTGAAGTTGAAAAATGGTTTTTAGTTCTTTGGTCTTTATCAGCATTTTTCTGCCAGCTGTATTGATACTGTACTGGATTCTGCCGGGCGGAGGCGTTCGCCCGGCAGATGAGAGTAAGGGGGGAGCGTCCGGGCTTTTTGCAAAGAACCTTCTCCTTTTAATTGCCAGTTTGCTTTTTTACGCGTATGGCGAGCCGGTCTATGTGTTCCTGATGGTGATCACCGCGCTTCTGAATTACTTCTGGGCGAGACTGTTGGAAGGGAAGCCGGATGCCGGGAAGGCGATCGTGACCGTCGCTGTTGTGCAGAATCTGGGTGTGCTGGCTGTATTTAAATATGCCGGTTTTCTGGCCGAGCTCTGGAACGGGCTTGGCATTTTTGCGCTGCCGGTACCGGAGATTGCCCTTCCCATCGGTATTTCCTTTTTTACATTTCAGGCATTGTCCTATGTGATCGATGTCTATCGGGGGGATGTGGAGGCGGAGCATAGTGTGTTCCGCGTGATGCTGTATATTTCGTTTTTCCCACAGCTGATTGCCGGTCCGATTGTCAAATACCATGACATTGCGGACGAATTGAATCACCGCAGCCTGACGATGGAAGGTGTGCTTACCGGCATCCGCCGGTTCGCGGTCGGTCTGGCGAAAAAGGTATTGATCGCCAATTATATGGCGGTGATTGTCGACACGCTGTTCACGGCAGAAGCGGCGGAGATTAATGTGTGCGGCGCCTGGCTCGGTGCGGTTGCCTATATGCTGCAGATTTATTTTGATTTCAGCGGTTACAGCGACATGGCGATCGGTCTCGGCTGGATGTTTGGCTTCCATTTCAAAGAGAATTTCAAATATCCTTACATAGCCTCGTCGATGAAGGACTTCTGGCGCAGATGGCATATCTCGCTGTCGACCTGGTTCCGGGAATACCTGTATTTTCCGCTTGGAGGAAACCGAAAAGGGAAAATACGCACCGGTGTGAATAAGGTGATTGTGTTCGCCTGCACCGGGATCTGGCATGGGGCGAGTCTCACGTTTCTTTTCTGGGGGCTATATCACGGATTTTTCCTGCTGATGGAAGAGTGGATCCCGGCTCTGTGGACGAAATTAACCGGCAGATCAAAACGCGCGGGAAACGGCGGTGCGGCTTCGGCCGATGCCGGTTCGCAGAGGGAAAAAACGGCGTCCGCAAATCGAGAGGCTCAAAAGACGTCCGGCGTTAATGGGCATAGCGGCAGGATCCGGCGGTTCTTCGGGCATATTTATGTGGTGCTCGCGGTCATGATCGGGTTTGTATTTTTCCGGGCGGAGACTTTCTCACAGGGATTCTTCTGGGTGAAGACCATGTTTACCGGCTTTGCCTTTGACAATGCGTCCATGCAGCTGTTTATGTCGATGCTTACGCCGCTGAACTTGACAGCGATGGCGGCCGGCCTGGCGGCATCGACCCCGCTGCTTCGGCGCTTTGAGAACAACCGCGTCTGTCAGGCAGCTTCGTGGCCGGTGGCGCTGGTGCTTCTGGCACTGTCCATGCTTTGCCTTGCGGGAGGTACCTACAATCCGTTTATTTATTTCCGATTCTGACAGTATTCTGGTATCATATGGCTGAAGGGCAGACGCTGAATGAGTCGTCGGACCGGATTGGAATGAGGAATGAAATGAAGAAGACATTTAAAATCGGATTCGTTGTATTATTTTTGTTTATCTGTCTGATTCCGTCTCTGGGGCTGGCTGTGACCGGCATCTCGGACGAGCTCTCGGAAAGCGGGGAGGAGACGGTTTTTCCTTCATTGAAAAATGAAGGGGGAGATGGATGGAATGTTGATTTTCTGAGTGATCTCGGCGACTGGTTTGAGCAAAAATTTGCCTTTCGCGAGGATCTGGTCAGCGCGTACGGGCTGGTGACCGGCAAGCTTTTTGGGACATCCTCGCAGGAGCAGGTCATTGTGGGGACGGACGGCTGGCTGTATTATACGGATACACTCTCGGACTATCAGGGAACGGATCTGATGACGGAGCGGCAGCTGTTTGACGCAGCGCATACGCTGGCGATGATACAGACCTATGCCGAGTCGAATGGCATTGATTTTATTTTTACCATCGCGCCGAACAAAGCCTCCCTGTATGATGAGCATATGCCGTACTATTACAGCAGCTTTCGCTCGGATGAGAACAATCTGAGTCATTTCCTCCCGTGGCTGGAAAGTGAGGGCGTCAATTATGTCGACTTGTTCGCGGTTTTTGAAGAGCAGGACGAGGTGCTGTACCATGCGCGGGATTCGCACTGGAACAACAAAGGTGCGGCACTGGCCGCGGACACGCTGTTGACCGCTCTCGGATGGGAGCACGCTTCCTATGAGAATGCGGACTACGAGATCCGGAAGGACTATACAGGCGATCTGGAGGAGATGATTTACCCGTCGGCGGTAACGCTTGAGGAAGAGATCTACTATGATCCGGAGCCGCAGTTCACCTATGTGAATGAGGTCGAGAGCAATTATGACCGGCGGATTTATACGACAAGCGATGCGGGGGGGAGTCTTCTGATGTACCGGGATTCCTTTGGGAACGCGTTGCTGCCGTTCATGGCGGAGAGCTTTGGCAGCGCCTGCTTTACGCGGGATCAGCCGTACCAGCTGAACAGCGATCTTGCCTCCGGGGAATTCACGGCGCTGATCATTGAGAGTGCGGAGCGGTTCATCCCGAATCTGGCTTCGAACGCGCCGTCCCTCGCTTTTGGCTACGTGATGGATGAGTCGGCGGATGATCTGGATTACACGACAGAAATCATAGACCTTGTGGTGGCGGAAGCCGGTGCTTATACAAAGATTACCGGCACGCTCAAAGAGGGCAGCTATGAGGTCGATTCGCAGATTTACATTCGGATTAGTGGGGATGCCTATTCTCTGACGTTCGAGGCATTCCCGGTTTCTCTCGGAGACGGAGAGGAAGGATTCGTACTCTACGCAGATAATGTGTATCTGGGCATTCTCGGAGGAGAGGAATACTCGTATGAGATGGGGCTTTCCTGATCTAAGGATCTGTTAAAAAATAGCTTATGCATCTTGTACCGCCTGACGCGCTAATAGCAGGCCATAAAAGGCTCGACGCTCTACGCTCCGCTGCGTTTTATGGTCTGTGTTTGACACGATATTCGGCACAATCTGGGTATATTATTATGCGGCAATTCCTCAAGGAAAATGCCCCTGAAATTTCGGCTCAGGCAGGATGGGGAGCCGTGCATATAATATGATGTATTTTATGTTCTGACGTGACCGGTATCCTGAATAAAAGACTGCTTTGGAAAGAGTTCGAGAGAGGAGTATACTGTATGGTTAGCACGTTACTGTCAATTTCGATTGCTATTCTTGCGGGGCTTCTGATGACCCGCGTTTTAAAACCGCTGAAGCTGCCGTCGGTCACCGCTTATCTGGTGGCCGGTGTGCTGATCGGCCCGTACTGTCTGGGACGGGTGGACATTTCCGGCCTTGGATTTCCGACGATGGAGAGTGTGGAAGACTTAAGCCTTGTCTCTGACGTGGCGCTGGGCTTTATCGCGTTTGCGATCGGCAATGAATTTCGTCTGTCACAGCTGAAGAAAACGGGACGGCAGGCGACGGTGATTGGCATTGTGCAGGCATTGACCGCGACGCTGTTTGTCGATCTTGCCCTGCTGCTTGTGAGCGCGGCGACGCATGGAAAACTGACTGCGGCGCAGGCGATTACACTCGGCGCGATTGCGACGGCGACCGCACCGGCCGCGACCCTGATGGTTGTGCGGCAGTACAAGGCAAAAGGACCGCTGGTGGACCTGCTGCTGCCGATCGTTGCGCTGGATGATGCTGTGGGACTGATTGTATTTGCGGTAAGCTTCGGCATTGCCAGAGCGATGGTGAGCGGTTCCTTTGACCTGGTCTCGATTCTGGTCAACCCGCTTCTGGAAATCGTGCTGTCGCTTCTGCTGGGAGCCCTGCTGGGATGGCTGCTGACACAGCTGGAAAAGCTGTTCAACTCCAATACAAACCGTCTGAATATGTCGATTGCGTTTGTATTTTTGACGACGGCTCTTTCCATGCTTGAATTCGAGATCGGACCGGTGACCATCGGTTTCTCATCCCTGCTGGTGTGCATGATGCTGGGCACTGTATTTTGCAATCTCTGTCCGCTCTCCCATGAGATTATGAGCAAGACGGATGGCTGGACGAGTCCGCTGTTCGCTGCGTTTTTCGTGATTTCCGGTGCACAGCTGGAGCTCGGCGTGTTCAAGGACGGCATGATTGTTCTGATCGGTCTGGTCTATATCATTACCCGCTCCGCAGGCAAGTACATCGGCACCTTTCTCTCTTCGAAAGCGACGGGCTGCAGCGACACTATCTGCAAGTATTTGGGCATCACGCTTCTGCCGCAGGCGGGCGTGGCGCTGGGGATGTGCGTGACCGCGCAGCAGCTGGGGGAGCAGGGTGAGCTGATCCGCAACATCACGCTTTTCGCGATCCTGATTTATGAGCTGGTCGGCCCGATGCTGACGAAGATGTCGCTGAAGAAGGCCGGCGAGATTCAGCCGATGAGCGAAGAAGTGAAAAACCGCCGCAAGATCAACCTTGAGAATGCAAAGAAAGGGCAGCCAGGAAGGTAGAACTTTTCATATGAGAAAAGAATTCCGGAGGAATAACTGTGCCGAGGCTTTTTACGACTTGAGATTCGCGCTTCGGACAGTGTAAGATGGGTAAGTAGTTTCACGACAGTTCTTAAGCAAATCTGTGATATATATAAAGAAAGGAGCATGACAATGGGAAATAACCCGACACTGGACATTATCTGTATGGGAGAGATGCTGATCGATTTTACGCCGGGGAAGGAGGAGCGCAGCTATGTCTGCAATCCCGGCGGCGCTCCGGCGAACGCCTGCATCGCGATTGCGCGAAATGGCCTGAAGACCGGTTTCCTGGGGCGTCTCGGCAATGATGATTTTGGAAAGCTTCTGAAGCGGACTCTGGAGGAAAATCAGGTGGAGGCGCTGCTGCCGGAGCTGACGGACCAGGCCGTGACGACGCTGGCGTTCGTGACCTTGTACGAGGGCGGCGAGCGATCCTTTACCTTCGTGCGCAAACCGGGCGCGGACATTCTGCTGGACGCATCCGACATCGATGAGGAAGTTATCCGGAGCGCAAAAATTCTTCATGCCGGCTCGTTTGGCATGTCCGAAAACCCGAGCCGGGACGCGCATTTTGCGGCCATGGAGATGGCAAAGAAAAACGGAAAGCTGATCAGCTATGACGTCAATTACCGCAAGATGATTTGGAGCTTTGAGGACGCAAAAGCGGTCGTCGACCGCGTGCTCCCGTATGTGGATCTGCTCAAGGTTTCTGATGAGGAGCTGGATTTTGTCGGCGGCGAAGAGAACATTCTCGCACTGATGAAAGAGCACAATATTTCAGTTGTAATAGAGACGCTGGGATCAAAAGGCGCCAGGTATTTTTACGCCGGAACGGAGGGAACCGTGGCCGGCAATAAAGTAAAGGCAGTCGACGCGACCGGCGCCGGGGATGCCTTCTGGGGCGGGTTCCTCTCAAAGCTGCTGATGAGCGGGGTGACGACGGTTTCCGATCTGAACGAGGCGCTGGTCCGCGAGGCGCTGGTTTACGGAAACGCCTCCGGCGGCCTGTGTGTCCAGAAGATGGGCGGCATACCGGCACTGCCGACGCGGGTGGAGATTGAGGAGTTTCTTTCATAAGGAGCATATAGTATATGAACGAGTATAAGGAAAAAATAGATTCCTATATTGACAGCAAAAAAGAGAAAATGCTGGAGGATCTGAAAACTCTGGTGCGGATCAACAGCCAGAAGGGGACAGCGAAGGAAGGCATGCCCTTTGGGGAAGGACCGGCGGCCGCGCTTTCGGCTGCGCAGGAAATGATGAGGCAGTATGGTCTGTCCGTGAGAAATTATGAGAACTATGTGGTGACCGGAGACTTAAAAGCAACTGATCAGACGCGCGAGGATCCGATGGATGATGACATCATCTGCTCGATGGGCGGCTATTCACTCCAACTGGATGCTTCCGCTTCAAAGACGGTTTTGCAGCCGGAGAAGAAAAAGAAGGAAGCCGCGGCTGATTCGGAAAAAGGCCTTGACATTCTGGCGCATCTGGATGTCGTCCCGGTGACAGAGGACTGGACGGTGACGCAGCCGTTTGAGCCGAAGATTGTGGATGACAGAATTTACGGGCGCGGCACGGCGGACGACAAGGGTCCTGCGATTGCAGCGCTGTACGCGCTGCGGGCGATTCATGATCTTGGCATTCCGATGAAAAAAGGCGTGCGCCTGATTCTCGGCTCGGATGAAGAGTGCGGCTCGGGCGATCTGAAGTATTATTACGGAATCGAAAAAGAGGCTCCTTATACGTTTACGCCGGATGCGGATTTTCCGGTCATCAACATTGAAAAAGGCAGGCTGGAAGCACATTTCCATGCGGAGTTCCCTGATGCGGCGACATCAGTGTCGGAGGCTATGGGAACATCAGCATCGGATGATATGCAGGCAAAGGGCGGTGTGCGAAAGAGCGAAGCCGAAGGAACGGACAGCGGGGCTTTGAGCGAAGCGGCCTCGGTATGTGAAGCTTCCCGTGCGCGGGTGCTGAGTTTTCAGAGCGGAGATAAGGCAAATGTCGTCCCCGGCCGGGCGGTTCTGGAGCTGGAAGGCTTATCGGAAGAGACGGTGCGCCGTGCTGCGGATGAGGCGACCGGGGAGACCGGTGTGGTTTTTGAAATCGAGAAGCTGGACGATGCCGGTTCATTTTCAGGTAATGATACGGTAGACAATTATGGAGAAAACAAAAAAGCAAATCCTGACAACTCAGACAGATCCGCTTCTGGTACTGCGAATCAGATATGTGGTGAGAATATGTACGGTACTTTGCGGGTGAATGCCCGCGGACAGGCCGCGCATGCCTCGACCCCGCAGGAGGGCAAAAACGCGCTGACCGCGACGCTGCGCCTGATAAAAAAGCTGGCGGATGAGAAAGCCTTCTCATCCGGTGACACCGATGCTGCCGGTCTAGACGCATTGCTCGCTCTGGAGAGCCTGTTTCCTTATGAGGATACCTGCGGAAAAACGCTCGGCATTTACCGCGAGGAGGAGCAGTCAGGGGAGGTGACCCTGTGCTTCAGCATTCTGGATTACAGGCCGGATCATGTAAGCGGTGCGTTCGATGCGCGGCTCCCGATCGGCTGTGATGAGGAAAACACAAAGCTGCCGGTCATGAAAGCGCTCGCCGAACATGGCATCCGGATGGAAGACGTGCCGATGACCCGCCCGCACTGTGTGCCTGGCGACTCAGACTTTGTAAAAATCCTGCTCGAGAGCTATGAGACCTATACCGGTATAAAAGGACAGCCGCTATCAACAGGCGGCGGCACCTACGTGCATGGCCTGGAGCGCGGCGTGGCCTTCGGCTGCATGACGCCGGATGTGGACAATCACATGCACGGCGACGACGAATTCATGGTCATTGATACACTGATGACAAGCGCGAAGATCTTCGCAGACGCGATCGTGCGGATCTGTAATGAATTGTAAGAGGAATACTTGACAGGATTTTTGGGTATGCTAAAATGTAGCTGCTTAGTGAATGACTGCTGTGCGGTCGCGAAAGAGTTCTGGGATCGTATTCCGGGGCTCTTTTTGTATACAGGAGATATTTATGAGTAACATTAGTTGCTCGGACGTTAATGATCAAATAGAGAAGCTGAAATAGCAAATTTGATTATTTTGAATCAGGAGTATGCCAGAACATATCTGACTTAAGGAGTAATGTATCATGGCTCTTGACGGCATTGTTTTATCAAATATCACTGCGGAGCTCTCCGAAAAGCTGGTCGGAGGGCGTATCAGCAAAATCGCGCAGCCCGAGGCGGACGAGCTGCTGCTCACCATAAAAAGCCAGAGCGGGCAATACCGGCTGCTGCTTTCCGCGAGCGCCAGCCTTCCGCTGATTTATCTTACGAATACGAATAAGCCTTCCCCGATGACGGCGCCGAATTTCTGTATGCTGCTGCGCAAGCACATCGCGAACGGGCGGATTCTGCGTATCTGGCAGCCCTCGCTGGAGCGCATCATTCATTTTGAGATTGAGCATTACAATGAGATGGGCGACCTCTGCCGGAAGGATCTGATCATTGAGCTGATGGGCAAGCACAGCAACCTGATTTTCTGCGACGATTCCGGTATGATCATCGACAGCATCAAGCACGTGGGAGCCATGACAAGCTCCGTGCGCGAGGTTCTGCCCGGACGGCCGTATTTTATCGCCGTGACACAGGAAAAGCTGGATCCGCTTGACACCTCGCAGGAGGAATTCTGTTCCACCGTCTTCTCCCGTCCGATGTCGCTTGCGAAGGCCATCTACACTACGTATACCGGCATCAGCCCGGTGGTTGCCGAGGAGCTCTGCCACCGCGCCGGGGCGGAGTCTGCGCAGAGCGCCAACGCCATCGATGAGCTGACACAGCTGCACCTTTTTCACACGTTTGAGCTGCTGATGGAGGATGTGAAGGAAAAGCGTTATTCGCCCTCCATTATCTATGAAAATTCGGATGAAAAGGCGCCGGTGGAATTCTCTTCCTTGCCCTTATCTCTATATGAGGATTACCCCGGCCAGTACACCGTCCGGCGCTTCGGCTCACCGTCTGAAATGCTGGAGCAGTATTACGCGATGAAAAATACGGTGACCCGGATTCGTCAGAAATCCTCTGACCTGCGCCGTATCACCACGACCGCGCTCGACCGCTGCCGCAAAAAATACAACCTTCAGGTGAAGCAGCTCGGCGACACGGATAAGCGTGACAAATACCGGATTTACGGCGAGCTGATTCATGCCTATGGCTACGACGTGCCGCCAAAGGCCAAAAGCTTCGAGGCGCTGAATTATTATACAAACGAATTGATAACCGTTCCGCTGGATCCGGCTCTTTCCGCGCAGGAAAATGCGCAGAAATACTTTGACAGATACAATAAGCTCAAGCGCACCTATGAGGCTCTGAGCGAGCTGGTGCAGGAGACAAAGGCGGAAATTGAGCATCTGGAATCCATCTGCACATTCATGGACATGGCGCTCTCCGAAGAGGATCTGGTACAGGTAAAGGAGGAGCTGACCGACGCCGGTTACATCCGCCGCCGCTATTCCGGGAAAAAGGTGAAAATCACCTCGCGGCCGTATCACTACATCTCCTCGGACGGCTATGACATCTATGTCGGGAAAAACAATTATCAGAACGATGAGCTGACATTCCGCTTTGCCTCCGGCGGGGACTGGTGGTTTCACGCGAAGGGCGCCCCCGGCTCCCATGTCATCGTAAAGGCAAACGGAACCATGCCGCCGGATTCCACATTCGAGGACGCGGCGCGCCTCGCAGCCTGGTACTCGCAGAACCGCGGCGCACAGAAAGTCGAAATCGATTATGTGGAGAAAAAGCATGTAAAAAAGCCAAACGGCGCAAAGCCCGGCTTTGTCGTGTACTACACCAACTATTCCATGATGATCGACAGTGATATCTCGCAGATCAAATCGTGCTAAATGAATAATCTGAACATGCCCCGCATATCTTTTGGATGCGGGGCTGCTTCTTTTTTCGCTTTTCGCTGCATAGAGTAAAGATACAAGGTGCTGCGCGTACCAGTGGCAGTTCCTTAGCCTTCTTCAGGTGATGTCCGGCAATCCTTGCACTGTGTATTCAATGATCGAAACGGCAGCGGCAGAATTGAGGAATTGAGAAATTCAGAAGCATCATAAGGAACTTTCCACATAACAATAAGGAACAATAGAAATAGAACAGGAGGAATGACTGTGCAAACCCGGCTGGATGAGATCGCCAATCAAAATCATTTACAGCTTATGAAGGCTATCATTCCTCATCTTCCGCCGGGCAGCCAGAAGACCTTCTCGGTCATGATTAAAATGATGGAAGTCCGCAACGTCCTGAATTACTACAGCCGACCTCCCGGCCAAAACCACGGATTACGTTATCCGTTTCGTCCAGCCTCACAGAATACCGGCTCCATGACAGCAGGGGAATCTGGCCAGGACGGCATAAAAACCGCAGATTCCTGCCTGAACGAAAACGCAGATGAATTCACAGAAGAATCCTCCGAAGACTCCTCCGATATGCTGGATATATTAAGTGACATCCGCCAGTACTGTGAAGGAGAAGAGGCCGAGATGATCGATCAGGCTCTGCAGATGATGAGTATGATGGAATTGTATTCGATGTTTTCGCAGCAGGAAAGCCGCGCCATTTGAAAATTGTGCTTCGTACAATGGGCGCGGTACCGTTCTCGATTCACCAAGTGAATCGGAACATTGCCTGCCACCATCATCGCGTTGCGATGATGGACATGAAAGGAGAACCCATATGAGTGATAACAGCTGGATGAACAATCCCGCCCTCGGGGGCATTAGCGCCGAAAAGCTCCAGATGCTTTCCTCTCTCGCCGAGCAGGCACAGGGGAAAAGCCAGGAAGAGCTTCTGCCGTTCCTGATGGCACTTTCCGGGTCCGGCAGCGGAGGACTATCCTTCGATCCGTCTGAGACCGAAGCCATCATAAACGTAATGAAAAACGGAAAATCACCGCAGGAGATTCGAAAAATTGATAAAATCCTCTCTATTATGAAGAAAATGAAAAGATGAAATGGTAAAAATCATTTCAAACTGATTATTTTTACGAAAAAAGTCATTTTGAAATGATTATTTTTCAGGAAAAAATCATTTTGAAATGACTTTTTCTGGATTTTTACTCCTGAAGCAATTATAATACTATAAAAGCATAAGACTTTCGGAGGATAAAACCATATGGACAAATACAGTAATTCAAACATGCATCACTCCATCAGCACCAGCTCCATTGGACATGATCGCCGGATCGGGCTGTTTCCGGTCCTCATTCTGACGGTGCTCCTTAGTTTTTGCTTTTCTATGCCTGCCCGGGCCGAGGATGCTTCGGTCAAAACGCTCGCGGTCGGGAAATCCTGTACAATCAATGACTGCGCAGGCGTCACTTCATCAAAGACATCTGTGGCCAGAGTCACAGAAAAAGCAAATGGCTCCTTTAAAGTCACAGCAAAAAAGAAGGGAAAGGCAACGTTGACACTCTACGGTAGTGATGGGACAGAAACAGGAAAGGTGTATCTGCTTGTGACCAATTCCGGCTCTTTCAAGTACAATACTTCATCGATTTCTCTGATGGCGGGCGAGAGCAAGACCGCAAAGGCCACCGTCCAGAGCGGCTGCACGGTGAAATATTCCAGCTCTAAAACATCCGTCGCCACTGTGAGCTCGTCCGGGAAAATCCGGGCAGTATCCTCCGGCAAGGCGACCATCCGCGCGCGCGTCTACTACAAAGATGTGCTGATTAAGACATTTAAAAAGAAGGTCACAGTGACCTGCGACCTCTCTTCGAGTACGATAAAGACGCTTCTTTCGACCGCGCTGGAGCCGGTCGGCTCCACAATGTATGTCTGGGGCGGCGGCTGGAATGAGGAGGACACCGGCGCCGGCACGGAGGCAGTGTCCATTGGCGTCAGTGTGCAGTGGAAAACGTTTTTTGAGCAGCAGACCAGCAGCTATGACTATCGGACCACCCGCTATCAGATTTCAAACGGCCTGGACTGTTCCGGCTATATTGGATGGTGCATTTATAACATATTAAATACTACAGACGGCAACGAGGGATATGTGATGAAAGCCTCAAAAATGGCGTCGAACTTTGCTTCCAGGGGCTGGGGAACTTATAAATCGGCCTCCTCCGTGACAGATTACAAAGCGGGGGATATCATGAGCTCGAGCGGGCATGTCTGGATGGTGGTCGGCTCCTGCAGCGACGGAAGCGTTGTGCTGCTCCATTCCAGCCCGCCCGGCGTCCGGCTGGCCGGCACGCCTTCCTCTTCCGGAAATACCTCCAGCGAAGCCGTAAAGCTGGCTGCTTCCTACATGAAAAAATATTATCCCAACTGGTACAGCAAATACCCGGACTGCCTGGTCAGTTCCTCCTACCTGTCGGGCTATTCGCAGATGCGATGGGATATCTCCGGGAAGTCCATCATGACCGATCCGGACGGATATCGAAGCAAGACGGCGAGCGCGATTCTGAAGGATTTGTTTGCCTGACTGACCAGGTTCCACTTGCAGGTAGGGTTCACACTATGGTTATTGGCAGGACAGATTGTGCACCTCCTCCTGCAAACCTGCCAAATATCCTAGAAGTTCTTCGAAACCCGGCATCTTTCCATATATCATATTTCGCATTGACGCATAATCTGCCTTCAATGCGGCGTGCATCCTTTCAGGCGGCAGAAGAGTAATATCCTGCAGCGTGGCAGTCTCATAATGCGCTGACTTTGCATAATAGAATTTCTGCTTAAACGCCACATCCTTCTTCAAAAGTTCTTTCCGGGCGAACGCTTTTTCTTTTATATCCGAGTTGCCCATGCAGTACACATCATACAGGTGTCTTGCATACCTCGGTGGAAGCTGCTTGCTTTCCGGGAAGTTGGCTATCTTGTGCAGGATGGTTGCTTTTTCCCAAAACGTCCTTTCGGCATCTACCGTGAGGACACTCGTACTTCTTTTCTCAAACAAAGAAGGGTATCTTTCTGCAGCAAATGGTGTTATCTCCGTTTCATGAGATGGCACCCATTCCGCCAGGGGACCAATCTCCAGTCTCACACAGGATCGCAGGTAGCTTAGTTCAAATATTTGTGGATAATAGAAATTCACTACCATACTATCCTGTTCATCCACAGAACACCACTGCCCATCACCAAGGTCTCTTCCAAGCTCATTATTGAGGGCAGGGACAAGGTCGTTCGCGAAGAACTCCGCTGCAGCTTTATTGGTTTTCTTGTTAAATACGTCCTGTTTCGTTCTTGACCTTTCCTCCCACGGATTTTCACCGGCTCCTGCAATTTTTCTCCAGTCGAGAATCAAATCTATATCTTCCGAAAACCTCTCAATTAAATGGTAGGATTTTGACAAACTGGTGCCTCCTTTGAATGCCCATGCATTTCTATATTCACTTTCATGAAACAGATGGTTTAGCATAAAGCATACCCAAAAATCCTTTTCCACTATCATAGGCTGCATTCCCATACCAAGTGCGGATGCCTGGAACAATTCCGCCCTTTTATCAGACTCCATTGTTGCGATATGTCTCATGCGTCATTCACACACCTTTCTTACCGTCTCATAAATCCATTCGCTTGTGTTGCGAGCTTCCAGAAGTAGCGTTTCCTTATCCGCCGGGGATAATCTTATCCGCAGCAAATTAACCGTATCCTCTGTGACCCATTCTTTTCCCAACGCCTTGAGTGCTTCTACAACCAAAGCCGTAATTTCCGACATATCCGAAAGCTCCCTGTTCGCCCTGTGCCTGAACGAAAGCTTTATAGTGTCCCACTGGAATTCTCTGTAAGGGCCATCGCTGATATAAGACCAAACTGCCGGAACCTGCGTGGATAGCCCCAGGCGGTTGAGGGCAGCATCTCCGCACGGCGATATGGTCCAATGGTAGTTTCTTGCCAGTGCTTGTGCTACTGAATCTGGATCTGTTGGGAGCATCTCATGAAGCAATGTGCTGTATCTCGGTTTTTCATACACTCCGTTCAGCACCCTGCGAATTTTACCTTCTTCTGTCTGTCTGCCAAGGCATTTCCTGACCGTCGTCGTATTTGCGATATCCGCAAAATCTTTCGTCATGAAGATTTTACCTTCCTCTGTATGCTCTATACGATTTTTTATTTTCGTATAAATGCCATCTGACATCGTACTCACCTTCTCTCTTCTTTGTCACGAAAATTGTATAGTAAACGTGACAAAAATACAAGCTCTAATTTTAAATTTTCGTTTTCACTTTCTTCCTAACCAGACCTGGATAAACCGGAATAATCTTGCATTCCTCTATCTTTCTTAAGAAACGATACAGAAACGGATCACGCAATCCGCAGTTGTGATCGGGAGGTCAGCTTTGGTAATTCAGGGCATTGCGAAGAAACCTGCAAAGAAATTGGCGGCAAAGAAACTTAACAGAAATTTTACACATTGCTTGACAATGTCACGGCGTTTGGGTATAATTTCAGCAAAATTGCGCGGTGCGCACGGCATTTCTTTAGGAAGGGAGAGCAAGTCATATGAAAAAGAAAGGATTTTTGTTATTGATTTTGACGATGTTTTGCCTGATGCTGTTTTCCATAACAGGGTCAGCCGAGACACAGACGATTCAGTGTGGGGACGCCGTCTATGGAACCCTGACCGATACCGGGACTCTGACGATCTCGGGAACCGGGGCGATGTGGGATTACGCGGAGAGCGGAGCATCCTGCTTCGATGGTGTGAGAGATCAGATTGTGAATGTTGTGATCGAGGATGGAGTGACATCAATTGGTGCATGGGCGTTTGGCTATAGATTCTCTTATATTCAAAGTGTGTCTATCGGTTCTTCTGTTACAACAATCGGATCCAGTGCGTTTCGTGGCACTTCAGCTTTATTTTCAATCACCATCCCGGGAAATGTGGAAACGATTGAAAGTTATGCGTTTAGTGGCAGTGCGCTAAAGACCTGTACTTTAAATGAAGGCCTGAAAACAATCGGTGAGTATGCTTTTTGGGGTACCAATCTGACGGCAATCGTGATTCCGAATGGGCTTTCCTCTATTGAAAAAGGCGCTTTTTATGAGTGCGACAGTCTGACAACGGTAACCATTCCGGAGACAATTTCTGTGATCAAGACAGATGCATTTGGAAGAGTCAGTGCGACGATTAACTCGAAAACCGTGACGATTGTCACGGGGGCGTTTAAAAGCGGTTCGACGTTCCGGATTTACCGCGGTTCCACGGCGGATACATTTTTTTCCAATTATTCCAGCAGTTTTACGGTTACCTATTTTTCCCAGCAGTACACGGTGACGTTTGATGCGAATGGCGGGTCGGTGGGTACGACGTCGAAGACAGTGCTCTCGGAGACGACCTACGGCGAGATGCCGACGCCGTCACGGGCGGGCTATGCGTTCGACGGATGGTTTACTGCGGCGACGGGCGGAGAGGAAGTAAAGGCGGATACGGAGACCGTCATTTCCTCGGATGTGACGCTTTACGCGCATTGGACAAAGGTGACTGTGAAGAGAGCTTCGAAGCCGACCCTGAAATCTTCTTCGAAAAAGAAAATGACGGTGAAGTTGAAAAAGGTGAGCGGAGCAGCGGGATATCAGATTTGTTATTCTACGAAGAAGAATATGTCTTCTTCTAAGAAAAAAGCAGTGACGTCTCTGAGTAAGACGATTTCCGGTCTGAAGCGCGGCAAGACTTATTATGTGCAGGTTCGCGCCTATAAGATTGATTCAACTGGAAACAGAGTATATGGGAGCTGGAGTGCGAAAGCGAAGGTAAAGATTCGCTGAGCGATGGTGATGTTTATATTATAAAGAGAAAACACAGACAATCAATCAGACAGGCTGACAGAAGGATACGAATCCGTTCTTTTTGTCAGCCTGTATTTCTTTACGCGCAGAGCCGGGCAAGGTGTTTTGCGGCTAAAGCCGCCTCCTGCTCGATCATAATCATGCCAGTATTTTTTTGCACAGAACCATTGAGTTTTGTCATAAAACCAGTTATACTTCTACCTGAGCTTTATTGAAGGATATTTGAAATAGTCAACCGCAATTGCATTGGCGCTCAACGATGAGCCGGGCTGCGTCGAGGCTTTTATGGTCTGCGATAGCGCGCTTCCATTCGCGCGTTAGGCGGTGCAAGATACATAAGTTATTTCGTAACAGATCCCTGGCGGGGATCGATCGAAGGAGAAGACGGTGGAACAATTACAGAAGACCTGGAGAAAGAAATTTAATGAGTCTGTGCTGGAGCGGGGGAAGGCTTCGTTTGAGAACCGGAAGGTGGAGAATCTGAAAGAGGAAGACGATCATTTTTCCGCAGCCGTTCTGGGGCACACGCGGAACAATGTTTCCCTGACGCTGAAAAACGGGAACCCCATCCGGATGACCTGCCGCTGTCCGATGGCGCGGGGCGGCAATTATTGTGAGCATATGGCGGCGCTGCTGTTCGCACTCGAGGACAGGTTTGATAATACAAAGAAAGCGGCAGAAGCTCCATCTGCGGCCAGTATGTCCGGCAATACAAAAAAAGCAGCAGAAGCACTGTCCGCTACAGCGGAGCCTGTGAACGGAGACGGGAAGACAGTGTTGAAAAAAGACGCGGCGGCCGCTGCTGTTGCTGCGAAGACAGAGGAGCCGCCCGCAGAAACACTGACCAGACGGCAGATCGGGCAGCGCCTGCGCTGGCTGCGGGTGAAACAGACATCCAGTGCGCAGGAAGAAAAAGAACGACTGACAGAAATTGCGCGCCTGGAGGCAATGGCAAATGGGATGACCGTGTCAGCGGATGCTGCGGCAGAGCCGCGCAGCCCGGAAGGATCACAGGATTCGTCACAGGGACGTCGCAGACAGGCTGTGACATCAGAGTCGACGGTGAGTACCACCGGGAAATCCTTAGCATCGGAAAAAGCAGCCGGAAACCCGGAGATGCAGAAGCAGATTGCAGCAGCTGCACAGACGGAGAGTACTATCGATAAATCCGGGGCAAAGGGGAAAACCGCCGGAAGCCCGGAAACACGGAAGCCGGCAGCACAGCAGGGAGTGTTGGTAAAGCAGCAAAAGCAGGCGGGAGCGCCAGAACCTTCAACTGGGGTTCGCAGGCAGATGGAAACGCCAGAAACGTCGACAAAGCCGGGCAGGCAGACGGCACGGACAACTGTGGCAGCGGAAATACAGAAGCAGACTGCGCCGCCGGAAGAGACGCCGGCCGCCGCGCCCCGTGAACTGACCCCGCAGGAGATTGCCGAGCGGGACGCGAAGCGCGAGGCCAGGGAGAAGCGAAAGGCGGAGCGCGCACAGAAGGAAGCCGAGCGGAAAGCGGCTGCGGAGGCGCAGCGGCAAAAGATGCAGGAAAGGCTGCAGGCGGAGGAGGCGCGCCGCGAAGCCATCCGCCAGGAGAAAAAGGCAGAGGAAGAACGCCGCCGCGAGAAGAAGAGACAGGCGGAGGAGGCGAACCGTCTGGCCGGGGAGAGACGAAAGAAACAGGAAGAGGCCGAGCGGAAAGCTGCCGAGGAGCGCAAAGCGAAGGAAGAAGCGGAACGGAAAGCCGCCGAAGAGCGCAGGAAACGGGAAGAGGAAGAACGGATCCGTCAGCGTAAGGAGGAGGAGCGGATTTTCATGGAAAAGGAGGCCCGGCGGAAGGAGGATCAGGCCAGACGGAATCCGCCCACAGAAGGGTATTCGCTCCTTGGGGATTTCTGGCAGGATGACAACCCGGACGTCTACGGCGGAAGCGCCAGTATTGAAGCATTGGAGCAGTACAGCTACTTTGACGGCGATGCGATTTTAAAGAACGCGAACCTGCCGAAGGAATCGCGCAGCAAGGGCGAAAAGCTTTTTTATCAGGGAGTGGTCAACGAAATCAACCTGTCGTCTGGATACGAGTCATTTGGGGGAGAGGAGATGCTGGGACGGGCCTTCTGGGACGGGAAGGTCGGCCGCAGTGATGTGCAGACCACCGTGATTTTCTCGCGGGATCAGCTGAAGCAGGCCGATTGCGGCTGTCCCGTCTGCCAGAAAAAAAAGGGCAGATATGGCTGGTATTTTCATGAGGATTCCGACTGCGAGTATGTCGCGGCCGTGCTTCTCTGTGTGAAGGATTTTCTGAAATCACACAATCTCGGGGATGCGACGGATCGGACGGCAAACCGGCTGTTGAATGCCTATCAGCAGAAGCGGGCGAACCTGATGGTATCCGGCATAACGGAAAAAGAGAGTCTGACGCTCAAGCCGCGGCTGGTGAAAAAGGATGGCGCATTGTCCGTCTCTTTTAAAATCGGCACAGACAAGCTGTTTGTCATCAAGCAGCTGGATGATTTTTGCGAGAATGTGCGCAATGCGGCCACAGCCACCTATGGCTCCAATACGGAATTCAGCCATCTTCGGAGCAATTTCAGGGATGAGAGCCGAAAATGGCTTCGCTTTATTGAGCAGATCGTGCAGGAGGAAGAGGAATTTTCTCAGAGGCTCGAGAACGCGACCCGATCCCGCTATTATTACCAGCGCTCTACAAAGGTCGGCGGTTCCCTGAATCTGTTCGGCTGGCGCCTGGACGCGCTTTACAATGAGATTGGCGGGGATACGATTGAGTATGAGGACCGCGATCAGGTAAAGACAAAGAAGCTGATGCTGCACTGCGGGGAGGGGAATCCGCGCGTGACGATACAGATTTCCGAGGCAAGAATGACACCTGAAACCGTTTCAAAAGCAGCTTCGGCAAACCGGAAAGGAAAGAAGGAAAAGAAAGAACCCGCTCCGAAGGAATTCCACGGGATCCAGGTGGAAGGAACCCTGCCGGAGCTGTATTTCGGGATGGACCGGGCCTACTATATTGATGGAGATCGCCTGTGCAGGTCAAATCAGGAATTTCAGGAAAAGATAGAGGATCTGGCGTCCCTTGCCGATGAGGACGGCGAATTTGCGTTCCGGATCGGAAGAAACAATCTGTCGGAGTTTTATCATCAGATGCTGCCGGATCTGCAGGATATTGCGGATGTGGTCGAGGAGAATCCGGACCGGATCCATTCCTTTGTGCCGCCGCAGGTGAGCTTTGTGTTTTATATGGATGCGTCGGAGCGGGATGTCATGTGCCGCCCGTTTGCCAGATATGAGGGGAAAGAATTGTCCCTGCTGGATTTCCTGGAAGACGACAGGGAGAGCAGCCTGGAGATGTACCGTGATTTCACGGCGGAGCAGGACATGCTCTACCGGGTTCAGAAATGGCTGCCTAATGTGGACTGGAAAAACCGCGAGCTGAACTGCGGGCAGGATGAGGAGCGGATTTACCGGGTGATGTCAGACGGCGTGGAGGAGCTGCTCTCACTCGGGGAAGTGCAGTGTACGAACCGGTTCCGCAACGGGAAAAAGGTGCGGCGGGTGAGGGTGTCCGTCGGCGTTTCGGTGTCCAGCGGTCTGCTGGATCTGGATATTACGACCGATGACGTGCCGCAGGAGGAACTGCTCGACATTCTGAACAGCTATCGGCAGAAGCAAAATTATTACCGGCTGAAAGATGGCTCCTATGTGGATCTGAACGATGAGTCGCTGCAGCTGTTGTCGGAGCTGATGGATTCCATGCATCTGAAGCCGAAGGAATTTGTGAAAGGCAAGATGCATCTTCCGCTGTACCGCACGCTGTATCTGAACAAAATGCTGGAGGAGAACGAGGGCGTCTACAGCGACCGCGATTCGCATTTCCGCGAGATGGTCAAGGGCTTCAAGACGGTAAACGACGCGGATTTCGACGTGCCGAAAAGCCTGTCTAAAATCATGCGCCCCTATCAGAAGGAAGGCTACAAATGGCTGCGCACGCTGGAGACCTGGCAGTTCGGCGGCATTCTGGCGGATGATATGGGTCTTGGAAAAACGCTGCAGATGATCGCGGTGCTGCTGGCTGCGAAGGAAGCGTCGCAGCCAGCGGTTTCCATCGTCATTTCCCCAGCTTCCCTGGTCTTTAACTGGGGCGAGGAGTTCGCCCGCTTCGCGCCCGCGCTGCGGGTATTGCTGATCACCGGCACACAGGACGAGCGGCAGGCGAAGATTGCCTCCTGCCAGGAGTACGACGTGATTGTGACCTCCTATGATCTTCTGAAACGCGATATCCATCTGTATGAGGATCTTTCATTTGAGTATGAGGTGATCGACGAGGCGCAGTACATCAAAAACCACACGACCGCGGCGGCGAAGGCGGTGAAGGTGGTGAAGAGCCGCTACCGCTTTGCCCTGACGGGTACGCCGATCGAGAATCGCTTAAGTGAGCTTTGGAGCATTTTTGATTACCTGATGCCCGGATTTTTATATCAGTATGAAGTATTTCGGCGCGAGATGGAGACGCCGATTGTGAAATATCAGGACGAGCAGGCAATGAAGCGGCTGCAGAAAATGACGGCGCCGTTCATTCTGCGGCGTCTGAAGGAGGACGTGCTCAAAGACCTCCCGGATAAGCTTGAGGAGGTGCGCTATGTGCGGATGGATACGGAGCAGCAGCAGCTCTACGACGGCCAGGTGGTACATATGCGCGAGACCCTCGCCAGTCAGGACGCGGATGAATTCAATAAAAACAAGCTGGTGATCCTGACCGAGCTGATGCGGCTGCGCCAGATCTGCTGCGATCCATCGCTCTGCTTTGAGACATGGAATGGGGAATCGGCGAAGGCGGACGCCTGCATGCAGCTGATCACGAGCGCCATTGACGGCGGGCATCGGATGCTGCTGTTTTCGCAGTTTACCTCCATGCTGGAGATCCTGCAAAAACGGCTGGATGCGGAAGGGATTTCGTATTTTACGATTACCGGAAGTACGGCAAAGAATAAGCGGCTGGAGCTGGTAAAGGAATTCAACACCGGCACAACGCCCGTCTTTCTGATTTCTCTGAAGGCCGGAGGCGTCGGACTGAACCTGACCGGCGCGGATGTCGTCATCCACTATGACCCGTGGTGGAACGTGGCGGCGCAGAATCAGGCGACCGACCGGGCGCACCGGATCGGGCAGACAAAGAAGGTGACGGTATACAAGCTGATTGCCAAGAACTCCATCGAGGAAAAAATACTGAAGCTGCAGCAGGACAAGAGCGCGCTCGCCGACCAGGTCATCAGCGGCGAGACCGGGCAGCTTAGCGGAATGACCCGGGATGATCTGCTCGAGCTTCTGGACGGGAAGATGTGAGGATTAATGGAAAAGAATTCATTGACGCAATCCGCCGGATAAAGTATAATCGTAATAATGTCAGGACAGGTCTTCGCACTTGCTGCGAAGACCGTATGAAAACATATAGCATGTGGGGAAAAGCCCATCGCGAAGCGATTTTAAATGGGCTTTTCCCCTCGCCGGGGCGGCATCCCGCACTTTGTGCGGGATAAGCCTCGTAACTGTGAAGGTACTGAACAGTTACGAATAATCAATGAGCAATAAGGAGTCGTTACGCCGCCATTTACGCATCCTGAGTAACTGATGTGCGAATCCCGGGTATTTAAGCAGGTGACGGTTCATCTGACTCCTGCTCGCTGCGCGGGTCTGGTACGGCTTGAGCCATAAAACACCTGGTCAGGCCCAAGGCCTTGCGTATATATGCAGTAGTTCGAAAGGAACAGCTATGATAAAAAGTATGACAGGCTTCGGCAGATGTGAGTGCCTGAAAGACAATAAAAAGTTCACGGTAGAAGTGCGTGCGGTCAATCACCGCTACTTTGACGTGAGCATCAAAATGCCGAAAAAATTCGCCTTTTTTGAGTCGGCGATCCGTACGGAACTGAAAAGCTTTGTACAGCGCGGCAAGGTGGATGTATTTGTGACCTACGAGGACTATGCGGAAGAGAATGTTTCACTGAATTATAACGAAGCGCTTGCGGCGAAATACCTGGAGTATTTTGGCCGGATGTCGGAGCAGTTTGGAATCCGGAATGACCTGACCGCGTCCATCCTTGGCCGGTGCCCGGAGGTCTTTTCCATGGAGGAACAGGAGATTGACGAGGAAGCACTCTGGGCCGGACTGCGGGAGGCGATCCGCGGCGCCTGCGAACAGCTTCTGTCCGCCCGGGAAAAAGAAGGGGAATCCTTAAAAAAGGATATTCTTGACAAACTGGCGGGAATGGACGAAAATGTAACTCTCATAGAAACCCGCTATCCGCAGATTGTCGCGGAATACCGGGAAAAGCTGACAGATAAGGTAAAAGAGCTGCTCGCCGACACGCAGATGGAAGAGTCGCGGATAGCCGCAGAGGTTGTGATTTTTTCTGATAAAATCTGCACCGATGAGGAGACGGTCCGCCTGCGCAGCCATATCCACACGATGCAGGACACCCTGCTGGAAGGCGGGGCGGTCGGCCGGAAGCTGGACTTTATCGCGCAGGAGATGAACCGCGAGGCGAACACGATTCTCTCCAAGGCAAACGACCTGGAGACCTCGAACATTGCGATTGACCTGAAAACGGATATTGAAAAAATCCGCGAGCAGATACAAAACATAGAGTAACCGCTTCAGGCATCCGACCACGGACAGAAGTTCCTTAGCAGGGATTATTTTTGAATTTAGCCGGCCGTAATCCCATTTGTTGTCAGATAACAGGCAATTCACATGACAGGGAGGATATATGGCAGATTTAATCAATATCGGATTCGGCAATCTGATCAATACAGAAAAAGTAATCGCGGTGGTGAATCCGGACGCGGCGCCTATCAAGCGCATGGTGCAGAACGCGAAGGAACAGCAGCGTGTGATTGACGCGACACAGGGGCGCAGGACGAAAGCCGTGATTGTCATGGAGACCGAGCAGATCGTGCTCTCCGCCGTGCAGCCGGACACCATTGCGCGGCGGCTGAATATGCCAGTGCGCGGGAAACGCGCCGGAGCGGCGGAAGCAGCGGGCGCTGCGGGTGCTGATCCTGAAGCGGAGGAACTGAGTCCTGTTTAATATCTTCGGTTTAAATACCCTGCAGCGCTGCTGCGCAACAGGCGAATGACGAGCGGAGCGAGTCCTGGGCTATACCTGGCAGCTCTGCTGTGCAGAAGCTTATTCCGGTTTCGGAATCATCCTGCGTGCATCAGGTGCATTTGCCAGAAGGCAATTATCCTGAAGCAGTCAGGGGATTTTGCCGGAAATTATTTACACGAGAGGACAGGTATCGATGGATTCGCTGCGACAGGAAGACATATGTATGGACGATGAAAGAGGAAATACAGAAGGGAGACTGATATGGACAGGAAGGGGATACTGATCGTGGTATCCGGATATTCCGGAGTGGGGAAAGGCACATTGATCAAGAAGCTGACTTCACGCTACAGTCAGTACGCGCTGTCGATTTCCGCGACGACCAGAGCGCCGCGGGAGGGCGAGGCGGACGGACGGGAATATTTTTTTAAGACAGAGGAAGAATTTAAGGAGCTGGCCGATACGGGACGCCTGTTTGAATACGCCCGTTATTGCGATCATTATTATGGTACACCGAAGGATTATGTGGAGGAGCAGCTGGGGCAGGGGCGCGATGTGATTCTGGAGATTGAGCAGCAGGGAGCGCTCAAGGTAAAGGAACAGAACCCGGATGCCCTGATGCTGTTTGTAATGCCGCCGGACGCTCAAACGCTGGTGGAGCGCCTCCGCGGCCGGGACACGGAGACGGAGGAAGTGATTCAGCAGAGACTGGCTCAGGCGGTAGAAGAGTCGAAATACGTAGACCGTTATGATTATATGGTTGTGAACGCCGACCTGGACCGGGCGGTGGAAGAAGTGCATCACCTGATCGAGAGCCAGCATATGATGATCAGCAGGAATCTGGATTTTGCAAAACAGATCCAGGATGAGCTGATTGAGCTGGCGGGAAAGCTCCGGGATTGAATGCAGGTATATATGCGGGAAACTTATTCCTGACAGGAGCAGTGCAATTTACAAATTCCGGACGGTATGGTATAGATAATAACAATTGACACATTTGCTGATTCAGGCAAGTATGCAAACAGAAAAGGAGAGTTTTATTATGCTGCATCCATCTTATTCCGATTTAATGAAGGTAGTAAACAGTGAAGTGGAGGAGGGCGAGACGCCGGTCGTCAACAGCCGCTATTCGATTGTGATGGCGACCTCCAAGCGCGCGCGCCAGATTATTGCGCGCCAGACAAAGGCCGGAGAGGATATGAGAGGGTTTGCCGTATCCAAGCCATTGTCGAAGGCAGTAGATGAACTGTACACCGGACAGCTGAAAATCCTTCCGGGTGAGCAGGAGACTTCTGCTGAGAATTAAGGATCTGTTGCCAAATAACTCATGCATCTTGCACCGTCCAATCCGAGAATCGCAGGTGCTAAAAGCCTCGTCGGTCTCCACTTTGCTCCGGTCGGCGCTAAATGGTTCTGCGTGCCAGTGGCATACGTTAAAGACCGACTGAAACGGAGTGCAGATGTTCAACGGATGTTCAGCGTCCCACTACGGCTACGTTTTTAACACCTGAGCTTCACGAATTATTCGGCACAATCTGCACAGGTTATTTTTCGACAGATTCCAAGGCGTTGTAACTTATGATTGCGGTTTTTTATTTCCCCGGCCAGCCGGGATGGAAGCGGGGCGATGTCTTTGAAAAAGATAAAGGAATTCAGCAGAAGCTATATTTTCCTTTCGTTTCTCTATGTGGCAATCGGCGTGGTGCTTCTCATCTGGCCGACGCTCTCTATTCAGATGATTGGGAGGGGCCTGGGAGTCATCATGCTGGTGGTCGGGGCGACCTATGGAGTGATTTATTTTACCAGTAATAAACGGCAGGAGGGCTATCTGCAGGTAGAGCTCGTAATCGGGATTGTCTGCGTGGCGTTCGGTATTTTTGTTTTGCTGACGCCGGACTTTATGCGGATGGTGCTGCCGTTCGCGATGGCGACGGTGCTTCTGGTCGGCGCGATTGTCAAGATACAGAGTGCCGTCAGCATGAAGCGTCTGTTTGTCCGGAGATGGTATGTGGCTCTGATCGCGGCGCTGATCATTATTGCGCTGGGCGTATTTTTGCTGGTATATCCGTTCGCGGAGGATTACCAGATGCTGATTTACATCGGGATCTGCCTGATTGCGGATGGCGTGACCAATCTGCTCGGCCTGCTGTGCATCCGGCTGCGTACAGGAAAGCTGGAGAAAATTCAGAAAAATAACCCTGGCGTAAATGTACAGGCACTGATTGAGGATGAATGGGCGAAAGCGGACGCCGCGAAAGCGGAAAAGAAAGCCCGGAAGCAGGAAAAGAAAGAACAGAAGCGGCAAAAAGAGCAGGAGATTGTGGTGGAGAGCGAGGAGATATCAGAAAATCCGGCTTCGGAAGAAGGCGCAGATGCTTCGGGTGCTGAAAATGCTTCTGGAAATTCTGTTGTGCCTGCAAATATAAAACGGAATGTATATTCTGCAGACGAAAAGGAAGAAAGTGGAGATGCTGTGACTTTATCTTCAAACGATGAAGATGGCGATGCCATGACTTTGCCTGCAAAAAATCCAGAAGAGTTTGGTGGAAAACAGACGAAAGCAGAGAGCAGGATTATAGCGGAAGGAAACGGGACGGATGATACTGCGGACGCAAAAAAAGAAAACGGGAATCCCCTCATGAAAAGAGCCAGGCTTGCGATTGCTGCAAAGAAGCACGGAGCAGAAAACGACAGAGCCGATGATCCGAATCCTTCCCCAAATCCTTCCGACAGCCGGGATTTCGATTGCGGTTGCACTGATGCAGACGCCGGAGGTGAAGAGCAGTCATGAAAATTTTGTTCATTTCTCTCGGCTGCGACAAGAATCTGGCGGATTCCGAGGAAATGCTGGGGATTTTACGGGCGCAGGGGTACGAGTTCACGGACGATGAGACAGAGGCGGACGTGATTATCGTGAATACCTGCTGCTTTATTAATGACGCGAAGGAAGAGAGCGTTCAGACGATCCTGGAGATGGCGGAATACAAAAAATCCGGCAGCTGCAGGGCGCTGCTGGTGACCGGCTGCATGGCGCAGCGGTATCGCCAGGAGATTCTGGATGAACTGCCGGAGGTGGACGCCGTACTTGGCACGACGGCCTGGGATAAGATTTCCGGGGCGATCGAAAAGGCGCTCGCCGGTGACCGGAGCATGAAGATGGAGCCGCTGGACCGGCTGCCCATACCGCAGCCGTCATCCGGTTTTGGTGATCGTGTGGTCACGACCGGAGGCCATTTTGCGTATCTGAAAATCGCGGAAGGCTGTGATAAACACTGCTCTTATTGTATCATCCCGAAGCTGCGCGGCCCATACCGCAGCGTGCCGATGGAGCGGCTGCTTGCGCAGGCGGAGGCGCTGGCTGCGCAGGGTGTAAAGGAGCTGATTCTGGTCGCGCAGGAGACGACCGTTTACGGGCTTGACCTGTACGGACATAAATGCCTGCATCTCCTGATCGAGGCACTCTGCAAAATCAGTGGTCTCCGGTGGATCCGGATCCTGTATTGCTATCCGGAGGAGATATACGATGAACTCATTGATGTGATGTGCCGTGAGCCGAAGGTCTGCCATTACCTGGATCTGCCGATCCAGCATGCTTCGGATGCGGTATTAAAACGCATGGGACGCCGGACGACGCGCGCAGATCTGACGGCGATTATTGAAAACCTGCGGGAGAAAATACCGGATATTGTGCTGCGGACGACACTGATTGCCGGATTTCCGGGAGAGACGCAGCAGCAGCACGAAGAACTGATGGACTTTGTGGATGAGATGGAATTCGACCGTCTCGGCGTATTTGCGTATTCACAGGAAGAGGACACGCCCGCAGCGTCGATGCCGGATCAGATTGCGGAAGAGACAAAGCAAAAATGGCAGGAAGAGCTGATGGAGCTGCAGCAGGAGATTGCGTTTGACCGCGCGGAGCAAATGATCGGACGCACAGTGACTGCGATGGTAGAGGGTGAACTGATGGAAGAGGAAGAGCTGCAGAGCACGGATGCAGATCTGACATATCCCTGTGCAGCATATGCTCACACCTATGTGGCGCGAACCTATGGTGACGCTCCGAATGTGGACGGCCTGCTGTTTATCAACACGGATGAGAGCCTGATGACCGGTGACTTCGCGCAGGTGAAGATCACCGGCGCGCAGGAATATGATTTGACAGGAGTGATAGCGGATGAATTTACCGAATAAACTGACCATGCTCCGGGTATGCCTGGTGCCGGTCTTTGTGGTGCTGATGCTGGTCGATGCGATACCGAACGGGAATATCTGGGCCGGAATTCTTTTTATTCTCGCGAGCCTGACCGATATGCTGGACGGCTACATCGCCCGGAAAAACAATCTGATCACGGATTTTGGAAAGTTCATGGATCCCATCGCGGACAAGCTGCTGGTATGCTCGGCGATGATCTGCCTGGTCGCACAGGAAAAGCTGGCGGCCTGGATGGTCATCATCATCATCGGCCGCGAATTCATCATCAGCGGCTTCCGGCTCGTGGCATCCGACAAGGGCACGGTGATCGCGGCCAGCTACTGGGGGAAATTTAAGACGGTCTTTCAGATGGTTATGATCGTGATGCTGATCTACGATTTTGGAAATGTATGGAATCAGCTCGCGCTGGTCGTGACTTGGATTGCGCTGGTGCTGACGGTGATTTCCCTGGTGGATTATCTGCGGAAAAACTGGGGCGTCCTGGACGGACAGATGTAAGGATCTGTTACGAAATAACCTGTGCATCTTGCACCGTCCAGCGCGAATCGCAGAACATAAAAGCCTTAATGCAGCCCGTGCTTATAAGATGAGGTATCCGCTTTAATTTATCTTTTGCATACTTTCTCACGGAAGAATGCGCCGTGATTAGTGGGTTGAACTTAGGGATTTTCAGAAAAGAACAATTTTGAAGGTTCAGCCTTTAAGCGGGGCAAGAAAAATACAGTCATGACGGGCAGAAATGTCGACATGACTGTTTTTTCTTTGCCTTTTTTGATGGATACAGCAAAAGCGGCAGTCTGACTCTGCCGCCTTTGTTATGAATGGGATGATGCCGATAGGCTCGGCTTCGGATTAATGCGTACAGCCATAAGAAACCGTCTCTTCAGCAACTGCTGTAATTGGCATGGCTTGTGGAAGACTATTTCTCAGTGCGCTCAGCTCACGCTGTTTTTGAGTAATCGCTGCATGAAGCTCCTGCTCCCTTGCCGCTTCGGTCTCATCTTTGGTAAAAGGACGGATGCGGATGTTTCCTTCTTCGTACTCAACCACCAGCTTTGTGCCGACCGAGAAGCCAAGAGCTTCAAGCCATTTGCCTTCCATCTGGATTTTTGGCAAAAGAGAATTTGACTGATAATGGCTGGAATACTGTACTTTGATGTTCTTTGTTTTCATAGGCTACCTCCATTGATTTTTGTAGTAGTGTATTAATCACTCTTGGCGGCAGAAATAGCAAGCAGATTTGGAGAGACAGAATGCACAAACTTTGGCGCATATTATTGGTAGTAATACAGTCTTGCTTTTCTGTGGATTTAGAGGCAATATGGCACTACCCAAAACGGGAAAACAGATTAGGAGGATACCATCATGACAATCAATTACAACGTAACAGGAACAGAACGAAAAGCACTTGTGACGGCTATGGGCGAGATTCTTGAAGTCAAGCCAAAGTACCTCGGAATGCCCACCGCATCCTACAAGGTGGATTACTTTACTGTCAACAAGAACGGAACAGTTGAGTTTAGCGACAGAGCCGACAGTGAGGAAGTGGAGAATCTGCTGGAGCAGCTTGCCGTGAGAGGCTTCACCGCCGAGCCTGCAGAGGCATTAGAAGAAACTAATGAGACAGATGACACAGAAGAAAATGCGCCGCAGGAAGAGGCCATAGGATTCACAATAACGGTTCCGCTCGATAAGGTAGCGGTCGGCACTCTGACCAGTTTGCTGGACGCAAAAGGCAGTCTTATCAAAAAAGCTCTGGGCATTGACGGCCTGCCGATTGAAATCAGCGAGGATACAGTTTCATTCCCCTGGTTTACCGAACTGCCCACTCCAGACGAATGCACAGCGTACACTCATCTCATCGGCGCTCTCTGCGAAATGAGCCGGACACTAAAGCGTGTGACTGCTACTGAAAGAGATGTAGAGAACGAGAAATACACCTTCCGTTGCTTTCTGCTTCGGCTGGGTTTCATCGGGGATGAGTACAAGCAGGACAGGAAAATCCTGCTTCGCAATCTGGAGGGTAATTCCGCATGGAGAACAGGATGCGGCAAGCGTGAAGTTTCCGATTAGGACATCAAAACAGCCATGTGGAACAATTTATCCCCCACATGGCTGCAATTTTAAGTAGTTAGAACTTCTTCAATGATTTGCTTAACTTTTTTGTTGCTCAATTGGGTGTGAAAAGATACTTTGTAGCCATCCAATGTTAACTGATTGAATATTCCGCGCGCGAGATACCACCCGTCCGCAGAATGATACCGTCGCTCCGC